>NZ_JAVKDF010000023.1:0-641499 GCF_040222385.1 Imperialibacter sp.
TGGTATGAGGGAAGTGAGTACAAGGCTGCGAGGAAGATAGAATAGTGGTAATGTTGACGTTCTAATATGTGTCTTCACATATGATAACGACAACGCAGCTATTGAAAATAATTTGCAATGACTTATCAATCGACCAGATTACGACTTGTTGAAATATCGTTAGACGACCAGGACGACATTCATCATCTGCACTCCTTTCCTGAGGTAGATGAATTTAATACGCTGGGAATTCCAAGAAATATTGATGAAACCAAAGAGTATTTAACGCCATTGATTCAAGCCCAAAAAGTGACTCCCAGAAAATCTTATTTCTGGAAAATAGAATTGTTGGAAACCTTTGCATTTATCGGAATAGCGGGAATGACATTGTCTCTTGATCGATTCAAAAGGGGAGAGATTTACTATAAGCTACTTCCCAACTGCTGGGGTAAAGGATATGCAACGGAGCTTGGCAAGTTACTGATAGGTGTAGGGTTTAATGAGTTTAGTTTGCATAGAATAGAGGCTGGCGTGGCGACTGATAATATCAAATCCATCAGGGTTTTAGAAAAAATGGGAATGAGAAGGGAGGGGCTGCATCGAAAAATTTTGCCAATAAGAGGTGAATGGAAAGACAATTATCACTATGCTATCGTAGAAGACGATCTGAATGGTAATTGAGAACTAATGAGGCCGTCAGGTGACTTTGATTACGTTGACCGACATTGACCTTACCCTCCAGTTTTACCGTTGATTATTTCTAAAAAATCTTCTCTATACGTACTGCTTAATGGCAGCTCATGTTTGTCGATGACCACACAATGGCTTTTAACTGTTTCTATGTGCATGAGCGCTACTACAAAGGAGCGATGTATTCGTACAAATAGAGAAGGGGGAAGTAGCTCCAGTACTTCAGATAATTTATACCTGGCCAGTATCGGTCGGCCGTCCGTATGGAAAGTCACATAATTGCCATCGCTTTCAATGTATTTGATGTTTTTAATAGCCAGCTGGTGAAATTCAGCACCGCTTTTAATGAAAATAGTCTGCTCAGTCACGTCAGCAGCTGGTTCAGCGTTGGCGGATAGACCGCCACTGTGCAGATTCAACACGCTCTTCACTTTCATGATCGCTTGAAGCAATCGGTCGAACTGAATCGGCTTTAAAAGATAGTCTACTGCCTTGAGCTCATAGCTTTCCAGCGCATACTCCGAATAGGCCGTTGTGAAAATTATTAAAGGAGGGTTTTGTAATAGTTTGGGGAAACTAATGCCCGACAACTTAGGCATGTTGATGTCAAGAAAGATGAGATCAACTTTGTGCTGCTGAAGATAGTCCAGCGCCTCCATGGGGTCTCGAAAAGAAGCTTTGAGCACCATATACGGAACCGTATTCAAATGAATTTGAAGCACCTCGATAGCGGCAGGCTCGTCATCAATAATTACGTAGTCTATCATGGTGCCTGGTCAAGTTGTAAACTTAGTGAAGAGATAAAGTAACCATTTTCTTCCATTGTTTTTAATGTATGCGCATCGGGATAAAGAACAGCAAGTCGCTTTCTTAAATTATCGAGTCCAAAGCCTGAGGAATTGTCTTGAATTCCGTTGGCTCCTTTGTGAATGGAGTTCGTCACTTTAAAATCCATCCGGTTTTGCTTTATCTCCAATGATATGGCAATGGCTGATTTAGCATGAGGAACTACGCCATGCTTGATCGCATTTTCTACAAAAGGAATAAGCAACATCGGGCTAATCTTAACCGCTTTTATATCTCCTTTCACATCAAAATCGATATACACATCATCGTCTTCTGCGATGCGCAATTGATAGACCTGAATGAAGTTTTTCAGGTGATGGATTTCTTTTTCCAGCTCCACCTTGTCTGCATTGGTTTCGTACACCATGTATCGCATCAGCTCGGCCAATTTTGCGATGCCGTCTGCCAGCTCGGGTACATTGTGCTTCAAAGATTTTGCGTAAAAACTGTTCAACACATTGAACAGGAAATGTGGGTTGATCTTCGACTTCAGAAAAGCCATTTCTGTGGATAGTTTTTCCTCAAGCAATACCCTTTTCAGTTTTTCATTGCGGATCCAATACTTGAGCAGCGCATAGGATAGGGCAACAAGCAAAACAAAGAAGCCCACGATTAAATTGTAGTAGAAATAAATCTGGAAACCTTCATTGGCTGTTGAGAAGAAATTGACCAGGTAGTTGTAGTCAACAAAGCTCTCAACCAGTGCAATTGAGAACAGAGTAGTAATTATTAAGCCGATTAAGGTTTTTGTCTTTTTTAATCGCAAGAATTTGGGGACAAAGTAAAAGGCAGTCGTGTAAAAAAGCAGCTGACTCATCAACGTGCCAAACAACAGTGGTACCCAATAGGGGCCAGTTTCCTTCCTGAAATCTCCTATGGTTGACGTTGCTTGTAAGAGTATAAAATAGCCTACTCCCCAAATCAAAATATGAATGACCGCCTCTAATTTCTTATTCATGTTGATGATTTTCCATGTCAAAGAAAGGGAATTAAAACGAGGCTAAGGCAGCCATGGGACAAATGCTCCCTTTCTAGTGACTAAACCAGGCAGCGCTGTGAAGTTGGCTTATTTCACATCATTTCCAGCCTGGATAACATTTTATCTGGCATTAGTCACATTCATTTTCTAGTGCCCTCCAACTGCTATAATGTTGTTGCAGTTATCACAAACATTAAAACGACAGGTAATGAAAAAGTTAATCATTGTTGCATTCATTCTAGCCGCCGGACATGGGTCATTTGCCCAAACCGATGGTAAGAAAGAATTGGAGGGGAAGTTGGATGAATTATTCGAAAGCTATACGCAATACAATCGCTTTGTAGGCAATGTATTAGTCAGCAAAAACGACAAGATCATTTACCAAAAGAGCTTTGGCTATGCCGATTTGGAAGAAGGCAGAACGAACTCAGAGAAATCGATCTTCAGTATCGCCTCACTTACAAAATCATTGACCGCAGTAGGCATCATGAAGCTGGTAGAAGCTGGAAAGCTCACTTTAGAAACGCCGCTCTCCACCTACTTTCCCCATTTTATGCCCGAGTATTCAGACCAAATCACCATCCAGCACTTGTTGAATAATAGCTCCGGCATGCAAGCCAATATTGGTAGAGTGGACGATGCAGGCAACGGCCTGATGCCCGGAATAGAGGAGGTAACGATCGATGAGCTTTTAGAAAAGTTTAGAGATTCGAAGTTGAATTTTGAACCGGGCACCGCTTATGAGTACAACAACTTTGGCTACCTACTTCTTGCCAATATTATTGAAAAGGTAAGCGGCACTTCCTATGCCGACTTTATGGAGCAAGCTGTATTCAAACCTGCTGGCATGAAAAATACAGCCGCCACTACCTTTAAAAATGTTGGCCAAATGGCCTACCCCTATTTTGGCTTAGGTATGGAAACATTCGAAAGATTTACTACGCCGTTCCACACTTCCTGGCTCATGGGTGCCGCCGACGTGACGTCCACCACTATTGATTTATACAAGTTTATGCAGGCGCTGGACAATGGAACACTTTTGGAGCCAACCTCAGTAGCTCAGTTGTACACCCGTTCTCAATCAATGGGAGTGAATGAGATGGCCTCAGGGTTGGGTTGGGTTACTGATCAAAAAGAAGGAGAAAAGTGGGTCTACAATAGCGGCCTCCTCCCTGGGTATGTCTCCATGATGGGCTCACTGCCAGCACAGGACATAAAGGTGATCATTCTGTCGAACGCAACGTCTGTTAACCCAGTAACAGATGAATTTCAGGGGAACGTCTCCTTCGTTGAAGGTGAAATAACAGATAAAATGGTAGCGCTACTATTAGGCAAACCTGTCGAGCTCACACCTGTACCGACTCAAATAAGTGCTGGTAGTTTCACCAAAGACAAAGCGTTTCAGTTGGACGACGACCACACCATCCTCATTAAAAATGAAGGCGGAAAGTACTTTTTAGAAACAACTGGTGAAGCACCCTGGTCGGTTTTTACTTATGCATTTGCCAAAGATGCAAGCGAGAAGAATGAAGCCAGTGAAACAGCACTGTTTTTCGCCAAAGCATGGAGTACGCAGCAGTTTGAAGGACTTTCAGATTACGGCAACGAACAAATGAGAGGCTTCTTAGGTACCCAACAGGGGCAGGATCAGCTAAAAGGCATGTGGGCAAATTTTGTCAACCATGCCTGTGCATTTCATTCGTACAATATCTACAAAATTGCCGGTGAGGAAGTTAAAAACGTGCACATCAGGTTTCACTTTGAAGCAGTTGATATAGGAATGGTCATCGTTGTAAATGCTGCAAATAAAATCCAGGGAATGTTCATGGATGATGCCGTCAAAACAAGCCATGTGATAAAGGTGGCGCTTGTTCCTGTGGGCGAAAACAAATTCTTTATTGACGGGCACCGCAATGGTGGCATGCAAGATTTAGTAATAAAAATGACAGAATCAACACTAACCTTGAGTGACGGCTCCGAAAAATTTGAGGCTAAAATTCAAGCAGCATATTGAGTGGCGGGATTGTGAGCCCTTCGGTTTGTATAGCATATGAAAAATCAACTTAAAATAGAAGAGTTAAGAAATGTAACGATCGGGGCTATACTATCTCTCGTGCTCTTCACAGGATGTAACAAGGAATTGATTTTCTTTCCTGGTACGATTCAGGAAGAAGTGGATAAAGCGATCGATCGTGGGTTTGATGGTATTGTAGTTTATGTCAATCAATCAGGAATATCTTCGTTTTACAGCGCCGGATGGAAGAATAGAGAAAACCAGGTTCCTGCTGATCCCCATGTGTTGTTTAAAATTGCGAGCATTAGTAAGCTCTACATAGCCGCTGCTACCACCAAATTGATTGCTGATCAATCGTTGTCTTTGGATCATACGCTGACAAAGCTTCTGCCAGACCTCGCTGAAGGCATTGAATATTCAGATCAGATTACCCTGAGAATGTTGCTACAACATCGCAGTGGTATACCTGATTTCATTGATGCCTACCCATGGGACAATCCGTTCAAGGACAATAGTGAAACCTACACCCTGGTGATGGGTCAACCTGCCGACTTTAGACCAGATAAAAAACATAAGTATTCCAACACCAATTATTGGCTGATCGGAGAGATACTTGACCGAACGTTGGGTTACAGCCATCACCAATACATCCAAAATGAAATTCTCCATCCGCTAAGGCTAAACAACACCCACAGTTTGCTTAGTGAGGTGGATATAGAAGATGTAATGAGTGGGTATAATAAAGGATATGAGCCTGATATCAAGGGCAATGATTTCATTCAGCCCGGTGGCTCCATGGTGGCCACTGCAGAGGACGTGGGAGTCTTCTTGCGGGCATTAATTGACGGTACACTGCTCACCGACGATGAGCAAGCAATTTATTCTTCTGTATACCAATACGAACATACGGGTTGGTTGCCCGGCTACACAAGTATCGCACGCTATCACAGCGACATAGATGCGGTGGTTATTCAGTTCGTTAATACCAGCAGCAATGAGCTGTTCTGGCTTCAATTGGAACAGGTATACAACAGGATCGTCAAAGCTTTAGAAAAGGAACAGTCCAATAATTGAAATGAATATTGTGAAACATTTCTTTATCATTCTACTAGCAAGCCTGATTCCTTACCTAAGCAGCGCTCAAAAAATTGACTCGCCAGGTAATAGTTGGGGTTTCGCTTTGAATTCAAGCTATAACACTGAAATAAACACGGTTGGACTTGTTCCGGGTGCATCATTCTATAAAGAAAAAAGTCAGTTCGAATTGGGTGTTGGGTTCTATCCGTTTGTTGTAAAAAACCAAAGAGTCGTAAGCGGGAATTTCAACTATAAGTACTTTCCAAACGGAGCAGGTAACAAATTCAACCTGTTTCTGATCATTTCTGGAGCCTACGTCAATCAATTGAGAAAAACATACTATCCTGCCACTTATCAATACCTGTTCTTAGGTGGGGGGTATGGTATGCAAATCAGCTTGTTTAAAGGGGTTTATCTCGGAACAAACATCAATCTTGGCACTTTCACTCATAGCAAACGCACTGAGAACCCATACAAAAACTACCTCGGCACTCAAAAACTGTTTGATGAGTTCGGTATGAACCTCGCTTTTCAAGCAAATGTTGGTTACCGATTCTAAATTAAAACCAGCCTTCTATTGGCGTGCAAAGCTACTCGTGGGACGACCTACGCATTTATTGTGAGTAAATCCACCATCCCTGTGAAGTTTGCCTCTTTCACATTGTCAGGGGTATCAATCACAGCTAACTATACCCCGGGCACATTCATTTTACGGCCTGAAGAATTCCCGTTACTCTTGCTATCACTTGAACTTAACCAATTAAACAAATGAAAAAGTTACTACTCCTGACCCTGAGTTTGGTCGCTGGCATCAATTCATTTAGCCAATCCAATACCCAGTTCAATTCGGTAAGCAATGAAAGAAGCCAAAAACAAATTCCATTCTCCCAATTCGTCTACAAC
The DNA here is from genome assembly GCF_040222385.1 of Imperialibacter sp. Taxonomy (GTDB): domain Bacteria; phylum Bacteroidota; class Bacteroidia; order Cytophagales; family Cyclobacteriaceae; genus Imperialibacter. The sequence continues at coordinate 6,489 of NZ_JAVKDF010000023.1, forward strand.
GACAAGGTCGCCTTGAAGCTGGATTACTTCGGGGAATTGGTGCTTCATCCGGGCCTGAGTATGGGAGTCGACTATACGTTGGCAAAGAAGAACTGGGTAACCATTCACTGGGACTCAGAATTGGGAGGCTACTGGCACCGCTGGAACAATACCGCACTGTTTCTCAAATCTAGTATTGGCGCCCGATTGCCTGTTAAATCTTTCTTCGTTGATCTGAATCTGGGGGCAGGATATATGCACGCTTTTGCTGTGGGCACTATGTATCAAATATCTTCTGAAGGTGGACTTGAAATGGCAGCCAACTGGGGCCACTCACATTTTATGCCCACCTCATCCTTTTTGATTGGTTGGGATGGAACAAGGAAAATGAATCTGCCCTGGACTTTTCATGCTGGGGTAGAGGCCTACTTACAGTCATCCTTCAATCACATATTCCTTCCTCATGCTGCGGCCAAGGTTGGTCTTACTTATAAATTCAAAAGACAATCACTATGAGAACTTTAATTCAAGTGCTCGCATGTTTAGTTCTGTTTGTCCTGGGCTCCTGTGAAAAGGAAAGTTTCTACGATGGAGATCACTTCTTTATCAAAAATGCGGGAGCCGAAATGCCGGTCTTTGTAAAAGGAAACATTGAGTCCGGGGTTTTCATCCTCTTCCTGCACGGCGGACCGGGCGGAAGTGCTTCCCTTCCTTCTTTTATGCCCGTTTCAAAAGAGCTTGAGGAGGACTATGCTTTTGTTTATTGGGACCAGCGTGGTTCCGGACTTTCGCAGGGCAATCCTGACCAAGCCACTTTCACTGTTGATCAATTTTTGGAAGACCTTGATTTAGTGGTTGAAAGCATCAAACTGAGACACAACAGCCCCAGGATTGTCTTCTACGGCATCAGCTGGGGCGGTGCCTTAGGTAGTGCTTATTTGAGTACTGGCAATTATCAGGAAAAGGTAGCCGGATTCATCTGTATGGATAGCGGGCACAACCTGCTTGAAGGCATACCGAAATCGGTCGTGTTTGTGAAAGAATACGCCCAAAAGCAAATTAATGCAGGTATTGACGTGGGCTATTGGACAGAAGCATATAACTGGTGCGCTTCTGCTCATGACATGACTATTAAGGAAAATTATTTCAAATACGATGCCTACTTAACCAATACAAATGCCTATCGCAAAGACCCCAATCAGGAGGTACAGGGACCAGAAGTCGGCGCTTTGGGAGCAATGAACTCCTATCTGTCATTGTCCATATTTTTTAATGGCGGATATCTCAGACCAAATTTTAATGTATTAGCGCTAAATCTCAGCCCTCAAATGGCAAAGATCAAGATACCCTCAATGGTCATCTGGGGAAGACACGACGGGGTCAACACCATTGAAATGGGATTTGATGCATTTAATAGTATTGGCGGACCTGATTTTACGGACAAGGAAATGGTGATCCTGGAAAACAGTGCTCATGAAGGATACATGGAAGAGCAGCCATTATTTGTGAGCTCATTCAGGCGATTTGTTAACCGGCTTTGATAATACTGACAGTTAGCCCTCATTATCAAGGGTGGTATTTAACTAGATTAAAAAAATCGTAATGAAAGACATCAAAACTATTTCTCCCTTTTTCCTTACAGTCATCGTGCTGTTCGTAGTAGGCTTAGCTTTTATGGTTCCACTTGAAGGCTTGCTGCTAAAATGTTCTTTGTCCGACTTTCATGCTGAATATATAAACCTATTGGCGAAAATGAGCGTGTTAATGCTATTGGGGTTCTCGCTCATAAAAAAATGGAACTTGGCTGTTCTTGCAGGGCTCTCTGCCAGTTATAATTGGAAGCATAAATATTTGACCGCAATTCCTGTTTACATCATACTACTAGGTCTTGCCTCTGTAATAGCTACTGATCTAACGAAAATAGAACTACCAAACCTAATCCTACTATTACTTAGCTGTTTGGCAGTGGGTTTTGCAGAAGAGCTGTTGTTTAGAGGTGTTTTACAATCGTTTTACCTCAAGAAATACGTCAACCGAAAATCAGGAATGTTCTTAGGCATTTTTATTCCTTCGCTCGCATTTGGCCTATTTCACCTCATCAATTATTTAAAATACGGGGCACTATTGCCTGTATTAGTCCAGGTTGTTTTTGCCACATTTATCGGTTTCTTCTTTGGCGTAGTATTGCTTAAAACCAACAAACTGATTCCTATCGCAATCACGCATGCGTTAATTAATTTCTCCTTTTCACTTCAAAATCTACCTAACCTACAAAGCCAGGTGACGCAAGAACCAGAAAATGCGTCAGTTGCTCCAATAGTTATATTTCTACCTTTATTGATTATCGCACTACTTCTTCTGAAGAAAATCGATAAAACTGACGTACAAGAAAAATTAAGCCAAAGCTTCTAATGCCGTTCGTGTGCAACGTGAAGTGTCAAAATCATAGAAGTATTGACAAATAAAATGTAAGAAACCATGCAGGAAATCAATTCTATCAACATTATGGAGAAGTTTTCATTGTTTGAAAAGCAATGGACTCCTCACATTATTGGAGAACTCAATGGGCAATATGTCAAACTATGCAAACTCAAGGACGACTTTGTGTGGCATAGCCACGAAAATGAAGACGAACTTTTTATGGTGTTCAAAGGCACTCTTTTGATGGACTTTAGGGATGGAAGAACAGTTGAAGTGAAAGAAGGTGAAATCCTGATTGTGCCAAAAGGAGTGGAACACCGACCGCACACAAACGGGGAAATTGTATTTAACCTGCTCTTTGAGCCAAAGGAAACGTTGCATACAGGCATAACGGAAAGTGAAAAGACAGTCAAAGAATTGGGATGGATTTAAATGGGACAAGTGCGCCCTTCCGAAAAAATGACATGATGGAAAAGAAACAAGCAAAACGAATCGTAAGAATAGTATTGATTGCGGCAAGCATCGGCTCCTTGTATTTCGTGCCATGGATTTTGGTAAAGGCCTGGATTTTACCACTACCTGAGACGGTTCAAGAACAATTAGAGGAAGGGATTGATCACGGGTTTGATGGAATGATCGTTTACGTGGATCAGGCTGGGAAGCCACCAGCCTTTTATGCCGCAGGCTGGCACGACCGGAAAAATCAAATTCCTGCCGACCCAAAAGCTTTATTCAAAATTGCCAGTGTTAGCAAGTTATATGTGGCTGTGGCTGTGGCAAAATTGGTTAATGATAAACAGTTGTCGTTGGATATGACTCTCGCTGAGTACTTTCCAGCGCTTGCGGAACGAATTGAAAATGCCAATAAAATTACCCTGAGAATGATGGTGCAGCATCGAAGTGGTATTCCCGATTTTTCCCGCACCGCTGGCTATTGGGTGAATCCGCCGAAAGCCAATAGTGAAAATCTTGCGTTGGTGCTGGATAAGCCTGCCGACTTTGGGCCCGATGAAAGTTATGGCTATTCAAATACGAATTATCTGTTGATAGGCGAAATCCTTGATAACACACTGGGATATAGTCATCACCAATATATCAAAAGAGAAATTTTGATGCCACTTGGGCTGAACAATACATACAGTTTACTTAGTGAAGTGAATACAGACGAGGTGATGAGCGGCTACTACGTAGGATATGAAGACGATCTAAAGTACAATGAATTTATAAACCCTGCAGGCTCCATGATAGCTACGGCTGAGGACGTGGGCAAATTCCTGAGGGCATTGAACGATGGGTCGGTGTTCAAAGAAGGTGAACAGGAAATCTATTCCTCTATTTACGTTTATGAACATACAGGTCTGCTCCCTGGCTACCAAAGTATTGCCAAATACCTCAAAGACATCGACACGGTGGTCATTCAGTTTAACAATACAACCAATTTTGATGGATATGACTGGAGTTTAGCGGAAATCATATACGGTCGGGTTGTAAAAATAGTGAGGAGGAACAAAAGCTCTTAACAACTAGAAGAAGCATTCCGCCTACGGGACGGACATGAAAGCGCCATTTGTATTCACAGTTAGCGCAGCAGACAACATATAAAAAACTGAAAAATGAAGACATTTGACAATACTGATAAAGGGACACTTCTTTCAACTCTCTGGATATTCGTTACGCTAAACTATCTGTATTGTGATGTCGTGGGACTCATGGATTCCGGGTTGCTGAGCCAATATTTGACAGGAACAGTAAATAGCATTGAGATGAATGAGAAATTCTTGTTAAGTGGAGCCATCCTAATGGAGATACCAATAGCAATGGTCATTCTTTCCCGACTGCTGAAACACACAGCTAATCGCTGGGCCAATATTATCGCAGGTTCTATAAAAACTGTGATTATGATTTTGACCATGTTTGTTGCGACTCCCAAATCATATTATCTGTTTTTTGGAAGTATAGAGATTGTGACAACAATGGTAATTGTTTGGTATGCCTGGAACTGGACAAAACCTGAGGAGGTAACTGTTAGTATTTAAACAAGAGATCCAGCGGCACTACGAAATGACGCCTTTGCAAGATCACAGTTAAGCTTTTTGCCGCTCCACCGCCAACCTCGCACAAAAGACAGCCGCAGCTGCCGTCAGCGGGGTGAAAATGATAAGTTCAAGCACGCTGGTGGAGGCCAGGTTCCCTACGGTGTTGAGAGCGAAAAGCACAGCAAACGCCCAAAGCAAGACCTTCAGCACTATTGCTGGCAGTTTTAGCTTCAAATAGCCTCCTTTGATCAGGATGACGGTAAGAATAAACAGGTTCACCACAATGCTGACAGTTTCAAACCGCAGCATTTGTTCCCTGTTTTGCAGTCGCCCACCCCAGGTGGCTTCATAAGGAATCAGACCGGTGATGATGATGAGGTGATACACCAAAACAAGCGACAGCAGGGCTATCATGGCGTGGACGGCAAGTTTGAAATTGATTTTTTTAAGCATGGTGGTTCAAAAATGAGTGAGTTAAATCTTCCGGCAGCTCAATACTTATCCTCAAAAGTAGAGGAAAATAGTTGTTAAAACGGGTAGCAGTCGGTTTGGTTCATCCAGGGGGCAGCTGCTGCTGCACATCAGGTGCCAACCCTTTTCTTAATGCCAAAACTCTTCTTACCGGGCCAGCAAAATCCCATTTTTCGGCAATAGCTGATATCGATGTTAGGTTTGGTCGACGGATAACGAGTTTGCGCACGGATTTAACATCGCATCTGAACCACCCTCGCCCTAGTTTTGCTAAAAACATTTTTGTCCTACAAAACTTAACTGGTGCATGAGAACTTTCGAGATTACCCTTTTGCTGGTTGTATCCATACTGCCTTTCGTCAAGAGACCGCTTGTCCGGCACGTTCGGGCTAACTACGTTTTAGCATTTCTCGGGGCGTTGCTGGCCCTGCACCTGACCGTAGAAGGCTGGCGCTGGCAAATGTTTCCCGCCTATCTGCTTACGCTTATCGTGGGATGGAGGGTGAAAGCTGTTGATGCTACTGACTCTGCCCGTGTGTCCTTTGTTAGGGTGGTCGGGTATTTGGGGTTGATTGTTTTGCTACTACCGGGTTGGGCACTCCCAAAGCTCCTCCCTGTTTTCTCCTTGCCGGAACCACGGGGCCCTTACAGCGTGGGTGCAGAATTGGTTTACGTGCAAACTGAGCGGGATGAGATCATCACCAAAGATGCTACCGATAAGCGAGAACTAATGTATAAAATCTGGTATCCAAGCGATGTGGAAGTCTCATCGCTGAAAGGCGAGAAGTATGTAGATGAAGGAAGCCGGGCTGGCTTCTCTGTTAAGTATGGCCTGCCACCTTCTGCGCTCAATTACCTTGATCGGGTAAAAACTTACGCCTATCCGGATATTCCGATAGCGGATGGGCCCTTCCCTGTGTTGATTTTTTCTCATGGGTATGGGTCAAAAGCAACGGGATACTATGCCTTGTTGACCGAGGTGGCCAGCCAGGGATATGTGATCATCAACATGAATCATACCTACGAAAGCCTTGGGGCTACTTTTCCGGATGGCAGGGTAAAGTACTTTGATTATGACTTCCAGAACGAAATTTCTGCCGAATCCCAGCCAGTGGTGGAGCCGCTGATTGAAGCCTTTAAAAGTGACCTTACTTATGAGGAAAGGCATCCTATTGTGCGGGAGGCGTCAAAGAATTATTTCATGGCCGGAGTAAATGATCGATGGGCTGAAGACTTGATATATACGTTGGATCTGCTGGAAAAGTGGAACACCGACGGTGCACTGAAAGGTAAACTGAATCTGAATGAAATAGGCGTTTTTGGGCATTCAGTAGGAGGTGGAGCATCCGGGGTAGTGGCCACTACAGACAGCCGGATAAAGGCAGCCGCAAATTTGGATGGCATTTCATGGGGCAACACGATCGATAGCACCTACCATATCCCTTTCCTCTATGTTTCCGCTGATTGGCCTGCAGAGCATGAAGATGTTAACTCACATATTTACCTCAACAAGAGTACCGACTACTTCTACGAAAGCAAGCTCCTGAAATCAGGGCATCCAAACTTCATGGATATACCCTTTATGATTCCCGTTCAATCTCTTGCTGGCACTGGCGATATCGATCCCTATCAGGGAATGGAAATTGTCACTAAGCTAACCACCTCATTTTTCGACAGGCATTTAAGGCACTTACCAGGCCCTGATCCTGAAGAAATAGGCAAGCAATATGAGCTATTGGAAATGACTGTCTACAAAGGCGATTCAATCAAATAGTTGTTCGGTTTTTGGTTGCTGGTAGCCAAAGTGCTACCAGCAGTCCATTTTTCCTGCCAAAGCCGTTTTTATGTGTGTTTTCACAGCGGTTTTCATCTGTATAAAATTTAATTTTTAGCGGCCAGATGGAATAGCCCAAACCCTTTGAGAATGAAAATCACTTGTCTAAATGGCTCTATTCATTCCGCTGGGTGTGGTACTCCTCATGGCTATTTCATGTGTGTCTTCACACAGGGCCTTGCCCTCAACTCGGCAAATTCTCACCTTCCTTAACTAACCACATCGAACAAACCAAACTGCGGCAACTCCGCAGGCAGCTCCATCTTGATTCTCCAATGCAGCGGATAGTGGTTGTTGAACCTGGTAGCAATCGGTTTGGTTCACCCAAGGGGCAACTGCTGGTAGCACATCAGGTGCCAACCTTCTTTTTAATGCCAAAACCAGGGTAGACATTAAAAGGTATGCATTTTTAATGTTTGTTGGACAGTTTATCCTTAAAGGACAACCAGTTCGCATTTCACAATAATCCAGTTCCAGGCAACTCCCCCGGCAACTCCATCCTTATCCGCCAATGTAGCGGATAGTAGTTGTTAAACCGGGTAGCAATCCGTTTGACCCAACCCAGGGGCAACTGCTCATAGCAAATCAGGTGCCAGCCGTCTTTCTCTCTATCGATGGGCCACTCTTCTTTGCGGAGGTACTGCAGGGCTTGGCGAAGTTCCAGCTCCCAGGTGGGGAAGGTGTCTTTCCTGAAAATGGTGGAGAGCGCCAGGGCCGGAGCAGGTACCAGGTTCTTTTTCTTGATCTCAGCCACCAGCACACCGGCTTGCACAATCCGAAGCTCCCGGATCACAGCGCCCCACGCCGCATTGCCTCCTACCGGCAAAGCCAGGATGTTTTCGTAGTGCTGGAAGAAATCCCGTTCATCGGTCAACCAGGGTGATACCTCCGCCTGTTCCTTTTTGCCGGTTGGGGTCAACGGAAACTTGTCTTTTCTCGGAGCTTGCCATTCCTCGCCATCCAGCTTCCTCACAGCGCAGACAAAGAAGCCTTCTCCTTTTACCAGGTGAGGCATAAACTGATACCCGACGATATTGTTGGCGGCTTCAACTTCTTTGATTTGCAGGACAGGATCTACCTCCAGAGGCAGCGCTTCCAGCTGTGTTTGTTCTGAAAGCCATTGGATATTCCCTTCGTTTTCTGCCGGATTATAGGTGCAGGTGCTGTATATCAACACGCCGCCTGGTTTCAGTGCCGGCCACACGTCCATCAAAATCCTTCGCTGCCTGTCGGAGCAGAGGTGGGCATTGTCAGGCGACCATTCGTTGATGGCATTGGGGTCTTTTCGGAACAAACCTTCACCGGAGCACGGGGCATCCACCACAATTAGATCGAAGAAGCCTTCCAGCCTGTCGAAGTCCCGCGGGTCGTTGTTGCTCACCACCACATTGGGCGCTCCCCATTTAGTCAGGTTCTCAGCTAGAATTTCCGCCCTGCTTTTAATGACCTCATTCGATACGAGCATCGACTCCTTGTTGAGGAGCGAGGCAAGCAGGGTCGATTTGCCACCCGGCGCAGCGCAAAGGTCAAGTACCCTCAGTGGTTGGGTAAGATCGACAGTTTGCTTCACCACTTCTTCCAGAAACATAGAGCTGGCCTCCTGCACATAATAGGCCCCGGCATGCATCAAAGGATCAAGAGTGAAAGAAGGCCTTTCTTCCAGGTAATAGCCATGAGATGACCATGGCACTTTTTCCAGCTTCACCGGCGTATGAAACTTATTGGGGTTGATGCGAATAGAGGTAGGGGAGGTGGTAGACAAAGCATCAAGAAGCGTAGATGCTTCGGCTCCCATTTGCACTTGCAGCCTGTTTGAAAATGATGCGGGGAAGTTAGTTTTCATTTGCGGCTCTCGGCATGGTGGTAAGCAATGTACGGAGGTCTAAAGTTATTTTCCATTGACGTCGTGAGGGAGATTATTCATCTTGCCCTATTTCATTGAATGCCAGTTGAACGTTCCTACCCAATATTAAAAACCAAAGGGCCGATGAAAAAGCTTTAGCTCACTTAATTTCATCTAAAGACAGATCATTAATATGAATCGTGCCCACCAGGGCGGGTGGGCGAAAAATGGCGGCAGGTGCGGGTTTTTGGCTTGTGCGTTAATTTTTCGTTGACTTTTGCCTACTTTTTGTCCCATCCGGGAACGGCATGAAAAAGTAGGAGCCAGCCCGGCTTAAGGGCAAAAAGGTCAAAAGATAGATAAATCTTTTCAGAGCCATGATTTTAGGCTAAATCAGCTACTTGACCATCACCCCAAATGTAACTTTCTCATCAAAACACTCCCCGACACCTGCGTTATTTCTCCCGATTTCAACGGAAAAAGGCTCAGCTCCTCAATGGCCACCCTCACCAGCCTAAGCGTGGGGTGCCCCACTGCCGCCGTCATGCGCCGCACCTGCCTGTTCTTTCCCTCAATGAGCTTCAGCTCCAGCCAGGTAGTGTTCGGGTATTTCTGGTGATTCACCGGTGGGTTTCTTTCCTCCAATTCTTCAGGGCTGGCTATCACTTTTGCTTCAATAGGCAAACTGTTGTGCTCCTTGCCTTTGATCCTGATCACGGGACCTTTGGCCAGCGCCTCCAGCGCCTTATGATCCACCACGCCTTCCACCTCTACCCAGTAGGTGCGCTTATGCTCATTGCTGGGGTGGAGCAGCCGGGCATTCAGTCCTTTGTCGTTAGTCAGCAGCAGGAGTCCTTCGCTGTCGGTATCGAGCCGACCAACGGGATACACGTCCTTCGGCAGCTTGAATATGGTGCCCAGACCCGGATTGCCGTCCTCGTCGGTGAACTGGCTCAGCACGCCGTAAGGCTTATGAATGATAAAATACAGATGGTCTTTGCCCGCCACAATAAGCTTTATTGATTCAATTTTTTCAACTCTTCCATTTCTTCCTCACTCAGGGCCAGGTCAATCTGGATGCGTCGTTCCGATGGCAAAACAGTGAATAAAATACCAAAAATGAAGATAGGAGCCAGGAAATACATGGCATCGTAGGTAACGATAGAGCCCACCACGCCAATCAGCCCAACTGTTTCCAGCACAGCCCCTCTGATCACCTTGTAGTTGTACCACGACTGCAGCCTTTGCTGCAAGGGAATGTTCGGGTCGGTCTTCAGCAGCTTCCCTGTAAAAGTCCATCCTGCCAATGCCGCCAGCGCCACAGCGAGGATAGCATATTTGGGCAGTCCCGTGGGAATGATCGTTGACCCCTCGCCGGTGAAAAACACAAAGAAGGAAACCGCCGTGAAAAGGGCCAGGGTAGACATCAGCGAGATGTAAACCAGCCGGAGAATGGTAAGGTACTTGTTGAGCGTCATTATTACTGTTTTCGGAAGTAAAGCCAATACTTCCTCAAACATAACAAATGATGTTTAGGTTTGGTTGTATTCCATTCGGTCAACGATAGCCGCCACGGTCACATTGCTTGTGATGTTGACCACCGTGCGAAACATGTCGAGTATTCTGTCGACAGCAAAAATAAGCCCCAGTCCCTCGGCATTGAGTCCTACACTTTGCAGAATAACAATCAGCATCACCATGCCAGCACCCGGCACAGGAGCGGCTCCAATGGAAGCCAGCGTAGCCATAACCACTATCGTCAACTGCTGGCCAAGACTAAGGTCAACCCCAAAAGCTTGCGCAATAAAAACCGCCGCCACGGCCTGGTAGAGGCTCGTGCCGTCCATGTTCACGGTGGCGCCTATGGGCAGGCAGAAGCTCGTTACCTCTTCCCTCAGCCCCAGCTTTTCTTCACTGCACTTCATCGTTACGGGCAGTGCCGCTGCACTCGAGCTGGTGCTGAAGCCCAGCATCTGGGCGGGCAAAATATCCTGGTAGAACTTTTTCACCGGGATTTTGGTAAAAACCTTGAGCATCAACGGGTACACGAGAAGCAGCATCATGAAAAGCCCAAAAATCACAGCAAAAGAATAAAGCCCCAGTGCCTGAAAAAGCTCGATCACCCCACCGCCGCTTGAGAAATCGGCCACCATGCCTGCCATTAGCGCAAACACACCATAGGGAGCAAACTTCATGATGATGTCCACGATTTTCAGCACAATGTCATTGGCTTCCAGAAAAAACTTACGGACAGTATCCGTCTGTTTTTCGGGCAGCATCACCATGGCTACGCCAAAAAGCAAGGCAAAGAAAATCACCTGTAGCATTCTTTTGTTATCGCCCAGCGACATAAACAGGTTCTCCGGCACGGCGTCAACCACAAATTGCAGTGGCCCCTTCGTTTGAAAATCCTGCGCCATGGCACTTCGCTCCTCTACCTTGGAAGAGTACATCGACTTCAGCTCTTCCCGCTTTTCAGGGGAGAAAGAAAGCCCGGGATTGATGATGTTAACAGTGAGCAGGCCAATGGTGATGGCCATAATGGTGGTGAGAAGAAACAAAACAAAGGTCTTCGTGCCCATTCTGCTAAGCCTGCTGATGTCTTTCAGGTTGCTCATGCCCACAATGAGGCTCACCAGCACCAAAGGCACGGCGATCAGCTTCAGCAGGTTGATGAAAATGGTACCGAACGGGCTTATCCAGACTTTGATAAAGGCAGAGGTGCCAAGAGATCCGGCCAAAAGTCCTGCCAGCACTCCGGCAATCATGCCAATAATAATCTGCCAGTGAAGAGCGAGCTTTTTCATTCGGGGTTAGTGGTTGACTGTGTATAAATATGGAAAGATATGCCTTTGCCCGATCCGTTGATTTGCGGCGTAACAAAATATTTTTTGCGGAAAGAATATTAGTTAATTTGGGTGTAAAGTTGAGTGCCAGCGGTAGCCTGCCAAAGCCGTGGGCCTGCTTACCTCACACTTACAAAAATCGTATGCATCCCAGAACTGTCGCCTATTCGCAAGTCACCATCACCGAACTCATGATCCCTTCTTATGCCAACTTTGGAGGCAAAATCCACGGGGGTATCCTGCTATCTCTGATGGACAAAGTAGCCTATGCCTGCGCTACCAAGCACTCAGGTGCCTATTGTGTCACGGTGTCGGTAGACACGGTCGACTTTCTGCAGCCGGTGGAAGTGGGCGACCTGGTGTCGCTAAAGGCGTCCATCAACTACGTGGGCAATTCCTCCATGGTAGTAGGCATTCACGTGATAGCCGAAAATGTAAAAGACGGCGTGGTGAAGCACACCAACAACAGCTACTTTACCATGGTAGCCAAAGAGGACAACGACAAGCTGACCACCGTTCCTCCGCTCATTCTGTCCGACAAAGAGGAGGTCAGACGATTTGTGGAAGCCATTCACAGAAAAGACCTGAAGAAAGAAGCCGCCGAGAGGATGCAGGAGACCAAAAAGGTTTTTCAGCTCGAAAACGTGATGTCGCTGCTGGAAAAGGAGAGGTGCGAGATTGCTTTTGCTGCGAAATAAAAAGCTAGGAAATGGAGGCCCAAAATGATAGTTTACTTAAGACAAACTTTAAGAATTTTGCCTTCGACCCCACTATGCAACTAATGGAATGTAAATGCTAGTACGGAGTGCAGCTGAGATCTATGCGGCCGTTAGGTAATAGTAAAATTAAAAATGCAGATTGTCTTTGATAAGTTGAAAGAAAATGGGAGTTATCCTGTGAGTCATAAGGATATCAAAGTCCTCTTTAGGATTATACCTGACCATTGGATCTCAGGGATCAAAATAGTTCATTTTCTTGGTCAAGCTCCACATTCATCAAGATTTGCAAGACCCGTAAGAAAGGAAATGCTAAGTGGAAAATTAAACTTATCAATTCTTGGATTGACAAAGGAAGAAGTAATTAAAGAAATATTAACTGAGTTAATTCAAGATTCAAGAGATGAACCACATCTAAAATCAAAATCATTTAGAGAACTAGAAAAAAGTCAAATCAGAAGGATCAATGAAATAATGAGTCCCTACCTTGATAAATTCAAAGAACAAAGGGAAGAGAATGAAAACATCACCTAAGACAAGCAGAAGATAATTTGGCGGTATTTCCCCCCTGTTCCACATGTTCCGAAGGGCACCACAAAGCCCCATCGGGGCGATTTTTTTCAGCGTTGAGTTTCAACCTGGCGCTAAGACAAGCAGAAGTAGTTTTGCCATGAAGAAAAAATGGCACCTGCCTACCACGGCAGGGATCATAAACGTCAGTGGTAATCGAAAAAAGGATCAGGGACAATTAGGTGTTTCGTTCCAAAGCATAGGCATACTGAAAGTGAAACCATTTATTATCGTTCACATTGGGAGTTGTAAATGGTATTTTTAGAGAAAAGAAAAAGTACTTTCAAGCAGTGAAAGAATCAGAACTTAAAAAACAGGAGCTTAATGAGTTCGGAGATCATCATATATCAAACTGAAGATGGCAAGACTAGCATTCAAACTCGCTTGGAGAATGAAACAGTTTGGTTAACTCTTGAGCAAATGGCCGAACTTTTTCAAAAAGGCAAATCGACCATTAATGAGCATATCCTGAATATTTACAAAGAAGGTGAACTAACCCGGGAAACATCCATGAGAAAAATCGGGATTTCCGATTTTTCTACCAAACCCACAAATTTTTATGATCTGGACGTCATTATATCTGTCGGTTACCGGGTGAAAAGCCTGCAAGGCACCAAGTTCAGACAATGGGCAACTGCTCGCCCCGACGGTCCGAGCAGTCGCCCCGAGATGCTTCGAGCAGCCGCACTATCCAATAGCAGCGAACGCTGGTGCGAGGCTTTGACTCGTACCCTAATCAAAATTGGCCAGGAGCCGAACAACCCCCTCCCCACCCAAACAATTTTCTTTGCCTCATTTGCAGTTTTTCATCAGCTTTCGCAAAACGATGAAATATGCAGAAAGTACTTACCCTCCTTTTTACTGTAATCATGGCTGGCCAGGTGCTGGCGCAGGACATGTCAGTCCCCAAAATCCTCACCCAAAGAGAGCAGGCCGAAGTCATTGACCGCTGGCTCGAAGAGCGAATCAAATACTTGCTGCCCGACCTCATGCGCCGGGAAGGGCTCGACATGTGGCTGATCATCGCCAGGGAGTACAATGAAGACCCTGTGATCCGCACCATGCTGCCCGCCACCTGGCTGGCCGCTCGTCGTCGCACCATTTTGGTAGTGTATGATCCAGGCGCTGGCAAAGAGCTGGAAACGTATGCCATTGCCCGCTACAATGTAGGCAGCGCCTTTAAAATGGCCTGGAACCCTGCCATTCAGCCCGATCAGTTCAAGGCACTGAGCCGCCTAATCCAGGAAAAGAATCCAAAGAAAATAGGCATCAATAAATCGGAGCACTTTGCTCAAACGGATGGCATCACCTCCAATGAGTACGATCAGCTCATGAACGTGCTGCCCAAAAACTTCCAGCAAAAAGTGGTATCGGCCGAAAAGCTGGCCATCGGCTGGCTGGAAACCCGCACCGAAAGCGAAATGATCGTTTACCAGCAGATTGTGCGCATCGCCCACCAAATTATCCAGGAAGCTTTCTCAGACAAGGTAATCCAGCCCGGCATCACCTCTACCGACGATGTGGTATGGTGGATGCGGGAGCGCATCAAAGAGCTCAAGCTCGACACCTGGTTCCATCCTTCGGTCTCCATCCAGCGCCAGGATCCGGAGTCTTTCGATCATTTGCGCAGCTTTTCAGAACGGCCGGGCGAGCAGGTCATCCTGCCCGGCGATTTGCTCCACACCGATTTTGGCATTACCTACCTGCGCCTCAATACAGATACCCAGCAGCATGCCTATATTTTGAAGCCCGGAGAAACCGAGCCGCCTAAGTTTTTGCAGGAGGCTTTTTCCCAGGGCAACAAAGTGCAGGATGCCCTCACCGGCAATTTTGTAGTGGGAAAAACAGGCAATGAAATTTTGAAAGCAGCCCTTGACCAGGCCAAAGCGACGGGCTTAAAGCCGTCGATCTATACGCACCCTATTGGCTACTACGGTCATGCCAGTGGGCCTACCATCGGCATGTGGGATCAGCAGGACGGCGTGCCTTTCAATGGCGATTATCCCTTGTACCACAACACGGCCTATTCCATTGAGCTCAACGCCAGCGTGTTCATCAAGGAATGGAACAAAGAGATCAGGATCATGCTGGAAGAAGACGGCTACTTTGACAAAACCGGCTTCCGCTACATCGATGGGCGCCAAAAAGAGCTGATGGTGATTCCACGGCCCATGTTTCCGAATGGAAAGTAAACGAACCTGAGTTCGATATAAGAAGATAACAAAGCATCAATAAGGACGTCATTGCGATGGAGCCAAATGTAGATTCTCCATGTGACGATTCTTTAAGCGACTGAAGCAATCTGTTCGTTGGGAGATGGAATGTCCGCTCCGTAGTGAAAAGATTGCCGCAGCTGCCATGAGATTTCACTCACAATAGACAATTATTGAGGCAGCTTCGCAATGACGGTTACCTTTGGGTTAGCGTATACTAAACTCGAAACAGCAAAAATAAGACGACGTTCCATATAGAACCTAGGTTAGATTAGCCTACTTTCCTGCCAGTCAAACAAGAACCTACGCCCTACTTGAGGTTGCCACACAAATTTTGCACCTTGCTACTTCTAGCTTTATTAAACCCACCTACCGTTTACTGATGAAAAATCTCTTAGCCATTTCCTTACTGTTATTAATAGTAGCCACAGGCTGCAAAAAGAAAGAAATACCGTCTTTCAATGTGATGTCGTTCAACCTCCGATACGATACGCCCAACGACAGCATTAACGCCTGGCCCAACCGAAAAGACGCAGTCGCCGATCTTGTCAGATTCCATGAAGCCGAAATAGTGGGTGTGCAAGAGGCTTTGCTTCACCAGCTCAAAGACCTTGAAGAAAGGCTGCCTGACCATAGTTGGCTGGGAGTGGGCAGAGACGACGGTATCGCCAAAGGAGAGTTTTCAGCTATTCTTTATAACAAACACCTTTTCAGCGTGCTTGATTCAGGTACCTTTTGGTTGTCCGATACTCCCGACGTTCCCTCCAAGGGATGGGATGCGGCCATTGTAAGGGTGTGCTCCTGGGCGAAAATGAAGAACCGACATCTGGGAAAGGACTTTTACATTTTTAACACGCATTATGACCACATAGGCGTGGAGGCCAGAACAAATTCTTCAATGCTGATCATTGAGAAGGTCAAAGAAATAGCTGGCAACCTGCCGGTGATCGTTACCGGCGACTTCAACTCGGAGCCTGAAACGAAGGCCTACGAAACGCTTACCGAAGGTTTAACAGACGCCCGCAATCTGAGCGAAAACCCGCCCTATGGCCCCTACGGAACATGGAACGGCTTCGACCACAACGCCGACCTCACCCGTCGTATCGACTACATCTTCGTCAACGAAAAGGTGCTGGTGAGAAAATATGCCGTGCTGTCGGATGCCATAGAGAAAAGATACCCCAGCGACCACCTGCCAGTGATGGCGGAGGTGATGTTTAGGTAGCAAGGCTGCTTCGTCAATTGGAAATCGCATTTGGTTGATTCAAACAAGGCGCTCATCAATTGATGGGCCTGATGAAAATATTAGCTTTTAATTTCCCTAATTGGGTAAGCGTTTGTTTTTTGTTCAGGTTGTCACGGTTGTTAATGAGCAGGCTTTTTGCAGTTATTTTTTTCATCCTTTCTTTCCCTGCAGGTGCGCAGCCGGATAGCCTGTACCATCAATTTCGTAGTGGAGCTGCCGGCGAAAAGCTATTGGCAAGCCTACAGCTGGCCGACTATCACCGGCTTTCCAGCGGCATCTACGACTCTGCCATTTTTTATGCCGACCAGGCTATTTTTCTCTCCGGCCAGCAAAATTTAATGGCTCTCCGCTGTCAGGCATTGGAAATGAAGGGGAATACCCTTGCCAGGATGAGAGCGTTTGACGAGGCCATTGTGGTGCTGGAGGAGGCAGTCGAAATCTGCGGCTCAGTTCAGGAGAAGCAACGACTGGCTGACGCCTACAATGCCCTGGGCTATGTCTATGACCGACAGGACGTTCATGATCAATCTATCGATAATTTTCTAAAATCAGCAGCCATCAATGAGCAGCTGGGCAGTGTTGACAAGCTGGCTCAGGCGTATATGAATGTGGTGTCTATTTTTGGTCAGCAGGAGCAACCCGATAAGGTAAAAGAGTATGCGGCCAGGGCATTGAAGCTGGCAGAGACTGTTGAAGACCCCGGGATTAAGGTCGGGATATTAACGAGTGGTGCCTCTCAGTTTGCAGAATTGGGCAGCTCTGACAGTCGGTACCTCGATTCAGCGCTTCTGCTGGTAGAAAGGGCCTTGCCGGTGTCGTATGCCAACCACTTTCAAACCAGGATTTCGCAGCTTTTCAACGTCAAGTCAGCTGTGTACTATATCAGAAAAGAGTACACCAGGTGTTTGCAGTTTTGCGATTCGATCATGAAATACCGGGAGTTTGCGATCGCTGAAACGCTGATCCTGGCCCATATCAGGTATTCCGATGGTTACCTCGGTCTTGGCAACACTTCCAGAGGCCTGCACTATCTCGATAGCGCCGAAATGCTCAGCAGGGAGCTGGGTTCTGAGTTTTACCAAATGATCATAGCCGAGAGTAAATACAAAGCCTACAAGATCATCGGAGCATTTGAGCCGGCTTTGGAAGAGCTGGAAAAATTGAGAACTGTTGAGGATAGTTTGCTTCGGATTGAAAAAGCTGAGCTGGTGAATGAGCTGGAGCAAAAATATGAAACCGAAAAGAAGGAGCTGCAGATCAGCGGGCTCACCCAACAAAATGAAATCCTGCGGCTTAAGGGTAGGGAGCAGTTCGTTATACTGCTGGCAGGCATCATTATTATTTTACTGTTGTTCGCTACTGTATTTTTTTATCTGAAACAGCGACTAAATAAGCAGAAAGAGCAGACGGCCATTCACAGGCAGCAGCTTTTGCGATCGCAAATAAATCCCCACTTTATTTTCAATGCACTGTCGTCCATAAGAGGATTCCTTTTCGACGGAAGAAATGTGCAGGAGGCAATTACCTACCTGGGGAAATTCGCCAAGCTGATGAGGACTGTGTTGGAGTTGAGCTCAAAAGAATGGGTCACTCTGGAGGAGGAGCTAAAGGCTCTTCAACTTTATCTCGAAATTCAACAGACAAGGTTCGCTCAAAAGTTTGTTTTTGAAATTGATATAGAGAAGGGGCTTGACATGGTTGAGGTGTATGTGCCGCCATTGCTTGCCCAGCCATTTATAGAAAATGCTATTGAACACGGCTTTAAGAATGTCGAGACGGGAGGAATGGTTCAGATCAGCTGTAGTAGTCAGGATGGAAAACTGCTCTTTAGAATTCAGGACAATGGCATTGGTATAGAGCACTTAAGTGGCCCGAAGGATCATGATTCGAAGGCTATCCAGATATTCAGAGACAGACTGGAATTGCTCAGCAGGAAATTAAAAACCAAACTGGCATTCACAGTCGAAGACCTCAGCAGCAAGGGCAATGGAAGCGGCACGCTGGTGGTGTATCAGCTGCCATTAATAAAAAACGGTTTATAGCATGTTCACATCTGTTGTAGTTGACGATGAAGAAAGTGTAATCAACGATCTGAAAGGCTTGTTGGAGATGACCTGTCCACACGTAAAAGTGGTGGGCACAGCTAAGCGATCGCAGGAGGCCATTGAACTTATCAGAGCAATTCGCCCGCAGATTCTGTTTCTCGACATCCAAATCGACGAAAGAACGGGGCTGGAGCTGTTGAAGAGTCTTGAGCCAATGCAAATGCAGGTTATTTTCGTCACGGCTCACAACGACTACGCTGTGGAGGCTTTCAAGCTGAGTGCCGTGGACTATTTGCTTAAACCGGTCGACCCGGACGAATTGTCGGAAGCGGTTAACAGGGCTACGACCAATATTGGGAAAGACCTGGTGCATAAACAGCTAACCACGCTGGTGCACAACCTTATGCCAGGGGCGAATACCAGGAAGATTGTGCTTTCCGACATGGATGGTTTACACATCCTGGATATTCCGGACATACTTTGGTGCCATGCCAATGGCAGCTATACCGAATTCAAGATGAAGGACGGAACTGAGCTGGTCGTGTCGAAACACCTTAAGACGTACGAAAGACTACTGGTAGACCAGGGCTTTGAAAGGGTTCATCGGTCATATTTGATAAATATCTATAACATCAAGAGAATTGATCGGTCGAGAGGAGAAATCCTGATGAAGAACGACGAAACGTTGCCCATCTCCATAGCCGCAGATGTATTGAAAGAAATATTGAGCAAGCTGCGGCAGTAGCCGTCAACGCAAACGCCCGCTTCGTCAATCCAGCCAAACCCCCTGTCAATTGCTGGTATTATCCGGTGAATTATTTGCCACTTTCAAAGAAAAAAGGCAAATATCATGGATACTTTTTCGCAGACCTATTCGCAAAGAAATACAGCACTTAAGCGGGTCATGGTAGTCATCACGCTGTTAGTGGTTTGTTCGGGAGCATGGGCCCAAAAAGTTCATGTAGATCGAAACGCCACAGGCAATGGAGATGGTGCCAGCTGGGCCAATGCGGTTACGGACCTTCAATCGGCCATTGACCTGGCTGCCACTGTAGCCAACTCGTCAAACCCTGTACAGGTTTGGGTGAAGGCTGACACCTACAAACCAACGACGGGCACGGACCGGACAATTAGGTTCAAAATCAAGAATTATGTGGAGATGTACGGAGGTTTTGATGGTAGCGAATCTTCCCTGAGTCAGCGGGATATTGGTAAAAACCTAACAGTAATATCGGGGGATATCGGAGTTCTAGATGATAGGACGGACAATTCGCAGGGATTGTTCTTGATAGATGCCAGTGTAAACGGCCCTATTTTTTTTGATGGATTTGTGATAGAAAATGCCTATGACCCATCCAACGTCTCCACCTTTGGAATCATCACCCCTGAGTCAGGAGCAACTCCCACTAGTGTAACATTTAGCAATTGCACTTTTTCTAGTAATGACGTAGGATTTGGCTCTGTTTTAGGTTACGGATCGCCATCAGCCAGGTTTTACTCCTGCAAGTTTCTTGACAATTTTGGAACCGCTATTTGGTCCACAAGTGCTGTAGAAGTGTATAATTCACTTTTCACCGGAAACGTCCATTCTATCTACATTCAGCTGGGAACTGTGACTGTATCAAATTCTACTTTTGCCAGTAACAGCGGTAATGGATTGTTTTTACAAAATCAGGGAACTCCCATTGCCAGCTCTATTCACAACAATATTTTTTGGCAGAATACCGGAACGGACATTACTGTTCAAGGGAATGCCTCCGAGAACATCACTGCAAGTAATAACCTTGTGCAGGATGCCTTTACATTTGGAAGTAACACCATCACCCCCGACCCTCAGTTCACCGATGCAGCCAATGGTGATTTCAGCATCTCTAATTGCTCTCCTGCGGTGGATCAGGGTGACAATTCTATCCTCCCCGGTTCATTGACAACCGATCTTGCGGGCAACAGTAGAACATTTAACGGCACCATCGACCTGGGCGCTTATGAAAACCAGATAACGCCACTTTTCTTCTCTGCTGTAGAAGTAGGTGATGCAGTTTGCTATGGTGAGGCGACAGGGCAGATCAGCGTAAACGCAGGAGGCGGCACTGGTCCTTTGCCTACCTACAGTAAAGACGGCATCAATTTTTCAAGTATTTCTGTTTTCCAAAACCTGGCTGCCGGAAGCCATACTATCTATACCACCGATGGCACATGTATTTATAGTGAAGAGTTTACGGTAGCCGAACCAGCGGCTGTTGAGTTTAGCTTCAAAACCGTTGAGGGCGTTGTCGGCAATAAGATTGAAGTAACGGCCACAGGAGGCGTTGGCCCTTACCGTTATAGCCCCAATGGCGTTAGTTACCAGTCAGGCAATCAGCTGTCGATCAACGCTTCCGGCTCCTACGATATTTACGTCAAGGACGGCAATAGTTGTGTGGCAACTAAAAGTGCGTATTTCACCTCAAGTGGAAACAGGGTAGTATTTGTTGACCCTGATGCTGCTGGTACGGCCGATGGATCCAGCTGGGCAAATGCTTTTACAGATTTGCAGAGCGCCATCGATTTGGCGGCCAATTCAGGGTCGTTGGATTACCCGTCGCAAGTTTGGGTCAAGGCGGGAGACTATTTTCCCACAACGACGACCACTCAAAGTATCACATTCATCCACAAAAACTATGTCGGCATATATGGAGGCTTTGCTGGCTCGGAAACGGCCTTGTCTCAGCGCAATATCGATGCCAATGTGACCCGACTCTCGGCAGATATAGGCGTCAAAAATGACAGCACGGATAATTCGTACGGAATATTGACGGTGGGGGATCTCGCTGCAGATTATGCCCTGGTGGATGGACTTTTCTTTGAGGGCATATATGCTTTGTCATATAGCGCGACAAGCGGTGCCATTTCAATGGGCGGGACTGCCAATAACTTAATTATCAATAACTGTCGGTTCAAACACAATTTGGGGCATTTAGGGGCTTGCGTGCAGGCAAATGATGCCAATGTCAACTCCACCATCCTTGTTTCCAACTCATCGTTCATTACTAACGGGTTTTTCGCAACCTCTTCGTACGTTGGGAGTGCGATTGTCAACCGGAATCAGGTCCATGTTTCTAACAGTATTTTCATAGAGAATAAAAGTGGCTCAGGAGGTGCATTTAACCTTCGACCTTCAGGAGACCTGACCCTCGAAAACTGCACGCTTTATAATAATAGTGCTGGCAATTCTTATGGTGCTATTAATGGCACAGCGTCAGGAGCTACATTGACCATCAACAACTCTATAATTTGGGGTAGCACCTCTGGAAATGGAAGCAGTGTTGGCGGCATTACAGCCATTAACAACTCAATTCTTGATTTTGGGAGTTCAGCCAATACGGTTATAGTGGAGGATCCGCAGTTTCTGGATGTTGCAAATTTCGACTTAAGCCTCAAAGGCTGCTCACCAGCTATCAACTCGGGCGACAATATACTCATCACTGGCTCATCAGCGCTGGACTTTGGCGGTGGTGGCAGGGTTTTTGACAATACGGTCGACGTGGGGGCACATGAGTATAGGTTTTTGCCTGTATCTTTTTCTGCTGCAACAGCAGACGATGTCACTTGTAATGGCGGAGCAGATGGCGTCATAACCATTAGCGCAAGCGGTGGCCAGGGAGTCATCGAATACAGCATTGACGGGACCAGTTTTTCGTCTAATACGGTTTTTTCAGGACTCGTTCCAGGCGACTATACAGTGTATGCCAGGGAGCTCACAGAGGGGTGTACGATAAGCCAATCACTTGTCGTGAACGAACCAGATCTGGTCGTCGTTACGATCTCAGCATTTACCGACATCACTTGCCATGGTGAGGATGACGGCACTATTTCCGGAACTGTTGCGGGCGGCACTGGCAGCTTCGTGTTGAAACTAAATGGCACAGTGTTGGACGCCACGCCGGTTACCAGCACTTTCTCGTTCAATAGTCTGGCTCCCGGAACTTATATTGTTACTGCAGAGGACGTCAACGCATGCACGGGAACCTCCACCTCCGTCACCATTTCTGAGCCATCGGCATTGGTGCTGTCGCTGAACGCTTCCAACCTCACTTGCTACCAGAACGGCAGCGGAGCGATTGCTGCCTCCGCCTCGGGGGGCACCGGCGCCCTCACCTACAGCATAGATGGCACAAACTACCAAACGTCTTCTGACTTCACGGGGTTGTCGGTCGGTGACTACACGGTGACAGTTAAGGATAGTAAGGGATGTTCCGCAACAGCCGATGTCTCACTGACGCAACCCGACGAAGTATTGGCAGTGGCAACCACCACGGAGGCCAGCTGCATCGGAAGCCTGAATGGTTCGGTGACCATCGAGGTTACGAATGGTGTGGCGCCGCTGTCCTTTAGTATCAATGGTGGAGCGCCGCAGACGAGCAATGTGTTTGATCAGCTCAACCCGGGCACCTACAGCGTAGCAGTATCAGATGCCAATGGTTGTGGCCCGACTTTGACAGACATAAATGTCAGTGCTACTGTAGTTATTACCCCAACGGCCACAGTCACTAACGTAGCCTGTCATGGTACTTCAACTGGTGCTATTAGCCTCTCACCCAGCGGAGGCGCAGCTCCCTATGAATACAGCATAGATGGAATCAACTTTGCAGCAGGCAGCGAATTTACCGGCCTTGCAGCTGGCGCCTATTCCCTTACAGTGAAAGATGCAAATGGCTGTACGGCTATCTCTGAGGCTGTTGTCACGCAGCCAAATGTCCTTACAGTCGAGGCTGGATCAATTTCCCCGACCTGCACCAATGGCCCCGATGGAAGCATCGACATCACAGCTGCGGGTGGAACAGCACCATATAGCTACAGCATCGACGGGGCCGATTTTCAGGAAAGCAACAGTTTTTCTGGACTTGCTGCTGGCGACTACGCAGTAGCAGTAAAAGATGCTAATGGCTGCGTAGTAGAAGTAGCTGTGGCCATCACAGCGCCGAATGGATTTTCCGTGCAGGCGACTGCCGCCGATGTCACCTGCTCTGGCCTGACTGACGGCTCGGTAAGCTTGCAGGTTACTGGCCCTGAAAATGCCTCTTATAGTTACAGCCTGGATGGCGAAAGCTTTCAGGAGGCTGCTACATTCGACGGACTGGCGGCGGGTGACTACGCTTTCACTGTTAAAAATGGGTCAGGATGCACAGTGGAAACGACTGCGGTTATTTCTTCTCCTTCGGTATTATCGCTTTCACTAAGTGAAATAGGTGGTGCCGTAGCAGCTACCGCCGAAGGAGGAACTTCACCCTACACTTACTCCAGCAATGGCACCGACTTTCAGGAAAGCAATTTATTTGACCTAACACCGGGTGATTACACCATCACAGTGAAAGACGCAAATGGCTGCGAAGCTACCGCTCAGGTAAGCATCGAACTGGAAACAGGAGTGGGTGACGACCTTTTTGACCAGGGGATCATTGCCTATCCTAACCCTGCCAGTCATGCCATTACATTCAATGCTACTACTATAACAACTGTGCGCTTATTTGACCTGTCGGGTAACAGGGTGCTGACGGTGAACAATTATCGAACACGGGAAAGTATCGATCTGTCGCACCTTGTGCCCGGTGTGGTCATTGTTGAATTGGAATTGACAACTGGAGAAAGAATTAAACAAAGACTGATTATCGAAAGGTGATCCACAACAACCGTGATCATTGCGAAAGACCCTGCCATTGGCGGGGTTTTTTGTTTGATAGTTTGTGCTACCGAATCAATTTACCTCGTCGAACAAAACGCTTGTTTCTAAAATCATCTCACTCATTATCTTTAAGGCGACGCTTGCTGATTGCAGGTCGGGTAATTGATGCCGTTGACTAACTTTTCGCAATGAAGTATTTTCTTCTCGCAGCCTTATCTTTCATGAGTCATTGTGGCTTGACCCAGGCGGCCACGCAGGCGATAGATAGGGCGAATACAAATCTTGAAGGAAATCGTCGTGACTCTGTAAAGGTGTATGCAAAACAAATCATGGAATATGGTGCCAAAGAAGAAATTGACTCGCTGGCAGCCATAGGCAAATACTTTCTGGCAGAAGGGATACTTTACGAGGACCCGGCGGAATCATTGACCTTGGCCAGCTCCGCTTTTGAGGTATTCATAAAAACTAAGATGAAACTCTATGCGGCCAGGGCGAAGAAAAGTATTGGGAACAGCTATAAACTCCTTTCCAAATACGAAGAATCAGTGGCTGCGTTTAAAGAGGCCATGCAACTTTTGGATGGTAACCAATCGTCGGCAGCAGTCAACCTGGGGGCAATTATCAATTATGGCATTGGCGCTGCATTACGTGACAATGCTCAATACAGAGAAGCGATCACTTACTTGCAAAAAACTGATAGCATTGCCGAGCGCATCCCTAATCCCTCAGTACAGATCAGTGCATTGATTCAGATAGCCGCTATTTTTTTTGAAGTCAAGGACTTTGAAAAAGCGAAATCTTACTTCCTGCAGGCTGAACAAATGGCAGCTGATTCGGCTTACAGTAATCTCCGGTACTTCATCACAAATGGATTGGCGCACGTGTACAGAGAAGAAAACCAACTGGACAGCGCCTTATTGCTTTTTCAAAAAGCTTACCTGGGCTCAAAGGACATCCATGACGAAGTGAATGCCGCCGTTTATCTTTTCAACATCGCAGATTTACTCATGGAGATTGGCCTGGTGGATAGTGCCAAGGTGGTAAACGATGAAATGATGGCGGTGTCGGAAAAGATCGGACTGACAGAGAATATTGCTTTTGGGCATGAGATCAACTCTCGTTTTTTTATTAAAAAAAATCGACCGAAGGAGGCAGTAAAGAGTGCATTACAATCCTTGGAGATAAGTAAACAAATAGGAGACCCCGAGCAGCTGATTCGGGCAAGAAAGAATTTATTTGAAATATACCGTGAGGCAGGTCATTTTGACATGGCACTTGATGCCTATTTAAAATACGATGTGCTAACCGATAGCCTTGAGCTGGCTCAGAATATGGCCAGGATTGAGGAACTTCAAACAGAATATGAGACATCGAAAAAGGACCGATCAATTCTGCAGCTCCAACAGCAAAATGAAATCCAGGAACTGCAGCTGAGCAGACGGAACCTGCTGCTAATTGTGGTGGCAGTTGTATTGGTGGGGATCATTGTTGTCGGGGTGCTCTTTTATAGGCAGCGTAATTTGAGAAAAGACAAAGAGGCAAATGACCTCAAGCAGAAGCTGCTGAGGGTACAATTAAACCCTCATTTTATGTTCAATTCACTTAACGCCATTCAAAACCTTGTTTTTAAGAATACAGATCGTCAGCGCACGGCCGACTACCTGGCCAGGTTCTCACAGCTGACTCGCCAGATTTTAGAGCTCAACCGGCGAGATTTTATTTCTTTAGAGGACGAGATCAAGTTCATCGAAAATTACATAGCTATCCAGCAGTTAAGGTTCGATGAGCCATTTCAGCATGAGTTAAGTGTTGATAGTGAAGTTGAATCCAACGAGCTTTTGATTCCACCCATGATTACCCAACCCTTTCTCGAAAATGCGATTGAACATGGCATCATGAACAAGCAAGGAGATGGAAAAATTGCCATTAAATTCTCATCCACTGCTACCCATCTGCAGATCCTGATAGAAGACAACGGTGTCGGTAGAGACCAGGCGTCGTTCAATCAGCGCAATAAAGCACATCGATCGCTGGCCACACAAATCACAATTGATAGACTGGCCAACATGGAGAAATCATTCAAAAAACGTGCGGTGATGGATATAAACGACATAGTAAAAGAGGGGCTGGTTTGTGGCACCAAAGTATTTTTCGAACTCCCATTAACCTACGCTCAATGAAAATAAGGACCCTGGTAATAGACGACGAATCTGCCTTCATAGGCAATCTTGAAGCCATGTTGGAAGCTAAGCCCAACGACATCCAGTTGGTGGGCGCAGCTAGAAGCGTCGAAGAGGGCTTGCAGAAAATAGATGAACTGGAGCCTGACCTGGTATTTCTTGACATCCAAATGGAAGACGGAACAGGATTTGACCTATTGCAGCGATGCGATCGGAGAGATTTCAAGGTTGTTTTTGTTACTGCGTATGATCAGTTCGCCATTGAGGCTTTTCGGTTCAGTGCCATCGACTATCTGCTAAAGCCAGTGGTTTCGGACGACTTATGGGCAGCAGTTGACAAGGCGAAGCTGGAGATGGAAAAATCAAAATTTGAGTTTCAGATCAGCATCTTGATGGACAATATTCATGAGCTCTCCAAGGATAAAAAGAAGCTCGTACTGCGAGAAGCTGAAACTTTACATGTAATTAAGCTGGAAGAAATTCTCTGGTGTACAGCTGAAGGTAGCTATACCACTTTCCACCTGATCGATGGCCAAAAGATTATGGTGTCTACTCATCTCAAAGAGTACGAGGCGATGCTGGAGAAAAATGGATTCTTCCGTGTACATCGGTCTTATTTGGTTAATGTCGGTAAGATCAAAAAGTTCGATAAACGTGAAGGAGGCATTATTTACCTGGAGGGTAACGTGACCTTACCCGTCTCGGTTCGAAAAAAAGAACGGCTACTAATGCTGCTGGCCAACCTCATGTAGGCCAACGCTCATCACGCTTATTCCTGTAACGGCACGCTTACCAACCAAGCATTGACGCTCGTTAGTACACTTTAAGACTATCCGATCAATCATGGCAATTTGCTAATAAAAAATTGCATCATGATAAGATTGAAACGCCTATTGTTCATCATCAGCCAACTATGCTTCACTTTCAATGTGATCGCTCAGGATTGGAGCCTTGATACAACACTTGAAGAACCTTCTGGAACTATATCCGATGCATCTTTTGGTAGATCAGTTGCGATAAGCGGTAACCTCGCTATTGTAGGCTCACCGGACGAATCAGTTGGAGGAATTGTATACATTTATGAGAAGGCCAATGGCTCATGGAGCCAAATCAATCAACTACAACTACCTACACCCGTATCTACCGATTTATTTGGGTACTCTGTCGATATAGAGGGAGATGTTGTGGCTGTGGGAGCGCCTGGTCACATTACAACTTTTGAGACTGGAGCCGTTTTTGTCTTTGAAAAACCTGCAACCGGTTGGAGTGGCGCTATAAGTTTTACTCAGATTAATTCGCCAATGCCAAGTGGAGGAGGCGAGTTTGGGTTCTCAATCGATCTTAGGGGAGATGATCTTTTAGTAGGGGCACCAATCGAAGGGATCACAGGAAGGGCGCACCTCTTTTCCAAGGCTTCTAGTGCCAGCTGGTCCGCAGCAAGTCTTGCCGCCACTCTTCAGCATAGTGTTCTTTCCAATGACAGGCTTGGCTATACCGTAGCCTTGGCTGATGATTTTGCTGTGCTTGGCTGCCCACGTTGTGGCAACGAACAGGGAAATGGCTTCATTTATGAAAAAGGGGCTGGTTGGTCAAGTAAAACGACGGCGGATGCCGTTATCAGGAATGTTAACCGACAAGTAAACGATAATTTTGGGTGGGAAATAGCGGCCGACGGTGACAGGATCGCCGTATGGGCAAAAAAATATTCTCAAGTATATATTTTTAATAGGCCAACTACAGGCTGGGGTGCAGATTTTACTGCCAATGGTGCCATCCTTCCATCCTACCTTGTACTTCCAGGCATCTCCGATGCATACCAGTTTGGAAACTCAATATCATTAGATGGCGATAGAATAGCGGTTGGATCGCCCA
This sequence comes from Imperialibacter sp., assembly GCF_040222385.1. Classification (GTDB taxonomy): domain Bacteria; phylum Bacteroidota; class Bacteroidia; order Cytophagales; family Cyclobacteriaceae; genus Imperialibacter. Next base: position 34,423 of record NZ_JAVKDF010000023.1, read on the forward strand.
GTTATGAAGGTTCAGGGCGGGTTTATATTTATGAGCTTGGAACAACTGCTGCTACTCTTGTGCAAGAACTGGCAGCTCCTGAAACACTTTCTGCTGCTTTTGGTGTGAGTGTGGCTATCGACGGTAACTCACTCATTGCTGGCGATAGCTATATAAACTCAGGAATAGGGAAGTCTTACCTCTACGAGTATCGCTATGAAGTTGATAAAGCTCAAACCATCTGCTTCAATGACACCTATACTTTCGGCTCACAAACGCTGAGCACAAATGGCATCTACATAGAGTCCTTTGTCGCTCAGAATGGCCTGGATTCTCTTGTTACCCTTGATTTTAGCGTGGCGGCTTCGCAATTGGTTGGCTCAATAGTGTCATATCAGGACCCAAACTGTTTTGGATCCAGCGACGGATCAGCGACTTTCGCCGCCTCTGGCGGTACCCCTCCTTATGAATTTAGTTTTGACGGTGGAGCCTTTGGTAGCAATAACGAATTCTCAGGTTTGGCTGATGGTTCTTATAGTGTGGTCATCAGAGATGCGATAGGGTGCACTGTTACGAAAAATGTGTTTCTTTTTGAACCGGGTACCCCACTGAATGTATCAGCTTCAGGAACTGACCTAGCTTGTTATTTGGGCAAAGATGGAATCATCACTGTAGCAGCATCTGGCGGCACGCCCAACTATTCTTACTCTGTTGATGGCGTCAATTATCAGTCGGCTGCGACGATCACAAACCTTGACGCTGGCACTTATACGGTATATGCCAAAGATGCCAACGGCTGCGTGGCTACGATAGCAGGAATTACTTTGAGCCAACCGCCGGCCATTACCATTGTTGGGTCGTCAACGAACGTTTCATGTTATGGTGGATCTAATGGGGAAATAAACATTACAGCCGTGTCTGGAGGTAATGGAGGCCCCTTTGAGTTTAGCAAGGACGGGGTCAACTACCAAAGTTCAGCACTGTTTACCGGGTTGAGCGCTGGTGTCACCACTATTTATATCAAGGACGGCACCGGGTGCGTATCTCAGGAGGATTGGACAATCCTCCAACCGAATGAGATAGTTGTCAGTCCAGTTGCCAGCTCGACGACCACTTGTGGAGGCAGCGATGGAGCACTTGAGGCGAACCTTTCTGGAGGTGTCGGCCCATTCCAGTTTAGCCTTGATGGCGTTAATTTTCAAGCCTCTAATGTATTTAATGGCCTGGCAGCAGGTGACTACACGGTCTACATAATAGACGCTAACGATTGTCAGGTATCAACTGTGGTGAAAGTAAATGATCCGGATTTATTTACACTGGCGACAACTGTGATTAACTCAACTTGCGCTGGTTCTAATAATGGATCTGTCAATATTTTGCCTGACCCGACTGGTAGCAATTATCAGTTCAGTCTTGATGGTACTAATTTTCAAGTTTCCTCACAGTTTGAAAACCTGGCACCCGGTTCGTACACTGCCACAGTCACAGACGACAAACAATGCGAGAACAGTGTACAATTTCTCATAGCCGAACCAGCTCAGCTTGAAGCGACTGTTGCCACAGCGGAGGTTTCTTGTAAGGATGGAGCCAATGGTACCATAACCATCACCGCTTCGGGTGGTACAGCGCCCTACAGTTACAGCCTGGATGGAACAAGCTTTCAATCCGAAGAAGTCTTTTCGAGCCTTGGGGCCAGCAACTATACTGTTACGGTAAAGGACGCCAATGGCTGCACAGCAACACCAACAGCAGTAATTGAAGAGCCTGATGCCCTTTTGATATCTGTTGTCAAAACAAATGTCACTTGCCAGGGTACCTCAACTGGCTCAGCTAATATTTCAGTTACGGGGGGTAAGGCCCCTTATCAGTACAGCACGGATGGGACGAGTTTTGCAGCAGCCAACGAATTTTTTGGATTGGTAGCAGGCACCTATTCCTTTACCGTAAAGGATGCCAATGGCTGCACCGTAAATACTGAGGCTATCATCACAGAACCAATGGCTTTGATTGCCACGGTAGTATCCAGCTCGTCAACATGCGCTAGCCTAACCAATGGAAGCATCGACATTACGGCTACGGGTGGAACAGCACCATACAGCTACAGCATCAATGGGGCCGATTTTCAGGAAAGCAGTGGTTTCTCTGGATTTGCCGCTGGTGACTACACAGTAGCAGTAAAAGATGCCAATGGCTGCACAGTAAATGCTGAGGCTATCATCACAGAACCAATGGCTTTGATTGCCATGGTAGTATCCACCTCGCCAACATGCGCTGTGTTAACCGATGGAAGCATCGGCATCACAGCTACGGGTGGAACAGCACCTTACAGCTACAGCATCGATGGGGCCGATTTTCAGGAAAGCAACAGTTTTTCTGGACTTGCCACTGGCGACTACGCAGTAGCGGTAAAAGATGCTAATGGCTGCCTAGTAGAAGTAGCTGTGGCCATCACAGCACCGAATGGATTTTCCGTGCAGGCAACTGCCGCCGATGTCACCTGCTCTAGCCTGACTGACGGTTCGGTAAGCTTGCAGGTTACTGGCCCTGAAAATGCTTCTTATACCTACAGCATCGATGGCGAAAGCTTTCAGGAGGCTACGGCATTCGACGGACTGGCGGCGGGTGACTACGCTTTCACTGTTAAAAATGGGTCAGGATGCACAGTGGAAACGACTGCGGTTATTTCTTCTCCTTCGGTATTATCACTTTCACTAAGTGAAACAGGTGGTGCGGTGGCAGCTACCGCCGAAGGAGGAACCTCACCCTACAGCTACTCCAGCAATGGCACCGACTTTCAGGAAAGCAATTTATTTGACCTAACACCAGGTGATTACACCATCACAGTGAAAGACGCAAATGGCTGCGAAGCTACCGCACAGGTAACTATCGCACTGGAAACCGGATTGGGTGACGACTTTTTTGACCAGGGGATCATTGCCTACCCTAACCCTGCCAGCCACGCTATTACATTCAATGCTACTACCATAAAAGCTGTGCGCTTATATGACCTGTCGGGTAACAGGGTGCTGACGGTGAACAATTATCGAACACGGGAAAGTATCGATCTGTCGCACCTTGTGCCTGGCGTGGTTATCGTGGAGCTGGAATTATCAACCGGAAAGAGGATTAAACAAAGACTGATTATCGAAAGATAGTCCACAACAACCGTGATCATTACGAAAGACCCTGCCGCTGGCGGGGTTTTTTGTTGCCTATTACACAACATCGTTGCCTAAAACCTGATATTCTCACTATCTTGATTGTTCAAAAAAACTAATAGTCAATGTCTACCTACTCACGCCGTAAATTTTTAGATACAATGAAACTCGGTGCCGGTGCAGCACTAGGAGCTTCTCTGCTCACTTTTCCATCTGCCACTGCTTTGGCTTCTGTGTCCTCCTTCCCTCGCAGAAAGCAGGGAAAGAAACTTGGGATCGCCCTGGTTGGGCTTGGTTACTATGCCAAAAACCTGCTGGCACCTGCTTTGGAGAAAACGGACGACTGCTACCTGGCTGGCATCGTTACCGGCACGCCGTCTAAAATTCCGGAATGGAAAGAGAAATACAATATTGCCGACAAGAATGTTTACAGCTACGACACGTTCGACAAGATCAAGGACAACCCTGATATTGATATCATTTATGTGGTGCTGCCCAACAGCATGCACAAGGAATACACCATTCGTGCTGCCAAAGCTGGCAAGCATGTGATTTGCGAGAAGCCCATGGCACTTAACCCCGCCGAATGCCGGGAAATGATCGCTGCCTGCGACAAGGCGAAGGTGAAGCTCGCCATTGGTTACCGCCTGCATTCAGAGCCGCATACGCAGGAAATCATGCGCCTGGCAAGAGAAAAAGACTTTGGAGCGGTGAAGTTGGTGGAGGCTGCCGATGGCTTTAAGATAGGCGACCCTACCCAATGGCGACTGAAGAAGGCCCTGGCCGGTGGTGGGGCCATGTACGACGTAGGCGTATACTGCATAAACGGTGCTCGCTATTCCACTGGTGAGCAGCCCATTGCTGTTACTGCGCAGGAGTACAAAACCGATCCTGTGAAGTTCAAAGAGGTAGACGAAACGATAACCTGGCAAATGGAATTTCCCAGCGGTGCCGTGGCGACCTGCACTACCACCTACGCCGCATCGACTGAAAGGCTTTATGTGGCTTACGAAAAAGGCTGGGCTGAACTGCGCCCTGCTTTTGGTTATGGCCCCATCAAAGGCAAAACTAACAAAGGCGAAATGGACATTCCCCACACTGTCCACCAGGCCCTGCAAATGGACGACTTCAGCCGCTGTGTGAAAGAGGGAAAGGAGTCGCCGGTAAATGGTTACGAAGGATTGAAGGACTTGCTGGTCGTAGAAGCGATCTATAAGTCAATTGCTTCGGGTAAGAAAGAGAAAGTAATGCCTGTTTAGTTCACCGCTTCGTCGCTACCGATATGGTCGTTTACATGGCTATATCGTAGCGAAGTGGAGCCAGCGTGTTGCGATGTATTCAGGGCATGGGCTTTCTAAAATTTCCCCTACTTTTACCCCATGAAGCTATTCTTCAACCGGCTGTATGTAGGATACGCCCTGCTGGTATTTTCTATTACGTTTTTGATTCTTTTCCCGTGGTTTCTGCTGGGCATCTATTACCCGCCGACATCCAGAGTGGTGCTAAAAGTAAACTACTGGTGGGCGATTGTGTATTTCTTCCTTATTGGCCTGCCTATTGGTGAGGAATGGCGCTTCAAACGGGACGGCCGCCAAAATTATATCTTCTGCTCCAACCATTTTTCCTACCTCGACATACCCGTGATGGGCTTTGTGCATTCGCCTTGCGTTTTCGTAGGCAAAAGCAGCATTGCCAAAGTGCCGCTGTTCGGGTTTATGTTTAGGAAGTTACACATCATGGTCGACAGAGAGAGGGCCAGAAGCAGGGCAGAGGTGTACAAAAGAGCTGCCATTGCTTTGGACGAAGGAAAATCTGTGATCATTTTCCCTGAAGGAGGTATCAAAGTGTTGCATTCGCCGAAGATGACGCCATTCAAGGATGGTGCCTTTCGCATGGCCATTGAGAAACAAATTCCTATTGTTCCAGTGACCATTCCATACAATTGGATAATTTTACCCGACGATAATCGTTTTGTCATTCGTTTCAAACGCCCTAAAATTGTGCTTCATGAGCCCATCGACACCAAAGGAATGACAATCGACAGGGTGAACGAACTGAAGGATGAGTGTTTTAAGGTGATAGATGAAGAACTCAGGAGTCGTTTTCCTGAGGAATTTGCAAAAGAAACTACATGAAGATAGATAAAGACACTTTACACAAACTGGCCCACCTGGCCAGGCTTGAGTTGGATCCTTCCAACGAAAAGGAAATGCTCAACAGTCTGAGCGAAATCCTGACCTGGGTGGAAAAGCTCAACGAGCTGGACACAAAGGATGTGGATCCCCTGGTAAGCATGTCTTATGAATTGAACGCCTTCAGAGAGGACAAAGTAACGGAAGAGCTTCCACGGGAGGAAGGTCTTGCCAATGCCCCTCAGCACGACGACAAGTTCTTCATCGTACCTAAGGTAATCGAATAATATGAACGAAAGCTGGGCTTTCTGGAAGGAGTGGCCTTTCGAACTCAGGCGGCTTTTTGTTGCCATGGCAGCCATCGCCTGCCTTCTCATTCTAACCGTTTTGGGTTTCGAAATCGCTGGCCATCACCTTGTGCTTGACTGGTACCTCACCTCCGAAACAGAGACTGTCAAACTTGCGTTGGATCGTGTTTCAGTTGGCCTTTTCGATCTGGAAATACCAGCAGATGTATACCTGGTCAAGCAGCATTTCGAGGGCAGTACCTGGATCATCCGCCCGTGGGCCGGTGTCGTTTATCTTGGTCTTATCTCTCTTTTTTACAGCCTTCTGTTGGCCGTTTCTACTTACCTCCCCAGGTTTTGGTACATGGTGGCCTCTGTGGTTTTCATAGCCCTGCTGATTTCGATGCGCCTGGAGCAGCTACTCCTTTTCGGTTGGTACGACTACAAGCCTCTGGCAATTGGAATATTGCTTTTTCTGCCGCTGAGTTACTATTTCCATGCCTTCAAAAGCCATATTCCTCTGGTCAAAAGGTTTTTTGCATTTGCAGGAGCATTCATACTCCTTGCAGGCGTCATATACTTTGGCTCCCAAATTGACCAACCTTTTTATACGCTCGCTCAGTACAATTTCACGGCCCCTGTAATTATTGTCGTTGTGTTTGCTTTGTTGGTAGGTCACGAGGTTGTCTATTTCATCTTGCGAATGATCACCAGCGGCAAGGCGCAGGCGGGCTCAAAAAACTGGGTGCACTTTTTCACGTTCAGTATATTCTACCTCGTCAATGTGGGCTTGGCCTATGCACACAATGCCCGCTATCTCACGTGGGACATTCTCTATCTTAACGAATTTCTGATGCTCGGCCTTGCAGCCGTCTTAGGGCTTTGGGGTTTGAAAGCCAGAGAGGCCAGGTACGAAGGCACAGCTCCTTTTTATCCCATCGCTGCTGTTTTCTACATTGCGCTGTGCGGCATTAGCTTCACCACCATTGGCTACCAACTGTTGCAGGGCAACGACCCTGTGCTGGAGGCGTTCGAGGATGCCATTCTTTTCAGTCAACTTGGGTTTGGAGTCATGTTTCTCCTGTACATTATCGTCAATTTTGTCACTCCCCTCATGCGCAACCTGGCAGTTTACAGGGTGGTATTCAAAGAGGGGGCCTTGCCATATCCAACTTACCGCCTGGCGGGTACCATCGCAGTGACCGCTTTGTTTTTGCTGTCCAATCGTGTCGCCCTCAATCAGTCAATTGCAGGGTACTACAACTCATTGGGCGATTTGTACAAAGTAAGAAATGAGCAGTTGCTGAGCGAACAGTACTATCTTCAGGGGGCGTTGTATGGTTACCAAAACCATAAATCTAACTATCAGCTAGGCTTCATCGCCAACAGCAAAGAAAAGCTGGGGGAAGCCTTGTATAGATTTGAGCTGGCAGCTGCCAAAAACCCGTCCCCTCACGCTTTTGTCAACCTGAGCAACCAATATCAAAATACCGACCAATTCTTTAAAGGCATTTTCGCTTTGCAGAAAGGGAAAAGCAAATTTCCTTCTGATGGATACATTGGCAACAACCTGGGCGTGCTTTATTCTTCAACCAATATTCTCGACTCTGCAGCATTTTATTTGCAGCAGGGCCTCGGAGAAGAATTTTCCCGCCGTGCCGCCAACGCCAATCTTGGATATGTGTCGTTCAAGGCTGGCCAGCGAATCGGTGCCAATGAAATAGAAGAGGTAGTGAAGGACAAGCTACCTTTTGGATTCCTGACCAATGCGTTGGCCACTATGGCTAAAAACGGCACGAAGCAACTCCCGGAAGTTGTGGAGCCTTTTCTACCCGACTCAACGCTATCCGGCTTCACTTTCCCTTTCGTTTACAACAGTGCCTTGGTAGATCTTGGGCAGACCGGGGGAACACTGACCGACAGACTGTCTGCAATGGTTGGTGCTTCTTCGAATGCGGGGTTTTATGGCCCGTTGTCCATTGCACATGCGTTGCATCTTTACTACGAAGGCAAGGCTTCCCAAGCCATTCAAATCCTCAACCGGGTGCAGCAAGGGTTTCCCACCTACAGGGGCTATTGCTTCCATTTAATGAGCGTGATGGCGCTTGATCAGGGAGCAGCAATGAAAGCAGCTGAGTATTTTGAAAGTGCCTCGGCTGAAAACTACCCCGATGCTGATATCAACCAGGCGATTGCCTTGTCTGAGGCAGGAAACTGGGAGCAGACCACTTTGAAATGGATTTTACTTGAAACCCATGAAGGCACGTCAACGCTCGCTGAATCTATGCTCAAGTTGTCGGAGACCAAAGACTTGAGCGATCTGACCACTGACCAACAACGATACCAGTACCTTCGTTGGTTTGGACGGCGACTGAATGAAACGCAGCAAGATGACCTCCTTGTCGCTTTCGAAAGTGAAAGCATGAAGAAGGCGGCCTTGGTTTGTCTCGCACAGGCTTATTTCAACGCCGGAGACGCACAAGCCGCACAGCAGCTGATAGACAATCCATTGCTAAACGACTGGGCACAACCCGAAATGACAATTTTGGAATTGGAACTGGCGATCAAAGAGGGTGGGCTGTCAAAACTGGACAGCACTGATTTGATCAATAGCCTGCCTCCAAAGTATGGCCGGGTGTGGGTAAATGCTGCGCAGGCTGTGAAGGTGAACAATGCAACTGCTTTAAAGGAAGCTATTGTCAATAATCCTTTCAACGCAACCCTGGCAATGGCCGCCGCCAATTTTCTACAGGAAATGAAAGACGACGAAGCGGCTTACGACGTGCTTGTGGCTACCATAGAGGCCAATCCCTACAACCCGGAAGTGATCAGGAAATACATTTGGCTGGCCCTCGATATGGGTTTCCAAAACTATGCTGAAAATGGTGTAATCCAACTCCTTGATCTCTTGCCGTCAGAAGAATACAAAGCCTTCGAAAGAGCATACGCAGACCGAGTCGCCGAGATCGAAGCCGAGAGGGAAAGCTGGAACTTCGATTGATTGCGATTTAAGGATATCATCCCTGTCCTTCCAGGCTGGTAACCACGCATCAAAAAAAGGTAATTGGTTTGGGCACTTCAAAGCCCCATCGGGGCGATTTTCTTTAGCGTTGGGTTTCAACCCGACGCATTTTCGTTGCGTTCCAAGCCATCCAATCTCCATCAATTCTATTTTTTTAGCGCTGGGTTTCAACCTTGCGCTGGAAATTTCATTGATTGCCATTTAGGAACGTCATGCCTGTCCTTCCAGGCCGGGAAGCGAGGCATCTCAATTAAAAAGACAAGTGGTTACCGGTGTTCCCCCAACATCACCTCCAAAAACTTCCTCAACGCCGGATTCTCATTCTCCCTTTTCCACATCGCCGACAACCGGGCCGTTTGCTTTCCATTTTTCAACTCGATAAACTTCACCTTCAGGCTGAAGCCTTCTTTAAGAGTAGTCGGCACTATGGCAATCCCAAGGTTATTTTCCACCAGCCTGAAGATTGTACTGGCGTGCACAGAGCGATGTGAAACCTTCGGACGAAAGCCACTGGCTTCAAATATGTTCATGAACTGGTTAAAATAGTCGACGCTATAGTCGCTCGAAAACAGGATAAAGTTTTCTTCCTTTAGCTGATGCAAATCCACAAAGTTGTCTTCATTCATTGGGTGATCCTGAGGGAGCACCAGCGAAAAAGTATCCTCAAAAACCGTCACCAATTGCATTTCCTGCTGTGCGTGCTCTAGTCTCACAAATCCAATATCCAGTTTGTCGTGCATAAGCCCTTCCAGTTGTTCCTGGTTAGCCATTTCTGTCAGTGTGGTATGTATCGAAGGGTACTGCTTGTTAATCTCCAGCAATACTTTCGGAATGACTCTTTGCATAGCCGACCCAACAAAGCCAATCCGCACCTCACCGTCGTCCCCGGCCTCAATCATCTTTAGCTGCTTGACAATGAAATCGAGGTTATTGATAACACCCTTGAGCTCTTGTTGAAGGTATTTTCCAGGAGCCGTCAATGCTACGTTCCTCTTGTTTCTGACAAACAGCTTTACGTCCAGCTCTTCTTCCAGCTGCTGTATCTGACGACTGAGCCCTGGCTGGGTGATAAACAGCTTTTCGGCCGCTTTCCTGAAATGAAGCTCCTCTGCCACTTCCAGAAAATACTTAAAATGACGAAGCTCTATCTGATTACTTATAGGCATTAGTTGTTGATATAAAAGGTATTTTTAGTAATTAAAGGTAGTGACTAGATTTGAGAAATGCTTACATCGGTTAGAGCTGATAGATTTTCATAGGTCTAGGGGTCAGTTCGTTCCGGATAGGCAACTTTAACCCAAATTATGCCCACGTCAGTGAATTTTCACCCTGGAGAAGACCGGCTATCTGTCGGTCTTCTCATGAGGGTTTGCCAGCAGGAGGTTGGTGTTGAGATCACCCGAGCCGCCAGAGAAAAGATTGAGCAAAGTCGAAGCCATGTCGACCAAATTGTAGAAAGCAATAAAGTTGTTTATGGCATCAACACCGGCTTTGGACCTTTGTGCAATACCCAGATAGCCGCCGGCGACACCCGAAAGTTACAGGACAATATACTACGCAGCCACAGTGTGGGGGTAGGGGCACCTGTTCCTTTGGACATTGTGCGGCTGATGCTCATCACCAAGCTACAGTCCTTGAGCCAGGGCTATTCAGGTATTTCTGTGGAGGTATTGGAACGCATGATCTGGCACCTCACAACCGGATACTTACCCTACGTTCCGTCGCAAGGCTCAGTAGGTGCATCCGGTGATTTGGCACCGCTGGCGCACATGTTCCTTCCGCTAATAGGGCTTGGCAAGGTGTGGGACGGAAACAATTGGGTTGAAACAGGGGCTATCTTCCAAAAAGAGGGCATTAACCCTATTGAGCTTGGCGCAAAAGAAGGCCTCGCACTTATCAATGGCACGCAGTTTATTGCTTCGTTCGCTGTTTTGGGGCTGCATAGGTTACACAACCTTCTTGAAACTGCCGACATCATAGGTGCCATGAGCCTCGAAGGAGTGCTGGGTTCAGCCAGCCCATTCGATCCGGCACTGCACCAGCTCCGGGCTTTTCAGGGTTCAATGCATGTGGCCCACAGGTTGAGGATAATGCTGCAAAACTCCGAGATGGTCGCTTCACATGCCGACTGTGGTAGGGTGCAGGATCCATACAGCTTCCGCTGTATGCCTCAGGTACATGGTGCTTCCCGCAATGCATGGCTCCATTTGAAAGAGCTAACCGAAATAGAAATCAACAGCGTCACCGATAATCCCGTCATCTTTAGCGCAGAGAAAACCATCAGCGGAGGTAACTTCCATGGGCAGTTGCTGGCCATGCCGTTAGACTACGCCACGCTGGCTTCTGCCGAAATTGGTAGTATTTCAGACAGACGTACGTACCAATTGTTAGAAGGGGATATTGAAGGTCTGCCGAAGCTGCTGATGCGCAATACCGGTATCAATTCTGGCTTTATGATTCCCCAATATACCTCTGCCGCCCTGGTAAGCGAAAACAAAAGTCTTTGTTTCCCTGCCAGCGCCGACAGCATTCCAACATCGCTGGGTCAGGAAGACCACGTGAGTATGGGCTCAATCAGTGGCAGAAAGCTGAATACAGTGCTGGATAACCTGGAGAATATACTGGCCGTAGAGCTGGTGTGTGCCGCACAAGCTTTCGACTACCGCAAGCCGATGAGGTCGGGGGTGATCCTGGACGCCTGTCATGAGCTGGTGCGACAAAAAATAGACCACGCAGAGGAAGACAGGATATTTGGCGATGACATCGCTGTAGCAAGGGAGATAGTTGCATCGGGGGAACTAGTCCAACTCGCCAACGAGGTAGCTTTGGAAAACCATATTGATATTGGAGGGCAACTGGGTGGCCGCTTTACTCTTAAATAGATTACTTTGTTGAGGAGAAACGTTAAATTGTAAATAAGAAAAGAAGGTAACCATGAAGGACATTATATTATCACTGCCTGATGATCTTGCTTCCAGGCTTAGCGATCTCTCAGAAGATGAAAAAAGACAGGTCAATAAGTTGATCGAAGATACATTGTATCCGACGGGAGGAGATCAGACAGTCATGGCTATAACTTTGTTGGAAAAGGGGTTCAAGATTCCTCTTATTGCTAAACTTACCAGGCTCGACGAATCTTTTCTCGAGGACCTGAATGCCGGAGTCAAACTTCCCCGGGCTTGAAGGTTGTTTTGGACACAAATGTGCTGATAAGCTGGGTATTCGGTAAGGGGTCTGCCATTAACCTTATGGTCGAAGCGCTACTGACCGGGCATCATTTATTTACCTGCGATGAAATTCTGGATGAGGTGAACGAAAAGCTGACCTTGCCACGGTTGCAGAAATATATTGACTCCGAACGGGCCCAACAGCTTGTCGCTAGTTATACATCCAAAGCAACCAGACTTGAAGTGATAAATCATGTTCAAGTGTGCAGAGACCCCGATGACGACATCGTTTTGGCACTTGCAGCAACCGCCGAAGCAGATTTTATCATTACTGGAGACAACGACCTCCTGATTCTTCATCCGTATCAAAATATTCAGATAGTAACACCGGCAACTTTCACTGATAAATTTTTGTAGTTGCTTTTTCTAACACTAATAGCAGCCAAATCGATAGCAAAAAATGAATCTTTCAGCCTTTCTCAATACTTACGCTAGCCACCCAACCTACAAAGCGCCCACTGGATCAACCCTGAACGCCAGGTCGTGGCAGACTGAAGCACCATTACGGATGTTCCTCAACAACCTCGATGCTGAAGTGGCTGAAAATCCAGCTGAGCTGGTAGTATACGGCGGCACTGGTCAGGCAGCCAGAAATGTGGAGTCAGCCAGGAAAATCATTGAGATGCTTTTGCAGTTGGATGACGAGCATAGCCTGCTTATTCAATCAGGAAAGCCAGTCGGCGTGCTTCGAACGCATCCAGAAGCTCCAAGAGTGCTCATAGCTAACAGCAATCTGGTGCCGGCCTGGGCCAACTGGGAGCATTTTCAGGAGCTGAAGGAGCGGGGACTGATGATGTACGGCCAGATGACAGCTGGTAGCTGGATTTATATAGGTTCTCAGGGCATCCTTCAGGGAACCTACGAAACCTTTGTGGAATGTGGCAAGCAGCATTTTGGTGGCAGCCTCAAGGGGAAACTGCTGGTTTCAGGTGGCCTTGGAGGAATGGGCGGTGCTCAACCGCTGGCAGCGACCATGGCCGGCGCCACGTTTTTGGGCGTCGATATTGACCCCGAAAGAATTAGGAAACGCCTGCACACCCGGTACATTGATAAAATGACCGACTCTTATAACGAGGCGGTGAAATGGGTGCTGGACGCCAAAGAAAAGAAGGAGAACATTTCGGTCGGTTTGGTGGGAGACATTGGCGATGTGCTGGAAAGACTTTTGAAAGACAATATCACGCCTGATGTATTGACTGACCAGACATCTGCACACGACCCTGTCTTTGGCTATGTACCGAATGGGCTATCGCTGACTGATGCGGAGATTCTGCGAATGAAAAATCCCGTCAAATACAAGGAGCGATCATTGAAAAGCATGGCTCGCCACGTTGGCTTTATGCTCGAAATGAAGAAACGTGGAAGCCAGGTATTTGACTATGGCAACAACCTTCGGGAGTTTGCCCGGCAGGGAGGTGAGGCCAACGCCTTCGATTTCCCCGGTTTTGTCCCGGCTTACATTCGCCCGCTGTTTTGTGAAGGCAAAGGCCCTTTTCGCTGGGCTGCCCTTTCTGGTGATCCTGAAGATATTTACACTACCGATAGGGCCCTAATGGACGCTTTTCCAGAAAACACTCACCTCATCAATTGGTTGCAACAAGCCAGAGAAAAAATAGCCTTTCAAGGTCTGCCTTGCCGTATTTGTTGGCTGGGCATGGGAGAGCGGGAAAAGGCCGGTCTGATCTTTAACGACCTGGTGAAAACAGGCAAAGTAAAGGCTCCGATCGTCATTGGCCGTGACCACCTCGACTGCGGCTCTGTGGCATCGCCCAACAGGGAAACGGAAGGCATGCTCGACGGATCCGATGCCGTTTCCGATTGGCCGTTACTTAATCTCATGGGGAATACAGCCGGCGGTGCCACCTGGGTGTCATTCCATCATGGTGGTGGTGTGGGCATGGGCTACTCCCAGCATGCTGGCATGGTGGTATTGGCCGATGGCACCGAAAGAGCAGAAAGATGCCTTCGCCGGGTGCTCTTCAATGACCCAGCCATGGGCGTCTTCCGACACATGGATGCTGGTTACGAACTCGCCAGCGACGTCGCAGCCACCCACCATTTAAAATTTTAGTTCGTAGTACCGTAAAGGTTAAATTTAGGAGAACATGCTAGCCCTGTAGGGGCGGTATCTTATAGCGATGGGTTTAAACCCATCGCTCCAAAGACATATATCAAAAAAAATGCACACCCCCCAACTCATCGGCCCATTCAAACAAATCGTCACCATGGCCAACCTGCCAACCAAAGGGCCATTGACTGACGACCAACTCCAAATCGTACACAATGCGGGTATCGTGCTCCAAGGCGATCGGATTGTCGAGATAGTTGACTTCGAAGAAGGAGCGAAAAGGCACAAGAATGTTTTTGAAATGGAAGGCGACTATGTGGCTCTTCCCGGCCTCATCGACTGCCATACCCATGTCTGCTTTGCGGGCTCTCGGGCAAAAGACTACCAGCTGAAGGTGGGAGGTGCAGGCTATCAGGAGATACTCAAAGGCGGAGGTGGTATCCATGACACAGTGCAAAAGACGAGAGCAGCTACTCTGACAGAATTAGAAGAACTGGTTGCCGGACGGGCCACACGGCACCTCACCGAAGGTGTGACAACCATTGAAGTGAAAAGTGGCTACGGCCTCAATCTGGCCGACGAGCTTAAGATACTGGAAGCCATCAGTCGCACGTCAAAGGAATATTTGCTCGACCTTATCCCAACTTGTCTGGCAGCTCATGTCAAGCCAGGTGAATTTGACAAGGCTGACGAATACCTTGATTTCCTGATGAATGACCTATTGCCGCAGGTAAAACAGGAAGGCCTTTCCAAGAGGGTCGATATTTTCGTGGAAGAAGGAGCCTTCGATGTCGCACTAAGCAGAAAGTACCTAACAAGGGCAAGGGAAATGGGCTTCCAACTGACTGTGCACGCCGACCAGTTCAGCTCTGGCGGCAGTAAACTGGCAGTAGACATGGGCGCTCTCAGCGCCGACCACCTCGAAGCCTCCACCGATGCAGATATCAAGTACCTGGCCGGGAGCGACACCATTGGCGTGGTTTTGCCAGGAGCTTCTATGGGCTTGGGCTTGCCATTTGCTCCTGCCAGAAAACTGCTCGACTACGGAGGCTGCCTCGCCATCGCCACCGACTGGAACCCTGGCAGTGCTCCTATGGGCGACCTCCTCATGCAAGCGGCTGTACTTGGTGCTTCGCAAAAACTCTCCATGGCTGAAACCTGGGCTGGTATTACCTTCCGGGCAGCGAAAGCCCTTGATTTGGACGACAGAGGAACCCTTGTGCATGGTAATTTGGCGGATTTTATTGCTTTTGAAACAGGGGACTACCGGGAGGTGCTATATCACCAGGGAAAAGTGAAGCCAGTGGCAGTATGGAAAAATGGGCGACTAATTGACTAAATGCTTATCGATCAACCACCCATTTACATTATTTGCTTAATCCCTTACCATATTCAGTATCGAAGCCTTCATTAAATCTTTTAACTTCGCCCCACAGAAAAAACGATTGACTTTCTGATTGAATGGCATGTACAGATCACCTGATAGAAACATTTGGCGAGGAAGAACTGACAAATACGATGGGCCAGACGGAGCTCGCTGGCACCATGTCATTCAAATGCTCGATCTGTCGAGGCCGATTGCTTCGGCTCCTGGTCAACGGAAATTTGCGCTGCTTGGCTTTTGTTCCGACGAGGGCGTAAGAAAGAACTTTGGCAGGAGGGGGGCTTCTGAAGGGCCCTATACAATCAGAAAAATGGCAGCTAATTTGCCATGGCATAGTCAACCATCTGTTTCCCTTTTCGACGCTGGTGATGTTCTCTGTCCAAACGGCAATCTGGAAACGGTTCAAAAGCTGTTAGGGCAAAAAGTGGCAACATTACTAGACACTGGCTATTTCCCTATTCTACTGGGAGGCGGACATGAAATCGCCTATGGGCACTTTCTCGGAGCTTTTGCGCATTGCCCGGATAAGAAGATCGGTATCATCAATCTTGATGCGCATTTCGATCTGCGAAACGACCCTCATGCGCCCACATCAGGCACGCCATTTTTGCAGATAGCTAACTTCCTCGGTCAGGAAGCAAAGCCTTTCGACTATATGTGCCTGGGCATTCAGCCGTCTGGCAACACGGCAGCACTTTACAAAACTGCCCACCAGAAGAAGGTAAAATACCTGGAAGCAGGAACGCTCTTTCAGTTGTCTACGGCTGAGATAGAAAAGGTGATTCATAAGTTCACCAAGCCCCTTGATCATATTTACCTCACCATATGTCTCGATGTAATGGATGGCGCATTTGCGCCTGGGGTGAGTGCTCCGGCTGTGATGGGGTTGGCACCGCAGCAGGTAGCAGAGTTGGTGCGCATCATTATGAGCACTGGTAAAGTACTCACCTGCGACGTTGCAGAAATGAACCCGGCATTCGATCAGGACAATCGAACAGCGAAACTAGCGGCCAATCTCATATTTCGGATAGTGAACGAGAGTAAGATTGCAAAGTAGCTGGTTCTTCATAGTGCCTTAGCAATTCCATGGCTCCACTCGCCCAATTGGCTCCTTGTTTCGTAATGCTGTAGCACCGACAGGCCCATGTCCATGTTCTGGGCTGCTTGAGTCTTTGTGTCAGTAAAAAAAAGAACCTTCCCTAACACTGTGAAGAGGATTCTACTACCTAAGTGTGTGTTGAGGGAAGGTCACAATCAATCGAAAACCGAGAGCAAGATGGTCAGCCTTTGGAGGTTTGTAATCCCCCAAACTGAGGGAATTTTAAATTTCTCTGAAGAAATGAAATTTTTTCACGCCCAAAAAAAGTTTTTTTTCAGCTGTTTTTGACCCTTACTATCCTCGTGATTTATTCCACTGCCAATCCACCCGGGCATATTTCAACCCACTAAAATTTTGATTTCTGCAAATCCTCTCTTTTTGGGTTAAAAAATAACCAAGGGAAGGCCTGTTTGTAAAATACTGATTAACAGGCCGTTGTATGAAATAATAAACCTTCTGCTTATAATTGATGAGGAAATAGGAATTAACCCAAATATTGATTGATATGGAACGACACCTTAATCACACAGTTGTAGCAGATCTTGAAACTGAATTGAAAGATACTTTCGCCAACATAAAAATGAGTGACCTGAACCTTCACGACATTACAATGGACGAGTTTGTTGAGCAGTTGAGTAAAAAATCTAAGCTCAGCAAAGAGAAAGTAACCGAGATGGTAGAAGAAAAGATCAACTACATCTATTCAAAGAGACTAGGATAATACCTTTTCTACTTAAATTACACCCTGATTAATGAAGAGGCTGCCCAAAAGGTGGCCTTTTTTTTGCCCCTTTTGCTTTCGAAACTTTCGCCTGCCAAAGTCTCAAGTGATCTTCTTCGCTTGTTAGGTTCAAATCTGAACACAACTGTACTGTATTCGTACACATTTTTTCAAAAACAGCAACCTTAATTAATTGATAGTCAATACATTAAATAAATGGCATATTCATTGGTAAATAGGAGATGGACTTGAAAAAATGGATATGAATTTTATTAGAATAGCAAAGGGATTTCTTTTTACACTTACTCTGGGTCTCATTACTCTTGCAAACTCTTCGTTTGCGCAGGAAGAGGTGCAGGTGTTAACACTGGATGATTGTATTAGGATTGCGTTGGAAAATAACCTTGATATCAAAAGGGCGCAGAACAATACTATTTCAGCAAAGGCGAATATGATTCAGGCTATTGCAAATGCGTTGCCAGACCTAAATGCCGGGTTGAGTCAAGATATTTACAATGGATATACTTTCGACCAAACTGCGCAAAGAGGAGTGACGGCCACCACTTATCAAACTAGCCCAAATTTACGGAGTTCCCTAAATTTGTTCAATGGTTTTGCTAATGTGCATAACTATCGCAGAAGATCTGATGAACTTGCCGCCGCTGAAGAGTCAGTTGAGGCTTCCAGAGTATTGGCAAAAGCGAGCGTTTTGAGTGCATATCTGAATGTTATATTGGATCGTGAAAATGTCAGAATATCAGATGAAAGAGTCACTCTCTTGCAGTCGCAGCTTGAAAGAGAGGAAAAGCGAGTTTCGGTAGGGGTTAGTAATCCAGAGACGGTATACAGTTTTAGATCACAATTGGCCAACGAAAAATTGGTCAGAGTACAAGCCCAAAACACGCTTGAAAGAGACAAACTCCTTTTGATTCAGATGCTCCAGCTTGATGCTACTAAAAACTATGAGATAGAAACGTCTGAGTTGGATGAAGAGCAGATTCTGGACGAGGTCGACCCTTATGACGATGTTCTTGCGGCCAGTTTGTCCTATTCCCCATCGCTTAAACGTTCACTTTCTACCCAGAGTGCTTCTATATTCCAGTTTAAACAAATAAGGGCGAGCAGATACCCTCGTATATCTGCAGTTGGTTCATATGGATCAAGTTATTCTTCAAATGGAGCCTATAACCCGGAGGCTGACAGGCAGGATCCCGATGCGTCGTTTCGCCAACAGATGAGATGGAACGAATACAAATATTTGGGGTTAAATTTGAGCATTCCAATTTTTACTCGTTGGCAGACAGCTAGCAACATTCAGAGCGCAAGAGTAAATATGTATAACTCGGAGCTGGATGTCAAACAGTCGGAGCAAACTGTAACTAACACCATTCAACAAGTCTATATGGATTTGAAGGCTGCATACAGCACATACAATGCTGCGCAGGAGAATATCGAGGCTCTTACACAGGCTTATAATTTTTCAGAAACCCGATATCAAGCTGGAAGCACCGACTTTTATACTTATTTGGAGAGCCTAAACAATAAAAACAGAGCGGAGATTCAGTTGGCCAACGCCAAATACAGCATCGTCTTCCGGAAGAAAATTCTCGATATTTATCGGGGCATCGCAAACGAATAGCTACAGTTATCGAAGGAGGTTAAAGCCTCCTTCTTTTTTTGTCCCAACCACACGAGGGCCTATCAACAGGGCATTTAAATACGTGTCAGGTAAACTGATTTCATTTTTCTCATTGCTGTATAAATCCTGGATAAAAACACTGCCTCTACTTGTCAGGTAGAGCTGGTTCTTTGAAAAGCAAAAGAAACTGCAAGGAGGGCTGTCGATTACACCTTGATAATTCCCCAGATTGTCAAAGTAAATAATGCCACCACTATCCAGAGAGGCAAATAGCACATTCTGATATTCCCTGATGAAAAGAATCTTACCATCAACAGGTATTGATGCGTTGAAGGGGATTTTGGACTGGATTTTTTGATCAATAGGGTCAAACTTAATCAAGCCGTTGTATGACTCATCAATCAACCAGAACGAGTTGTCCTGCGAAGGGCAGGCGAGGCGTATAAAGCTCTGAGACTTGCCAGTGAGGTCATACTCAATAGTGGGAGACATAAACCTGTCAAGTATCACAATAGACTGAAATTCTTCGTAAAACAGAAAGGTCTTTAGTGGGTTCCAGGGATCGATTAGCGTGACCTGCCCCAGCCTTCTGGGAGAGTAGTTCACAATTTGTCTGCCCGTGGTATCGTATTTGGCCACGGTCCCGTTCTTGAATGCAAGATAGAAATCGCCTCTTCTGTCAACCGACTGAGCCGTCACTACAGGCCCCGGCACATTTTTTTCCACCACTAGCTGGGCCTGGCATAAGAAACCAGATAAGAGTAGAACCAGACACAGGACAACAGTCTTATTCAAATCTCTTGAGCTCAACTTTTTCACCATCAAATACAGCATAAGTACAGTGGTTGATCCACTCTCCTAAGTTAATGTATCTGCTGCTCTCCCCAACTTCCAGGTCAAGGGGCAGGTGCCTGTGCCCGAAAATATAGTAGTCGTGGTGCTCTTTGGCTTCAGCTTCTTTGCAATATGTCCAAAGCCACTCGTCATCGCCCAGAAAGGCCTCGTCATACTTCAGGTTGCTGATCCTGCTGTTGCTGGACCATTTGTGAGCGATGGCCATCCCCACATTAGGGTGCAACCATTTAAATGCCCACTGGCAGAGCTTGTTCCTGAAGATCTTCTTAAGAAATTTATATCGATAGTCGCCGGGCCCAAGACCATCGCCGTGTCCCACAAGTAGCTTTACCCCATTGACGACGTAGCGTTTGTTTTCGTGATACACCGGTATTCCAAACTCTTCAGTAAAGTAGTTGGCCATCCACATATCGTGGTTGCCAGAGAAAAAGATAACTGGAATGTCCTTATCGACCAGCTCAGCAATTTTTCCCTGAAACCGGGCAAAGCCTTTGGGGATTACGTGGTTGTATTCAAACCAGAAATCAAAAATATCACCAACAAGAAAGATGGCGGCGGCAGAGTCTTCGATACTTCCCAGCCATTTTACCACTTTGTTCTCCCTTTCCCGGCTCTTTGTTTGGTTGGGAGCCCCAAGGTGAAAATCACTCGCAAAATAGATCAATTTCCCATCCGGGAGGGTACCGTTGTCAAACTGCATATGGGTACAAAATAAAAAGATCAGGCGTTAACCTGATCTTTGAATCAAATATTATTTATTGAAGATTACTTTTTGGTTGTATCCTCAACTACATCTGAGGTCTCTTCATTTGTAACCTCTTCTGCTACCGATTTTTTCAAAGCTTCGACTTCGTCATCTGTTTTTTCTGCTTCTTCGGTCAGCGCTTCTACTGTTTCTCCGTTGGTAGTGTTATTCGTAAAAGCCTGGTAAGTCGTTTGCTTTTCAAAAGGACGTTTGCCTATCAGTCTTTCCAAATCATTCTGGAAAATGATTTCCTTCTCCAGAAGCTCTTTGGCTATAACCTCAAGCTCTTTCTTATGCTTGGTTAGCATTTTCTTAGTTCGCTCATAGGCAGTAGCAATAATGTTTCTAACCTCTGAATCTATGGTTTCAGCAGTCGACTCAGAGTAAGGCTTGTTGAATGAGTATTCGGATTGTTTCGAATCGTAGAACGACACGTTACCAATTTTATCATTCATGCCATAGATCGTCACAATGCTGTAGGCCATCTTGGTTACCCTCTCCAAGTCGCTTAGAGCGCCTGTCGATATTTTACCAAAAATAATCTCCTCAGCGGCACGACCACCCAGAGCCATGCTCATTTCATCGAGCAACTGCTCAGTTTGATACAAAAACTGCTCCTTTGGCAAGTACTGAGCATACCCGAGCGCCGCAATACCACGGGGAACAATGGATACCTTCACCAAAGGATCGGCGTGCTCAAGGAACCAACCCGCTACTGCGTGACCAGCTTCATGGTAGGCAACAATTTTCTTTTCTTCCGGCGAAATGATTTTTGTCTTCTTCTCCAGACCACCAATGACTCTGTCAATGGCATCCTGAAAGTCCTGCATGTCAACGGCCTCTTTGTCCCTTCTGGCTGCGATAAGTGCGGCCTCGTTACACACGTTGGCAATTTCAGCACCGGCAAAGCCCGGAGTTTGTGCAGCCAGCTTTTTCACGTCTACGTCTTTCGACATCTTAATAGGCTTCAAATGCACTTTGAAAATAGCCTCTCTGCCAATCACATCTGGTTTGTCAATGCTGATTTGGCGGTCAAATCGGCCCGGACGAAGCAAGGCGCTGTCCAATACATCAGGACGGTTGGTGGCCGCAAGGATAATAACGCCTGAATCGGTAGCAAAGCCATCCATTTCAACAAGCAGCGAGTTCAGCGTATTCTCTCTTTCATCATTGGAACCGGGCACCTGGCCTCTGCCTCTTGACCGGCCAATAGCGTCAATCTCATCTATAAACACGATACATGGTGCTTTTTCTTTGGCTTGCTTGAATAGGTCACGTACCCTTGCAGCACCTACACCCACAAACATTTCCACAAAGTCGGAACCCGAAAGTGAGAAGAAAGGCACAGCAGCTTCACCAGCTACCGCTTTCGCCAAAAGTGTTTTACCTGTGCCCGGAGGGCCTACCAGCAAAGCACCCTTTGGTATTTTACCACCCAGCTTAGTAAACTTGGCTGGGTTCTTAAGAAAGTCTACGATCTCTTTTACTTCTTCCTTGGCCTCGTCAAGTCCTGCCACATCCACAAAGGTGATCTTTACCTTGTTTTCTGCATCAAACAGCGCAGCTCTTGATTTTCCAATATTGAATATTTGTCCGCCTGGTCCGCCGCCACCAGTCATCCGGCGCATTAAGAACCAGAAACCGAACAAGATCAGGAACAAGAAACCCCAATTAAAGAAAATATTGGTGATGTCAGATCCTTCCTCAATCTTGTACTCAATTCTCTGATTATCAGGCAACCCTTTCTCAATCTCCCTAAACTTCTCATCGAAGTTGTCGGCCGAAATAATCTTGAACTTGTAGTGCGGTCCCTGGCTTAGCGAGAAAGGATTTCTCTGCTCAAGCTCAACTTTGTATTTACTGTTACTAAGTGCTTCTTCCTTTAATGTTACTTCAACAAGGTTTTGTGTTCTCAAAAGTACCACTCCTTTCACGTCATTGCTGAGCAGCATTTGCTCGAACCTTTTCTGCGAAATAGTTACTGATGAAGAACTATTGTTGAAATAAGTAATTCCAAGCACTACAGCCAGAAGAGTTAGAATCACCCAAATTTGATAATTGGGTCTCTGCGGAGGCTTTGGAATCAGGTTTTTCCTCGGTCTATCTTGATTTGCCATTCTTTAATCTTTCTAAATCTAAATCATTGTACAGATTGATAAAACGCTTTTCTATCGCTAATGTTCCTTAGTTGTGCGAGCTTTCCACCGGAGTGATCACCGCATCTCCCCAAAGCTCTTCCAGCGAATAGAAATCACGCTTATCTTTTTTGAATATGTGAGCTACCACATCTATGTAATCCAAAAGGATCCACTCTTTGTTTTGCTTGCCTTCTTTTTTCCAGGGGGACTGTTTTGAAGCTTTATAAACGAATTCTTCTACAGAATCACAAATGGCATCTATTTGAGTGTCCGAGTTGCCAGAACAGATAATGAAGTAATCAGCTACCGCATTTTTTACATTTCTCAAATCCAAAACTACTATGTCGTGGGCTTTCTTTTCTGCCATTCCCTGCACCACCAAATCGTTGAGTTCAACCGTTTTAGGTTCAACTGGCATTTTGCCCTTTTTTACTGTCATTCAAAACATTTTACTTTGTCTACAAAACTACGAAAAAAGATTGCACAAAATTTTCTCCAAAAATCTCTTTATAGGCAAAAAGGTGGTTTACCTGCCAAAATGTCACTCAACCAACTCTGTAGCTACACAATTGGCCGAAATTGAGCATGTCAACGAAGGTACAGTTGTGATCGCCGACGAGCAATTGGCAGGCCGGGGCCAAAGAGGCAACACCTGGGAATCGGAGCCAGGTAAAAATATCATGATGTCTGTGGTGCTGAAGCCCACTTTCTTAAAACCCTCGCAGCAGTTTTTTTTAAACATCATTGTGTCAATTGCAGTTAAAAAGACGCTAAGCGAATTTGGACTTGAGAATGTAAAAGTCAAATGGCCCAACGATATATATGCAGGCAACAAGAAGATTACCGGCATCCTGATTGAAAGCACGCTGAAAGGAAGCATGATCGAAACTTCAGTTGTGGGAGTAGGCTTAAACGTGAATCAATTGGTATTTATCTCAGAGAAAGCTACATCAATGGCGCTTGAAATGGGAAACGACCTGGACAAGGAGCTTGTGCTGGAGAAGTTGTCCCGGAATATTGAGTCTTTATATCTTCAGCTCAAAGGTGGTGCTTCTGAGAAACTACAGTCAGACTATTTGAAGTCCATGATTGGGTGGGGAGAGCGGCGGCCATACCGTGACAAAGAGGGAACGTTTGAGGGTGAAATTCTTGGCGTTTCTGAACCTGGAAAACTTAGGGTCGAACGAAGCGGGAATGTGAAGGAGTACGACTTAAAAGAGATAGAGTTTTTATGGAAGTAGCTATTCGTTAAAAACCTCTTCGGTTTGTCTTACAAAAAGTTATGCGCTACTTTTGCATCGATTTATAAATCAATATTATCATAAAATGATTGAAACAAGTCTTAATTACAAAGTAAAAGACATTTCACTGGCCGATTGGGGCAGGAAAGAAATCCGTCTGGCAGAAGCCGAAATGCCTGGTTTGATGGCACTCCGGGAAGAATATGGTGTTTCCAAGCCTCTTAAAGGAGCCCGTATTGCGGGTTGTTTGCACATGACTATTCAAACAGCCGTGCTTATTGAAACACTGGTTGAACTGGGTGCGGATGTTACCTGGTCTTCTTGCAATATATTTTCCACACAGGATCATGCCGCAGCTGCAATTGCCGAGGCTGGCATCCCGGTGTTTGCATGGAAAGGCATGAATGCAGAAGAGTTTGACTGGTGCATAGAGCAGACTCTATTTTTTGGCGATGATCGCAAGCCTCTCAATATGATCCTTGACGATGGTGGCGACCTTACCAATATGGTGTTGGACAAATACCCTGAGATGGTACCTGGCATCAAAGGTCTCTCTGAGGAAACAACTACCGGCGTTCACCGTTTGTACGAGCGGATGAAAAAGGGCACCTTACCAATGCCTGCTATCAACGTGAACGACTCTGTGACCAAGTCGAAGTTTGACAATAAATATGGTTGCCGTGAGTCGTTGGTGGATGCCATTCGCAGAGCTACCGACGTAATGATGGCTGGTAAAGTAGCCGTTGTTGCTGGATTTGGTGACGTAGGAAAAGGTTCCGCTGAGTCGCTTAAGAGCTGTGGTGTGAGGGTGATTGTGTCTGAGATCGACCCTATCTGCGCTTTGCAGGCGGCGATGGAAGGATACGAAGTGAAGAAAATGGCGACTGCCGTTAAAGAAGCTGATATCATTGTAACCGCTACAGGCAACAAGGACATCATCAAAGAAGAGCACTTCAGAAGCATGAAGGACAAGGCTATTGTTTGTAACATTGGCCACTTTGACAATGAAATTGATATGGCATGGTTAAATGGGAACTACGGTCAGACTAAAGTTGTCATCAAGCCGCAGGTAGATCTTTACAATATCGAAGGATCAGAAATACTTGTGTTGGCCGAAGGCCGGTTGGTGAACCTTGGCTGTGCCACTGGTCACCCATCTTTTGTGATGTCAAATAGCTTTACCAATCAGGTGTTAGCGCAATTGGAGCTTTGGACAAACACTGACAAGTACGAAAATGCGGTGTACACATTGCCTAAGCACCTCGACGAGAAGGTAGCGAGACTGCACCTGGCTAAGATCGGCTGCGAACTTGATACACTAAGCCCCGATCAGGCCGAATACATAGGCGTTTCTCTTGAAGGCCCATACAAGCCTGATTATTACCGTTACTAAAATTACTGACATAATTTCATGACAGAGAAAAGGCCCCCAAAAAGGGCCTTTTTTTATTATTTTGACCGAAAGTAGGTGAAAACAGTCCGTATTTCGCAAATTGAGCTGGTTAACAAATCCGGGTGATTTGTCGTATTATGTAAAAAGAGATTGATTCTAAATAGCCCGCCAGTTGGGCAAGGAATTTGCTGAATTCATTGACATGTCAACAACCGTAACAGAAACCATGGAAGGGCCAAAGCGGCACAGCTATAGTGACTCAAAGAAGATGAAGATCTTTAACGGGGAATTTTTGCCGCATATTGACTCGATGTACAATTTTGCCTATCGTCTTACTTTTGACGACGATGAGGCAAAGGATCTTGTGCAGGAAACTTACTTTAAAGCATTTCGATTTATAGATTCATTTCAGGAAGGAACCAACGCCAAGGCGTGGTTGTTCCGAATCTTGAAGAATAGCTTCATCAACGACTTCAGGAAGAAAAGCAAAGAGCCTGCTAAAGTTGATTATCAGGAGGTTGAAACTTATTACAACTCTGATGATGTTGATGAACATATAACCGTCGACCTGAGAGTAGACGCTCTGCAAAACATGATTGGTGATGAAGTCTCCAATGCGCTGAATGCGCTGGATGTCGATTTCAGAACAGTAATCATACTTTGTGACCTGGAAGGTTTTACCTACGAAGAGATGGCGAAAATCCTCGACATTCCAATAGGTACCGTGAGATCGAGATTGCACAGAGCTAGAAATCTACTCAAGGAGAAGCTAAAATCATATGCTCAGACAATGGGCTACAAATAATTTTTTTCGTAATTTTCGTGATTGAAATTGACAGAGAATGGAACAAAGTTCTGCAAAGGAAGGCTGCAAGGAGTCAGTGAAATGTATTGAAATTTTGCATCTGCTACTTGATAATGAGGCATCGCCAACTCAGGAAGACTATTTGCGGAGTCACCTCGACAGTTGCCTGCCCTGTTTGAAAAACTATAAAGTTGAAACGGAGATTCGAAACATTTTGCGTACTAAGCTTGAAAAGCGTGAAGTCCCTGCAGATTTGCTCAATTCAATAAAATCGAAAATTTCTGTTTCTCTTGCCCCTGAAGGTTAATGCGCAAAGCAATTATTTTTACTGCTCCGTCAGGTTCTGGTAAAACAACACTGGTAAAACATCTTTTAGATCATATTCCTTCTCTTGCCTTTTCCATTTCGGCCACAACAAGGAAGCCTCGAAACCAGGAGGTGAATGGAAAAGACTATTACTTCCTCTCGTTTAGTGATTTCCAGAGTAAGATAGAAAGGGACGAATTTGTAGAATGGGAAGAGGTTTACAATGGATCCTTTTACGGCACACTCAAGGAAGAGATTGACAGGATATGGGCTTTGGGCAAAGATGTGATTTTTGATGTGGAAGTGCACGGTGCGCTGAACCTTAAGAAATACTTTGGAGACGATGCCCTGGCGGTATTTGTCAGAGTGCCTGATTTGAACACACTTCAGGAAAGACTTCAAAAGCGTGATACTGAAACTGCAGACACACTCGAAAAACGCCTTCAGAAGGCTAAATATGAAATGACCTTCGAAAAACGACTGGACGTGACAGTGCTCAATGACGACTTGCAGAAGGCGAAAGACATGTCTCTACAAATTGTGAAAGATTTTTTAGCTTAGCCTTTCGAATCACCTTCGCTGGCGTGTGACGAGGTACTGCCAGGAACAAAACATCAATCTATTGGATATCGGTCTCTATTTTGGTTCATTTAATCCTATCCATGTTGGGCACCTCATTATTGCCAACACTATGTTGGAGAATACCGAAATTGAAGAGGTGTGGTTTGTTGTAAGCCCTCAGAACCCATTGAAGAGACGAAGCAACCTGGAGCATGAGTTTGACAGGTTCGACCTGGTGCAGGCCGCTATTCACGACAATTATCATTTCAAAGTTACTGATGTCGAGTTTCACATGCCCAAACCCAGCTATACGGTGGATACCCTTGCATATTTAACGGACAAGCACCCTCAGCATAAATTCAAGCTGATAATAGGGGAGGACAACCTCGCTTCTTTTCCTAAATGGAAAAACTTTGATGTCATTTTAGAAAACCACGGGCTGCTTGTGTACCCACGGCCCCAGTCGAATCCGTCCGATCTCAGAGATAATCCAAACGTAAAAATTGTTGATGCCCCTTTACTGGACATATCGGCCACGTTCATTCGGAAACAAATAAAGATGGGCAAGTCTGTCAAGTACCTTATCCCCGACAGCGTAAATGAAATGATAGGACAGAAGAAGCTTTATTTATAATGCAAAAAAAGAGCTGTGTTTGAATACCACAGCTCCCCAATGATTGAGTATTGTCGGGCGGTGCTACACCGTCATAATCTCCACCTCTTTGGCATCTACAAGTTTGTCGATTTTTACTGAGTGCGAATCGGTAAGCTTTTGCACTTCATCCTCAGCCCTTTTCACATCGTCTTCAGCAGCCCCCTCTTTCATCAGCTTTCTGATCGATTCGTTGGCATCCTTCCTGATATTTCTCACACTCACTTTGGCAGTTTCTGCCTCCGCTTTTACTTGTTTGACAAGGTTTTTTCTTCTTTCCTCTGTTAAGGGCGGAACGTTGATCATTACCATCTCCCCGTTGTTTTGGGGATTTAAGCCCAGGTCGCTATTGATGATCGATTTTTCAATTTCTGAGATCATGTTCTTTTCCCAGGGCTTGATGGCAAGTGTTCTGGCATCGGGCGTATTAACAGAGGCAACTTGCTGTATGGGAGTCATGGCGCCATAGTAATCAACCATGATACCATCAAGCATGTTGGGCATTGCTTTTCCAGCCCTTATTTTTGCAAGCTCTGCCGAAAAATGAACAATGGCTTTGTCCATCAAATCTTTAGCTTCCTCTAGAAATAGTTGTATTTCCTCATTCATCCTTAAAAAAAGTTAATTTATCAGAGTGCCCACTTCCTCGCCTTTCACAACGTTAATGAGGTTCCCGGGCTTGTTCATATCAAATACAATAATCGGTAGGTTGTTTTCCTGGCATAGCGTGAAGGCGGTCATGTCCATTACGTTCAATCCTTTTTCATAAACTTCCTGAAAAGAAATCTGAGCGTATCTGGTGGCATTTGGATCTTTTTCGGGGTCAGCTGAGTAAACGCCGTCAACTCGGGTGCCTTTTAGTACAACGTCGGCTTCAATTTCAATGGCTCTCAAACTGGCCGTCGAGTCCGTTGTGAAGTAGGGATTGCCTATGCCCGCTCCAAAAATCACGATCCTTCCCTTTTCCAGATGCCTGATGGCTCTTCTCCTGATAAAAGGCTCACAAACTTGCTCCATTTTTATCCCAGACATAAGGCGGGTAAACATACCATGGGCCTCAAGTGCACTTTGCAGTGCCATAGCATTAATCACTGTTGCCAGCATGCCCATATAGTCGCCTTGAACCCTGTCAATCCCAATAGTAGATGATTGTACGCCACGGAAGATATTACCACCACCAATAACAATGGCTACTTCAAGGCCCTCATCCTTTACTTTTCTTATTTCCTGGGCATATTGTTCAAGTTGTGCGGGGTCAATGCCATATTTCTGACCACCCATGAGTGCCTCGCCGCTTAGTTTTAGTAATATTCGTTTGTATTTCATAGAGCCGGTCTTCCGTGCTTTTGTATGGGGTAAAAGAATGGTTAAATCAGGCAAATATAAATGAAAGCCTTCGACTATGCCTTAGGAAAATGTAATTAGTACCTGATTTTTTTCAACGCTTTGCCCTTTTTCAACAGAGATAGCCTTGATAATTCCGTCACCAGGCGATTTAAGCACATTTTCCATTTTCATCGCTTCCAGAATCAGGATGGGGTCGCCCTGATGAACCTCCTGGCCCTCGCTCACCTTTATTTCGTGGATAAGCCCGGGCATGGGCGCTTTCAGGTCGTTGGCTTTTTTTGCCGTGGTATTTGATATACCCAGTTTTTCAAGTAAAATATCCATCTTATCTTTCACAGTAACCTCTGCCTTTTTTCCGTTTACCAACAGGGAAACCATTTTCGAAGCCTTGTCGGTGCTAACTATTTCCACCTCAAAAGCCTTCCCACTCTTTATTACATGATAGTGATTAGGTTTCACCTCAACTACCTCATGATTAAATAAGTCGCCATTCAGGTAGACCTCCCCATTTGTTTGGTAGTCAACGTCGATTTCTTTTTGACCTTTTATAAGTACCTTCGCCATGAATTCTTTTTTGGCAAAATACGACATAATATTTTGTGATGATATGCGCAGGAACACTTTAGAAGGAAAGCTTGGGTCGGGAACAGCATTGCTCTCAGTCACATGTATATTATTATTGACAATGGTTGGCTGCAGGTCTTCCTATCAGGCGTCGTCAGACTCTGCGGGTGTTGAGGAGGCCATTGTTGAGATAGACTTGCCCCCCTACCAACCCGCCAGTCCCAGGTTTTTCGATATCCTGCATACACGGCTTGATCTGGAGTTCGATTGGGGAAACAAATGGGTGATCGGCCAGGCCGATATCACCATAAAGCCCTACTTCTATCCTCAGAACCAACTGATGCTGGATGCGAAAAGCTTTGAAATAATCGGGTGTGATTTAGTGCAGAATTCAGCCACGGCTCCTTTGGAGTTCCAGTACGACGGTGAGTCTGTGTACATCAATTTGGAAAAGGACTATAAGAGATCGGACACGCTGTCAATCAGGTTAAAGTACATCGCTAAGCCATATGAGCAGGCAGCGCAGACCGGGCAGGCAGTAACCTCCGACCGGGGGGTGTTCTTTGTCAACTCGACTGGTGCTGATACATTGAAGCCGAGGCAATTATGGACGCAAGGGGAAACTCAATTCAATTCCCGTTGGTTTCCCACCATAGATGCGCCTAATGAAAGGTTTACTCAGGAGATTTTCCTGACCGTTGACTCTTCGCTAACCACGTTATCCAATGGCGTGCTTCAATCGACCGACTATTTGGGAAACGGCCTTAAGAAAGACCACTGGAAACTTGATAAGCCACATGCACCTTACCTGGCTATGATTGCCGTTGGCAACTTTGCAAAGGTTGACGATTGGGCCGATTCACTCCAGCTGTCTTACTATGTCGAGCCAGCTTTTGAAAAGTATGCCAAAGATATTTTTGGAAACACGCCAGAAATGATTGCATACTTTTCGCAAGTGTTGGATTATCCATACCCGTGGGCTAAGTACGACCAGATTGTTGTTAGAGACTATGTGTCTGGAGCCATGGAGAATACAACGGCATCCGTTTTCATGGAAGACCTCCAGGTGAGCCGGAGGGAGTTGCTGGACGATCATTGGGACGGCATCATTGCACATGAACTTTTTCATCAGTGGTTTGGCGACCTGGTCACCTGCGAGTCGTGGGCCAACCTGGCGCTCAACGAAGGGTTTGCCAATTACAGCGAATACATGTGGAACGAGCACAAGTACGGAAAGGAAGAAGCGGACTATAATTTATGGATCGAGAAAGACAATTACCTGGCCGAGGTAGCCGACGGCAAGGTCGACCCAATCATTAACTATTTCTACGAAAATCCCGACGACCTGTTTGATAGCCACCGCTATTCAAAGGCCGGCCTTGTGCTGCACATGCTTCGCAACTATACGGGGAATGAGGCTTTCTTTGCTTCACTCAACCATTACTTAAAGGCAAATGCCTATCAGTCAGTCGAAATTGATGACCTTCGGAAGTCCTTTGAGGCTGTGACAGGAGAAGACTTGCAATGGTTCTTCGAGCAGTGGTTCGAACTACCCGGGCATCCGGTTTTGGAGGTATCGACATCCTATGCCAATGATAGCCTCACTATCAACATCAACCAATTGCAGGTGTCCGACTCGATTGGGCTCTTTGTTTTTCCTCTGGATATTCAAATTTGGGAAGGTGCCACCAGCACAACCCATGAATTGCTAGTCGACGCTCCTGAGATTACCATGACTTTGCCGCTGCCGAAGGAGCCAACGCTGGTGGAGGTGGATCCGGAAAGAGTTTTGCTGGCCGAAATTTATCAGCCCAAAACAAGTCAGGAGTTGCTGATGGCCTTTTCTAATGGAAGTTCCTTTGCCCTTCGAAGAGAGGCGTTGGAAACACTCTTTTCGGAAGGCGACTCCATTACCATAGGCAAGGCTGCCTTGCTCGGATTGGCAGACCCATCCCCACGCTTGAGAGAGATGACGCTGGACAATTTGATTGGCCGGGGCCACCTGACTAACAATGACATTGCAAGGGCTGTGCAAAAACTCACATCCGACAGCCGTTCGCTGGTGAGAGCAGCAGCTTTCAGTGCTTACAGCGAAACTCAATCGAACGATATCGATGAGGTGATGAAGAAGGCGCTTGCTGATTCTTCTTATAGTGTGATAGGGGCTGGCCTGGAGGTGCTGCTGCAAGATTACGTGGAAGACCCTATTTGGCTCAAGGAGTTTCTTGGCTTGACACACCTTAATATAGCAGCACCTATTGCAGGTTACTACAATCAGCAGGTGAAAGAGGGACATATTGAATGGTACAATAAGAACTTGCTTAGCTTTCATGGCATGGATCGCTGGATGTTTTTGCAGTACTATATTGAGTACGTTGTGTTAACAGATCTCTACAAGGATGAGTCAACGGCCAAGGTGCTCACTTATATTGCCACCAACGACAACGAATATTATAATAGAATTGCCGCTTTCCAGTCGATGACACTGGTGATTCCGGAAACCCCCGAAAACAGGAAGATACTTGCTTCAATCGCAGCAAAGGAGGAAGATCACAGGGCCAGGGCTGTTATGAACAGCTTACTTGCTAGTGAAGGGAATTAAAGAAGTTGAAGTTCGTCAGGAATATTTTCGACTTTTTAAATCAATTATTTGAATAAAACCAAAAAGCGTATAATTTTGCACTTCCTTTTAGAAACAGGCCCTCAACAGGCCTTTTTTTAACGGTTGTTCTTAGTCATTTTGTTTGATTTGGGGGAATACCAAAGCGGCCAACTGGGGCAGACTGTAAATCTGCTGACTTATGTCTTCAGAGGTTCGAATCCTCTTTCCCCCACAGCGAAAGTTCTTTGTTTAGGACGTGTAATTGTATAACTTGCACGCCCTCTGAGCGAGGGACGTCAAACTTAGTACATTATGCGGGCGTAGCTCAGTTGGTAGAGCGACAGCCTTCCAAGCTGTAGGTCGCCGGTTCGAACCTGGTCGCCCGCTCTAGACAAAGAACATAAGAGGTGGAGTCATTCATCATTTATGTTCTTGTTTAATTTATGAACCGTAGTGCTAGGATACCTGTGACGCTGATAATTTCTGGTTCAGGTAGCAGCTCAGCGGGTCGGGCCTTGGTGGTGGAAGCCAAAGTCTTTTTTGCCGTTGTAGCTCAGAGGTAGAGCACTTCCTTGGTAAGGAAGAGGTCACGGGTTCAATTCCCGTCAACGGCTCTCTGTATTTTGAACATCTATTAACTGATATATTAATAACTAAATCGAGGATTATCAAATATGGCAAAAGCAAACTTTGATCGTTCTAAACCGCACGTAAATATTGGCACCATCGGTCACGTTGACCACGGTAAAACCACTTTGACGGCTGCTATTTCTGCAGTTCTTGCGGGTAAAGGACTGGCCGAAATTAAAGACTTCTCAGCGATCGATAACGCTCCAGAAGAAAAAGAAAGAGGTATTACTATCAATACTTCGCACATCGAGTACCAAACTGAAAAGAGACACTACGCTCACGTGGATTGTCCTGGTCACGCTGACTATGTGAAGAACATGGTTACTGGTGCTGCTCAAATGGACGGAGCGATCATCGTAGTTGCTGCGACTGACGGACCAATGCCTCAAACCAGAGAGCATATCCTTCTTTCTCGTCAGGTAGGTGTTCCTGCGCTTGTGGTTTTCATGAACAAAGTCGATTTGGTAGATGATCCAGAACTTCTTGAGCTTGTTGAAATGGAAATCAGAGAGCTTCTTACTTACTATGACTTCCCAGGCGATACTATTCCTGTTATTCAGGGATCGGCTCTAGGCGCACTTAACGGTGAAGCTAAGTGGGTTGCTAAAGTAGAAGAGCTTATGACAGCTGTGGATGAGCACATTCCACTTCCTGAAAGAGCGATCGACAAAGACTTCCTTATGCCTGTTGAAGACGTGTTCTCAATTACTGGTCGTGGTACAGTTGCCACCGGTAGAATTGAAAGAGGCGTAACCAACACAGGTGATGCTGTTGATATCATCGGTATGGGTGCTGAAGGTCTTAAGTCTACCATCACTGGTGTTGAGATGTTCCGTAAGATTTTGGATAGAGGTGAAGCTGGTGACAACGTAGGTCTGCTACTTAGAGGTATTGAGAAGTCTCAAATCCGTCGTGGTATGATCATCTGTAAGCCAGGTTCTGTGAAGCCTCACGCTCACTTCAAGGCTGAAGTTTACGTTCTTTCTAAAGAAGAAGGTGGACGTCACACTCCTTTCTTCAACAGATACAGACCTCAGTTCTACTTGAGAACTACTGACGTAACTGGTGAGATTACTCTTCCTGCAAACGTAGAAATGGTAATGCCTGGTGATAACATCACTATCGAGGTAAAACTGCTTAA
The DNA here is from genome assembly GCF_040222385.1 of Imperialibacter sp. Lineage (GTDB taxonomy): Bacteria > Bacteroidota > Bacteroidia > Cytophagales > Cyclobacteriaceae > Imperialibacter. The sequence continues at coordinate 68,119 of NZ_JAVKDF010000023.1, forward strand.
CCCGGTTGCTCTTGAGAAAGGTCTAAGATTCGCCATCAGAGAAGGCGGCAGAACCGTTGGTTCTGGTCAGGTGACTGAAATTCTTGACTAAGTTTTTAAATAGCTAAATGCGTTTCATCTTAATGGTGAAACGCATTTGCATATAATAAAACATTATCATACCTTTGCAGTCCGTTTTTCGGGCTGCATTCGTTAAACGGGTGTAGTTCAAGGGTAGAATAGCGGTCTCCAAAACCGTTGATGGGAGTTCGAATCTCTCCACCCGTGCTATAAAAACCGGAAGAATATATGAATAAACTGGTTGCGTTCGTAAAGGAGTCTTATGACGAGATGAGGACCAAGGTAACTTGGCCTAAATACTCTGAGCTTCAGGGTAGCTCCGTGCTAGTGTTGGTGGCATCACTAATATTTGCTTTGTTCATCGGTGTTGTAGATTTGGCGTTTGAAAACGCTTTGAAATGGTTTTATAACGCCTTTTAATAGGCAGTATAAATATAGTGAAGGATGGGAGAAATTAATTGGTACGTGGTAAGAGCGGTAAGCGGGCAGGAAAAGAAAGTAAAGACCTACCTGGAGACTGAGATTACCAGACAAAATCTGGAGGAAACTATTCCTCAGGTTTTAATTCCGTCCGAGAAAGTATATGAAATGCGTAATGGTAAAAAGCGTGTAAGAGAGCGTAACTTTTTTCCAGGTTACATCATCATCGCTGCTGACCTTTCTCATGGAGAAATACTTCACACAATAACGAATATCCCTGGTGTAATAGGGTTTCTGGGTTCCAGAGACAAAACGAAAGCACCAGTACCTCTTAGGCAGAATGAAGTGAACCGGATACTTGGAAAAGTAGACGAGATGGATGAGGCCGAAGAGAAATTAGATACACCTTTTATAGTAGGTGAAATAGTGAAGGTGATGGATGGGCCATTTAGTGGTTTCACAGGAACGGTTGAGGAAGTATTCGAAGAAAGAAGAAAGCTTAACGTGATGGTGAAAATATTTGGCCGGAACACACCAGTTGAATTGAATTATTTCCAGGTAGAAAAACAGGATTAATAAAATGGCTAAAGAAATTAGCGGGTACTTGAAACTTCAAGTGCGTGGTGGACAAGCCAACCCTGCACCCCCGATTGGTCCGGCTTTAGGTAGCAAGGGTCTTAACATAATGGAGTTCTGCAAGCAGTTTAACGCTAGAACGCAGGAAAAGCAAGGTATGGTTCTTCCGGTATTAGTAACCATCTATACCGACAAATCTTTTGACTTTGTAATCAAGACGCCTCCTGCGCCAGTGTTGATAATGGAGGCTTCAAAGGTTAAAAAGGGATCTGCTGAACCCAACAGGGACAAAGTAGGATCAGTTACATGGGATCAGGTGAAGCAAATTGCTGAAACTAAGATGCCTGACCTGAACGCATTTACCGTAGAGTCTGCTATGAAAATGGTGGCCGGTACTGCAAGAAGCATGGGTGTTAGGGTAACAGGAGCTGCTCCTTGGGATAATTAATCAGAGAGAAATGGCAAAGCTTACTAAGAATCAAAAGGCCATTGCGGCCAAAATAGATATCAGCAAGGAGTACGGTGTTGATGACGCCGCTAAACTGGTGAAGGACATTACCTTCACTAAGTTCGATGCTTCTGTTGATCTTGACATCAGACTTGGAGTGGATCCTCGTAAGGCTGACCAAATGGTAAGAGGCGTTGTTGCCCTGCCACATGGTATCGGTAAAGAGGTGAAGGTATTAGTGCTTTGCACACCTGACAAAGAGCAGGAAGCAAAAGACGCAGGTGCCGACTTCGTTGGTCTTGATGACTATATTAAGAAAATTGAAGGTGGTTGGACGGATATCGATGTGATCGTTACCATGCCAACCGTGATGGCTAAAGTGGGTAAATTGGGAAGAGTGCTGGGACCACGTGGTTTGATGCCTAACCCTAAATCAGGTACCGTTACTTTGGATGTTGGAAAAGCTGTAAAAGAAGTAAAAGCTGGTAAAATCGACTTTAAAGTTGACAAAACTGGCATTATCCACGCCAGCATTGGCAAGGTGTCTTTCCCAGCTGATCAGATCAGGGACAATGCGATGGAAATGATCCAGACTATTGCTCGTCTGAAACCAAGTTCTTCTAAAGGCACGTACTTCAAAAGTATCCACCTTTCTAGCACCATGAGTGCAGGCATCACTATTGATAAAAATACGATAGGAGGGATTTAATCATGACAAGAGAAGATAAGGCAGTGCTCATTGAAGAGCTGAAAGAGAAGTTTTCCAATAATGGTCACTTCTATATTACTGATGCTTCCGGTCTTTCTGTTGCTGAAGTGAACAACTTCAGAGGTAAGTGTTTCGATAGCGGGGTTGAATACCGTGTAATCAAGAATTCACTTATCAGAAAGGCACTTGAGTCGTTAGAGGGTGATTTTTCACCACTCAATGACACAGCTTTGAAAGGATTTTCAGGCGTTCTTTTCTCAAAAGAAGATGCAAAGGCTCCTGCTAAATTAATCAAAGACTTCAAAAAAGCTGATAAAGAAAGTCGACCTAAATTAAAGGCTGCTTCCATAGAAAAGGATTTATTCATCGGTGAACAGCATTTAGATATGCTTGTTAGCTTGAAGTCTAAGTCCGAACTGATCGGAGAGGTAATTGGATTGCTCCAATCTCCGGCCAAAAACGTGATTGGCGCTCTTCAGAGTGGTCAGCACAAACTGGCAGGTATCGTAAAGACCCTGTCAGAAAAAGAATCATAAACGAACGTAGAAACAATTTAATTATTTTCAAAAATGGCAGATTTGAAAGCATTCGCAGAGCAACTGGTTAATCTTTCTGTAAAAGAAGTTAACGAACTTGCGGCAATTCTTAAAGATGAGTATGGCATTGAGCCAGCCGCTGCTGCAGCTCCAGCAGCAGTTGCAGGTGGTGCTGCTGCAGGTGGTGGAGACGCCGCTGCAGAAGAGAAAAACTCATTTGATGTTATCCTTAAGTCAGCGGGAGCTGCTAAGCTTGCAGTTGTTAAGCTTGTAAAAGACCTTACTGGACTTGGCTTGAAAGAAGCTAAAGAACTAGTTGACGGTGCTCCTAAAGCAGTGAAAGAAGGCGTTGCTAAAGATGAGGCTGAAGCCCTTAAAAAGCAGCTGGAAGAAGCTGGAGCTGAAGTAGAATTGAAATAATTTACTTTGCCACTTTTAGGTGGTGGCTCCAAGATAATAGACCTGGCTAGTGCGTCAGGTCTTTTCCTGTTTGTGCTAATTTAGCTACAGGAAGAAATTTACAACAGGGTTTATCCTTCTATTAAGAACTAAATCTTTAAAGCTTTGGCTAATAAAAAGACATCCGAAAGAATCAATTTCTCTTCCATTAAGCCAGTTATAGATTATCCTGATTTTCTTGACGTGCAACTCCAGTCTTTCAAAGACTTTTTCCAATTGGAGACGCCCGCAGAAAAGAGAATCCAGGAGGGACTTTTCAAAGTGTTCGCCGAAAACTTCCCTATTTCTGACTCAAGAGAGAACTTCGTTCTTGAATTCATTGACTATACTGTAGATCCTCCAAAGTATTCTGTAGATGAGAGTATCGACAGAGGTCTTACTTATTCGGTTCCGCTTAAAGCGAAATTAAGACTTTCCTGCAACGATGCAGACAACGAAGACTTCGAGACTATCGAGCAAGAGGTTTTCCTTGGAAATATTCCTTACATGACTGAGAAGGGGTCTTTCGTGATCAATGGTGCTGAGCGGGTAATCGTTTCTCAGCTTCACAGATCACCAGGCGTTTTCTTTGCTCAAAGTAAGCATACAAATGGCACCAAGCTTTATTCTGCAAGGATCATACCTTTCAAAGGCTCCTGGATAGAGTTTGCCACTGACGTGAACAACGTCATGTACTCTTACATCGATAGGAAGAAGAAGTTTCCGGTAACCACTCTTCTGAGAGCTATTGGATACGGTACTGACAAGGACATTCTGGATTTATTCGGTTTGTCAGAGGAAGTTGAAGCCAACCAGAAGAACCTGAAGAAGATTGTAGGCAGAAAGTTGGCCGCCAGGGTGCTACGTACCTGGACGGAGGACTTTGTGGATGAAGATACAGGCGAGGTTGTTTCTATCGACAGAAATGAGATTGTCCTCGAAAGAGATTCAATCATAGGAGAGGAAGACCTTGACACAATATTGGAGTCTGGCACTAAGTCGATCATCCTGCACAGGGAGGATGTGAACGTAACAGACTACGCTATTATATATAACACCCTTCAGAAGGATAATTCTAACTCTGAAAAAGAAGCCGTTGAGCAAATCTACCGTCAGCTTAGAAATACAGAAGCGCCTGATGAACAAACTGCCAGGGATATTATCCAGAGCCTGTTCTTCAGTGACAAGCGTTACGATCTGGGTGAAGTAGGCCGTTATAGAATTAACAAGAAATTAGGTCTTGACATATCTTTCGACGTTCGGGTGTTAACCACCGAGGACATTGTTAGAATTGTGAAATACCTCATCGGGTTGATCAACTCCAAAGCCGTAGTTGATGATATTGACCACCTTTCTAATCGTCGTGTTAGAACGGTAGGTGAGCAGTTGTACAGCCAGTTCTCTGTTGGTTTGGCCCGTATGGCCCGTACCATCAAAGAAAGAATGAACGTGCGTGACAATGAGGACTTCAAGCCTGTTGACTTGATCAACGCCAGAACGCTGTCTTCAGTAATCAACTCGTTCTTTGGTACCAACCAGCTTTCGCAGTTCATGGATCAAACCAACCCTCTTGCTGAGATCACTCACAAAAGGAGGATGTCTGCCCTCGGGCCAGGTGGTTTGTCAAGAGAGCGTGCAGGTTTCGAGGTTCGTGACGTACACTATACACACTACGGTCGCCTTTGTACCATTGAAACACCGGAAGGGCCAAACATCGGTCTGATCTCTTCCTTGTGTGTGCATGCGAAAGTAAACAGCATGGGATTCATCGAGACGCCTTACCGCATGGTAGAGGGTGGTATCGTTGGAAACGACGTGTTTTACCTGACCGCCGAGGAAGAAGATACACATTATATTGCCCAGGCCAATGCGCCAATTGATGACAAGGGTAAGTATCTGAACGATAAAGTAAAGGCTCGTTTTGAAGGTGACTTCCCAGTTGTGGAGCCGCCTACCCTTAAGTACATGGACATTGCTCCTAACCAGATTGTTTCTGTGGCGGCGTCAATGATTCCATTCCTTGAGCATGATGATGCCAACCGTGCTTTGATGGGATCGAACATGCAGCGCCAGGCAGTTCCACTTCTTCGTCCGCAGGCGCCAATCGTTGGTACCGGACTTGAGGGAAGAATTGCAAAAGACTCAAGAACGCTGGTAACAGCCGAAGGAAATGGCGAGGTTGTTTTTGTAGATGCTAAGAAAATAGTTGTTAGATACGATAGAGACGACGAAGGTGAACTAATCAGCTTCGATAACGAAAACGTAGAATACAACCTTATTAAGTTCAGAAGAACTAACCAGGACACATGTATCAACCTGAAGCCTATTGTTTTCAAAGGGCAGAAAGTGGTAACTGGTCAGATACTTTGCGAAGGGTTTGCGACTGAACAAGGCGAATTGGCCCTTGGCCGTAACCTCCAGGTGGCATTCATGCCATGGCAGGGATACAACTTCGAGGATGCGATCGTTATTTCTGAGAAAGTTGTTCGTGACGATATCTTTACTTCAATTCACATCGAAGAGTTTGAACTTGAAGTAAGAGATACGAAACGTGGTGAAGAAGAACTTACTTCTGAAATCCCTAACGTTAGCGAAGAGGCTGTTAAAAACCTTGACGAGAACGGTATTATCAGGATCGGTGCAGACGTAAAAGAAGGCGATATCCTTATTGGTAAGATCACACCTAAGGGAGAAACAGATCCAACTCCTGAAGAGAAACTCCTTAGAGCAATCTTCGGCGACAAAGCTGGTGATGTGAAAGATGCTTCTTTGAAAGCCTCGCCATCGCTTAGAGGTGTTGTTATTGACACCAAGTTATTCTCTCGCCCCAAGAAGGACAAAGACCTTAGAAGCAAGTCTAAGAAAGAAGTGGAAGTACTTAAGAGTAAGTATTCCAACCAGCTTCTTGAGCTTCGCAACCGAATGGTGAAGAAGCTGACTACGCTTCTTGAAGGCAAGACGTCGCAAGGTGTTAAGCATAAGTTCGGCGATGAGTTGATCTCCAAAGGGGTGAAATTCAATGGTCGTAACATCGATGAGAATCTGTTCCCACCTAAGAACGTTTATAGAGACGAAAGTAACTACAACGTTCCTGAGGAGGCTAACCTGATTTCCGATGTAAATCTTGATAACTGGACAACCGATGCTCATGTGAATGAGAACATTGTGAAGTTGGTCAAGAACTACATGAAGGCAAGGAATGAAGTTGCCGGTGATTTCAAGAGAGCAAGATTCACTCTTGAGGTAGGTGATGAATTACCTGCTGGCATCGTTCAGCTGGCCAAGGTTTACGTCGCTAAAAAACGTAAGCTGAAAGTAGGTGATAAAATGGCCGGCCGTCACGGTAACAAGGGTGTGGTTGCAAAGATCGTGCGTGAAGAGGATATGCCTTTCACTGAGGATGGAAATCCGGTTGACGTGGTTCTTAATCCGCTTGGTGTACCTTCTCGTATGAACATTGGTCAGATATACGAAACTGTACTTGGATGGGCAGGTTTGAAGTTGGGTCGCAAGTATGCCACACCAATCTTTGATGGTGCTTCAATGGAGCAGGTAGCAGCAGAGTTGAAGGAAGCAGGTTTGCCCGATTTCGGTAGAACTTATCTGACCGATGGCCTTACCGGTGTTCGTTTCGATCAGCCTGTTACAGTCGGTGTGATTTATGTGCTGAAACTTGGTCACCTCGTTGACGACAAAATGCACGCTCGTTCAATCGGACCCTACTCTCTTATTACCCAGCAGCCGCTTGGTGGTAAGGCGCAGTTTGGTGGTCAGCGATTTGGTGAAATGGAAGTTTGGGCACTTGAAGCATTCGGTGCATCCAACATCCTTCAGGAAATCCTTACCATTAAGTCCGATGATGTTGTTGGCCGTGCCAAAGCATATGAGGCGATAGTGAAAGGTGAGAACATGCAGAAGCCTGGAATTCCGGAATCATTCAACGTATTGGTTCACGAACTCCGTGGTTTGGCACTTGAAATCACTCTTGACTAAAAAATCCCAAGGGGCTTAGGCCCCTCAACCATATATAAATAACATTATGGCGTTCAGAAAAAATAAGAAAATTACAAGCGACTTCTCTAAGGTTACTATTAGTTTGGCGTCTCCTGAATCGATTCTGGAGAGCTCGCATGGTGAGGTTACACAGCCTGAAACCATCAACTATAGAACCTATAAGCCTGAAATGGGTGGTCTTTTCTGCGAAAGAATTTTCGGACCTGTAAAAGACTGGGAATGTCACTGTGGTAAGTATAAAAGAATACGTTATAAAGGGATTATCTGTGACCGTTGCGGTGTAGAGGTGACAGAGAAGAAGGTACGCCGTGAGCGCATGGGCCATATCGAACTGGTGGTGCCTGTTGCTCATATCTGGTATTTCCGTTCTCTTCCAAATAAGATCGGTTATCTCCTTGGTCTTCCAACCAAGAAGCTTGACCAGATCATCTACTATGAGAGATATGTAGTTATTCAGCCAGGCTTGAAAGCCGAGGATGGTATCAACTACCTCGACTTCCTTACGGAAGACGAATACCTCGATATTCTCGATAAAATTCCTAGAGAGAACCAAAGCCTTGACGACTCTGACCCTAACAAGTTCATCGCTAAGATGGGTGCGGAAGGATTAGAAATGCTTCTTTCGAGAATTGAGCTTGACTCACTTTCATACGATCTTCGCCATCAGGCGTCAACCGATACTTCTCAGCAGCGTAAGGCGGAAGCCTTGAAGAGGCTGAAAGTGGTTGAAGCATTTAGAGATGCTCGTACCCGTATTGAAAACCGTCCCGAGTGGATGGTGATCCGTATGGTGCCTGTTATTCCACCTGAATTGCGTCCATTGGTTCCATTGGACGGTGGTAGATTCGCTACTTCTGACTTGAACGACTTGTACAGAAGGGTAATCATCAGAAACAATCGTCTGAAGAGACTTATTGATATCAAAGCGCCGGAAGTAATCCTTCGTAACGAGAAGAGAATGCTTCAGGAAGCGGTTGACTCATTATTTGACAACTCAAGAAAAGTGAACGCCGTGCGTTCGGATGGTAACAGAGCTTTGAAATCGCTTTCAGACATGCTGAAAGGAAAGCAAGGCCGTTTCCGTCAAAACCTTCTTGGTAAAAGGGTTGACTACTCTGGTCGTTCAGTAATTGTGGTGGGACCGGAGCTTAAAATGCATGAGTGTGGTCTGCCTAAGGACATGGCCGCTGAGCTTTTCAAGCCGTTTATTATCAGGAAGCTGATTGAAAGAGGTATTGTAAAGACTGTTAAGTCTGCCAAGAAAATCGTTGATCGTAAGGATCCTGTAGTTTGGGATATTCTTGAAAACGTATTGAAAGGGCATCCTGTACTGCTTAACCGTGCTCCAACGCTGCACCGGTTAGGTATCCAGGCATTCCAGCCTAAGCTGATCGAAGGAAAAGCAATCCAGCTTCACCCTCTTGTTTGTACTGCCTTCAACGCAGACTTTGACGGTGACCAAATGGCCGTTCACGTGCCGCTTGGCCACGAAGCAATTCTTGAGGCTTCAACGCTGATGCTTGCTTCTCACAATATTATGAACCCTGCGAACGGTGCTCCTATTGCTGTACCTTCTCAGGACATGGTATTGGGTCTGTATTACATCACCAAAGGCCGGAAATCTACAAAGGATCATCCTGTAGTGGGAGAGGGTAGAACCTTCTATAATGCGGAAGAAGTTATTATCGCTATCAATGAGGACAGACTTTCAAAGCATGCCTATATCAAAGTGAGAACGAAAGTTCTTAACGAGAACAATGAGCTTGAAACCAAAATCATCGAGACAGTAGCTGGAAGGGTTATTTTCAACCAGAACGTTCCCGAGGAAGTGGGTTATGTGGATGAGCTTCTGACCAAGAAGAAACTTCAGTTGATTATCGGTACCGTGTTCAAAATCACTGGTATGGCCAGAACTGCTAAGTTCCTGGATGATATCAAAGAGCTTGGATTTAAGTCTGCTTATATCGGTGGTCTTTCTATTGGCTTGAATGATATTAAGATTCCAGAGGAGAAGGAAACGATGATCGAAACTGCGAAAGCGGAAGTAGACGTGGTTTGGAATAACTACCTGATGGGTCTTATCACGGATAACGAACGTTACAACCAGGTAATTGACATCTGGACTCGTATTAACTCTCAGTTGACTGGCACACTGCTTAAGCAACTGGAAGAGGACGATCAGGGATTCAACTCGATCTACATGATGATGCACTCAGGTGCTCGAGGATCTCGTGAACAGATTCGTCAGCTGGGTGGTATGCGTGGTTTGATGGCCAAGCCTCAAAAAAACCTTCAGGGTTCTGTTGGTGAAATCATCGAAAACCCGATCCTTTCTAACTTCAAAGAAGGCCTGGACGTAATCGAGTACTTTATCTCTACCCACGGTGCGAGAAAAGGTCTTGCAGATACCGCCCTTAAAACGGCGGATGCGGGTTATCTTACCCGTCGTTTGGTGGACGTAGCGCAGGACGTTGTTATCAACGAAGATGACTGCGGTACACTGAGAGGTATCGTTGTTACGGCCTTGAAAGATAACGAAGATGTAGTGGAGCCTTTATCTGAGAGAATTCTTGGTAGGGTGACAGTACATGATGTATTTGATCCGATCACTGACGAACTTATCGTTTCAGCAGGTGATGAAGTAACTGAGGAGCTTGCAGCCAGAATTGATGCTACCAGCATTGAGGAGGTGGAAATTCGCTCAGTACTTACGTGCGAAACCCGCCTGGGAGCTTGTGCCAAGTGTTACGGTCGTAACCTTGCCTCTGGCCGTATGGTGGAGATAGGGGAGGCTGTTGGTGTTATTGCTGCGCAGTCGATCGGTGAGCCAGGTACTCAGCTTACACTTCGTACGTTCCACGTGGGTGGTACTGCATCGAACATCGCAGTAGATGCTAGCATTCGGGCGAAGTTTGACGGAATTGTTGAATTCGAAGGTCTACGCTCTGTTAAAACTACCAATGATGAAGGAGAAAGCATCAATGTAGTAATGGGACGTTCTGGCGAGATAAAAATAAAGGATGCGAAGTCTGATAAAATATTTATCAGCAATCACGTTCCTTACGGTGCATTCCTGAAGGTGAAAGATGGAGAGAAGATAGAGAAAGGACAGGAACTGTGTTTCTGGGATCCATATAACGCAGTAATTCTATCAGAGTTTGATGGTACTATTGATTTCGATGCAATCGAAGAGGGAATTACCTTCAAAGAGGAGTCGGATGAGCAGACAGGTCACAGAGAGAAAGTAATTATTGACACAAAAGATAAGACGAAGAACCCTGCCATTGTTGTAAATGGAAAGGGAGAAGAGTCGAAAGGATATAATATCCCTGTAGGCGCTCACTTGGCGGTAGACAAAGGCCAGAAGGTAAAAGCTGGACAGATCCTGTCTAAGATACCTCGTATGACTTCTAAATCAAGAGATATCACCGGTGGTCTGCCAAGGGTAACAGAATTGTTCGAAGCACGTAACCCTTCCAACCCGGCTGTGGTGAGTGAGATCGACGGTGTGGTTACTTACGGCGGTATTAAGCGTGGTAATCGTGAAATCTACATCGAGTCTAAGGACGGAGTGAAGAAGCGTTACCTGGTTTCACTTTCCAAGCACATCCTTGTTCAGGACAACGACTTTGTGAGAGCTGGCGATGCCTTGTCTGATGGTGCTATTACACCTGCAGATATTCTTTCCATCAAAGGGCCTACAGCTGTTCAGGAGTACCTTGTAAATGAGATACAGGAAGTATACCGTCTGCAGGGTGTGAAGATCAACGATAAGCATATTGAGGCCATAGTGAGCCAAATGATGCAGAAAGTTGTGATTCTGGATCCGGGAGACACTAGTTTCCTACCTGGACAAACTTGCGACAAGTTTGCTTTTCGTGAAGAGAACGATAATATTCTCGACAAGAAAGTAGTGATGGACGCCGGTGATTCGGAGAATCTTAAGCCAGGTCAAATCATTTCTTCTCGCAGGCTGAGAGATGAGAATTCCAGCCTTAAGAGGCGTGACCTTAAGATCGTAGAGGTGCGCAGCGCTGAACCAGCTGTTTCCAAGCCGTCGCTTCAGGGAATTACCCAGGCGTCGTTGGACACTGAAAGTTTCATATCTGCTGCTTCGTTCCAGGAGACTACCAAGGTGTTGAGCGAAGCCTCTATTCGTGGCAAGGCCGATCACCTGAAGGGGCTTAAGGAAAATGTAATCGTAGGTCATCTGATTCCGGCTGGTACAGGAAGGCGTAATTTCCAAAGGGACGTTGTTGGTTCCAAGGAAGAATACGAGGCACTGACTGCAAGGGATAGAGACAGAGAGCAACAAACTGAGGAAAGATCTTTCGAGATCAGCAAGTAAGTAGCTATGGCAAAAGAAGAAAAGGACCCTAAAAAGAATCCTAATCAGATTAACATAGAGCTTTCAGAAGAAATTGCTGAAGGCGTATATGCTAACCTAGCCATGATTGCTCACTCAAACAGTGAATTCGTTATTGATTTTATAAGACTGATGCCCGGTGTACCAAAGGCAAAGGTTAAATCGAGAATTGTCATTACTCCAGAGCATGCCAGGCGACTCCTGGCGGCTTTGGAGGAAAATGTCCGAAAATACGAAGATACCTTTGGCACAATTAAAACAACCAATGAGTTACCCAAGTTTCCAATGAATTTTGGGGGCACAGTCGGTGAAGCATAGTTGAATAATTATTCGCCATCAATTCTTTGCACTAAAAATTATAAATCCATATCTTTGCGTTCCATTTTTTGGAACACAGAAAAATACAGTCTAAATGCCCACTATACAGCAATTAGTAAGAAAAGGTAGAACGGCCGTGACATGGAAATCCAAGTCACCAGCTCTTGATTCATGTCCTCAAAGAAGAGGCGTGTGCACAAGGGTTTACACTACCACTCCTAAAAAGCCAAACTCTGCCATGCGTAAAGTAGCCAGGGTTCGTCTTACCAACAGTAAGGAAGTGAACGCCTACATACCTGGTGAAGGTCACAACCTTCAGGAGCACTCAATTGTGCTTATCAGAGGTGGTAGGGTGAAAGACCTTCCTGGTGTAAGGTATCACATCGTTAGAGGTGCCCTTGATACTGCTGGAGTAACAGGAAGACTTCAGAGTCGTTCTAAGTATGGTGCTAAGAGACCTAAAAAGAAATAATTAATCGCAATGAGAAAGGCAAAACCTAAGAAAAGATACATCCTCCCTGACCCTAAGTTTGGGGATACTTTGGTAACCAAGTTTGTGAATAATTTAATGCTTAGCGGGAAGAAAAGCGTTTCTTATTCCATTTTCTACGACGCCATTGAGGCCGTTAGTAAGAAGACAAGCGAAGATGGTCTTGAAGTGTGGAAAAAGGCGCTTAACAATGTAACTCCTGCTGTTGAAGTAAAAAGCCGCCGTGTAGGTGGTGCTACTTTTCAGGTTCCTTTGGAGGTACGTCCCGAGAGAAAGGTTTCCTTGGGAATCAAATGGCTGATTAAATACGCCAGAACTCGTGGTGAAAAAACAATGACTGATAAATTGGCCGGCGAAATCATCGCTGCTTCCAAAGGCGAAGGCGCCGCTGTGAAGAAAAAGGATGATACGCACCGTATGGCTGATGCAAATAAAGCTTTCTCCCACTTTAGATTTTAATTGAAAAGGCGTAATGGCAAGAGATCTTAAATTCACCCGTAACATTGGTATTGCTGCTCACATTGATGCTGGTAAAACAACAACAACAGAGCGTATACTCTTTTATACAGGTGTTAACCATAAAATAGGAGAAGTTCATGATGGCGCAGCCACTATGGACTGGATGGAGCAAGAGCAGGAGAGGGGTATTACTATTACATCCGCTGCCACAACTGTTTTCTGGAAATATAAGGACAACGATTACCACATTAATATTATCGATACTCCTGGCCACGTGGATTTCACTGTGGAAGTAAACAGGTCTTTGAGGGTATTGGATGGTCTTGTGTTTTTGTTCAGTGCTGTTGACGGCGTTGAGCCTCAATCAGAAACTAACTGGCGCCTGGCTGACAACTATAAGGTTGCTCGTCTTGGATTCGTAAACAAAATGGATCGCTCCGGCGCCGACTTCCTTGCAGTGTGTAAGCAAGTGAAAGAAAGATTGGGTACTAAAGCTGTTCCGTTACAGTTGCCTATCGGATCAGAGGAAAAATTCAAAGGCGTTGTTGACTTAGTTGAAAACATCGCCATGGTATGGAATGAAGATGACTTCGGCATGACTTTCAGCGAGGTTCCTATTCCTGAAGATATGAAGGACGAAGTGAAGGAGTACAGAGAGCATCTGCTTGAGGCGGTTGCTGAGTACGACGAATCTTTGTTGGAGAAGTACTTTGAAGACCCTGAGTCCATCACAAGAGACGAAGTGGTAAAGGCGCTTAGAGCTGCTACTGTAGACCTGGCTTTCGTGCCAATGCTTTGCGGATCGGCCTTCAAGAATAAGGGCGTTCAAACAATGCTTAACTACGTGATGGAACTTCTTCCTTCACCGATGGACAGAGAAAGCATCAAAGGTATCAACCCTGATACTGATGCTGAGATTTCAAGAAAGCCTTCTGTTTCTGAGCCTTTTGCAGGCCTGGCATTTAAAATTGCTACTGACCCTTTTGTGGGCCGCCTTTGTTTCGTAAGGTCTTACTCAGGCATGCTTGAGTCTGGTTCTTATGTTTACAATACAAGATCAGGCAACAAAGAGAGGATTTCTAGGATATTCCAAATGCACGCCAATAAGCAGAACCAAATCGAAAGGCTTCATGCTGGTGATATTGGAGCTGTAGTTGGATTCAAAGATATTAAGACCGGCGACACGCTTTGTGATGAGAAGCACAAGATAGTGCTTGAGTCTATGGTGTTTCCTGAGCCGGTTATCGGCTATGCTATTGAGCCTAAAACTCAGGCAGATGTTGATAAACTGGGAATGGCTATTGCCAAACTTATTGAGGAAGACCCAACTCTTCAGGTAAATACCGATGAGGAAACAGGTCAAACAATCCTTAGAGGTATGGGAGAGCTTCACCTTGAGATTATCATTGATCGTCTTAAGAGGGAATTCAAGGTTGAAATTAATCAGGGTGCTCCTCAGGTGGCTTACAAAGAAGCACTTCGTTCGACTGTTGAACACAAGGAAGTTTACAAGAAGCAAACCGGTGGTCGTGGTAAATTCGCCGATATTGTGTTTGAGCTTGGGCCAAAAGATGAGGATCACGCAGCTGAGGGTCTACAGTTTGTAAACGGTATTGTTGGCGGTGTAATCCCAAGAGAATTTATTCCTGCTGTTCAGAAAGGCTTTGCCGATTCGATGAAGAACGGACCTCTTGCTGGCTACCCTATCGATACTATGAAAGTAAGACTATTTCATGGGTCATTCCACGATGTCGATTCAGATGCACTCTCGTTTGAGATGGCAGCAAGAATTGGTTTCAGAGAGGCTGCAAGAAAGGCTAAGCCAGTGTTGCTTGAGCCGATAATGGCTGTTGAAGTAGTTACTCCTGACGAATACACAGGTCCTTTGACGGGTGACTTGAACAGAAGAAGAGGTATCATGAAGGGCATGGATACAAAAGGTACTTCGTCTGTAATCAAAGCAGATGTTCCTCTTTCGGAATTGTTCGGCTATGTAACCGACCTTCGTACAATGAGTTCAGGTAGAGCAACTGCCTCTTTGACATTTGCTCATTATGATCAGGTGCCTCAGAATATCGCTGATGCCGTGATCACAAAAACAAAAGGTGTAGCTGCCAAATAAGAAAATCATGACACAGAAAATAAGAATCAAACTTAAGTCTTACGACCATAATTTGGTTGACAAATCATCTGAGAAGATCGTAAGAGCCGTGAAGACAACCGGCGCTATAGTTAGCGGACCGATTCCTTTGCCTACAGAAAAGGAAATCTTTACTGTACTTCGCTCGCCCCACGTGAACAAGAAGTCGAGAGAGCAGTTTCAGCTTTGTACTTACAAGCGCCTGGTAGACATTTATTCAAACAGTACAAAAACAGTAGACGCCCTGATGAAGCTTGAATTGCCAAGCGGAGTTGACGTTGAAATTAAGGTCTGACCTTAAATAGTATTGTTTCGTAAAGAACCAATAATGATAAGAGTTATTGGTTCTTTTTTTGTGCATAGATATTTTAAAAATTTAGAGTTAACAGTTTTGTAGGACAGAGCAAATTACTATCTTTGCAGTCCTTTTTGGCGGATAAACGCCGAAAACGTTGATAAAGAACTTATAACCAATACGATGTCAGGAATTATTGGAAAAAAAATTGGAATGACTAGTATCTACGGTGCCGATGGACGTAACGTTGCATGCACGGTGATAGAGGCTGGTCCCTGCGTTGTTACCCAAGTGAAGAATGAGTCCACGGATGGCTATAAGGCTATCCAGTTGTCTTATGACGAACGAAAGGATAAGAACACTCCTAAGGCCCTTAAAGGCCACTTTGCTAAGGCCAAAACTACTCCTAAGAAAAAGGTAGTTGAGTTTCGTGATTTCCGTGAGGAATTCGAAGGTCAGGTGAAGATAGGGGACAAGATCATGGTCGGCGAAGTATTCAAAGAGGCCGAGTTTCTTGATGCGATCGGAACTTCAAAAGGAAAAGGCTTCCAGGGTGTTGTTAAACGCCACGGTTTCGCTGGTGTTGGTGAGGCAACTCACGGTCAGCACAACAGACTTCGTGCTCCCGGTTCCATCGGTGCATGTTCGTTTCCATCAAGAGTTTTCAAAGGCATTAGAATGGCCGGAAGAACAGGTGGTGACAGAGTGAAGGTGATTAACCTTCAGATCATGAAGATCATGCCGGAGAAAAATTTAATTGTAGTCAGTGGCTCCGTTCCAGGTGCTAAGAACTCATACGTAATCCTAGAGAAGTAACATGGAACTAGTTGTAAAAAAATATACCGGTGAAGACACCGGAAGGAAAGTTAGTCTCTCAGATGCTGTATTTGCAATCGAGCCTAATGACCATGCTATCTATTTAGATGTAAAGCAGTTTCTAGCTCACCAGAGACAGGGTACTCACAAGTCTAAAGAACGTAACGAAGTTTCTGGCTCAACCAGAAAGATAAAGAAGCAAAAGGGAACAGGTACTGCCCGTGCGGGTAGCATCAAGTCGCCCGTCTTTGTTGGTGGTGGTCGTATATTCGGACCGAGACCAAGAACTTACGGATTTAAGCTTAACAAGAAAGTAAAATCACTTGCCCGCAAGTCTGCATTGACTTACAAGGCCAAAGGCGAATCGATTTCTGTTATAGAGGACTTCACTTTCAGCGCTCCTAAAACTAAGGACTTCATAAAGATGCTTGAAGTTTTGGCACTTGCTGATAAGAAGACCCTTGTGGTGTTGCCTGCTGTAGACAAGAACATCGTTTTGTCGGGCAGGAACCTGGAGAGATCAAAGGTCGCCCTTGCAGCTGACGTTACTACCTACGATCTGCTTCATGCTGATCATGTAGTTTTCGTTGAGAGCTCTATTCAAACAGTTGAAAACACTCTTAATTAAAGACCATGAGCGTATTAGTAAAACCCTTGGTTACTGAAAAGGTGTCTTCTATGAACGAGAAAGGCAAGTATGGCTTTGTTGTGAAGAAGGGTGCCAATAAGGTAGAGATAAAGAAGGAGATAGAGAAAATGTATGGTGTGAAGGTTGAAAATATCAACACCATGGTCTATCAGGGAAAGAGAAAAACCAGGTATACAAAGTCACGTGTGCTAGAAGGCAGAACCGATGCCTACAAGAAGGCCATTGTGACAGTTGCCGAAGGTGAAGTAATTGATTTTTACGCAGGAATATAAAGGAACGGGAAAATGGCAGTAAAAAAATTAAGACCGATTACACCAGGCCAGCGTTTCAGAATGGCGCCTGACTATTCTATGATTACAACCAATGTGCCTGAAAAGTCATTGGTGGCAAGCAGAAAGAAGAGTGGTGGCAGAAACGCCGGAGGTCGCATGACTATGCGCTATTTAGGTGGTGGTCATAAGCAGAAGTACCGTATGGTTGATTTCAAGCGTGATAAGCATGATATTCCTGCTACCGTAAAGTCAATCGAATACGATCCAAACAGAACAGCTTTCATAGCTTTGTTGGCTTATGCTGACGGTGAAAAAAGATACATCCTGGCACCCGAAGGTATTCAGGTAGGACAAACCTTGTTTTCAGGGGAGTCAGTAGCTCCGGAAGTAGGCAATGCATTGCCAATGTCTAAAATTCCTCTTGGTACCATCATTCACGCCATAGAATTGAAGCCTGGTAAGGGCGCAGCAATGGCGAGAAGTGCTGGGGCTTACGGGCAACTATTGGCTCGTGAAGGAAAGTATGCCACTATCAAATTGCCTTCTGGTGAGATGAGAATGGTCTTGGCAGTCTGCATGGCAACAGTTGGAACTGCATCTAACGGCGAACACATGAACGTCGTGCTTGGCAAGGCTGGTCGTAACAGATGGTTGGGAAGACGCCCAAGAGTTCGTGGTGTTGTAATGAACCCTGTCGATCACCCGATGGGTGGTGGTGAAGGTAGAGCTTCTGGTGGTCATCCAAGATCTAGAAATGGTCTGTTGGCGAAAGGAAAGAAGACACGTCGCCCGAACAAGTATTCTGATAAGTTAATCATCTCTAATAAAAAGAAATAAGTAATGGCTAGATCTCTTAAGAAAGGCCCATATATAGATTTCAGACTGGAGAACAAGGTGGAAACCATGAACGAGGCTGGCAAGAAGTCGGTAATCAAAACATGGTCAAGAAGATCTATGATCTCACCGGATTTCGTTGGCCACACCTTTGCGGTTCACAACGGAAATAAGTTTATACCAGTGTATGTTACTGAAAACATGGTGGGTCACAAGCTAGGTGAATTTGCACCAACCAGGAATTTCAGGGGTCACATCGCCAAAAAAGATAAAGGTAAAAGATAAGGATATGGAAGCAGTAGCTAAGTTGAAGAACGTTCCTACCTCTCCACGAAAAATGAGATTGGTTGTTGATCTTATCAGAGGCGTACGTGTAAATAAGGCTTTGACTATACTTAAGCATGAATCAAAGCATCCTGCTGCACGTTTGGAGAAACTGTTGCTGTCTGCTATTGCCAACTGGCAGCAGGGCAACGAAGATGCCAAACTTGAGGAAGCTGATTTGTACGTGAAGGCCATATCTGTTGATTCAGGTCGTATGTTGAAAAGACTGAGACCAGCACCACAAGGTAGAGCACACAGGATCAGAAAGCGTTCGAACCACGTAACGCTGATTGTAGACAGCCTGGCACCTGCGGCAGCTGCGCCTGAATCAAAAGCAACCGAAAACACAGAAAAGTAAAACGCATGGGACAGAAGGTAAACCCAGTCGGTTTTAGACTCGGAGTCATTAAAGGATGGGATTCAAGCTGGTTTGGAGGCAAAACATTTGCTGACAAATTGGTTGAAGACACCAAAATCAGAAAATACATAACTGCAAGGATTCCCAAAGGTGGAATTGCTAAGATAGTTATTGAGCGTACGCTTAAGCGGATAACACTTACTATCCACACTGCTCGTCCTGGCGTTGTTATTGGAAAAGGTGGTTCTGAAGTCGACAAGATCAAAGAAGAGCTGAAGAAGATTACTGGAAAAGATATCCAGATCAATATATTCGAAATTAAAAGACCAGAGCTTGATTCGCTTTTGGTAGGTGAGTCAATTGCTCAACAGTTGCAGGCTCGTATTTCCTATAGAAGAGCCATGAAGCAAGCGATTGCTTCGGCAATGAGAGTGGGAGCTCAGGGAATTAAGATAAAAGTATCAGGACGTTTGGGCGGTGCTGAAATGGCACGTACTGAAATGTACAAGGAGGGTAGAATTCCTCTACACACACTTCGTGCTGATATTGACTACGCAATTTCTGAAGCGCAGACTGTTTACGGTAAGATTGGTATCAAGGTTTGGATATTCAAAGGTGAGGTGTTTGGTAAAAGAGACCTCTCCCCTAACGTAGGAATAACAAACGACGCCAACAGTGGTAACTCTGGTGGAGGCCCTGGCAACAGACGTGATGGAGGTGGTAGAAGAAGAGGTGGACCCGGCGACGGCGCTCCTAAACGTAAAAGAAAATAATAACTAGTTAATTAGCTGACAAATGTTACAGCCTAAAAGAACTAAATTCAGGAAGCAACAAAAAGGAAGAGTAAAAGGTATTGCCCAAAGGGGTCATACACTTTCTTTCGGAACTTTTGGATTGAAGTCATTGGAATCTGGTTTTATTACCTCACGCCAGATTGAAGCATCGAGGATCGCCGTTACAAGGGCAATGAAAAGGGAAGGTCAGGTTTGGATCCGCATATTCCCCGACAAGCCTATTACCAAAAAGCCCGCAGAAGTACGTATGGGTAAAGGTAAAGGTGCGCCTGAGTATTGGGTAGCGATTGTAAAGCCGGGAACTATTATGTTCGAAGCAGGTGGTGTACCCATTGAAACAGCTAAAGAAGCGCTAAGATTAGCGGCTCAGAAGCTTCCTATAAAAACTAAATTTATTGTCAGAAGAGATTACGCTGCAATACAATGAAAAATTCAGAGCTAAAGTCGCTTTCTGTAGAGGAGCTAAACGCACGACTCGCAGCAGAGAAAGAGAGCCTTCAAAAGTTGAAGTTCGCCCATGCTGTTACTCCTGTTGAAAATCCGATGAGAATCCGCCACAACCGTAGAGTTGTAGCTAGGATTCAAACCGAGCTACACTCAAGAGAGCTATCAAAATAATTGGAGTATGGAGACCAGAAATCTACGTAAAGAGAAAACAGGAAAGGTTGTTAGTGATAAGATGAATAAGTCTATCACTGTGGCAGTTTCTCGTAAGGTGAAGCACCCTATCTATGGAAAGTTCATAGGTAAAACAACCAAGTTTTTGGCACACGATGAGAAGGACGAGTGTGGTATTGGTGATACTGTACGCATAGCAGAAACGAGACCTTTAAGTAAAAGGAAGCGTTGGAGATTGGTAGAAATTATCGAAAGAGCAAAATAAGATGATACAGCAGGAATCCAGGTTATCTGTTGCAGATAATAGCGGTGCCAAAGAGGTACTTTGTATACGTGTGCTAGGTGGAACGGGTAAACGTTACGCTTCAATCGGAGATAAGATTGTGGTGAGCGTTAAGTCTTCCATTTCTTCAAGCAGTTTGAAGAAGGGTACTGTTTCCAAGGCCGTCATTGTACGCACCAAGAAGGAAATCAGAAGAAAAGATGGTTCATACATCAGATTTGAAGATAACGCAGCTGTGTTATTGACGGGTAATGACGAACCAAGAGGAACTCGTATTTTCGGACCTGTTGCCAGAGAGCTTCGTGAAAAACAATTCATGAAAATCGTTTCATTGGCGCCTGAAGTACTATAACATATGAAAACTAATTCAAAGCCTAATAAGCTTCATGTCCGCAAGGGTGACACTGTTAAAGTGATTGCCGGCAACAGTAGAGGAAAAACTGGCAAGGTGCTGGAAGTGGTGCCTGGCGATAGCAAGGCCTTTATTGAGGGATGTAATATTATTACGAAGCACGTAAAGCCTTCTGCGCAGAACCCAAATGGCGGGATCGAAAAGAAAGAGGCTCCTATTCACTTGAGCAACCTGATGGTGGTAGACCCATCAACTGGTAATGCAACAAGAGTTGGGAGAAAAGAAGACAAGAAGGGCAAACTTCAAAGATACGCAAAGAAAACTGGGGAGGTAATTAACAATGGCTAGTCCTAGATTAAAAACGAAATACCAGGAGGAGATCATGAAAGCCTTGATGGAGAAATTCCAGTACAAGTCGATCATGCAGGTTCCTAAGCTGACCAAAATCACGGTAAACAAGGGTATTGGTGCAGCTGTAGCTGACAAAAAGCTTGTGGATGTGGGAGTTGAAGAACTTACTACTATCACTGGCCAGAAGGCAGTTCCTACCAAAGCGAAAACATCTATATCTAACTTCAAATTGCGTGAAGGTATGCCAATTGGAGCGAGAGTAACGCTTCGTGGTGACAAGATGTACGAATTTCTTGACCGTTTGATGTCAATTGCTCTTCCAAGGGTTCGTGACTTCAAAGGAATTAAGGACAGTGGGTTCGACGGCAGAGGGAACTACACATTAGGGGTGAAGGAGCAGATCATTTTCCCTGAAATCAGTATTGACAAAATCAACAAAATATCTGGTATGGATATCACTTTTGTTACTACTGCAAATAGTGATGAGGAGAGTTATGAATTGCTGAAGGCATTTGGAATGCCATTCGCATCAAAAAATAAATAACATGGCTAAAGAATCAGTTAAAGCACGGGAGAGAAAAAGAGAGCATTTGGTAGCAAAGTATGCTGCTAAAAGAAAGGCACTTAAAGAAGCAGGTGATTACATCGGTTTAGATAAGTTGCCCAAAAACGCTTCTCCGGTACGTCTTCACAACCGTTGTAAATTGACGGGGCGTCCAAAAGGATATATGAGGAAGTTTGGTATTTCTCGTGTAACATTTCGTGAGATGGCTTCTGATGGTAAAATACCAGGCGTGACTAAGTCAAGCTGGTAATTATTTGCCCAAGGCATATTGTTAAGAAAGAAAATAATTTATACCTTTGCAGCCCTGTTAAAAAGGGCTTAATTATTTTACTGTATGGTTACAGATCCTATAGCAGATTATCTAACACGAGTTAGAAATGCAATAAAAGCAAATCACAGAATCGTTGAGGTTCCTGCTTCTAACATCAAGAAGGAGATCACCAAGGTTCTAATGGATAAGGGATATATCCAGAACTTCAAGTTCGTTGAAGATGATAAGCAAGGTGTTATCAAGATAGCGTTGAAATACAATGCTGTTACGAAGAAAAACGCCATTTTATCTCTTGAAAGAATAAGTAAGCCTGGTTTGCGTAAGTATGCTCACGTTGAAAAAATTCCTCGTGTTCTTAATGGCTTAGGTGTAGCTATCATTTCAACCTCAAGAGGTGTAATGACAGACAAAGAGGCCAGGACACAGAATATTGGTGGAGAAGTACTTTGTTACGTTTATTAAGATATTGATGTCATGTCAAGAATAGGAAAGAAACCAGTAACTGTACCTGCCGGAGTAACCATCTCAATAGATAAAACTGTTGTTACGGTTAAAGGACCTAAAGGCCAGTTAACACAAGATATAGATCCTGACATCCAGGTTAAATTGGAGGGGTCGGAATTGGTTGTTGAAAGACCAACTGAACAAAAGCGTCATAAAGCTATGCACGGTTTGTACAGGTCTTTGATCGCTAATATGGTTGAGGGAGTAAGTAATGGTTACAAAGCGGAGCTGGAGCTGGTAGGTGTAGGTTACAAAGCCTCACATCAGGGAAACGTTCTTGAATTAAACCTTGGATACTCTCACAATATATTTTTGGCTCTGCCAGATGAAGTTAAGTTGAACACTGAAACTCCAAAAGGTAAGAACCCAACGATAAGTCTAGAAAGTATCGATAAACAGCTTATTGGACAAGTTGCTGCCAAGATCAGATCACTAAGAAAAGTAGAGCCTTACAAAGGTAAAGGTGTTCGCTTTGTGGGAGAGCAAGTTCGTAGAAAAGCTGGTAAAACTGCTGCTAAAAAATAATTAAGATGGCCACCAGTAAAGGAGACAGAAGATTAAGAATAAAAAGAGGAATCCGTAACAAGATTAGCGGAACTTCTGACAGACCCAGGCTTTCGGTTTTCAAAAGCAACAAGGGAATATATGCTCAACTAATTGATGACCTGAGTGGTCACACACTCGCAGCATCTTCTTCGGAGGATGTGGGTCAGAAGGGAAAGATCAACAATGATGTTTCTAAATTGGTTGGGAAGAAAATTGCTGAAAAGGCTAAGGAAAGCGGCTTGGCAACTTGTGTTTTTGATCGTGGTGGTTACCCATACCACGGACGTGTAAAAGCACTTGCTGAAGGAGCCAGAGAAGGTGGTCTTAAATTCTAATTGAACATGACACAGTCAAACGTAAAATCGGTAAAAGCGTCCGAAATAGATCTTAAAGAACGAGTAGTTGCCATTAACAGGGTAGCGAAAGTAGTGAAGGGTGGACGTCGTTTTAGCTTTTCAGCTATCGTAGTAGTAGGTGATGGCAATGGAGTAGTAGGCTACGGATTGGGTAAAGCCAATGAAGTAACCGATGCAATCACTAAAGGTATCGACGATGCTAAAAAGAACCTTGTTAAGGTTCCGATATTGAAAGGAACGCTTCCACACGAATCGAACGGTAAGTTCAGCGGTGGCAGGGTTTTGATTAAACCAGCTGCACCTGGTACAGGTGTAATTGCCGGTGGTGCGATGCGTGCGGTATTGGAGAGTGCAGGCGTTCACGATTGTTTGGCTAAGTCAAAAGGTTCGTCAAACCCACACAACGTGGTAAAAGCAACTTTTGACGCTCTGACAAAAATGCGTGATGCGTTCACCGTGGCTGACCAAAGAGGTGTCGAACTAGAAAAAGTTTACAAAGGATAATTCTGATGGCAAAAGTTCAGATTACACAGATAAGAAGCACAATAGGTCGTCCTGCAGTTCAAAAGGCGACAATTAAGGCTTTGGGCCTTGCAAAAATAAATCGTTCTGTAGAAAAGGAACTTACTCCTCAAATCGCAGGAATGATTGCTAAGGTTACTCATTTAGTTGAAGTTAAAGCTCTTTAAGATTATGGACTTAAGTACACTAAAACCTGCAAAGGGGTCTACCCAGAGTAGAAAGAGAATAGGAAGAGGTCAGGGCTCAGGAATGGGCGGTACTTCCACTCGTGGTCACAAAGGTGCTCAATCCAGGTCTGGCTATAGCAAGAAAAAAGGATTTGAGGGTGGTCAAATGCCACTTCAGCGCCGTGTGCCGAAGTTTGGTTTCAAGAATAGAAACAAGGTTGTTTCAAAACCAATCAATCTTGACGTGCTTCAGACACTTGTAGACACCTACAAGGTGAAAGAGGTGACTCTTGACACGCTTATTGAGCATGGATTGGCTTCTAAGAACGATACTGTTAAGGTATTGGGCAGAGGTGAGTTGAAAGCAAAAGTAGATGTATCTGCAAGTTCTTTTTCAAAAGTTGCTCAGGAAGCAATTGAAAAGGCAGGTGGTAAGGTAACCGTACTTTAATAGAATGAAGCGATTTATTAGCACCATAAGGAATATCTTTAGCATTGAGGATCTCCGTATTCGAATTTTGAACACGGTTGGATTTCTACTGATCTTTAGATTGGGATCTTATATAGTCCTTCCAGGTATTGACCCATCTAAACTTGCTGGCGAAGCCCAGGGGATATTTGGTCTGCTTGATACCTTCTTAGGTGGTGCGTTTAGTAATGCCTCCATATTTGGATTGGGCATTATGCCATACATTTCAGCTTCTATCGTTTTGCAGCTATTAACGGTAGCTGTTCCTTATTTTCAAAGATTGCAAAAGGAGGGCGATAGTGGTAGGAAGAAGATTAATCAGTATACCAGAGTATTGACCATATTTATCACGCTGGCTCAGGGAATCGGATATTTAACTGCTACTATTCCCGCAGAGGCTATTGTGATGGCCAACAGGACGTTCTTTACAGGTAGCTCAATTGTCATTCTTACGGCCGGCACTATTTTCTGTATGTGGTTGGGTGAGAAAATTACTGATAAGGGTATAGGTAATGGAATCTCAATGCTTATCATGATAGGCATCGTGTCCAGGTTCCCCGCAGCAATTATTGCTGAATCTCTGTCGAGAGGCATGAGTCAGGGGCTTATCCTCGTGCTTGAGATTGTTGCACTGTTCTTTGTAGTAATGGCGGTTGTTATGTTGACACAGGCTGTTCGAAGAATACCTGTTCAATATGCGAAGCAGGTAGTTGGCAATAAGGTATATGGCGGTCAGCGTCAGTACATTCCACTAAAGGTGAATGCAGCTGGTGTAATGCCAATCATTTTTGCTCAGTCGCTTATGTTTCTTCCGGCGCTTATTGCAAGCATCTGGGCCGACACTAGCGATATCGCTCAATATATTGGAACAACGTTTTCGGACTTTCAGTCGTGGCAATACAATGCATTGTTTGCATCGTTGATCATAATTTTCACCTTCTTTTATACAGCTATCACTATCAATCCTAATCAGATTGGTGATGATATGAAGAGAAACGGAGGTTTTATACCAGGCATTAAGCCAGGAAAGGCAACGTCTGAATTTATAGATGGAGTGCTTACAAGAATTACACTGCCAGGATCCTTGTTCCTTGCGTTGGTAGCTATTATGCCGGCATTTGCGAGTATGGCAGGTGTGACAAGAGAGTTTTCTCAGTTCTACGGCGGAACATCGCTGTTGATCATGGTGGGGGTTATTTTAGATACTTTACAGCAAATAGAAAGCTACCTTCTTATGAGACACTATGAGGGTATGATGAAGTCGGGTAGATTAAAAGGCAGATCTCAAAACGTAGCTGTAGCGTAATTTGTAATATGGCGAAACAATCATCTATAGAACAGGACGGTACGATAGTAGAAGCACTATCCAATGCGATGTTCAGAGTGGAGTTAGAGAATGGGCATCAGGTAGTAGCCCACATTTCAGGCAAAATGAGGATGAACTACATCAAGATTTTGCCAGGCGATAAAGTAAAAATGGAGATGTCGCCCTATGATTTGACAAAAGGAAGAATAGTATACAGATATAAATAAGTAGTCATGAAAGTAAAGGCATCTGTAAAGAAACGTAGCGTAGACTGCAAGATAATCCGCCGTAATGGTAAGGTGTACGTTATCAATAAGAAGAATCCTAGGTTTAAACAAAGACAAGGTTAATTATGGCTCGTATAGCTGGAGTTGATATTCCCGATAATAAAAGAGGAGAGATAGGTTTGACCTACATCTTCGGAATTGGTCGTAGAACGGCTCAGAAAATACTTGCTGAGGCTGGGATCAACTGGGACAAAAAAGTGTCGGAGTGGACTGAGGAGGAAGCGAACGCAGTTCGTTTGATCATCACTGAGAACATTAAGGTTGAGGGTGTACTGAAATCTGAAATTCAATTGAGCATCAAGCGTTTACTTGATATTGGATGTTACAGAGGACTACGTCACAGAAAAGGGTTACCTGTTAGAGGTCAGCGTACCAAAAACAATAGCCGTACTAGAAAAGGTAAGAGGAAAACAGTGGCTAACAAGAAGAAGGCTACTAAATAATAACTTTTAGCAATGGCTCAGAAGAGAAAAGACAAGGCGAAAAAGCGTGTTGTAGCTGTTGAAGCAGTTGGACAAGCACATATAAGGGCTTCATTCAACAACATCATCATTGCGATGACCAATAATAACGGACAAGTTATTTCTTGGGCTTCAGCAGGTAAGATGGGCTTCAGGGGTTCGAAGAAGAACACTCCATACGCAGCACAAGTAGCAGCACAAGACTGTGCAGCTAAGGCATATGATCAAGGACTCCGCAAGGTGGAAGTATTTGTGAAAGGCCCTGGATCAGGCAGAGAGTCTGCAATCAGGACTATTCAAAATGCTGGCATTGAAGTCACTGTGATTAAAGATGTGACCCCGCTTCCTCACAACGGATGTCGCCCGCCTAAAAGACGTAGAGTTTAATTAAAGACTGTAGAAAGAAATGGCAAGATATACTGGTCCAAAAACCAAGATTTCGAGAAAATTTGGAGAGCCCGTTTTGGGTGGTGGCAAAGCCCTTCAGAAGAAGGCTTATCCTCCGGGACAGCACGGCAGAAGCCGTCGTCGTAAGCAGTCTGAATATGCGATCCAGCTATTGGAGAAGCAGAAGGCTAAGTACCTCTACGGATTGTTGGAGAGACAATTTGCTAAGACATTCAATACTGCTCAACGCAAAGACGGCATCACTGGTGAGAACCTGTTGAAGCTTCTTGAAAGCAGACTGGACAACACTGTTTACCGTTTGGGTATTGCTCCAACAAGAAGAGGAGCACGTCAGTTAGTCCTTCACAAGCATATCACTGTAAATGGTGAAGTAGTAAATATCCCAAGTTATTCTCTTACAGCTGGAGATACTGTAGGCGTTCGTGAAAAATCTAAGTCTTTGTTGGCTATCACGGAGAGTCTTGCAGCACGTTCTTCCAATAAATTTGGCTGGCTAGAGTGGGACGGTTCACAAATGACTGGTAAGTTTATTCAAGCTCCATCGAGAGATGAAGTTCCTGAAAACATCAAGGAGCAGCTTATCGTCGAATTGTATTCAAAATAATTTTATCAATTAAACACTTTCTATTGCTATGTCAATACTAGCATTTCAAATGCCCGAGAAAGTGGTTATGGAAAAGGCCGATGATTTTCATGGGCTTTTCACCTTTAAACCGCTCGAGAAAGGATACGGAGTTACCATTGGTAACGCACTGAGAAGAATACTTCTTTCCTCTCTTGAAGGCTATGCAATTACAGCAATAAAAATACCAGGAGTTTTGCATGAATTCTCTACAATTGAGGGAGTTATGGAAGACGTAACAGAAATCATTCTGAACCTCAAAATGGTTAGGTTCAAAAAGATTGCTGACATGGTAGACAATAAAGTCACTGTCTCTATATCGAAGCAAGCTAAGTTTACAGCTGGCGACATCGGCAAGTTCACTTCTTCATTTGAAGTATTGAACCCTGAGTTGGTAATCTGTAACCTTGATCAGAGTGCACAATTCGAGATAGAAGTTACAATCGAAAAGGGTAGAGGCTATGTCGCTGCGGATGAGAACAAACCATCTGGCGATCAGGTTTTCGGATATATTCCGATTGACTCTGTTTTTACTCCTATTAAGAACGTAAAATATAGCGTGGAGAATACCAGGGTTGAGCAAAAGACTGACTACGAGCAGTTGATTCTTGACATCGAAACTGACGGTTCTATTCACCCTGAAGCAGCTCTTAAGGGAGCAGCTAATATACTTATCCAACATTTCATGTTGTTTTCTGATCAGAGCATGGTGCTTGAAGCAGCCGATGCCAAGGAGCCAGATGCCGTTGATGAGGAACTTCTTCACATGCGCAAGCTTTTGAAGACGGCGCTGAACGACCTGGATCTATCTGTTAGAGCTTACAACTGTCTGAAGGCTGCTGATGTTAAGTCATTGGGAGATCTTGTAAGACTTGAAATTTCTGATATGATGAAATTCAGAAACTTCGGTAAGAAGTCGCTTGCTGAGTTGGAACAACTTGTACAGGAGAAAGGACTTACTTTTGGTATGGACCTGGGTAAGTACAAATTAGAGGAGGATTAATTTATCATGAGACACGGTAAAAAAATAAATCACTTAGGTAGGACAGCAAGCCACAGAAAGGCGCTCCTTTCTAACATGGCGTCTTCGCTGATTCTTCATAAGCGCATAACAACAACTGTCGCTAAGGCCAAGGCACTTAGAAAGTATGTTGAGCCATTGATCACAAAGACAAAAGACGATTCTACTCACAATAGAAGAATTGTTTTCTCTTATCTGCAAAACAAGT
This sequence comes from Imperialibacter sp., assembly GCF_040222385.1. Lineage (GTDB taxonomy): Bacteria > Bacteroidota > Bacteroidia > Cytophagales > Cyclobacteriaceae > Imperialibacter. The sequence goes on from NZ_JAVKDF010000023.1 coordinate 96,752, forward strand.
ATTCTGTACAGGAGCTGTTTGGCCCTGTGGCTGAAAAAACTGCGAGTCGCCCAGGTGGCTACACAAGGATCATCCGTTTGGGTAGCAGACTTGGTGACAACGCAGAAATCTGTATGATGGAGCTTGTTGACTTCAATGAATTGCTGATTGGAGAAGCTACAGCGAAGCCTAAGGCTAAGAGAACACGTCGTAGCAAGGCTGCTGCTGGTGCTGACGAAGCTAAAGCGTCTGCTACAGATGCAGTAGTTGTGGAAGAAGCTCCGGTAGCCGAAGGGGCTGTTGAAGAAGTTGCTGCTGAAACTACTGAAGAAGCAGCTGCCGAAGCACCTGAAGAAGGTACTGATGAGGCCAGCGCTGACGACTCAGCCGAAGAAGAGAAGAAATAATTAGAAAATAGAATATTTCAATTGAAAGGGTTGGCTTTTGTCAACCCTTTTTTGTTTTGAAGCGGTGGGTCTTAGAAAATTCTTTCTATTTTTGTGCCTGCTTATTCGCCTCTAATGTCAAGCTGGCTAATTAGTTTTGAAAGCTGGTAAGCTGTCAAATAAATCACACTAGTTATACAAAGGTAAACGCTGCATACACATGAAATACACACCGAATCCACGTGCTGTTTTACTTCTGGAAGACGGAACCTTGTACGAGGGCGACGCTATCGGTAAAATTGGAACGAGCGGAGGGGAGATTTGCTTTAACACAGGCATGACCGGCTATCAGGAGATTTATACTGATCCGTCATACTTCGGCCAGATTGTGGTGAACACAGCGTCTCATATCGGTAACTATGGAGTGAATGGGGATGAGCAGGAATCGGCTACACCGAAAATCAGTGGGGTGGTTGTGAACGAGTTTTCGAAGTTGTTTAGCCGCAAAACGGCTGACTCGAGCCTCAATGACTATTTTGTCAAACACAATACAGTCGGTATCTCGGGGCTTGATAGCCGGAGCCTCGTAAGGCACATAAGGAGCAAAGGAGCGATGAACGCAATTATCTCTTCGGAGATTTTTGACAAAGCGGAATTGATGGCTAAGCTTAAGCAGGTGCCGTCAATGGACAAGCTTGAGCTGTCTTCTAAAGTGACCACAAAAGAGGCTTACACCTTCGGCGACGAAAACAACAAAATGAAAGTGGCGGTGCTTGATCTTGGCATTAAGCAATCGATTCTCAAGAACATGGCAGCCCGAGGCATATATTGTAAAGTGTTTCCGGCGCAAACCACCTTCAAAGAAATGGAGGCATGGAAGCCGACAGGGTACTTCATTTCAAACGGCCCTGGCGACCCTTCGGTAATGGATTACGCAGTCACCACAGTAAAAGAAATTCTTGCAGCGGACAAACCGTTGTTCGGCATATGCCTTGGGCACCAGATTTTAGCGCTTGCCTGCGGTATCAGCACCTTTAAGATGCACCATGGCCACCGGGGGCTCAATCACCCTGTGAAGAACCTTGTGTCGGGAAAGAGCGAGATTACGTCGCAAAACCATGGGTTTGCAGTAAACATGGACGAGCTGAAAAGCTCTTCCGTTGCTGAACTAACGCACATACATTTGAACGACAGTTCAGTGGCGGGCATGAAATTGAAGGGCAAGAAAGTATTTTCTGTGCAGTACCATCCGGAATCTTCTCCGGGGCCGCACGACTCCAGGTATTTATTTGATCAGTTCGTTGAACATCTAAACTAAAAACATAATGAGTTTAATTGAAGGAATTCACGCAAGGCAGATTCTTGACTCCAGGGGCAATCCTACTATTGAGGTAGATGTCTACACTGAAAATGGAATTATGGGCAGAGCGGCGGTGCCGTCTGGTGCTTCTACAGGTACGCACGAGGCCGTTGAGCTTAGAGACGGTGACAAGTCGAAATACCTTGGAAAAGGTGTGCTCAAGGCTGTTGAAAACGTGAACGAGAAAATAGCCGGCGAACTGATTGGCCTTAGTGTTTTCGACCAGAAGCTTATCGACAAGATAATGATTGAGCTGGATGGCACGCCCAACAAAGGAAAGCTGGGTGCTAACGCTATTCTTGGTGTTTCTCTGGCAGTTGCTAAGGCAGCAGCACAAGAGTCAGGACAGTCTCTATTCAGATACCTTGGTGGACCTAACGCAAGCACGTTGCCAGTGCCAATGATGAACATCATCAATGGTGGTTCTCACTCAGATGCGCCCATCGCATTCCAGGAATTTATGATTCGTCCTGTAGGTGCCCCTACTTATAGCGAGGCGCTTAGAATGGGTGCTGAGATTTTCCATGCCCTTAAGAAGATTCTTCACGACAAAGGACTGAGCACTGCCGTAGGAGACGAAGGTGGATTTGCTCCTAACCTTTCAGGTGGAACAGAAGAAGGCCTTGCCGATATTTTGAAGGCGATTGAGAAGGCAGGATACAAGGCTGGAAAAGACGTAATGATTGCGTTTGACTGCGCTGCATCTGAGTTCTATGAGGACGGCAAATACAACTACAAGAAATTTGAAGGTGACTCTGGCAAAGTAAGAACAACTGCTGAGCAGGTTGAATACCTTGCTGAGCTTGTTGAGAAATATCCTGTTGATAGCATCGAAGACGGATGTGCTGAAAATGACTGGGAAGGCTGGAGACTTTTGACCGAGAAAATCGGACATAAGTGCCAGATCGTTGGTGACGACCTTTTGGTGACCAACGTGAAGTTCCTTGAAAGAGCGATCAACGAGAAGTGTGGCAACTCCATTCTTATCAAAGTCAACCAAATCGGTTCTTTGACAGAAACACTTGCAGCTATTGAAATGGCACACAAAGCTGGCTGGACAGCTGTTATTTCTCACCGCTCGGGTGAAACGGAAGATGCTACCATCGCTGATATTGCCGTGGCTACCAATGCCGGGCAGATCAAGACTGGTTCTCTTTCACGTTCCGACAGGATGGCTAAGTACAACCAGTTGCTTAGGATCGAAGAGGAATTGGGAGAAACAGCTTATTTCCCTGTTAAAAAATAATTAAGACCATTGCGTAAAATCCCGGCTGTCGTGCGCTTCGCATGTTGCCGGGATTTTTTTATTTTTGGGAAATAGACTACATTTCCAGTATGATTTCGAGGTTTTTCAAGAATCTGCCCCCCTACACGAGGAACTTCTATTTCCTCTTCACCTTCTTTTTCCTTATTTGGATGCTTTTCCTGGACTCCAACGATGTTTTTACGCAACTGCGCCTAAGTCGGAAGTTGAGTGACCTGGAGGCTCAGAAGGAGTATTATATGGAGAAAATCGAAGAGGTAAGGCAAGACCGGCACGAGCTGCTTAGCGATAGCGACCTGCTCGAGAAGTTTGCCAGAGAGCGCTACATGATGAAAAAGCCCACCGAGGACTTATACATCATAGTGGCGGAAGAGTAGACAGGTGTTATTACGGAATACAACGTTGTTTACCGCATGAAATCATTAATCGCAGCTTTCATTCTATTTTTCATTTCGTTTTCATCGTTTGCCCAAAAGGAATACGATCAGGAGAACAGCAGTTTCTTTGACAGGGTATACCTCGGCGGCAACTTTGGAGCTCAGTTTGGTTCTGTGACGTTTGTCGACCTTTCTCCGCTGGCAGGCTACATGATTACACCGAAGCTTTCAGCAGGACTTGGTGTTACCTACCAGTACATCAACTTCAAGTACTATAATGCTTCTTACTCAAACTATGGATGGCGCACCTTTGTAAGAAGGAATATTGGTCGCCAGTTCTTTGTACACGGTGAATTTGAAAATCTCAATCTACAGTTTTATAATGCCAATGACGATGTAGTAAGGCAGTGGGTGCCTGGTTTGTTTGCTGGCGGTGGGCTTTTTCAGCCAATAGGAAGAAGTGGCGGTGGCTTTATGATAAGCGCACTATACAATCTGCTGTACGACGACATCCGATCTCCCTACAACAGCCCGATAGTATTAAGGGTAGGCTTTACCTTCTAAAAGGCCACTCCAAGTTTCTCGCCGAGCTCTCTTAAATCTTTCTCCACTGGAGGCAGAAGCGGGATACCGCTTTCCATTCTTTCCTTTTCCATTTCTCTTTCCGGGTCGCCTGGTATCAGCACCCTGTCTTGCCCTTTCACTGTTTCAGCTTTTCTGAACGTGCTAATCCAATTATCCATATGCTCCTTAAACTCGTCAGCAGGACGGAAAGCGTCGACACGCATGGCGCCAAAGAAGTGGCCGATGCCTTCACCCACTGGATCAGCAGGTGGAGAGAGAAAGGCTACAAATGGAGGCACCCAGGGGCCGTAGTTAGCACCCGATAGTACAGCTGAGAAAATATCGACAATGGCACCCAGCGAGTAGCCCTTGTGTGAGCCGTGTTCTCTGTCACCACCAAGTGGAAGTAGCGCACCGCCGTCTTTCACGCCGTTGGCATTGGTTGTAGGAGTACCGTCTTTTTCCTGTACCCAGCCTAGTGGGGCATCCAGGTTCTTTCTTTGCAAAATTTCCAGCTTGCCGTTGGCCGCTGTGGTGGTGGCCATATCGGCAACGAATGGTGGCTGTGTTTTGGCGGGAATGGCCACCGAAATGGGGTTAGTACCCAGTAATCTTGTGGTGCTGAATGTTGGTGCTACCAGCGGGCTGGCGTTGGTCATGGAAATGCCAATCATGTCTTTTTCCAGCGCCATCATGCTATGGTAGCCGGCAATGCCAAAATGGTTGGATCCTTTCACTGAGACCCATCCAGTGCCTACTTTCTCAGCCTTCTCTATCGCCACTTTCATAGCAAAGGGGGCAACAACCAGTCCCAGCCCACTGTCGCCGTCGACTACCGCTGTCGAGGGCGTCTCATGCACGATCTTAATGTTGGGGGTGGCATTCACTCTCTTAGCTTCCCAAAGCCTTACATAGCCAGACAGCCGGGCTACGCCATGCGAGTCAACGCCCCGGAGGTCGGCGCTGAGGAGGACCTTAGCTCCAAGAGTAGCATTTTCTTTAGAGTGGCCAATGGCGAGAAGTATGTTTTCGGTGAAGGAAAGTAACTGCTGATATGTAAACATGTGATCTGATTTCTGGGAGGTAAAAATAGAGATAGAAGAGGTGCTACCCAATCAGAAACAGAATATTTGACCAATAATTTTACGAGGGATTAAACCCTCTTTTTGTAGAGGGAATGAATGGTCTTCAGAAGGACGCCTTCTTTCAAAGCGTAGGCCGAAACCCGGATGTTTTTGATGTCGAGCTTTTGATTGATAAAGTGAATGAGGATGCTCGCCACCACAATCATGTCCACCCGCATTTCAATCATGCCAGGCACGCTCATTCTTTCCTGCCTGTTGAAAGAGATCATCTTCTCATAGATGCCCTCGAATGCGTCCAGTGTAAAGGGAAATTCGGTGCCAAGTGGATTCTTTTCGATTTTATTATCGAGCATATAAATATCGCTCAATGTATCGAAGGTGCCCGATGAACCTACCAGCGTTTGCGGTTTGTATGTAGCACATGCTTCGAAAAGTGGCTCCAGATTCATGGCCAGGTAACTTTGTAGATTGATGACTTCTTCTGGTAAAATGGGGTCGTGGCTGTGAAACTGGTCAATGAGGCGCTGCCCACCTATTTCGAAGCTCCTCTTCCAGAAGATTTCCGATTGGTTGCCGATAATGAACTCAATGCTGCCACCGCCAATGTCCATGATGAGCACAGGCTCATCTGCCATAGGAATGGCCTTTTTAACACCGTAATAGATTGTTTCGGCTTCTTCGTCCCCAGAGATAATCCGGACTTCGATGCCCAACTCACGCTGAACTCTCTCTGCGAACTCCACACCGTTCTTCGCATTTCGGATGGCGCTGGTGGCGGTGGCAAAAACCTCATCCACTTTTTCAGCCTTCAGCACTTCGTTGAATCTTTCCAGTGCTTTCAGCGCCCTTTGCGTGGCTTCTTCCGTAATCAGACCGTGTGAAATGCCGCCTTCGCCAATTCTTACCAGCAGCTTCTCTTTAAAAAGGATGGTGAAATCATGATCTCTCACTTCCGCAACGAGCAGGTGAAAGGTATTCGTACCCATGTCAATGATTCCGACTTTCATGATTTAGTCCCTCAGCTGTGCTAAAAATTGGCGCAAGATAACACTTTATCATACCACTAAGCATATACCGTCAAAATTTAACCGGTGGGTCATATACCGTTCGTTTGAGTTCGTTTTTAGCGTATTCCACAATATCTTTGGCAATTAACCCCTACATAATGGAACAGCGACCTCCCAAAATTCATTTAGCTACCACCGACGAAAAATTTAGCAGACTTCAGGAGTTGAACGAGCAGGCATTGCTGGGCGGGGGTGAAGGCAGGATAGCCAGGCAGCATGAAAAGGGAAAGCTAACTGCCCGAGAAAGAGTTGAGCTCCTGATTGATGAAGGAACCTTCGAGGAAATTGGCAAGCTGGTGGTGCACCGATCTTCGGATTTTGGGCTGGACAAAGAGAAATACCTCGGTGACGGGGTTGTCACCGGGTATGGCAATGTGAACGGCAGGCTGGTGTATGTATTCAGTCAGGACTTCACAGTGTTTGGTGGGTCGCTGTCCGAAACATTTGCAGAGAAGATCGTAAAGATCATGGATTTGGCCATGAAGAATGGTGCACCCGTGATCGGGCTCAACGACTCAGGCGGTGCCAGGATACAGGAAGGCGTGGTGTCGCTCGCAGGTTATGCGGATATTTTCTACCGAAACACCAGGGCCTCTGGCGTGGTACCACAGATTTCGGCCATCATGGGGCCCTGTGCCGGCGGTGCAGTGTATTCACCAGCTATCACCGACTTCATTTTGATGGTGGAGGACACGTCCTACATGTTCGTGACCGGGCCTAACGTGGTTAAAACGGTGACCCAGGAAGACGTGACCTCGGAAGAGCTTGGTGGCGCAAGCACCCACTCAACCAAAAGCGGCGTAACGCACTTCTCTTGTGCCAACGAGGTGGAGTGCATCAACAATATCAAACAGCTTTTGTCGTACATGCCACAAAACTGCGAGGATGAGGCTCCGGCAGTTAACTACCAGTCGTCCGATGAGAAGCGGCCCGCACTGGACAAGATCCTCCCCAACAACCCTAACCAACCTTACGATATGCGGGAAGTGGTGAGTGAAATTGCAGACGAGGGAAGTTTTATGGAGGTGCATAAAAACTATGCAGAAAATATTATCGTTGGGTTTGCGAGGATAGGAGGGAAAAGCGTCGGCATCGTAGGCAACCAACCGGCGTCGCTGGCGGGCGTGCTCGACATCAACTCCTCTACCAAGGCTGCCAGGTTTGTACGGTTTTGCGACTGCTTCAATATCCCATTGCTGGTGCTGGTGGATGTTCCCGGCTTTTTGCCAGGCACCGACCAGGAATGGCATGGCATCATCAACCATGGAGCCAAGCTGCTCTATGCCTTCTCAGAGGCGACAGTGCCGAGAGTCACTGTGATCACCCGAAAGGCCTATGGTGGCGCCTACGACGTGATGAACAGCAAGCATATTGGTGCCGATATGAACTTTGCCTGGCCGACAGCGGAAATAGCTGTAATGGGGGCGAAAGGTGCCGCTGAGATCATTTTCAAGGGTGAAATCGCCAAAGCATCTGACCCTGCTGCTAAGCTCGACGAGAAAGTGGCAGAATACACCAACCGATTTGCGAATCCGTACGAAGCTGCTGCCAGGGGGTATATTGATGAAGTCATTATGCCGCACGAAACAAGAATCAAAGTAATGAAAGCGTTTGAGATGCTGAAGAACAAGGTAGACACACTTCCAAGAAAGAAGCACGGCAATATTCCGCTTTAGTATGCAGGAATACTCGCTGGATATAAATAACAAAAACAAGAGATAAGCAATTGACAATGGACAAGAAGAGCAGAGATTTTCTATTCAAATACTTAAATAATGCATCACCGACTGGTTTTGAGTCGTCGGGCCAGCATATATGGCTGGAGTACATGAAGCCTTATATCGATACCTATATTTCCGACACCTACGGAACGGTGGTGGGTGTGATTAACCCCGATGCGCCTTACAAGGTGGTGATTGAGGCGCATGCTGACGAGATCGCCTGGTTTGTAAATTACATTACCGACGATGGCTATATCTACGTGAGAAGAAACGGTGGTTCCGATCATCAGATTGCTCCTTCCAAAAGGGTGAACATTCATACGGACAAAGGAATTGTGAAAGGGGTGTTTGGTTGGCCGGCTATCCACGTGAGAGACTCTGCCAAAGAAGAAAGCCCGACATTAAAAAACATCTTTGTGGACATTGGAGCTACCTCAAAAGACGAAGTGGAAAAGGCGGGCGTGCATGTAGGCAGCGTGATGACGTTCGAAGATGAGCTGATAGAGCTGGGTGAGCATTACCTGTGCGGTAGAGCGCTCGACAACAGAGTGGGTGGTTTTATGATCGCCGAAACCACCAGAAGAATTGCGGAGTCGAAGGTGAAGCTGCCGTTTGGCTTGTATGTGGTGAACGCCGTGCAGGAAGAAATCGGACTGAGAGGGGCTGAAATGATTTCCAGGCGCATCAAGCCGGATGTAGCCATCATTACCGACGTGTGCCACGACACTCATGCGCCCATGTACGACAAAAAGCAGCAAGGCGATCTGAAAGCAGGCAAGGGACCAGTTTTGACTTATGGGCCGGCGGTGCAGAACAACTTGTTGAAAATGGTGATTGATGTGGCCGATAAAAACAAGATTGCCTTCCAGCGAGCCTCAGCAAGCAGAGCGACGGGTACTGACACTGATGCTTTTGCCTATTCGGCAGAAGGCGTGGCCTCGGCGCTTATTTCTTTGCCGTTGAAATACATGCATACTACGGTAGAAACCGCCCACAAAGACGACGTGGAAAACGTGATTAAGCTCATGCACGATTTTCTTGTTCAGTTGCCAGCCGGGCACGATTTCAGGTATATCAAGTAATAGTTAAAGAGGTTGCTATCTGCATAAGCGCAGAAAGTAACCTCTTTAATTTACCCCCTCAGGCATCTCAATGATCGGCTTGATCATAATGTCCTTGTAAAACAACTCAGCGCCTTCCGACTGAAGCTGGATCTTTCCCTTCTTCAGAGGCTGCTCGCCAGAGTCAGTGAGCTGGCGGGAGTGGTACAGCGCCATCACCACCTGGCCGTTCACGATGTGGATGGCTGTGTCGCCAAAGCAAATCAACTCCAGTGTATTCCACTCACCTGTTGGCTTTTCAGCATCGGGATGTTTGGTGGCGTGCCTGCCAATATCACTTTTCTCGCTAAAGACTCGCATGGTGGCAGCAGCTTCATAAATGTAGTTTTCGCCCTCCTGCCGGGTAGGCACGTCCATCACGCCACCAGCCACACCCCAGTAGTCGCCAGTGTCACCTTCCTGCACCTGAAACTCCTGCGAGCGCATCCAGAAGCCGCCGTCAGCTCCATGTACACCTACGGCGTGGTACAGCAAGCCGCTGTCTCGCTTGGCATTATCTTTCGGCCGGTGTTTGGCCTCTCCCCATTTGAACTGTAGCTTCAGGTGATAGTTGCTGAATTCGCTGGTGGTAGAAATCCCTCCCCACTGCTCGCCTGAGACACGAATGGCATTTTGTTGATCAACTTTTGCTACGCTGAAGATGCCCTTAGAATCTTTGTTCAGGCCCACAGGCTCCCCCGCAGGCCGGAAAGTAGAATCATTGACTTGAGTCCATTCCTGGCCCAGGTAGGTGTCCCAGCCCGTCAGGTCTTCTCCATTGAAAAGAATCTGCCAGTCTTGTTTTTCAGAAGAGCTTTGGCAGCTGAATAGGATAATGAAAACAACCAGCGAAAGTGTAGGTACGAGTTTTATCATGGTAAAATGGCGTTGTGAGCTGTTGAACTTACCTACAATATCGGTTTTTTCTTTGAGTTGCTAAGAGCATACCCTTTACAGCCTGTTTTTCGTATATTAAACAAACGAGGTGGCTTTCTCTTCTCCCTGCCACACGTTCCCCTCCAGCGCTAGATTCATCCGTTTGATGGGCATCAAACTACTCACTTGATGCCCACCGATATGTATGTCTTATGCGCATCGAATATCTTGAACTTGCTGTAGGGCGACCTGGATTTAGCTGTAGACGGGAACGAATCTCGCCGTAGATTCGCTTGTTTCTAGCGGTGGATGGGAGTGCGTCTTGCCGTGGTTATCTGTTCATCCAGGTGTAGAATGACATCGGTATAGCGCTGGGTTCAAGTGTGCCTTGCCTTGTTTAACGACCTCAACTCCCATACATCACTTCTCAGTAGCGCAAAACGCAGGAAATTCCTAATTAGCACAGTACTCTTAAACAGCCATTCAACCATGAGAATACTACTCGCCTTCTTTATGCTGCTTCTCAGCACCAGCTCTTTCAGCCAGGAAGCCATGCGCCGGTGGCGCAAAATGAACCAGGTGCGGAACGACAAGTTTGACCTGGTACTGCCCGAAGCCATGAGGGAGAACAATATCGATATGTGGATCATCATGAACCGGGAGGGGAATTTCGATCCGCTGTATCCTGACATGGGCGAAGGCTACGTCGGCAGTGTGGGCTACTACATTTTCACCGATCGTGGGGGCGACCGCATCGAGCGATCCGTGCTGGGCATCGACGGCTATCTGCTGGAAGAAGGTGGGACCTACGATTACTTCGGTTCGTCCAGCGAGCTGAAGGCTTTTGTGGAGGCCAGAGATCCTAAACGGATCGGCCTCAATATGTCAAAAAACATTGGCGGTGCCGATGGCCTCAGTCATTCAGGCTACCTGGAGCTGGCGGAAGTGCTGGGCAAGAAGTACGAGCAGCGGTTTGTGTCGGCCGAGAAGCTGGCGTCCGACTTCAGGTCGAGGCGGGTGGCCAGCGAAATAGCGATCTATGGAGAGGCCGGAGAGCTGTCGTACACCCTCGCCGAGAGGGCTTTTTCCAACGAAGTGATTACCCCGGGAGTAACTACGCTCGAAGACGTGGCCTGGTGGCTGAAGGAGCAGCAATTCAAACACAACCTGGAGTCGTCGTTTGGCATGCCTTCAGTGTATGTCACCGGCCCTGAGGGCATTGCCGCCACTTCTACCGACCGCATTATTCAGCGAGGTGACGTACTTTTCATCGACTGGGGTGTGGGACTCATGAACATGTATACTGATATGAAACGGATGGCTTATGTGCTGAAGGAGGGAGAAACGGGAGTCCCTCCTGGCATCCAGAATGCGTTCGATCAGGCCGTGAAAGTGCGGGATGTTGTAAAGAAGACGATCAAACCAGGAGTGACGGCACAAAAAGCAGAAGACGCTGTTTATGATGCATTAACTGCGGCTGGCTTCAATAAGATGGCCGGGTTCAACAAACCCACTGAGCTTGACAAAACGGATGTAATCATTGGCTGCCACTCGGTAGGCAACTGGGGGCATGGTATCGGGCCGTCCATTGCTTTTTTCAATCCGGTGCAGTTGGGGTACGAGATCAAGCCCTCCAACCTGCTTTCTATTGAGTTTTTCGCTTACACCAAAGTGCCCGAGTGGGGCGGTAAAAAGCTACGAGTGGCGCTGGAAGATGATGCCATCATTACTGCCAGAGGCGTCGAATGGCTGTACCCGATCAATCCCAGGGTGCTGCTGATTAAGTGATAGACGAGGTATGCTGCCAACGGAGACAATTGAGGGAGGTGCAAAGACGACAGTTGTGTTTTCCGCTTCGCAGCTTATTCACATTCACCCTGAGTATGCCACTTTGGATCTGATCAACTCCTTCTGAAAGGCCGGCCTTACTTATTCTTTAAGTTGTTGGCGTCGGAAATTTTCCAACACGTCGGCTTTTTACTACGCCGCTGTCGGAAAAGTGAATGGATTCGCCGGATTTTTTGTAGTTGTCTCCTCCGCCTACCCACTACCTTTGCACTCACAAAAACGCAACAAGCTATTCAAAGAAAGGGCTCATCCTGTGGGTGGATCGCATTATTTTTTTTAACTGTTTTCTCTGCATTTTTTTCCCATCAGACTCCAGGGCAGGTTAGTATTTAACCTGCCCTTTTTGCGTAGATAACTGGCCAATATGTAATTATGGGATATGTTTGAGCACTTCTGACTGATTCATTAGAGGCTTAAACGGGAAATGCGACGCTCTGTCCTTGGCGGTATTTATACTATAATTGTAATCTTAACTGTTACAAAGTATCAAATAGTTATGAAACCAGCCACTCAGTATACAAAAAGCGGCCGTATCAATATTGCTTACCAGGTTTTTGGCTCTGGATCAATCGACCTGGTTTATATTCCGGGATGGGTGTCCAACATTGACTGGATGTGGGCCTGCCCTGAGCTGGTCGACTTTCTACAGGAACTGGGCAAGATAGCCAGGGTTATTCTGTTTGACAAACGAGGTACCGGCTTGTCGGATCGTGTGGTGGAGCTTTCCACGCTGGAAGAGCGGATGGACGACATCCGTGCCGTAATGGACGCCGTTGGGTCGCAAAAAGCCGTTTTGTTTGGACATTCAGAGGGCGGCTCCGTGTCGGCACTCTTTGCTGCTACCTACCCCAACAGAACCATTTCACTCATTACTTTTGGCGTATTTGCCAAGCGCCGCTATGCGCCCGACTACCCCTGGGCACCCACCGACGAAGAGCGTCAGGTGGTGTATGACATGATCGAAAACAATTGGGGAAGTGGGGATATGGGGCTTGAGTCACTCGCTCCCTCCAAAGCCAATGATCAGGTTTTCATGGACTGGCTGGCCAGCTACTTTCGTTCGGGGGCCAGTCCGAGTGCCGCAATGGTGCTCACCAAAATGAATACGGAGGTAGATATCATTGATATTCTCGGCACCATCAAAGTGCCAACGCTCCTGATGCAGCGCACCCACGATATTGATGTGAAAATTGAAGAAGGGCGGTTCATTGCTGAACGTATTCAGGGAGCCAGGTTCGTTGAGTTTGGCGGAAGGGATCATCTTTTTTGGGTAGGTAATACAAAAGAGGTGCTGGAAACAATGAAGACCTTTATCTTAGGAGTGAAGCCGATCCGAAACTACCAGGAGCAGCTCTTCACCATAGTTGCTGCCCGAATAATTTCTTTAGAAAACGTCGATGCCAATCCCGAGGAGCTGATTCGCCAATTTGTGGAACAATATCGGGGTAAGGTGATTCAATACAACCGCCAGACATTCATCGCTATATTTGAAGGGCCAAGCAAGGCCGTTCATTGTAGTATCGATCTCGTGGATGCCATTCGGACCATGCCTGCCCGGCTGGCCATCGGTATTCACATCAGAGAGGGGGCGGTAGATGAGGCCCACTTCATCAGCGGTGAAACCGAGGCCTTTGTCGATGCCATGCTTCAGCTAGCGAAACCCAGCCAGATCCTTGTCACACAAACTGTGAAAAGCCTCCTATCGGGAGCAGGTGTGAGTTTTACGCAGTACAAAGCAGTGTACGAAACACTTTCCGGCGAGTCGTTTCTGCTGTTCAGTGTAACCGATCCGCTCAGTGCGGATGAAAAAGCGGGACAAATTTCTCCGAAGAAGGTGTTGCAAAATGACTCCTTCCTGGAAAACGTGCTTCAAAGTATCGACACCCATTTGGCCAACGAGCACTTTGGTGTGGAAATGCTTTGCCGGGAAATTGGCATCAGCGAGCGCCAACTCCAACGCAAGCTGAAGGCGGTCACCAATAAGTCGCCCAACCAGCTGATTACCTCTGTGCGGTTGCACCGTGCGAAGGAGCTGCTCATGGGTAGTGAGTTTGGGATTGCAGAAGCGGCTTTTAAAACAGGCTTTGCCAATCCGTCCTATTTTTCTAAATGCTTCAAAAAAGAGTTTGGATCAAGTCCTTCCGATCTTTTACTACTAAGCCGCTGATTATCAGCGTAGGAACTGCCACGTTTTGTCGGTTTTGTTACACCCTATGTCGGAAATGTTAACACAATTGGCGGTATTGTGCTAGCCACACGCTATTGGTTATATCTAATTTTGTCATCAAATAATACTAAAAGCATTACTCCTGGGTGCTGCCAGCGGGTTTTTGGTTTACGTTGGAGACGAAGGTAAATGGCCAAAGCAACTTTTGGCTATCCTTCTTTTTAAAAACTGGACAGAGGATGCTAGCAAAAAACATTTTTTACTGATGACAACAAAGTTAACTCTTGGCACTGTTAGCGTGCTATTTTTTCTCACCACCGTGTCCTGTACCTGGGATCAGGCGGAACCACAGGTAGACTGCTCCGTGTCGCCGGTGATGATAGAGGTATTGGAAAGCGTTGCAACTGAATGTGGTGCCGCCGTTGGGCGCTTCAGGGTAAATGCCTCCGGAGGTGAGCCTCCTTATGTATATACCTCAGAAGCTGGCACAAATGCGGATGGTGTGTTTAGCAGTCTCGAAGCGGGAAACTATGTAGTGGTAGTGACTGATGCGAAAGGCTGCTCAAGTGAGGTAACTATTCCGATTCAAAACCAGGAGGGGGTTAACCTGCAGGAAATTGTGGTGAAGGAGTCGGGATGTGGTTCAACAGAGGGGAAAATTGAGGTGTTGGCCTCCGGGGGCGTGGAGCCCTACCTCTACAGTATCAACGAAGGCCAGCCTCAGACGGGGAGGACTTTTTCTGGCCTGACCAGGGGTACTTATACCGTGAAAATAGCAGACCAGCAGGGTTGTGAGATCATCGAGAGTGTGGAGGTGTTGGCGGGCGTTAGCTACGAGAACTCTGTCAAAAACATTATTGAAAACAGCTGTGCGGTTTCGGGTTGCCACAACGGCAGCATCTCTCCCGACCTGAGGTCTTTTGCTACCATTCAAGCCAGAGCCAGCTCCATCAAAGCGAGAACAGCGAGTGGATCAATGCCCAGAGGGTCGACGCTTACTCAGGCACAAAAAGATGCTATTGCCTGCTGGGTGGATGATGGAGCTCCGCAAAACTGATAGATAAATCACTTTTAGTGACAACAAATAGCAAGGAATACCTGCTGCAACAATGGTATACCTAATTTTTAGACTAAGAACACACATACTATGAAGCGTGAAATTATAACAATCATTATTGGCCTGATCACTGCCGGGCTGGCGATGGCGCAGGGCCCGATGGTAGATCGTAGCGGAACCGCCACCTTCTTTTCTGAAGCGCCATTGGAAAATATTGAAGCCACTAACAAAGAAGTACTGGGCGCTATAGACCTTGATAAAGGGACATTGGCAGTGTCGATGCTTATGAAGGGGTTCCACTTTGATAAGAGCCTGATGGAGGAGCACTTCAACGAAAACTATGTTGAGTCGGACAAATTTCCGAGAGCGACATTCAAGGGTGTTATCAGCAACTTCGCAGCCCTCGATTTTTCGAAAAACGGGAGCTTTGAAGCAGAGGCTGACGGGGAAATAGAAATCCACGGAGTGAAGAAGCCACTGAAGACAACCATCAAATTTGATGTTTCTGGTAAAGACTTGAAAGCTAATACCGCCTTCAATCTGTCGGTGGCTGATTTTGATATTGAGATACCCACTATTGTGTTCAAGAACATTGCGGAGGTAGTCGAAGTAAAGGCATTTTTTAATTTTTCACGTCCAAAATGATGGTAAAGCAGATCACTTCAACCCTCATCTCGCTGGCATTGGCTATGCCGCTGCTGGCCCAGGATGATCTTCTTGCTGGCCTGGAAGCAGAACAGGCCGATCAGAAAACCCTGGTGGATGCCACCTTCAAAGGCACCAGACTGATCAACGGTCATTCCATTGAAACCAGAAAACAAGGTGTGATGGATTTTATCATAGCGCACCGGTTTGGTACTATCGACGGTGGAGCCTATGAGCTTTTTGGGCTGGACAACGCCCTGGTACGCATTGGGCTGGAGTATGCCCTCACCGACAGGCTCTATGTGGGCGTTGGCAGGAGCTCTTTTGAAAAGACCTATGATGGGTTTGCCAAATACCGCCTGCTTCGTCAGTCGACAGGCAAAGGCAGTGTCCCACTGTCCGCCACGTGGCTGAGCTCTGTGGCATTGAAGACCCTGAAGGATCCGACGTACGATCTACAGTTTACTGACAAGCTTGCTTTTACGCATCAGCTTTTGCTGGCCAGAAAGTTTAACAATGGCCTTTCGCTCCAACTGATGCCTACCTGGGTGCACCGGAATCTGATTGGCGAAACGGATCTGAACAATGACATTTTTGCCTTGGGTGTTGGCGGACGCATCAAGCTTTCGCAGCGGGTGGCTCTTTGCGCTGAATATTATTATCAGTTTCAGCACCTCAATGAAAACACACAGAATGCGCTGGCCATAGGGGTCGATATTGAAACGGGCGGACACGTGTTCCAGCTTCAGTTCACCAATGCCACCTCTATGGTGCCGAAGGGCTTTGTGTCGGAAACGACCAACAATTTTTTCAAGGGTGAAATTCACTTCGGTTTTAATGTCTCAAGAACTTTTCAACTGAACTAAATTATTGCCCAAAGCTGGTACGTTAACCTGAATTTGAAAAAAGAATGCCGGTAACGCTATGCCCAAAAATTTATACAGGAGCAGGACGCTGTATGCCTTTACCAACGACTCAAAAGACGTTAATACTTTCACTGCCAGCGATTTTTCTGACAATACCATTTGGCCCGTGTATGCCAAAGAACTTAAAGCTGTTGTTTCCGTTGCGAATAAAAGCGATTTTGGTTCAATCGACGTGTTTGGTGAAAGCCAGCTTACTTACAAGGGATGGGCATTGTACTACTTCGGTCAAGATACCCAGCGAGGAGAAACCAAAGGAGTGAGCGTGCCGTCACCGGGTGTTTGGCCAGTAGTAAACACTTCGACGTTAGGGGCAGAGTAAATAAGATGCTTGTTATTAATGTAAAAGACCTTTTTTAATCCATAAAAAAGGTGGCCTGTTTCCAGACCACCTTTTCACTTTAAATGTTTACACCATCATTAAGCCAAATCAAAACGGTCGAGGTTCATCACCTTGTCCCAGGCTTTCACAAAGTCCTTGATGAACTTCTGCTGAGAGTCGCCGCAGCCATATACTTCAGCCAGGGCACGAAGCTCAGAGTTGGAGCCAAAGATCAAGTCGGCACGAGTGGCTGTATATTTTACTTTGCCAGTCTTAGCATCGTGTCCCTCGAATACGTCCCCATCCGCCGAAACAGCTTTCCATGTAGTGCTCATGTCGAGCAGGTTCACAAAGAAGTCGTTGCTCAATGAACCGACACGATTGGTAAACACACCATGCTTGGACCCGTCGAAGTTGGTGCCAAGCACACGCATGCCACCTATCAGCACAGTCATTTCTGGCGCAGTCAGCGTCAGCAACTGGGCCTTGTCGATCAGCAGCTCTTCGGCAGATATGGTGAATTTTTTCTTCACGTAGTTGCGGAAGCCATCAGCCTGCGGCTCAAGGGCGGCGAACGATTCGACATCAGTTTGCTCAGCTGAGGCATCGGCACGTCCTGGCGTGAAGGGAACAGTGACAGCCTGCCCAGCATTTTTCGCTGCTTGTTCAACACCCGCACAACCCGCCAATACAATGAGGTCAGCCAATGATACCGGCTTACCAAAACCCTTTTGGATTTCTTCCAGCTTACCCAATACTTTACCCAGTTGAGCCGGGTTGTTCACTTTCCAGTTCTTTTGCGGTGAAAGTCGAATACGTGCTCCATTGGCACCACCACGCTTGTCGGATCCACGGAAGGTGGAAGCAGAAGCCCAGGCAGTTGACACCAGCTCTGATACGGACAGTCCTGAAGCAAGTACTTTCGCTTTCAGGGCAGCAATGTCTTTATCATCTAATTTGTGTGTCGCAGCCGGGATCGGGTCTTGCCAGATCAGCTCTTCTTTTGGCACTTCAGGGCCGAGGTAACGGGCACGTGGTCCCATGTCACGGTGAGTAAGCTTGAACCATGCTTTGGCAAAAGCATCTGCGAATTCATCAGGGTTCTCAAGGAAATTCCTTGAAATCTTTTCGTAGGCAGGATCTACCCTTAGTGCCAGGTCGGTAGTAAGCATGGATGGTGACCTGCGCTTCGACGGATCGAAAGGATCAGGCACGGTACCTGCACCTGCGTCACCCTTAGGCTTCCACTGGTTCGCACCTGCCGGGCTCTTTGTCAACTCCCATTCGTAACCAAACAGGTTCTCGAAGAAGTTGTTGCTCCACTTCGTTGGCGTCGTTGTCCAGATCACTTCCAAACCACTTGTAATTGCGTCGCCGGCTATACCTGAGCCGTAGCTGCTTCTCCAGCCAAGACCTTGCTCTTCAATACCAGCTGCTTCAGGCTCAGGGCCAACGTTTGCTGCATCGCCAGCGCCGTGAGTTTTGCCAAATGTGTGGCCACCTGCAATCAGTGCCACGGTTTCGTAGTCATTCATTGCCATTCGACCGAACGTCTCACGGATATCTTTGGCAGCTGCAAGCGGATCAGGCTTGCCGTTTGGCCCTTCAGGGTTTACATAAATCAGTCCCATTTGTACTGCTGCCAATGGGTTTTCAAGGTCTCTGTCGCCAGTGTAGCGCTTGTCACCTAGCCATGTGTCTTCAGCACCCCAGTATACGTCCAACTCTGGTTCCCAAACGTCAGCACGACCACCGGCAAAGCCAAAGGTTTTGAAGCCCATTGATTCCAGTGCCACGTTGCCGGTTAAAACCATCAGGTCAGCCCATGAGATTTTGCGTCCATACTTTTGCTTGATTGGCCAAAGAAGTCTGCGGGCCTTGTCGAGGCTGGTATTGTCAGGCCAGCTATTAAGAGGAGCAAACCTTTGCTGCCCTCCTCCCGCACCACCACGCCCATCAGCAATACGGTATGTGCCGGCACTGTGCCATGCCATACGAATGAATAAACCACCGTAATGACCAAAGTCGGCTGGCCACCAGTCTTGTGAGTCGGTCATCAGGGCAGTGAGGTCTTTCTTTAAAGCCTTTAGGTCGAGGCTTTTGAACTCTTCAGCGTAGTTGAAGTCTTCGCCCATCGGATCAGACAGGGAAGAATGCTGACGAAGGATGTTCACTTTCAGTTGGTTAGGCCACCAGTCACTATTTGATGTGCCACCACCTGCGGTTTGATTGAGTTCGCCATTCAGAAACGGGCACATTTCCGCTGCGTTTACATCGTAGGCGCCTCCTGCGTGTGTTTTATTTTCCATAGTTATAGATTTATTTTGTTCGATATTCAAATCTACAATATTCTGATCGATAGTATAAATCTATATTTTCTATATGGTTATAGTTGAAATCTATACACTAGACATAGGGAAGATAGGCCGTAGATCGGAAGAAAATGTGATAGATTAAATAATGGAGCGAGCGAATAGGCGCTTATTGATCTTTTGAAAGCCTACCTTATCTCCTTTAAATCCCTCAGCCAAAAAGCATGGGCGTGGTGTGTCATCCCGATTTTAGGGTAATAGTCGACCGCAGCTGGAGCCGACAGCAGTATTACGTTAGATTTTGGCGCCAGCATCTTTGTCCGGCGGATGAGCTCCTTGCCAATTCCTTTGTGCTGGTATTCGATGTGCACCGCCAGGTCGCTCAGGTAGGTCGCATACACCCAGTCGGTGAGGCTGCGGCTTACCCCAACTAGCTTTCCATTGTGCCGGGCGGTAATGGTGAGGTTGGCATGCCTGAGCATCTCTTCTATGCGCTCAGGCTCGTTCACAGGCCGTCGTTCGCCGAGTGTTGAACTGACCAGCAGCTCAATGAACTCGTCGCCACTTAAATCCTGCTCTTGCTGATAGATGATCTCCATGGATTATACTTCTTTGATGTCGAGCCCGTATTTTTTGCAATCCTCCCAAAAACCCGGGTAGGATTTATTCACCACCTCCGGTTCTTCTATGATCAAAGGTACTTTTTGAGCTAGTGGAGCGAAGGCCATGGCCATGCGGTGGTCTTCGTAGGTACTAATCGTGACAGGGCCTTCAGGAAGTGCGGTCGGAGGTTCCAATTCCCAAAAACCGGGTGTTTCCTCTACCAACGTAGCTCCAAACTTTGCCAGCTCAGTTTGCATGGCAGCCAGCCGGTCGGTTTCTTTAATGCGAAGGCTTTCAAGACCCGTCATTGAAATAGGGCTTTTTAGGCCTGTGGCTACCACCATTACTGTCTGGGCCAAATCGGGGCAGGTCTTAAAGTCGATAACCATGGGGGAAATGCTGGGCTTTTTCTCGATAAGAAACTCTTCACCGCTGAACCTCGTGGTAAGCCCCAGGCCATGCATGATCTCCCTGATGCGGATGTCGCCCTGATAGGAGTTTTCTCTTAACCCCGTGAGGTTTACTTTGCTGTTTTTAGACAGCGATACCATGCTTAGCCAGTAGCTGGCACCCGACCAGTCCGACTCAATAGTATAGGAATTAGCTGTGTATTTCTGTTGTGCAATAGCGATGGTATTTCCCTTCCACTCGTTCTTTACCCCAAACTGCTGCATGAGGCCGAGTGTCATTTCTATGTAGGGTCTGCTGAACACATCTCCCACCAGTTCGATGGTAAGACCGTTAGGTAGCATAGGGGCGATCATTAGCAAGGCTGAAATGTACTGGCTGCTGATGTTGCCCTGTATTTTCAGGGAGTCCGTTTTTTGCTGAGTTAATTTTGAGACTTTAAGCGGCGGATAGCCGTCATTCTTCAGGTAATCGATGCTTGCTCCAAGCTCTCGAAGGGCATCTACCAGCAGCTTGATGGGCCGTTGTTGCATCCGCTCCGACCCAGTGATTGTTTGGTTTTCCCCTGTTAGTGCCAGGAATGCTGTTAAAAATCGCATGGTTGTTCCAGCGTCCAGCACGTCCCACGTTTTGTCTTTTGAGGCCAGTAAGCGCATCATCGTTTGGGTGTCACGGGCATCAGAAAGGTTGTTGAGGTCAATTTTCTCATCAGAAAGTGCCTGTATAATCAAGGCCCTGTTACTTTCACTTTTGGAAGCACTCAGGTTGATGGTGGATGCTGCGGGAATAGCGGCGGAGGTGTTAATTGAAATTTTATTCATGGATGCTTAGTGGAAATACCCGATTTAATTGTCTTTATGTTAGCTGGATGATGGTGACTTAAAAATAATTTTTAAAACCTTCAGCAGTCTGGCATCGTTGTTGTGATTAAATGCTTTAAACCCTTTTTCATTATGAACAGATCAAAAACCATAACTTCCATCCTCGCCGGTGCAGTTATTGGTGCAATTACAGTATTCGGCGTTACTCCAATCAAGGGAATGGTTAACAAAGCTCGTGTATCAAAATCGACAAAAACCACACCCATGAAACAGAGAGACGAAGACGATCATTTTTTTATTTAGCAGAAGAAAGATTTACCACTGAGTTGAACTCAGCCAAGGCTTCCCTAACTTCCCCTAAAGTAATAATCACATCGTATTCTGATTGACCAATGGCACTCAACAAGCTACCCTTAATGGTAGCTTTTTCATTTTTCTTATCCTGTAATATCAAGCTTTCGGCTTTTTTAATCGTTGCCTCACTTACCTGCGCCGGATGATACGTCGCCAGCAGGTATTGCGTAATCTCTTGGTAGCTTCCTTGCAGAAGTCTTGTCTTTTTGGTCGACAGGTAGGCTTCAGCAATCATCCCGATAGCAATGGCCTCGCCGTGGAGCAACCTGTTGCCGGAATCAAGCAGGGCAGTTTCTATGGCATGGCCAATGGTATGCCCAAAGTTCAGGATTTTTCTCAACCCATTTTCCTTTGGGTCTTTATCCACCACACCGCTTTTGACTTCAATAGAATGCTGGATATGGTCGTTCCAGGGCTGCTCTTCAAATGGCTTAGCAGTGAGGGTTTTCCAGTAGCGGGCATCTGCTATCAGGGCGTGCTTTAGCACCTCCGCAAAGCCCGATCTGAGCTCTCTTTCGGGCAGCGTAGCCAAAAAGCCAGAAGATACGATGACTCTTTCCGGCTCCTGAAAAACGCCGATGTGGTTTTTTAGGCCGTGGAAGTCGATGCCCAGCTTGCCGCCCACGCTGGCGTCTACTTGTGCCAGTAGGGTAGTGGGCAGATTGAGGAATTTGATGCCTCGCTTGTAGGTGGCAGCGCAGAAGCCGCCCATGTCGCCTATCACACCTCCACCAAGGTTGACAAGCAGCGCCTTTCGGTCGCATTCCAGCCTGGTGAGCTCGTTCCAGATATGCTCACAAGTCCGCAGCGTTTTCTCCTCTTCACCGCTCTTTATTTCAATCACCGAGTGCCCGGGAAGGTGAGTCGCTACTTTCGGATAGCAATGCTGCCTGGTGTTTTCGTCCACCAGCACAGCCACCTTTGAATAGGATTGGACTGAAAAAAACCTCCCCAATGACTCGGGGAGGTTGTTCGTTATTTCTACGTTACCGAGAATCATTTTTACTTTTCTCCGCCTGCAGGTACTTTAGCCATGATCTCAGTTTGCTGTTTGATAGAAGCAACGTGGATCAGCTTGTAGGTTTCTTCTACAAAGTCGGGAGAAAGTGAAAGTGACTTGCCCCACTCGGCTCTGCTTTTGTAGATTTCATTCCAGCGGTCTACCTGGAAGATAGTTACGTTGTTGTCACGCTTGAACTCACCCATTTTCTCTACCAGGCGCATTCTGTTGGCCAAAGCTTCAAGGATTTCACGGTCGGCGTTGTCAATTTGATCACGCATTTGATCCATGAAATGATTGAAAGTGGCGTCTGTCGAATGAGCGCTTTTTGGTTTCAGTTCTCTTACCATTTCACCCAGGCGGGCAGGTGTCACCTGCTGCTTGGCATCACTCCATGCGTTGTCCGGATCCCTATGAGACTCGATCATCAGACCGTCGTAGTTCAAATCAAGCCCTTTTTGAGCCACGTCCAAAAGCATTTCTCTGTTGCCGCAAATATGACTTGGGTCACCAAACAAAGGCATTTCAGGAAACTCTCTTTTTAGTTCGATAGGGAACTGCCATGCGGGCACGTTGCGATATTTCGTCTTCTGGAAAGAAGAGAAACCACGGTGGATAGCACCAATTTTGGTGATGCCGGCCTTGTTAATTCTTTCGATTGCCCCCAACCACAATGCAAGATCGGGGTTGATAGGGTTTTTGATCAGTACAGGTACATCAACGCCTACAAGAGAGTCGGCAATTTCCTGCACGGTGAACGGGTTCACTGTTGAGCGGGCACCTACCCAAAGGATGTCGATGCCAGCAGCAAGACAAGCCTCTACGTGGTCAGGGTTGGCTACTTCAACAGCAAATTTGACACCCAACTCTTTCTTCACGTTCTGGATCCAGCCAAGGGCTTCTTTGCCTATGCCTTCAAACCCACCCGGACGAGTTCTTGGTTTCCACACACCAGCTCTCATTACTCTGATACCTTCCTTATACAGTTGGGTACAGGTGTCCATGAGTTGCTCTTCTGATTCAGCGCTACAAGGCCCTGAAATAATCAATGGTCTTTCTTTTACAGGAGACCAGGATTCAAATTTGTCAATAGTAAGCTCCATACCCACCTCACTTATTTTTTATAAACTAAAAACGATCAAACTAGTCTTTTAACTATTATTGCACTCCAATTAAACACATTAACCATGCCCGTTACCCATCCCTTTACCTTCGAAGATACCGAAGTAGCTTTTGCTTCTAAGTCGGACCGGGAATTGAAGAAGATGTATTGGCTATTCGCCGCTATGAACAGTAACTTTTTAGTGCGCTTTGGAACACAGGGCGTAATATTAGCACTAAAAATGAAATTGCCCATCAAAAAACTCATAAAAAGTACTGTTTTCGGGCATTTCTGTGGCGGTGAGACGATCCAGGAGTGCAAACAAACGATTTCTGAGCTCGGTGCTTCAGGTATTGGTACCATCCTCGATTACTCGGCAGAAGGAGAGAAAACGGAGGCTGGATTTGAGGCCAATAAGGAGGAAATACTGCAGACAGTGATGAACGCTGCGACCAGTGCCCACATTCCCTTTGCCGTGATGAAAGTATCAGGTTTGGGCTCAGAAGAGTTGATGACGAAATCGCAGGATGGCAAACAACTGAATGGCAAAGAGCAGAAGGCGTTTGGCAATATTCACCGTCGGGTTGAAGAGCTTTGCAGCAAAGCTCACGAGCTTAGTGTCAGAATATTTATTGACGCAGAAGATTATGCTTACCAGGGGGTGATTGACAACCTGGCGCTGGAAATGATGCGGAAATACAACAAAGAGAGGGCGATTGTTTACACTACGCTGCAATTTTATAGATGGGATGCCTTCGACAAGCTGGTGGGTTTACGCGAAAAAGGGAAAACAGAAGGGTTTTACCTGGGTGTGAAGCTTGTGCGTGGTGCTTATATGGAGAACGAGCGTGAGCGAGCGGAGGAGATGGGCTACAAGGATCCCATTCAACCAACGAAGCAAGCCACAGACATCGATTACAACAGGGCACTTGATTTCTGCGCAGCGAATCACAAGCGGATTGCCTTTTGCTCAGGAAGCCACAATGAGCAGTCGAATGCGTTGCTTACTTCGTTGATGCAGCAGTATGGCATCGCCAAGGATGACCCGGGGGTGTTTTTTGCACAGCTCTACGGCATGAGCGACAATATTTCGTTTAAGCTGTCGAAGGAGGGCTACAACGTGGCAAAGTATGTGCCTTACGGCCCGCTGGAGAAGGTGATGCCTTATTTGATCAGGCGGGCAGAGGAGAATACGTCGGTAGCAGGACAAACAGGGAGAGAGTTTAGCTTTATTAAAAAGGAATTGGACAGAAGGAAACTGTCTGCTGCGTAGTAAGTCAGTCGTTTCTTTTGGGCACTTTGTTCAGAAAGCCAGGCGCCTATCCGGTCATTGAATTTCGGTACACAGAAGGTTTTTGCGCCGTAAACTTTGTAAAGGCTTTCGAGAAAGTGACCTTGTTGTTGAAGCCTGACTCAAGTGCAATGGCCTCTATTTTGTAGTGTCGGAACTCATCTTTTACCAGCATTTCTTTGGCATGCTCCACCCTGAACCGATTGGTGAAGTCGTTGAAACTCTCCCTGACCAGTTCTGACAACGTCTGCGATATTCTATGCGGTTTCTCTTCAATCAGCTCGCCAAGCCTGGCCAGGGTCAGGTTGCTTTCCAGGTAAGCTTTGTCTCTTTCGAAGGAGGAAATGATTTTTTCTTTGATGACACTCATGTCTTTTTGGGAGAGATTGGAGCTCAGGTATTTACCGGCAATCCTGCTAAGGAAGTCGGGTTCGGTGTACAGGACATAGCCGATAATGAAAACAATGCTGGAAGCGGAGATGTAATAAACAATAAACTGTCGCCAGTCGTCGGCATATTCTGTGAGCCACGACATGAGCACGGCAGTAATGAAATAGATGGAGCAAGTGGACAGGGTATACAGCCTTTTTTTGGAATCGAGGCTACTGTAGTTTTTGTAGATCAGGAAAACGAAGACTATTCCGTACAGCAGGATATGCGTTGCCCTGGCATAGTTGAAAGGCATGATGCGATCGAAAAAATGAGCCCCTATGTAGTCCATTCGGCTATGCCCAGGCATGAATAGGATGTCGCTAATACTAAGAAATGCAATAACAGCTGGAACAAAGTGCAACAGGTCAATGGGCTTGAAATACCTTTCCTTCAAAAGCACATTGAAATGCAAAAACAGCACCGGGCCATAAATGAAGCCGGCGGTAAAGTAATAGATGCCAAAAAATTGCGGATGCATTCTGGCCAGCACACTTGTGGAATAGAGAAAATCAAGCATCTCGATTCCAAAGAGGACAGTGAACATCGAAAGGGTAAAATAGGCCTGCCCAGACTTCTTAAAAAAGAGCCCGCCAGAGATGAAAATGGTCAGGAATGCATATCCCAGGAGAAGAAACCTTAAGGCCGTCATACTGCATCATTCTTTCGTCAATATAAAAAGAACTTCAAGCTTTTGGTACCAGGCCGGTTTGGTGCCATCGGGATAGGTCTCGTCAACCATTTTCAGGTGCAGAGCATCGTCCTCGAATTTATACTCATAGTACTGCTTTCCACCTTCAAACCCGGGCACTCTGGCAATGTCTGATGTTGTGACTATCATTGCCGATGATAGCTCGTAGCTGCCCGAATTGAAAACAATGCTTTGAAAGGCCGCCTTGATCTCAGCGTCGGTTGGCTTGGCCAGCGACTGGAATGGTTTCCTTGGCTCGTCGGAGGGGTTGTACATAATGGCATAGCGGTTCGGGGCCACCACAAAGGTGCCCGGGTAGGCTTCGGGCACGGAATAGGTAGTGTCTTTGTAGATGTAGTGAATCTCTTTGAACTTCCACGACCCCAGCAGTGGATTGAGTTGATTTCTTTTCGCCTGGATCAAGTCCATGATTTCTTCATTGCCGTAAAACTTTGCCAGGGTGTAGGCTGTGTATCTATCATCCAGCACTTTCATTTCGTAGTCGGCTCCGGCGCTGATCATCATAGTAGCAAACTCGTTGTGGCTATAGAACAGCGACCAGTGCAGTGCGGCACAATGGTTAACCGAGTCGGTGTGATCGATATTGGCTCCGGCGTCAATAAGCATTTGGCCTAATGATGCATCGCCATTTACTGCTGCACCTATGAGGGAGGTAAGCCTGTAGTGCTGGTCTGTTGCATTTGGATTCGCTCCGTTGTCGAGCAGCAGCTTCGCCATGTCTTTGTGCCCAAACCGTGCCGCCAGGGCGAGAGGAGGCTGTCCTACACGATTCAGCTTATTTGGGTCGGCTCCATTGTCCAATAGTAGCTGCGTCATTTCCAAATAGCCCTTTTGTGCGGCGAGGTGGAGCGCAGGAATGCCGAGGCCATCCGTTGCATTAGCATCGCCACCGCTTTTTAAGATTTTCCTGGCCGCTTCCATGTCATTGGAGTTAGCGGCATTCACAAGTTTTGCTGCCTGGTTGGGGATTTTCGTGGCCAGGGAGGTTTGCCTGAGTACCTCAGCCACTGAGTCGGCCTGCCAAAGCCTCAGCACCACGTCCACCACGTTGCCATGTTTGCTCCTTAGCGACAAATCGGCACCGGCCTTGATCAGGAGTCTCATTTGATCCGTGTGGCCATAGTAGGCGGCCCAGTTGAGGGCCGGATCTCCATTTATATCGATGGTATTTACTTTGGCACCGGCATCCAGCAGTAGCTTGCTGATGGTTGTGTCTTTTATGGAGGAGGCAAACATCAAGGGCGTTCCTTCAAGGCCGCCTTTTGTTTTCAGGTTGGGATTAGCGCCACCGTTGATCAGGAGGTTAACCAGCTTTGCGTTTTCAACCTCAATAGCAATGTGGAGCGGTGTTTGGCCATTTTCATCGAAGCTGTTGATGTCAGGTTCCTTTTGAATCAGGAACTCGGAGATTTTGTACGCAGCGGCTCTTACACTTTTGTGGAGGAGGGTGGTGTCAGAGCCTGGTTCGCTGTAGTAGCGGACAAAGTCCGTGACATTGTCCTCTTTCAAAATCTTCGTTAGTTTTTCCGGCTGAGCGGCGGCTTGCACAAAGAACAAGCAAAGCATACTTCCACTAATGAATTTGAACATCCTGATTATTTATTTTCAGGAAGTAATCTAACATCCATTGAGGTGGATGATGGTAAGAAAACTGAGGTTGAGGTAAAGGATAATAATTCTTAACCCTTTTTTAACGTCGAAGAATTAAAAGTCGGCGTCTACTAACTATTACTGAGCCAATCCAGTATTTTTTTCGACTTTCAGTTAACTTTGCCCCTCATTTGAAATCAGCTAACTGGCTGATACTGATTAAACCTTAAAAACGTCCATGCAATTAAGCGAGCAGGAAATTTTGCGCCGGAAAGAGCGAGAAGAACTTATAGCTGCGGGGATTAACCCGTACCCATCCGAAACATTTGAAGTGAGCGTCACCTCAGACGAAATCCACGAGTTCTACGAAAAGCGCAAGACTGATTATAAAAATATTTCCATGGCTGGCCGCATCATGAGCCGCCGCATCATGGGCTCAGCTTCTTTTGCTGAGCTACAGGATTCTACCGGACGTATGCAGATTTATGTTCGCAGGGATGATATCTGCCCCGGAGAAGACAAGACGCTTTATAACGACGTTTTCAAAAAGAAACTGGGCATTGGCGACATTATAGGTATTAAAGGCTTTGTGTTCACGACGCAAACCGGGGAAATATCCGTGCATGTAACGGAGTTTAAATTGCTTACAAAAGCACTGAAGCCGCTTCCTATTGTGAAGGAAACAGAAGACGAGCACGGCAACAAAGTGCTTCATGATGCCTTCACTGACCCGGAGCAACGCTATCGGCAGCGCTATGTGGATTTGGTGGTGAATCCTCACGTAAAGGATACGTTCATCAAGCGCACCAAGCTGGTCAACTCTATCAGAGAATACCTGAACAACAAGAGCTACCTGGAGGTAGAAACACCTATTCTACAGCCACTTTACGGAGGCGCAGCCGCCCGCCCATTTAAAACACACCACAACACGCTGGATATGACGCTCTACCTGCGTATTGCCAACGAACTGTACCTAAAAAGGCTGATTGTAGGTGGCTTTGATGGTGTGTACGAATTTTCAAAGGATTTCAGGAATGAGGGCATGTCCCGCTTTCACAACCCTGAGTTTACCCAGGTGGAGCTGTATGTGGCCTATAAAGACTATAATTGGATGATGGATACTGTGGAGGAGATGATTGAGAAAATCGCTCTTGACCTCCATGGAACCACCCAGGTGCAGGTAGGGGAGAACGTAATCGACTTCCAGCGTCCCTGGAAGCGCTTCACCATGTTTGAGGCGATCGAGCATTTTACCGGTATTGACATCAGCAGCATGGATGAGACCGAGCTTAGGGCTACGGCCAAAAAATTGGAAGTCCCTATCGACGACTCCATGGGCAAAGGCAAGCTGATTGACGAGATCTTCGGTGAACATTGCGAACACAAGCTAATTCAACCGACTTTCATCACGGATTATCCTGTGGAAATGTCACCGTTGGCGAAGAAGCACCGCAGCAAGGAAGGACTTGTGGAGCGTTTCGAAGCGATCTGTAATGGCAAAGAGATTTGCAATGCCTTCTCCGAGCTGAACGACCCGATTGATCAACGCAAGCGCTTTGAAGAACAGCTTGAGCTTGGGAAGAGGGGTGACGATGAGGCCATGATGCTCGACGAAGACTTCCTTAGGGCACTTGAGTACGGCATGCCTCCAACCGCCGGGCTGGGTGTTGGTATCGACAGGCTGAGCATGATTATGACTAATTCGCCATCCATTCAGGAAGTGCTTTTCTTTCCTCAAATGAGGCCGGAGAAGAAAGTGGCTGAGCTAATGGAGAAGGACTACGAGAAGCTGGGAGTGAGAGCTGAGCTGATCCCGATACTTCAGAAACTCAACATGTCTACCAAAGAAGCCATTGCTGATAGCAAAGACAGTAAGCTTTTTAACGATGTGTGCGGTATGCGCAAGAAACTGAAGCTGAACGACGTTACTAATCCAACCATAGAAGAGGTGAAGGCCTGGATAGAGGCTGCCTCGAGATAAACCAATGGAAATAAAGAACATCCCAACCGAATCCAGCTTCTTAATAGTGTTGGGTTTGGCTGGGATGTTTGCTTTAACGGGGTGTGGTACGAATGTTCCCCACGATGTTAGTGGCTACGTTGACTCGTTTATTGATGAGGCTAAACTGCGGGGCTATGACTTATCAGATGCCCGTCGAGGTTTGATTGTCGAATTTACCGATCTGCCAGACAACAAGGGCGGGAGTTCCAAATCCTCTTTTTTCACCAACCTGATCAAACTTGACCCCTTCATCTGGAAACAAATGAATGACAGGCAAAGAGAAATGCTTGTTTTTCACGAGTTGGGTCACTGTGTTCTGGGTCGCAAACATAAGAATGAAACCTTGCTACTAGGTGAATGCGCCAGTATCATGAAGGAGGGTGGAGAGAACACTTGCGTGGCTGATATTTACAGTGAGTCGTGGCGCTCTTACTACATCGATGAGTTGTTTGATGCAGCCGTGCAGGTGCCAGACTGGTACAGGACTCAAGACCTCTCTAAATTGGTCATAGGAGATACGTTGCTTCTAAAAGAGGACTCACTGATATATGAAAGTTTACAGACAAGACGGTTTGGAATAGCGGGTCAGTTGGCAATTGACGATTCAACTGACTACCTGATCACACTGACATATGACTCACTCAACTTCATATATGGGTTTCAATGGGATGCTATCACCGTTGGGTTGTATCAGGAAGGTGGAGAGTATTCGATCAGCAACAAAGGCAAAGAAATTTGGGATAATTATTCGCTTTACGCTGATAAGATTCAGCCGGAAAACCCAATTAAACTTTCCCTCTTAAAGCAGGGAGCTTTTTATCATTTCTATGTAAATAGAGAGGAGAAGCATATGATGAATACGCACTATTTCCAAACAGACACTATGAAGCAGCCGGAAAACATGTATTTCGCTACCTATGGCGGAAGCAGTCCAACGGCGAACCTTTCTGTGATGCAAATTGGTAAACGGTAAATAGCCGAACAAGGGGAGCTAGCTTGAAATAATGTTAGCTTTTAAACAAGGTTATATCCTCAGACCACAGCAGCATGCAATGGCCTGAGGATATGCTATCAGGACTTAGTGAAACTAAATTCAATCACGATTTTTATAGTCACACCTTCGCTCTCTTGTTCTTCATCTATTCGAGCCACGAGTGACGACGATGACAGGGTTTTGACATCATATTGGGTATCATCAATGGTCAAAATTTTGCCATCATCACTCAGCGACCACGTGCCCGTTTCATCAGCTTCGCCCGGCTGAGTGCTCAGGTAGGTGTTATCTGCCTTGAACTCCATGGTCACGTTGGCAATGTCTGAGTTTTCTTCCGCCGAAGCCGAAATATCAGCTGCAAATTCCTCTGCAGTAGCCTCATCCAGCCCCAGGTCGGTAAAATACTCGACAAAGTCTTTTCCGTCAACGGAAACCTCAATTACATCTACTTTACTGATTTTCCAGGTGCCAATAAGTGGAGACGACACACCTTCATCATCTTTACCTCCGCAGCCAGCCAGAAGCACTAAAGCGATGAATGGTAACAAAAGGCCTTTTGTAAAATTTCTCATAGGAATGGTTTTTTTGAAAAGTAATTATTGAAATAATAAGGCGCTTCGAAAGCTTTGACCAGATAGGCCCAAATAATGAGTATTTGAAACTAACGAAGGGTTAAACATGCTAAAATCATTTGAAAGCTGAAAGGGGAAATATCTAATGATACTTTTTGAAGGCTAAAGTGAGTGGTTGGAGGAGACAGAAGTGGAAGCTCTGTAATTTTTAGCGATCCGATGATATGAGAAATAGGAGAAATGAAACTCTGCGGGTCAGCGGATTGGCTTAATCATTAGTTTTGAGGCTTTCAAATTTCCGCAAGTGCCGCTATCACGGCATCACCCACTTCTGATGTAGTAGAGGTGCCTCCCAAATCTGGCGTTAGTGTTTTCTTTTCCACCATCACTTTTTCAATGGATTTCAACACAGCCTTACCCCAATCGTCATACCCAAAAAAATCAAGCATTTGGCTGGCGGACCAGATGGCAGCGAGGGGATTAGCTATTCCTTTGCCTGCAATGTCGGGTGCCGATCCGTGAATTGGTTCAAACATTGAAGGGTGTAGTCTTTCCGGGTTAACATTTGCGCCGGCAGCAAGCCCCATACCGCCAGCAATAGCCGCTCCCAGGTCGGTGATGATGTCTCCAAAGAGATTGGAGGTTACCACTATCTGGAACCGTTGCGGCTGCTTCACAAAGAACATGGCAGCGGCGTCTACCAGGTAGGAAGCGGTTTTTACTTCCGGATACTCCTTGCCCACCTCTTCAAATACCTGATCCCAGAAGACCATGGAATAGTTCAGGGCGTTGGCCTTGCTTATGCTGGTTAAGGTCTTTTTCTCTTTTCGGGCCAGCTCGTAGGCGTACCTGATGATTCTTTCTGTCCCCTTTCTGGAAAAGACGCCGGTTTGAAGCACCACCTCTTCGGGCTTTCCTTTGAACAGCCAGTCGCCTGCTCCGGCATATTCACCTTCGCTGTTTTCTCGGATCACGATCATGTCGACATCTTCTCTTTTCACATCTTTCAAAGGGCATGGGGCACCTTCCAAGAGTTGGACGGGCCGAATGTTGACGTACTGATCGAACCCCTTTCTGATTTTCAATAGTAGTTCCCTGAGGGAAACATGATCCGGCACCCCAGGGAACCCAACAGCACCCAAATAGATCGCTTCAAAATTCCTAAGCTGCTCCATGCCATCATCGGCCATCATTTTTCCATGGTTGGCATAGTACTCACAACCCCAGGGGAAATGCGTAAAGTCGAACTTCATTTTACCGTCAAGTGCTTCAACTTTCTTCAACACTTTGATCCCTTCAGCCAAAACCTCAGGCCCTATTCCATCTCCCGCTATCACGGCTACTTCGTGAGTTTTCATCTCTCTTTTCTCTTTTTAATTGGCGTATAGTGCCTTCTTAGGCGTTAGTTAAAGTTTGCCCCTGTTCATTCATTTCTTTTTTCAGACTTCGGGTAGCCAGCCAAATAAGTACTATGGAAAGGATGAAAAGAATGCCAGCAATGATTGACAAAACATAAATGCCATCGGTGAAATTTTTGATAGCGAACAGGAGGAGTGAACTGAGCGTGACCGAAAACATGAAAAACATGGGGACGAGCACAAAATTGGGATTGATTTTGTTTTTGATGAGCCACACGGCCACGGCCAGAAGGGCCAATGCTGCCAGTAGCTGATTGGCTGACCCGAAAATTGGC
Organism: Imperialibacter sp.; assembly: GCF_040222385.1. GTDB lineage: Bacteria > Bacteroidota > Bacteroidia > Cytophagales > Cyclobacteriaceae > Imperialibacter. Next base: position 129,376 of record NZ_JAVKDF010000023.1, read on the forward strand.
CACAGCGTAGTGAACTCGCCGGAAGTAAGCAACAGCACTGAGCATACGACGACCACCGAAGTGGCCAGGTAGCGGTTTTTGGTAAATGCCTTCCCCACTTTGTTGTCGACATCTTCGAAGTACTCCTGCACTGTAAAGCGAGCCAGCCGGGTGCAGGTATCGAGCGTGGTGAGCGCAAAAGCAGACACCGTTAATGCCACGAATGAAATGGCTAGCTGTGCAGAGATTCCCGAAGATGAAATGATGTTACCCAGTCCGTCGGAAAACAAGGTCACTGGCCCTTCGATGACCAATCGACTAGCGTATTCTCCCCGGCTGATAATGATAACCGTGCCCACCGAGATGATAGCTAAAAATGACTCAATCAACATGCCACCATATCCCACCACCTTGGTGTCGTTTTCTTTGTTGATTTGTTTGGAAGTGGTGCCGCTGGCCACCAGCGAATGAAAGCCGCTGATGGCACCGCACGCCACGGTAACAAACAGCACAGGGAAGAGGTAGCCGAGGTTTTCAGAATTGATTTGGACGTTGTTGTCCATTTTAATCTCCGGATTCGCAATAAAGACACCCACCACAGCGGCTATCATGAGGCCATATAAAAGAAAACTGTTGAGGTAGTCTCTCGGTTGCAGGAGAAATGAGACCGGTGTGACAGAAGCCACGAAGGCGTAGGCCAACAGTAGCACAACCCACAGTTGGTAATCCAGCAAGAAAGGTATTTGCATGCCCAGATAAACAAAATAGTACATAGCAAGCACGCCAATAACGGTGTTGATCAAAAAGGCATGTTTGACGTTTGCGGTCGCTTTGTTAACAATCCCAAAAACTACAGCTAGCAGCATGAACAGGATGGATGCAGAGGCTACCCCTGGATTATTGATAAAGGTTTTGGCTATGATATCAACAAAAACCGCAGTGATTAGAATAAGCGTGGCGAAGCTGAAAATCAGGAAAAGGCGCTTTCCTCCCTGCCCGATATATTTTTGGATAATTACCCCGATAGACTTGCCGCCGTGCCTCATAGAAGCAATCATGCTGGTGAGGTCGTGTACTGCACCAAAGAAAATGCCTCCGAGCAATATCCAGATCACTGCTGGAATCCAGCCGAAAGTGACGGCGATGATCGGCCCGACTATTGGCCCGGCACCCGCAATTGAGGCGAAGTGGTGCCCCAGGACCACGGGTGTTTTGCTTGGGATATAGTCGACCCCATCTTCAAAAGAGTGTGCCGGCGTGGTGTTTTTGTTGCTTATGTTTAATTTTTTGAACACAAACTTCCCGTAAGTAAAATAGGCTACAAGCAGCACAATGGCAGATACTGATAAAAGAATGATGAGGTTCATAAGTAGAGTAATTTAGCCTGAGCCAACAGTTGCCAGCAGTAGGATATTTTGTGTGTGAAATTAGGGTAGTTGTCTTTCCCTGTGAAGTAGTACAATGTGATCAAGCCTTACCCTGAATTAGGTGACATTTATTTTTGGAAGTTAGGTGGTTGAGTAAACCGTCCTCTGGTGTAGGATAAAGATGAAGGCCAGGTTGGCACTGGTCAGCTGAGAACTAATCGGGGTATCAAACCACAAGCAATCAATAGGTTAGCTGGCAGCCAGAAAAAAAATCGATGCTGAAACTATGAGGTCAGTGTTTGATTTCAACACCCCTCTGAAATGCTTGAGTGCGAGCTGCATTTGTGTTTCCACCGTCTTCACCGAAATCCCAAGCTTTTCTGCAATTTGTTGATAACTCAGGCCTTCCATTCGGCTAAGGATAAAAATCTCTTTCCTTTTTTTCGGGAGCACCTGCAGGGCTATCTCATAAAGCTTTTCAAAGTCATGGTATATAACATCATCCTCTGTTGAGTTACTAGTAATGTCGGCTACATGGAGCCGGTATTCCTGATAAGCTTTATGATGAATTTTTTTCTTTAGGCTATTGAGGATCGTGTTTTTAGCAATGGTAAAAATGTACGACTCAAAAGCGCCGTCTCTGTTAATGGATTTTCTATTAAACCAAAGCTTCAAAAATACTTCCTGTACAATTTCTTCGGATTCTTCCTTGTTATGAAAGTAGCTCAAACCGAAATGGTAAATCCGCTTGTTATATAGGTAAAATAGAGTGTCAAGGGCCTTTTTGTCACCTAATTTAAGTTGATCAATTATCGTAGCTAATGATTCTTTCATAGGATGAGTGCTATTACAAAATCTGCAATACTGGGCAACAACATCGTCATAAAAATTAGAAATCGATAGTTTGGGTTGCTTTTTTTTGATGAAAGGCAATTTGCTCAGAACCTGGCAGGTCGGTCTTTCTTTGGCGGTGTTGGCTCAACCATACAGCCACATGCACTTGTGTGGTGTGATGGTCATTGTAAGGCATAGCCTGAGTAGTTTTAGGCAGGTCTGCTCCACGTTAGTTTCACGGTATACATAGTCGAACTGATTTTTTTTACAGCTCTTTTCAGGGTAGCAAGCCAGCACATTGTATTACCACTAAGCAACAAAAGTAAAAATGGACAAAAAGCTGTTGGAAAGGTATTTCCAAGGAGAATGTAGCATAGAAGAGGTGAAGTATATCCTTGAAAGCCTGGAGTCTGGAAAATTGGATGAGCACTTGTCTGACCAGATTCTGGAATTCAATCGGAAAAGGGATGCTGAGAAGAGCGCCGATGAAGAAGGCATGCTGAGGAAGATTCATGACCTGATCAATATGGAAGATTTGGTTGAGTACGTGAAGAAAACGGACAGTATTACCGAGACTGATGAAAGCCCATTTAAACAAGTTTATGTGGCGAAGGATAGAAAATCCGGTTGGTTGAGAAGGGCATCTCTTGCAGCCGCCGCTGTGTCGTTGCTGATTATTGGAATGTTTTTTTACAACAAGGGAACATTTGACAATCCACCGGAGGTGGTAGAGACTGTGCCGCAATTGCAGAAGGAGACACACAAAGGACAAAAATTGACTATCCACCTTTCGGACGGTACGGAAGTCATTCTCAACTCTGGCAGCAGTATCTCCTACCCGGAGGTGTTTGGTGATGCTGAGCGAGTGGTGAGCCTGGTAGGTGAAGCGTTTTTTGAAGTGACGCCTGATAAAAGCAGGCCGTTTATTGTCAGGTCGTCCAATTTAGAAATGAGGGTTTTGGGCACGTCGTTTAATGTGCAGTCTTTCCCGGAACTTGATATATACAATGTGGCACTGGTAACGGGGAAATTAATGGTAGGTAGAGTAAGGAAGGGTAATGACGGGCTTGAACACGAGACTTTACTCTTAAGCCCTGGTGAAATGGCCGACCTAAACGTACAGTCGGGTAAGCTTAGCAGACAGTCGTTTAATGTAGAGGAGATGACCTCATGGAAAAGAGGCATCATTTATTTCAGGGATGCTGACCATCGCAAGGTAATTAAGATACTTGAGAATTGGTTCGATGTGGAAATAACTACTGTGGGGAAACCTGATCAGGAGTGGAAACTAACTTCAAAATTTGAGAGAGATAATCTTAAGAATATTATGGATGTTTTGCAGGCATCGCAAGACATTACTTATGAACTAAAGGGAAACAAAGTCAAAATATTTTTCTAAGCCTATGAAAACAGAATCGATAGATAGTGGATAAAAAAAGTCGGCAACCAGAAAGCTGCCGACTTAGTCGCAAGTATTTTTTATGTATCAGATAAAAAATATTGCCAGATAAATTATTTCATACTTAAACTACAAAGTTATGTTAAAAAGATTTCTACACCAAACCCCCTGTGTGTTCAGGCGACTGCTATACGGGTTATTTCTTCAATTTTTTGCATTTACGTTCAGTTTCGCATCCGTTCAGGAAACCAAGAGTGTGCGAGATTATCCATTGAATATTGAATTCAATAAAAATACTTTAGTTGAGACTTTCCAAATTATCGAGTCGGCAACAGATTACCATTTTGCATATGACAGGGGCAAACTTGATCCCAATGTTAAGTTTTCGGGTAAGTACAAAATACCACGAACTGTTGGCGACGTGTTGTTGGATATTGCCAAAGAAACTGGCCTGAGTTTTAAACAGATAAATAAAAATATCACAGTAATTAATGCCAATAAAGACAAGGAGTCTTCACCTTCTCTTGAAGTAATTATAGAAGATGTCATAATAACGGGGAAGGTAACTTCCGAGGAAGGTGAGGCGCTTCCGGGTGTTAATATTATTGTAAAGGGAACCAATATCGGTACAGTAACGGACATTGACGGACATTACTCTTTAAAGAGCCCGGAAGGTAGTACCACCTTGATTTTTTCTTTTATTGGCTATGCAAGCCAGGAAGTGCCGGTAAATGGGCGCTCTGTAATTAACATCATGCTGACCTCGGACATAGCTCAGTTGAGTGAGATAGTGGTGGTGGGTTATGGAGAGATGGAGAGAAAAGACGTCACAGGCTCGATTTCGTCTGTGGGAAGCGACGAGATAAAAGATTTGGGAGCCACCAGAGTAGACCAGGCATTGCTGGGAAAGGCTGCTGGCGTTCAGGTAATGCCAGTTTCTGGTGAGCCTGGAGCGCCGCCGCAAATCAGGATAAGAGGTGTAGGCAGTATTTCCGCTGCAGGTGATCCCCTGTACGTGGTGGATGGTTTCCCTATGCAAAGCATTCAAACCATCAACCCTAATGACATCGAGAGTATCGACGTATTGAAAGATGCCTCGGCTACTGCCATTTATGGATCGAGAGGCTCCAACGGTGTGATAATAATCAACACCAAAAGAGGAAAAGAAGGAAAGCCAACCTTCAAATACGACGCCTACTTTGGCTTTCAGAAAATCGCCAAAATGCCTGAATTTCAATCTGCAAAAGAGGAAGCACAGCACTACTTTGACGGAATAAGAAACAGAAATATTGACGAGGGCAATGACGTATCTGGCCCGGTAGAAACATGGAAAATTGCCGTTCCGGTTACCGTTGTTGAAGTACTGGAAGGCAGAACACCTACTCAGCCAGGTGTAACTCTCGATTTCAAAGATCCATTCGATGAAATTCTGGTAACTGCGCCTCAGCAGCAACATCAGCTATCGGCTAACGGAGGTGGCGAAAATGTGAAGTATGCCATCAGCGGCGAATACTTGTCTCAGGATGGGATTATTTTGAACAGTAATTTCAAAAGGTATTCAATGCGGTCCAATATCGATTCTAAGTTGACGGACAAGCTGTCTATTAAAACAAGCATCAACCCGTCGTATGTAGATAAAACTAACGTAGGTGGAACCAGTTTTGACGGAGTTAACAGCAACACTGATATTTTGTACAACTCCCTGGTAATTCCACAATACTATTCATTGTACAATCCTGATGGTTCTTATTTTCCTTTTGGTGGCGGACTCGACGCAGTGGTTACAACCCAAAATCCCGTTGCTTTAGCTAATGAAGTGATTAACAGGCAAAGGGGAATAGGTTTACTTGGCAATATCAACGTAGAGTACGCCATCCTTGATGAACTGAAAGTGAATGTAGCGGCAGGCACAAACCTCCAGGCAATCAAAGGGATGAGTTTTAAGCCACAGCTTCCAGCATTTTTCAACAATCCGGCTGTAGGCTCCGACTATTCTGCCCTTCGCTTAAACTGGCTTACTGAAACGACTCTTAACTATAACAAAAGTTTTGGCGACCATAACTTTTCGGGATTAGCAGGTTTTACTACCCAAAAAGAAACAGTTGAATCTAATAGTCTGACTAGTAACAGGTACCCAAACAACCTCGTCCCAACTTTGAGCGCCGTGAGTGGGATTATTACTGGTGGTACGTCCAACTACTACGAATGGTCTTTGGTATCCTACCTGGGAAGGGTCAACTACAACTATCTGGGAAAGTACTACTTCACAGCTTCATTGAGAACAGACGGCTCGTCTCGCTTTGGCTCCGAAAACAAGTTTGGAGTTTTTCCTTCGCTGGCTTTAGCTTGGAGAATCTCTGACGAAAGCTTCATGCAATCCATGCCTGCTCTTTCTGAAATGAAGTTAAGAACAAGCTACGGCAGCACAGGTAACAACAATATTGGTAATTATGAGCACTATGCCACGATCAATTACGACAAGTATACCCTCGGCGGCGGTGCTGTTGGTGGATATGCGCCGGGCAGGCTGGCCAATCCTTCTCTAACCTGGGAAACGCAAAAGCAAATAAACGTAGGCGTCGACCTAAGTTTTGTTGATAACAGGCTTGGCTTCAACATTGACTATTTCAATTCCAGGAATTATGACCTGCTTTTGAATGTAAATGTGCCCGATGTTACCGGTTTCAGCACTGCGTTAAAGAATATTGGAGAGGTGAAAAACAGCGGATGGGAGTTTGTGGCAAGCACTGTAAATACCACAGGCGATTTCAAATGGACAACTAATTTTAACATCTCTACTTATAAGAACGAAGTGGTTAAGCTTGGCCCGGAAGGAGACCCAATTATCTCCGGAGGTAACATAACCATGATAGGTCAGCCGATAGGCATGTTTTATGGCTGGTTGTCTGATGGTGTATTCAAAAACCAGGCAGAGCTGGACGCAGGGCCTATTTTTAATCCCGGTGCCAGAGATGCTTCAAGAGTGGGTGACGTAAGGTTTGTGGACGTGAGTGGCCCGGAGGGAGTGCCTGATGGAGTCATCAATAGTCTTGATAAAACCATTATGGGTTCTCCTTACCCTGATTTCTATTATGGAATGACCAATAACCTATCCTATAAGAATATTTCCTTGACAATCGGTATTCAGGGGTCAAAAGGAAATGAGATTTTGGCCATTTCCAGAAACCAGCTTGCTAACAACAGATCGAGGTTCAGGCAACTATCGATCATGAACGACTACTGGCAGTCTGAAAGTGAGCCAGGCGACGGATCGCCTAGACCTAACGATACCCCAACAGGTAACTTTCGTGGGCAATTCAGCCAACTGTGGCTGGATACAGGAACTTATTTGCGTATTAACAATATAACACTTGGTTATTTGCTGCCGGATGCTTTTGTTGAGCGTCTTAACCTGAGCTCACTGAGAGTTTACATAAACACAATCAATCCTTTTCTGTTTACGAAGCATATTGGTTTCAACCCTGACGTGAGCAGGAGTGGAAGTGCCCTGAATCCGGGGAATGAACAGTATGATTATCCTGTAGCCAAAAGTATCAAGCTGGGCTTAAACGTAGGATTCTAATTTACTCACCCTAAATAAAATAGAGATGAAAAACATAATTAGCATAGTCACATTCGTATCGCTGTTTATGATGTCATGTAACAAGGACTTTATTGACATAGCACCGGTAGATACAGTAAGTATAGATGCTTTATTTAAGACAGATAAAGATTACAATGATGCGGTAATAGGCATTTATGGTTCATTGCAGGATCAATATCAGGACATGTGGTTGTTTGGTGATATGAGGGGCGACGACTCATGGGATGAGTTGGTTAAGAATACTGCTGCGGCCATGGACAACTTCACTATCAACAATGACGACAATGTGTTGCGTGACACATGGCGTAACTATTACGTTACCATTAGCCGCTGTAACATGTTGCTCGCTAGAATTGAGAAGGCGGATCCAACTGTTGTTAAGAACAAAGACTTGTATACAGGTGAGGCCAAGTTCATTCGTGCTCTTGCCTACTTTGATATGGTGAGAATTTTTGGCGATGTACAATTGATCACCACGCCTATCACCATTGAGGAGTCGTACACAAAGGGACGTGAAAGTGTCGAAAAGATATACAACGAAGTCATCATTCCCGACTTGCTGGACGCTGAAACAAAGTTGCCAGGCAGCTATTCTGGGTCGGACGTTGGCAGAGCCACTATGGGAGCTGCCAAGTCAATTCTCGGCAAAGTGTACATGACCCGCCACGAATTCGTGAAGGCGGAGGCCAAATTGAAAGAAGTGACGATGATGGGTTATGCACTACTTGAGAACTATAATGACTTATTCGATTACATGCAAGACGAACATCACAGCGAATACATCTTCGATATCGAGTATGAGGAGGGTCTTGGGGGTGAAGGAAACTGCTTCACCACTAACTTTACTCCAAAGAACCCGGAATTGGCCGAGTTTTATGGTGTTACCGGAGGTCAAAATGGGAACAACAATGCGCCTCCCCACTTATTTGAAATTTTTGAACCAGGTGATGTAAGAAAGGATGTTACTGCTGCCAATGGGCATACAGATGCCGACGGTAACTTTATTCCCCTTATTCCAACTTCTAACGACGTGGCTACATTTACCAAAAAGTACATGGTTCGCTTGCTTACTAGCTGCGACAGCCGTGCCAACTGGAAGGTGATTCGTTATGCAGATGTGTTGCTGCTTTATGCAGAAGCACTAAATGAAAATGGCAAAACTGTTGAGGCACTTGGTTTCCTTAATCAGGTGAGAAACAGAGGTGGGCTCGACGACTTGACCGGCTTGTCACAGGCTGAAACTCGTGATCGGATTTACACGGAAAGAAGATTTGAGCTTTCGTTTGAAGGCCATCGATGGTTCGACCTGGTTAGGACCGGCCGGGCTCTGGAGGTGATGGCACCACTTGGGATGAAAGACTACATGACAGTTTTCCCAATCCCGCTTGCTCAGATTCAGTTGATGAATGACCTGGAAATTTTCCCTCAGAACTCCGGATATAATTGAACAAGCTCATTTTTAAAGCAAATAGTAAGAAACATAAGAAACTACATATCATGAAAAAGAACATTAACGCTTTTAAGGTTGCGATCCTTGGCATGCTTTTGATAGTCTCGGCGGCGTGGATATCGCTGCCAGGCGAAGAACCGTCAGCAGGAAGTGATGAATTGGCGGCCACATCGAAACGATACCTGTATGTGGCCACTCCCGGGATAAGAGACTATCTGGGGTATGGGGGTCATGGAATACTTGTCTTCGATATGGACAATAACCATCGTTTCGTGAAAAGAATACCGATGAAGGGTTATCACAAAGACGGCACACCCTCTAATGTAAAAGGCGTAGCGGTAAGCCTGGCCACGAACAGTATCTATGTCAGTACGCTGGAGACCCTGCAAAGGATAGATATTACTTCTGAGAAAGTAGTGTGGGAGATACCTTTCGAAGGTGGATGCGACCGAATGTCGATTTCACCGGATGGTAAAACAATGTACCTGCCATCATTGGAAAAAGACTTTTGGAATGTAGTTGACTGTGCGTCAGGTGAAATCAAGAGCAAAATACAGGTTTTCACCCGTGCCCACAATACCATCATTGGCATGTCTGGTACCAAAGCCTATCTGGCAGATATTGGCACGCCTTTTTTGAATATTGCTGACACTAAGACCCATACGCTTGTGAGCAAGGTGGGGCCATTTGGTGGAGGTATTCGCCCATTCACAGTCAATAGTGATGAGTCGCTTGTGTTTGTTAACGTCAACGAGTTGCTGGGTTTTGAAGTTGGAGACTTGAAAACAGGCGAAAAGTTAGCCAGGGTGACTGTGGAAGGCTGGGAAAAAGGACCAGTCAGGAGACATTCCTGCCCTAGTCACGGTATAGGTCTCACACCTGACGAGAAGGAAATTTGGGTGAGCGACGGACATAACATGCGCATGCATATTTTCGAAAACAAGCCTCCATACAAGCAGCTCACTACTATTCCTTTGCAGGACATGCCAGGGTGGGTGACTTTCAGTCTTGATGGTAAGTATGCCTATCCGTCAAGCGGCGAAGTGATCGATGTAAAAACCCGCAAAATTGTGACGTTGCTTACTGACGAGGATAACAACTATGTGGCTAGTGAGAAAATGGTCGAAATTCAATTCGTTGACAACAAAGCGGTAAAAATTGGTGACCAGTTTGGACTGGGTCGTGCTCCTCATTAAACGATTAAGTAGGTAGGTGAAAGCAGGGGGGTATACAGTGTCAGCTGATCATAAGCAGTCTGATACGTGAATGCCGGTCGAATCATAGCTATTGGCAATCATTACTGTATAACCCCTCCCTTTTTTTTTGGTTCAAACAGCACCCCAAACCTATTCCATGTCGTGCGGCAGTTCATTTGGTTGCCATATGTAAATTGTTTGACATGATTTGTTTTTGACTACAGTAAGTAATGTTGCTCACTACTATAGGTAACGTTTTATTAAGCTAACTCTAAAATTGTAATGCTATGCATAGTTTTTTTCGCTGTTTGTTATCTGCTGTAACGCTATTAATGGCGCTCAGCATGTGTTTTGAGCTACAGGCGCAATCAGGCAAAGCCCTCGGAAAAAAGGAGTCAAAGGAATGGTTCAAAGAGCGTAAATGGCTGAACAACGATAATCTGGTTCCTCATAAGTCCATTGACAAACAAGAGCTGGCGAGCCAGTACAGTGCCCATACTGATTGGTGGGATAAGGCCTTTGCCTACATGCAGCGAGACGACCTTGCCAGCATTGAGCCGGGCAGGTACCCCATTGACGGTGAAAACGTTTTTGTGATTGTCAGCGATGGCCCAACCAAAGAGCTGGCCAAGACGAGATACGAGTCACACAAGGTTTACGCCGACATTCACTATGTTTTTGACGGCAAAGAGAAAATTGGCATAGCCCCAGTGGAAGGATCCACGGTGACTGAACCGTATGATGCTGGAAGGGAGATCATGTTTCATGAAGCCAAAGGCAAATATTACGAGGAGAATCCTGAGACCTTTTTCGTCGTTTTTCCTGACAAAGACGCCCATCGGCCTGGCGTAAAAGTAGAAGGGTACGATACGGTGAAAAAGATAGTTATTAAAGTCAGGGCTGGTGGCTGATTTCGTCGCAAGCGATTGGCTGATTTAGTGCGACTGCCGAGTTGACCACGGCTTACGCCGATCCACTTCACGCAAAGTATTTTAATAAGGATATGCAACGCCTAAAATTAGGTGACTGGGTGAGAATTGTATAAGGTTAAAAAAAAACGCCAATGAAGCTGGTTTTTCTTGATACCAAAACGATTGGAGATGTTCCCAATATAAAATCATTGGAGCGTTTCGGTGAGGCCATTTATTACGAAACTACCTCTTCGGATCAAACGCTGGAGAGAGTTCGGGAAGCGGATATAATTATCACTAATAAGGTGGTCATCGACAGAGGCACCGTTAACGAAGCCAAAAGGCTGAAGCTGATCTGTATCGCAGCCACAGGAACCAACAATGTGGACATAGCAGCGGCTAACGAACTGGGTATTCCCGTGAAAAACGCTGTCGACTATTCTTCAAAAAGCGTAGCTCAAGGGACCTTTGCCATTTTGCTCCAATTGATAAACAAAGTGCCCTACTACGACAATTATGTGAAGTCGGGGGCCTATTCAAAGACGGACATTTTCACGCACTTTGAAAAACCGTTTTGGGAATTAAGCGGAAAAAGGTTCGGTATTATAGGGCTCGGCAGCATTGGATTGCAGGTGGCGAAAATTGCGGAAGCCTTTGGGGCCGAAGTGGTTTACTATTCCGCCTCGGGTCAAAGTTATGAGGTACCCTACCCTCGTCTGGAACTGGAAGAGTTTCTTGCCACTGCCGATGTTGTAAGTATACATGCCCCTTTGAACCAGCACACCAGCAACCTGATCAACTACGAAAGACTTGGTCTCATGAAACGCTCCGGCTTGTTGATTAATGCTGGTAGGGGAGGTATAGTCAATGAAACAGACCTGGTGAGGGGACTCAACGAGGGACTTATTGCCGGGGCTGGTATCGATGTGTTTGCCAGAGAGCCGCTGGACCCTCAAAGTCCACTTTTTTTGGTAAATGAAAAGGAAAAACTGGTGATGACGCCGCATTCCATCTGGGCAAGCATGGAAGCTCGAACACTGCTGATTGATAAAGTAGGGCAAAATATTCAGGAATTTTTGGGAGGAGTTGATAAATGAAAACTGGTGGGCCGTATGAGTCACCTAGATAACTTAAAGCTATTCAGATAACATACTATGAAAATAAGAGCTGCAGTATTGCATGAAATGGGAGCAAGCAGACCCTATCATGAAAGCAAACCTCTAACCATAGAGGAGGTAGACCTCGCTAGCCCTGAAGCTGGCGAAATTCTGGTAAAAATACACGCTGCCGGACTTTGCCATTCCGACTTGTCGGTGATGGATGGAAACAGACCCCGCCAGATGCCCATGGTGCTGGGCCATGAAGCCGCCGGAGAAGTGGTAGAGCTGGGGCCAGGAGTCACTGACCTGGTGGTGGGTGACCATATTGTATTTTCATTTGTGCCCATTTGTGGGCACTGCATGCCTTGCATGACCGCCAGGCCCGCTTTGTGCGAAAACGGCATGGCCGCCAACAACAGCGGTGTTTTGCTAGGTGGAGGCACAAGGCTAACCAACAAGGAAAATGCAAAAGTACATCACCATATGGGAGTGTCAGGTTTTGCTGAATACACTGTTGTGTCGAGGCAGTCGGTAGTGAGAGTAGTGAAAGACCTTCCATTCGACATAGCCGCCCTATTTGGCTGTGCCGTCATGACGGGTGTAGGTGCAGTCATCAACACAGCCAGGCTGTCGATGGGCGAGTCTGTGTTGATCACTGGCATGGGAGGCGTTGGCTTTGCCGCATTGCTCGGAGCACTAGCAGGCGGTGCGAGCAAGGTGATTGTCGCCGACGTAAATAAAGAGAAACTGGCTAAGGCGCTGGAGCTTGGCGCTCATGAGGCCATTGATACCTCGGAGCCACATGCACTCGAAAAGGCAAGAGACCTGACCAATGGCGGTGTCGCCATCGGGCTGGAGTTTGCCGGGGTAGTTGCTGCACTGGAGTTTACCTACAATGCCACGGCACGAGGCGGAAAAACGGTAACAGCCGGATTGCCACACCCAAGCAAGAAAATGGAATTTGCTCCTGTGAAGCTGGTAGCTGAAGAAAGAACGCTACAGGGCTCCTATCTGGGTAGCTGCATTCCGTCCAGAGATATTCCTGCGTACATCGCTTTGTATCAATCCGGCCGGCTACCAGTAGACAAACTCATGACTCACAAGCTTGCGCTCGATCAGGTGAATGAAGGCTTTGAAAGGCTGGCAAATGGAGAAGCTATACGCCAGATAATCACTTTTTGACCCTGGCATGCCCAGAGTTGAATTAACTTAAACAGACAAAAAAGTGGACACTAGCAAACTTATAAGAACAGAATCCTATGTAAATGGCCAATGGGTGAAGGCTGCCAGCGGAAAGACTTTTGATGTGATCAACCCGGCAACAGGCGAGGTGCTGGCTGCCGTGACAGACATGGGGCGTGAGGATACACGCAGGGCCATTGAAGCAGCCAATTCAGCATGGCCCGCTTATCGGGATCTCACAGCTAAAGAACGGTCAGCGCTGTTACGCAAATGGTTTAACCTCATTTTGGAAAACAGGGATGAGCTAGCCAAACTAATGACCCTCGAATGTGGGAAAGTATTGAACGAGAGCCTCGGCGAGGTGACTTACGGAGCCGGTTTTGTTGAGTGGTTTGCAGAAGAGGCTAAGCGCACTTATGGTGATGTGATCCCTGCCAATAGCAACGACAGGAGAATTGTCGTCATCAAGCAATCGATCGGTGTAGCAGCTGCCATCACTCCATGGAATTTTCCGCTTGCTATGATCACGAGAAAAGTTGGTCCTGCCCTGGCGGCGGGCAGCCCGGTAGTAGTGAAACCGCCAACTGAGACTCCGCTTACCGCCCTGGCCATTTCTCACCTCGCCGAACTGGCAGGCTTTCCTCCGGGCGTATACAACACGGTTACAACGTCGGACAACAGCGAAGTAGGCAAGGAGCTATGTGAAAATAAGAAGGTACGAAAGCTGTCATTCACTGGCTCCACTGCCGTAGGCAAGGTGCTCATGAGCCAAAGCGCTTCGACCCTTAAAAAGCTTTCGCTGGAACTCGGTGGTAATGCGGCTTTTATTGTTTTTGATGATGCCGACATTGATGAAGCAGTGAAAGGGGCTATGGCGTCCAAGTTTCGGAACAGCGGCCAAACCTGTGTTTGTGTCAACCGGCTTATAGTGCAGGAGGGTGTTTACGATGAGTTTGTGGAGAAATTTTCAAAGGCTGTGGCAGCGCTGAAGGTAGGCAATGGCATGGAGGAAGGCGCTGAGATTGGGCCACTCATCAATGAAAAAGGGCTGGCTAAGGTAAAAAATCATTTGGACGACGCCCTGGCCAAAGGAGGTAAAGTAGTAGTTGGGGGCAAGGCATTGGAGGGCTTGTATTTTGAGCCCACCGTCCTTGCCGAAGCCTCTCAGGAGATGATCATTTCCCGGGAGGAGGTGTTTGGCCCGGTAGCTCCTGTGTTCAGGTTCAAGACAGAAGAAGAAGCCATCCGGATCGCAAATGATACCGATTTTGGTCTTGCATCATATTTCTACAGCCGGGATGTTGGCAGATGCTGGCGGGTAGCTGAAGCCTTGGAAACGGGTATGGTGGGCATTAATGAAGGTATGATATCCACCGAAGTGGCACCTTTCGGCGGAGTGAAACAATCAGGTATTGGCAGAGAAGGGTCCAAGTACGGCATGGACTACTTTATGGAGATCAAATACCTGTGCTTTGGTGGCCTTAAATAAGTATAAGAAAGTTAAGTAAAGCGGAAAATGAAAACATCAAAAATAGATATACCAGGAGTAAAGATAAACGGAGCAATGTCGAATGGATATTACTCCGTTCTGACCCCCGAGGCCATTGAGTTTGTAGTGTCGCTGCATCGTAGCTTTAACAAAAGAAGAACCCAGCTTTTGCAAGCCAGAGGAGTAAGACAAAAGATTATTGATGGAGGTCAACTGCCTGACTTTCTTGAGGAGACCAAACGGATACGTGAGGGAAACTGGCAGGTAGCACCCATTCCGGCCGACCTACAGGACAGAAGAACGGAAATTACTGGCCCCGTCGACCGGAAAATGGTGATCAATGCCCTCAACTCCGGTGCGAAGGTGTTCATGGCCGACTTCGAAGATGCTAACTCGCCCACGTGGGAAAATTGCATCGATGGTCAGGTCAATCTAAAAGATGCCATCTTGAGGGAAATAGACTTTACAGCGCCGAATGGCAAACTTTATGCACTGAAGAAGGAGATTGCTACACTTGTAGTCAGACCCAGGGGCTGGCACCTGACCGAGAAGCATGTTGAAGTAGACGGAGAGCCTTTGTCGGCGTCACTGTTCGACTTTGGGCTTTACTTTTTTCACAATGCTCACTCCCTTATCGAAAAGGGGTCTGGGCCCTATTATTACCTTCCTAAGCTGGAAAGTCATCTTGAGGCACGTTTATGGAACGATGTTTTTGTTAAGGCCCAGCAATTGCTCGGTATTCCCCAGGCAACCATAAAGGCCACTGTGTTGGTGGAAACTATTTTGGCTAGCTTCGAGATGGAGGAAATACTGTATGAATTGAAGGATCATATTGCTGGAATGAACGCAGGTCGTTGGGATTATATATTCAGCAGTATCAAAAAATTAAGGCATCACAAGGCATATATCTTACCAGATCGTGCTCAGATCACAATGGGGGTGCATTTCATGAAATCCTACGCTGAGCTTTTGGTGAAGACCTGTCACAAACGGGGTGCCCATGCCATTGGAGGCATGTCTGCTTTTATTCCGTCAAAGGATGAGGCAGCAAACAACCTTGCTTTCCAAAAAGTACATCAGGACAAGAAGAATGAAGCCAGCCAGGGCTACGATGGTACCTGGGTGGCCCACCCATTTCTGGTGCCTGCGGCCATGGAGGAGTTTGATGCGGTTCTAAAAACGAAGCCACATCAGAAAAATGTCATGAGAGACGACGTAAAGGTGGGAAGGGACGATCTTTTGAACCTGAATATTGAAGGCGGAAAGATCACTGAAAATGGCTTGCGCTTAAACATCAACGTGGGAATCCTTTATATCGAGTCATGGCTTCAGGGTACTGGTGCCGCTGCTCTGTACAATCTGATGGAAGACGCTGCTACAGCAGAAATATCGAGGGCTCAGGTATGGCAGTGGCTGCATAGCGATGGAGTATCACTTGATGATGGCAGGAGTGTGGATCTTAGCTTGTACCAGACACTTTTTGATGCCGAAAAAGCCAATGCGGCGCTACTTCTCGGTGAAGAAAGGGTCGCCACCGGCAAACTGCAAATAGCTGCCGACTTGTTCGACAAACTGGTGAGAGAGGAGGACTTTAAAGACTTTCTTACCCTTGATGCCTACCAATTGTTGTGAGCGGCTGGTTAAACATTTTGAATTGATCTATCTTCAAATCAGGCACTTGAATTGAGTATTCAAAGCATGCTTGTGCCTTTTCGGTAAGCCCGCTGGGGCGACTTTATAAACACCATACCTATGTCTTTGTCACTACTTTCATTTCTTGCGCTTTTTCCCATTCTGGTTGTCGCTATCATGTTGGCGGGCTTCCGGCTTTCAGCCCGAATTTCGATGCCGATAGGCTTTTTGCTTACAGCAATCGTGGCTTTTCTAGCGTGGGACTTCCCACTGGCTAATATTCTGGCGTCTACTATCCAAGGACTGTTCATCACCTTCGATATCTTATATATCATCTTTGGTGCCATCCTGATGCTCACATTATTGAACTACTCTGGAGCTATCACAGTCATCCGGCGTGGCTTTTCTGACATCAGCACCGACAGGCGGGTGCAAGTGGTGATCATCGTTTGGCTATTTGGGTCGTTCATTGAAGGGGCCGCAGGATTTGGTACTCCTGCTGCTATTGTGGCGCCGCTGCTGGTGGCCATGGGTTTCCCATCCATGGCGGCTGTCATGCTCGGCATGATGGTGCAAAGCACTGCTGTTACCTTTGGCGCTGTGGGCACGCCCGTGCTGGTGGGACTACGAGGTGGCCTGCAGGGCGTTGACTTTGAAAGCCAGCTGTCCGCCGCTAATATTAGTTTCCTCGATTACCTGCACATAGTGACCAGTCAAGTGGTGGTGTTGCACGCCATTGCCGGGGTTTTGATGCCCCTATTTATGATTTGCATGATGACCCGCTTTTTTGGCGCCAACAAAAGCTGGCGGGAAGGCTTTGCCATGATTCCATTTGCCATCCTCGGCGGATTGGCGTTTACTATTCCTTATATGATCACAGGGTTTGTGCTGGGGCCGGAGTTTCCTTCCCTGTTTGGATCCCTCGTTGGCCTTGTTATCATAGTGGCAGCTGCCAAAAAAGGATTTCTGATACCAAAAAGTGGCTGGGACTTCCCCCCTCGGGAGAGCTGGCCTAAACTATGGCTTGGAAGCCTCGAAGTGCAGCCAGACAACAAACTGGAAAAGGCTCCATTTTCGCTGGCTGTTGCCTGGGCTCCCTATCTGTTGGTGGCGGCGCTTCTGGTACTCAGCCGCCTTCCGCAGCTTCCTTTTAAAGGCATGCTTACCAGCATCGCTGTGAGCTACAACCAAATTCTGGGTACAGATATTTCAGCCAGCAGCACGCCCTTTTATTTACCGGGCACCATTCTTCTTTTGGCGGGGGTTTTAACGGTTTTGTTGCATAAAATGGAGATGAGGAAAGTCAGGCAGGCATTTTCCGACAGCAGTAAAATGATATTAGGTGCAGGCTTCGTGTTGATTTTCACTGTGCCCATGGTGAGAATTTATATCAATTCAGGGGTTAATCCTGGAAACATCCCCGGAATGCCTATTGTTATGGCCGAGTGGGTGGCCTCCAATGTCGGAAGTATTTACCCGCTATTTGCCCCTTCCATTGGTGCGCTGGGAGCCTTCATTGCCGGCAGTAATACTGTCAGTAACCTAATGTTCAGTTTTTTCCAGTTTGGAGTGGCTGAGAGATTGTTGATGCCCGGCACGCTTATGGTGGCATTGCAGGCGGTAGGGGCAGCTGCAGGAAACATGATAGCTATTCACAATATTGTGGCGGCGTCAGCTACTGTGGGGTTTTTAGGGCAGGAAGGTCTCATTTTGAGGAAGACGATCATCCCTACTATTTACTATTTGTTGGTAATTGGAGTTTTAGGGCTGCTGGCTATGAACTTCATGGAGATTGCCGACCCGTTGTTTAAACCCTAGACGTAGCTGGGCAGCGGCTCTTTAAAACGAATCGAAGAAGCTTCTCTGTTTGCTAAGCTTCAAATCTTGCAGAAGTGACGACTTGGCTCTCAAAGTTACAGAGTAGGATGTGAATCGGCCAAAGGGTGTCCAGTCGACGGAAAGCTCCCAGCAGTGGATGTCCCTTATGATTCCCAACCTTGTTTGCGTTATTTCTTTGTTTTTAAAGTCGTAGCCAGAGCTGAAGGTGATCTTGGTATTTTCGGTGATGGAGGTGTTGCCATTCATGGTGAACGACTGCGTAACTACTGGGTCAGCAAACCCTGTTTTTCTAAAGTCAACATTGTAACTGAGACGCAAATCCCAGGGGATGTTAAAATCTACATATTGATCAGGGTGTGTTCGGATGTAGTCTTTTTCTTCTTCGGTGCCAAACTCACTTTCTTTGTCTTTATTCTGCTCTTTTTGCGCCTTTGGATTAAGGCTGGTGCTCAGCGCAATGCTCGCATTGCTTAAGTTTCCCAATCCCTGGCCGTGATTCCAGGTGAATTCGTCTACTTTGGTTTGATAAACTGTTCTGGCTCCTGTTGAGCTTGTTGTTGAGCTGTCGAGCACATACAAATAGGGATCAAGCGTCATTCTATAGTTGATATCCAGCTTGTTGAACAGCAGAGTTCTCGTTGTGAAGCCTATTGTGCTCAAATTAAAGGAATCGGCCAGCAGGTTATAACCGGAGCTGATTGAAAGGTTGTCGAGCAGTTTCACTTTTTTGAACTCCTGGGTGCTGTCCTTTCTGTCTCTCACTTTCATCTCAAAGTTGTTGTTAAGCGAAAAACCGATGCTGCCTGATTTCCCCAGGCCGGGCCCGCCAAACACAAACCCGTCGTATTTCGAATACAACTTCGTCCTTCCCAGCGAGTCATTTTGGACGTTTTGATAGATGCCATACTTCTCTTCTGAAAAGTCGGGAGAGTAGGAGAGAGAGATAGTAGGTGTAATCACATGTCGAATGGCTTCCACTTTTTCGCCTTTCACGAACACCATGCCATAGAGTCTGGTGGAAAAACCTGTTCCGAAACTATAAGATCCGGCCCGGCTAAAGCCACGGATCGTGTCAGCCACTACCTCTTTTTGCTCATCATCCCACCGCCGGTTGAGCTCTTTCAGGTACCACCATTCGGTATAGTTAAAGCTGGGGCTGACGCTGATAAATTTGAATACGTTGAATGTGGTTGAAATAGGCACCGAATGCCGCCCTCCGTTTTTGGAGTTGCGAAGCATGCTGGGCAGATTGTCGGAGTTGACGGGCAGGTACTGTTCCGATCCCTCTACCGTGGGACTGTAGTTTGGGTTGGTGTTGTTGAATTCGTTTTTAAGGCTAAAGTTGTGTGAAACACTCAACTTATCGAGCACAGAGGCATTTCCGGAGGTAATCCAGGCCAGTGGAAAAAACCGGTTGGTGTTCAGCGTAAACTCTGGCGCCGAAATGGTCATCGATTTGGTTTGCACGTTCTGGCTCTGCCTGAAGTTGAGCGAGGCATTGAACGGTGTGCCTGTGAACGTTTTGCTCATACTCACACTGGAGTTGAACTGCGCATTGGTATTGAACTGCACACTCTGGTAGTTATTTTGGCTATAGGTGGAGCTACCAGCGTTCACTGACGACGAAATCCGGAAAGTACCTTTTGTTTCTGGAGTGTGGCTCCACCTGATCCAGTAGTCTTTGGTCGACAGGCTGTCTTCTTCCTTTTCTCCCTTATTCCTGTTGAACGACAGGTTCATATTGCCATTGAATGCATAACGTTTTTTGTAGCGGAAGTCAGAGGTAGCACCGTAACTGCCTTTAGAAAACACCTGAGCGGTGAGCGCAAGATCCATGTAGTCGTTGATGGCGAAGTAGTAGCCGCCGTCTTTTAAAAAGAAGCCCCTCCGTCGCTCTTCACCGTACTTGGGCACCAGCACGCCTGACACTTTCTTTTTCGGCTGCGGAAACATGCCAAAAGCAAAACCCAGGGGTGTTGGGATGGACCTGAAATGAAGATTGAAAGGCCCTGATACCACCTTATTGCCTGGGATCACTTTCAGCTTGCTGGAGGCTATATGAAAGTGGGGATCTTCTAAGTTGCAGGTGGTGTATTTGGCATTCCTGATAAAAAGCTCGCTGCTGGCATTCATCTTTACCTTTTCACCATGCATATAGGCATCGCCTTGCTGGGTGACAATCCCGTTCACAAGCGCCTTCCTGGTTTTGAAGTTGTAAGTCATGTCCTGAGCATTGTAGCTCTCATCACCCTCTGTGAATACCGGCACACCAACTTTCTTTCCCAAGGAATCTGTTGTATAGTTGGCTTTGATCGTATTGGTAGGCCAGTCAATGTCTATCCTGTTTCCCTGAAGCTCGATTTTGCCGTAATTGATTTTGCCCTCACCATAAAGCATCACTCTTTGTGTGTTTACGTCCAAAAAAATGGAATCTGCTGCCTCGTATTTAATAGCAGTTTCGATATCGCTTTTAGGAATTTCTTTGGCCACCTCAGCCGAGTCAGTCCTCAATGTGTCTGCCCCTAACTGCTTGTTAACCAGTGAGTCGATATCCAGATTTTGAAAGAAATCACTCCCTGGCAAACTCAATGTGTCGCTGCCCAAAAACCGTTGCTCTGGTTTGGGCACCAGTGTATCTCCTTTCAAAATGGGGAGTTGCTCTTCGATAGCTATGCTATCTTGTCCCGATTTCTGGCCTAAATTTTGCCCATGCCCCCATGTGGATATAATGATGCCGATAGCAAGTAGTAAGGCATTTTTTATTGAGAGCATTTAAAATTGGGACAATTAAGAAATGGTTATTTGAAATGAACGACCAGATTTCAGTTTCTGATAAAAATTTTCAATTTTGCGTAAAATTATTTCGTTTAAGGTTAACAACCGAAATGTTGTGAAAAATATTGTCTTATTACTTTCATTTTCACTGCTTCTGGTTGCTGCATCCTATTCCCCTATTGGGGTTCACGACTATCGGGTAAGGAAGGTCGTGATTGATGCCGGACATGGCGGCAAGGATCCTGGAACACACGGAAAGATATCCAAAGAGAAGGATATAGCACTAAAGATTGCTCTGGAATTGGGGCAGACAATCAAGAAATATCTTCCTGATGTAGAAGTCCTCTACTCCAGAAATGATGATTCTTTCCCGTCGTTGCATGACAGGGCGCTTTTTGCTAATCGAAACAACGCTGATCTTTTTATTTCGATACATTGTAACTGGGTTTCAAATCCTGCTGTTGAGGGAACCGAAACCTATGTAATGGGGCTTCACAAAAGCGATGCTAACTTTGACGTAGCCAAAAGAGAAAATGCTGTTATACTTCAGGAAGAAAACTCCGAAGTATACGAGGGCTTTGACCCCAATTCTCCCGAGTCTTATATACTTTTTAGTTTGACCCAGAGCGCCTACCAGCAAAATAGCCTTAATTTGGCGTCAAAAATTGAGCATCAATTCAAAACAAGGGTAGGTAAAAAGAGCCGGGGAGTGAAAATGGCCGGTTTTTGGGTGCTGTGGGAAACTTCTATGCCTAGTGTTTTGGTTGAAACAGGGTATCTTAGCAATGAGCAGGAAGAAAGAGAACTCAACGATCCATTGCAACAATCGTATATAGCTTCTGGCATCTTTCGGGCATTCAGAGATTACAAGAATGAGATTGAGTCAATGAACTAAACCAGACTACGTGAGATTTTCTAAAGAATTTAAAGTAGGCTTATTTACTATTGTATCTGGAGCACTGCTATACTACGGCTTCAATTTTTTGAAGGGAACCGACTTTTTTTCCAACACCAGCAAGTACTATGCACTTTACGAGACCATTGATGGCTTGAAAGTAGCTAACTCGGTCATAGTCAATGGTTATTCTGTTGGAAGGATCAGTAGAATCCGCATCCTGCAGGACAGGGATAATCAGGTTTTGGTAGAAATGACCATCGATGAGGATATTATTCTGACCGACTCTACACGGGCAAAGCTGTACAATGTCGACTTTCTCGGGAGCAAGGCCATAGAGCTTAGCATCGACGATGTAGGAATGCCAATAGAGGACGGTGACACCCTTATTTCCGAAATCGACAAAGGCATTACCGATTTTCTGAAGGAGAGTGCCGCACCGGTTGCCGACAACCTTGGGATTACAATAAGAAGAATTAATGAAATACTTCTTGGGCTTCAGGGTAGCGGCGAAAAGATCAATAGTACTATTGGTGAGCTTCAGGTGATGGCCCACCAGGTGAATGGTATTATTGGCGAGAATAAGGAAGAACTCAACAATGTCATGATTTCGTTTCAGGAACTGGCTGCTCAGCTTAGCCAAACCATTAAGCGGATTGACCCAATTTTAGTCAACGCCAATGGAGCGATTGAAAAAGTAAATGCGCTGGAGCTACAGGCTACCCTGGATGAGACGCAGGAGCTCCTTTCGCATGTCAATACCACACTCGACATGTTCAATAAAGGTGAGGGCACAGTGGGAAGATTGCTGAAAGAAGACTCGATCTATTCTAATCTGAACAAAACCATCGAGGACCTTGACAGCCTGGTAGTTCATATCAATGCATATCCTAAGCATTTTTTTGCTCCGCTGGGCAAAAGCAGGAAGAAAATCGAAAAAGACCTGGCGAGGGACAAAAATTGATCCTTTTGAGGTAATTTGGGTTTCATCTGAGCCGATGCGAAGGAGGCACGTCAGAATTAGCTATTAACCCAAAAGCTTATATGAATCTGGAATTCAACAAAAATGAAGATGCACTAAGGCTCCTCGTTAGTGAACTCAATCAAAAACTTGCCGAAGTAAAAAAAGGTGGTGGCACTAAAAAAATAGACGCCCAACATGCCAAAGGCAAACTAACTGCCAGGGAAAGGATACACCACCTGATTGACCCGGAATCGGAGTTTCTCGAAGTCGGTGCTCTTGTGGGCGACGGCATGTATGAAGAGCATGGCGGTTGCCCGTCCGGAGGTGTTGTTGTTGGCATCGGCTACGTAAGCAAACGCCAGTGTGTGATAGTGGCCAACGATGCCACTGTAAAGGCAGGTGCATGGTTCCCCATCACAGCCAAAAAGAACCTTCGGGCCCAGGAAATCGCTATTGAAAACAAATTGCCCATCATTTACCTCGTCGACAGTGCCGGCGTCTTTCTGCCTATGCAGGATGAAATATTTCCTGACAAGGAGCACTTTGGGCGGCAGTTTCGCAACAACGCTCTTATGTCGAGCATGGGAATTGTGCAGGTGGCTGCCATTATGGGGAGCTGTGTGGCGGGCGGTGCCTATTTGCCTATCATGTCCGACGAGGCGCTGATTGTGGATGGAACAGGTTCTATTTTTCTCGCTGGCAGCTATTTGGTAAAAGCAGCTGTTGGTGAGGATGTGGATAGCGAGACACTTGGCGGGGCCTCAACCCACTGTGAAATATCCGGGGTTACGGATAATAGATACCCGAACGACGAAGCATGTCTCGATGCAGTAAAGAAGATTTTTGACAAGATAGGGGCTCCTGATAATGCCGGCTTTGACCGGGTAAAGGCCGAACTACCACGTGATGAAGAAAAGCTGCATGGCCTCTTTCCTGTAGATAGGGTCAAGCCCTACGACATGCTGGAAGTGATCAAGTGCATAGTAGACAAATCCGAATTTGATGAGTACAAACCTGAATACGGAAAGACCCTCATTTGTGGGCATGGAAGAGTGGACGGATGGGCCGTGGGCATAGTGGCCAACCAGCGGAAAATAGTAAAAGCCAAAAAAGGCTCAGGAGCAGCTTCAGAAATGCAAATGGGCGGAGTGATTTATAGCGATTCGGCTGATAAAGCAGCCCGTTTTATCATGAACTGCAACCAGAGGAAAATACCACTAGTTTTTCTTCATGACGTGAGCGGATTTATGGTGGGGAGCAGGGCCGAGCATGGTGGTATTATAAAAGATGGCGCAAAGATGGTCAATGCTGTGGCGAATTCGGTGGTGCCCAAGTTTACTTTCATTCTTGGCAATTCATATGGTGCTGGCAACTATGCCATGTGTGGCAAGGCTTATGACCCGAGGTTGATTTATGCCTGGCCAACGGCCCAGATTGCCGTAATGAGTGGCAGCTCAGCAGCCAAAACGCTCTTGCAAATCAAAGTATCAACCCTCAAAGGGCAGGGAAAGGAAATAACACCGGAGGCTGAGAAGGAACTCCTGGACGAGATTACAGACAGTTACAATAAAAAGTTAAGTCCATACTATGCGGCTTCTCAGCTATGGGTGGATGGCATCATTGATCCCTCCGAGACCAGGAAAATTATTTCTATGGGGATTGAAGCGGCCAATCATGCCCCTATTACCAGACCATTCAACGTGGGAATTATTCAAACGTAACAGGCGTTAAGGGGCATGCATTAATTTGAAACTCTCTTTTGATTCTTATTTTTTTGAGGCATTTTGACGAGGTATTTCTCCATTAACAGAACTAAAGTTATTCAGTATAAATGGGTGTAGAGGTGATCAATGAGGGAGAGCTAAAAGCTTTGGTGTCGCTGCTCGACGACGACGACACAGAGGTGAGCACTCATGTGGAGGGCAAAATAATGTCGCTTGGCACGACCATTATTCCGTTTTTGGAAGGAGAATGGGAAAAAAGCTTCAATCCTACCGTTCAGCGAAGGTTGGAGGACATGATTCATACGCTGCAGTTCGATCTTTTGCAGGAGCGGTTGAAGGCGTGGATGGATGAGAGGGAAGACAACCTGCTTGAAGGCTTGTGGTTGATTGCGACTTACCAATACCCCGATCTGGAGCTCAGCAAGCTGGTAAGAGACTTTGAACAGCTTTTTGTGGACGTTTGGACGGAGCACAACCCTGAGTTGAGTCCGTTTGACCAGGTGAAGATGTTGAACAGTGCCATCTTCGGAAAACTGAAGTTCAGCGCCAATACCAAGCATTTTCATTCACCCGCCAACTCCATGATTAATACGGTGCTGGAGTCAAGAAAAGGCAATCCGATCTCTTTGTGCGTGGTTTATATGCTGATAGCCCAGAAGCTCGATATGCCTGTGAAAGGCGTGAACCTCCCCAATCTGTTTATACTTACTCATAAAACTGAGAAGCTTCAGTTTTACATCAATGTATTCAACAAAGGGTTAGTTTTCAGTAAAGAGGACATCAACAACTATATTGAGCATTTACACCTCGTTCCTCAGGAATCTTACTATCAGCCGTGCTCTAACCTCGAAATCATAAGGCGTATCATGAGAAACCTGATCGTTTCTTTCGATAAGCTGGGTGACTACCACCGCACCGATGAAATAAAGATACTGTTGAAGGTGCTGGGTGATGAGGAGATTTATTGACGGCTTTTGATCATGCACCCGGTTGGTCTGGTGGTTTTTTTGGCAACCGCTTTCCCAGCAGCTAAAGCCCTGGCAGCATTGGCCAGGTACGTTTCGGTCACCTCTTCTTCCGACATGGGATTGTCGTCGAAAGCTCCCTGATAGACCAATTCAAAATTGCTTCCTGAAGCCTTGATAAGGAACACTTCTGGTGTTTTTTGGGCGTTGAACATTTTCACACACTGCTGCTGTTTGTCGGCCAGGTAGGGAAAAGGATAGCTTTTTCCTTTCATCTTTTCCACTGCATCATCGGGGCTTAGAATGCCGTCGTTGGGATTTACCAACACTGTGTGAATGCCCAGTCCTTTGAGTTCAGCTGCCAGCGAGACTATTCGCTTTTCGTAGAGCTTGGCATAAGGGCAGTGTTCGCTCGTAAAAAACACGACAATACCTTTAGCTCCGGACAAACTTGAAAAACTAAAGGATTTTCCTGACGAAACGTCCTGCAGGTTGATATCGCCCGAGATAGTTTGGCTATAAACCGGCGCAGTAGTTTGAAGTAAGCAGGCAACTAAAAAAAATACACAAGCAGTCTTTTTCAATTCTAATATTCTTTTAAGAAGATAAAATATAAAATATTTTATATAAATATAGCTATTTATCGGGTATATACCACCCAGTTTTCTTTCATTCGAAAGAAATCGAGAGATATTTTTTTAATGCTACCACTAATATTCGCCTTAGACAATACCTTTTTTTTGGTATTTTCTATGCTCTCTATTGTTATGTCGTCCTTCAGCGACAAACCGCTTCTTCCGTTCATTTTGAAAATAGCTTCCTTGGCGGCCCAAATGAGGCATAGCTGATCGAGGTTGTTTCCTTCAATCAAAGATAATTCCTCGTCATTCACATATTTCCTGCTGGCTCTCACGAGTTGTTCCCTTGGTCTTTCAATATCTATGCCAACAGGCTTTTTGAGATGGATACAGCTTACCGCATACGGATAGGCATGCGACCATGAAAGGAAAAACTCATCTCCTTTCGGATGAGGCTTGCCGTGGAAGTCTTTATAAACTCCGTGAAACGGTATGTTGATGGCTTCGGTCAGATGTTCGGTAGCAAAACGGCAGGCAAGGTACTCCAGTCTCTTGATGGGGTGTATGGTTCCTTCCTGTCCATTGTCGATCCAGGGGGTTCTGTGAAGGCGCTCTTCAAATTCCTCATACGACTCGGTGATTTCCCAAATCGCCAGAATTTCGTCCTCACTAATACGTTTCGTCAGAACCACTGGCATCTTTTGTATGTTTGTAATCCGTTGATCGAAACTAAAGAGAGATAGTGCAATGTCAAAAGTGGAGGTGAAAAAATTAGCTGCCATTACCGGGCACAAGGACTGTATTTACACGTTAGCTCCTGGAGATACCAACCAACTGTTTTATTCCGCCGCCGGCGATGGTATGGTGGCTAGCTGGGATTTGGAGGCACCGGAAAATGGGAGATTGGTGGCTAAGCTGGATAATTCAATTTATGCGCTTTGTTATATTCGTGAGGCTGGTTTTTTGGTTGCCGGACATAACTACGACGGCATTCATTTCATTGATACTGCCAAAGGCAAAGAAAAAGCTTCCCTGAAGTTGACCGACGCCGCCATATTTGATATTCAGTATTACAGGGATTTATTATTTGTGGCCACCGGTAGTGGCGAGGTAATCATCATTGACTGGCCAAACGTAAAAATTGTTCGAAGGCTTAAATTCAGTGACAAAAGCGCCAGAACGATTGCAGTTAACCCGGTAGACAGACACCTGGCGGTGGGCTACAGCGACGCTACCATAAGAGTGATCGATCTTCAAACTTACGATGTGGTTCATACCATCGATTCTCACACCAATTCCGTGTTTTCCGTTTGCTACTCACCTGACTTTAAGTGGTTGCTAAGCGGGGGTAGGGATGCTCATTTGAAGGTGTGGGATGTGGAGAAGGACTATGTGGCTTTTGAGTCCATAGTCGCTCATATGTATGCCATCAATCATATTGCCTATAGTCCTTCAGGCAGCCATTTTGTAACATGCAGCATGGACAAAAGCATCAAGGTGTGGGATGCTTCTACACTGCAGCTGATAAAGGTCATCGATAAAGCACGCCATGCCGGGCATGGCACTTCCGTGAATAAAATGCTGTGGACGTCTTACAAAGACCAGCTTGTTTCTGCCAGTGACGACAGGTCCATATCGGTGTGGGATTTGAATTTCAACCCCTCTCACTTTGAATGACAATAGATTTTACCTACCTTTCCTCCCTATTTTAGCTCACCTGCAACTTCATTTTCGGTTTATTAGTTAACCCCTTGGCGATACCGCCGTCGAAAGGAAGATATACTATCAGATGAAAATTACTCCATTAGAAATAAGGCAAAAGGCTTTTGAAAAGGCTTTTAGGGGCCTCGACAAAGATGAAGTGAATGCATTTTTGCTGACGCTTTCACAAGAATGGGAGAGGATGCAAGATGAGCACAAGGAGCTGCGCTACAAACTGGAGGCCGCCGAAAAAGAAGTTGCCAAGCTTCGTGAAGTTGAAAGTTCGCTGTTCAAAACCCTCAAAACTGCTGACGATACTGCTGCTAACCTCATTGAGCAGGCAAGCAAAGCCGCTGAACTTCATATGAAGGAGACGCAAATGAAGGCGGAGGCGCTTATGAGTGAGGCAAAAAATAAGGCCCGTGCGATGATAGAGAGGGCTGAAGATCATTCAAGAGAAATTATTGAAGATTTGCATGAGGAAGTGAAAACCCTGGAGCAAACCTATAAGTCTATTGAGAACCACCGTGACAATTTGATCAATAGCCTGAGGATGTCGTCCAGCGATATCATGGAGAAGGTGGATCGCATCGAAAAGAATAGAAGCGGCAAAACCTTTGACGAGCAATTGAAAAAGGTAAAGGCACTCTCCCGTGTGAAAAAGGAGATTTTTTCGGATGAGGATGTGAAGCTTGAGTCGCCTACTGAGGTCAGAAAACTCTCCGTGGAAGCCGAGGTAAAGCCAGCTCAAAAAACCCCCGTAAAAGAAGAGGTCAAAGCGAAGACCGTCACCGAATCCAGAAAGGTGATCAAGGTAGCAGGTGAGGAGTACAGCCTGGAGGAAATCAGCTCGACAGGCTCATTTTTTGATGAGCTGAATTGATGCAGGGAAAAATTGCACTGAAGGGGCTGATGTTTCACTCTTTTCATGGCGTTCATAGCTTTGAACGTGAAAGGGGCAATGATTTTCGCATTGACCTGGTTTTCCAAACAGACATTTCCAAGGCCGCTTTGTCAGATAAACTGACTGACACACTCGACTATGAAGAGGTGTATCAGATAGTGGCTGAAATCATGGAGGTTCCGGTTAACTTACTTGAGCACCTGGCCTATAAAATATCAGAGAAGCTTTTTGAAGCATACACCGAGGTAAAGATACTTGACATAACAGTGGCTAAGATACTGCCGCCGCTGGAGGGTAGGTGTGAGGAGTCGTCAGTGAGCCTGGTCAGGCACCGGTAGGTCGGGGTTGACAAAGGAAAAACCACGGGCATCGGCGCCATCGTAAAAATCTACTTCCAAACCGATCAGGTACATGGTGTGCCTTTTCTCAATAAACACGGAAATTCCCGCTATTGAGTACTCAATGTCACCCTCTTTTTTCTTATCGAAACCAAGCATATAGGAAACACCTGCACAGCCGGCTCCTCTGATGCCAATGCGCAGCCCATAGCCTTCCGGTATCTTCTTTTTGGCAATGATCTCTTTGATCTCCCCCAGCGCTTTCTCGCTAATACTTACAGGGTGTATATTCATCTGTATTCGCTAATTTTTCCTGAACCCCGGCAAAGTTGGTGCAATTCGGGGATTTAAATTTATTTATTTTGAAAACGGTAAGTCCGTTAAAATAATTCTAACTTCAAATCAAAACCCTGGTAAATGGAGCCCTTAGTTGATCTTGCGAAAATTATTATTCCGGCTGGTCTGGTACTTTATGCTATGTACCTGATGGTGCGGTCGTTTCTGAACAAAGAGTTGGAAAAACGAATGCTTGAGCTGAAAATGAAGAATACCGAGAGCATTCTTCCTATCAGGCTCCAGGCCTATGAGAGAATGTGCCTTTTTCTGGAACGGATATCGCCAAGTAACCTGCTTGCCAGGCTGAGCACCGGCAACCTCACTTCTAAGGAACTGCAGCATGTGCTTCTCAAGGAGATCCGGGACGAGTTTAACCACAATTTGTCGCAGCAGCTGTACATGTCAGACGACGCCTGGAGGTCGATAAAAAGCGCCATGGAAAGTGTGATTATGATTGTTAATCAGGCGATTACGGAAGTGAATCCTGAGTCGAAGAGCATTGAGTTGGCAAAGGCTGTTATTCAAAGGGCCATGCAAGAGGAGCGTGATCCGGTAGAGCAGGCCTTGAGTTTTATGAAAGATGAAATCAGAAAGGTGTTTTAGGTCATATGGAGGAGAATAAGGAAAAGAAAGCACTGTCGTCGTATGAAAAGAAAGCCGAGAGGGTACTTCGGGATGGCGATCGTGTGGATAAAATAATTGGGAGTGTGTCCACAAAGCTTGGCGAGATTACCCAGAGCAGTGAAAGACTCAGTGGTTTTGTCGGGCGAATCAAGGTCATTTCCAGAATGGTGAAGAACTATATTTCTGGTAATTACCGTGTGATGCCCTGGAAAAGTATCGTCCTCCTGGTTGCAGGTCTTATTTATTTCATCACTCCTATCGACCTTATTCCTGATTTTATCCCAGCGCTGGGCCTGATCGATGATATCTCCATGATTGCTTTTATTTACCGCAGCTTAAAGCAGGATATTGACGAGTACCTGTTATGGGAAAGGGATAATTTCTCGATTTGAAAAGGGCTGAGCAGTTGGCAAAATAGGGGGTGACTAAATTTTCCAAAGGATATTTTGTACTTAAGCAAGATGGAAATAACTTTATCTTAAACGACTTGCCGTTTAATGCCAGCAATAATATTTCAATAAGCGGGTAAGTGTTTTTTCTCAACCAGCGCCAGCCAGAAAATAGGTCTGTGGAAAGAGTGGCCGCAGTGGCGGTATCCGTCAATGGTTTTAAGTAGCCTTTAGATAGAGTTGCCGACAATTAAACTTCAATGATATGGGTAAGACTGCACTTATAGCTGGCGCCACTGGTCTGGTTGGCAAATCGTTGCTGGATCAGCTGGTTGGCGATGATTATTACGATAAAATTGTAGTCCTCACACGAAGAGATCTCCCATCTGCAAGCAGCAAAGTTCGGGCTGTTATAACAGATTTTGAGAATTTGGAGAGACTTTCCGCTGATATGCAGGCCCATCATTTTTTTTGCTGCCTGGGCACTACTTTGAAAAGGGCTGGGTCGAAGGAAGCGTTTTTCAAAGTGGATTATACCTACTGTTTCAATCTGGCTCAAGTGGCCGCTAAAACTGCTACTTGTGAGCAATTTCATGTGGTTACTTCGCTGGGAGCCAATGCTGAGTCGGTCATTTATTACAACAAGGTGAAAGGAATGCTGGAGGATGCATTGAAAAAACTGGGCCTCCCTTCGCTGTATATTTACCAACCCTCTCTTCTTTTGGGTGAAAGGAATGAGCGTCGCCCTTTCGAAGAAATTGCCAAGTTTTTTTCCAACCTATTCTCCTTTTTTATGATAGGATCGAGTAGAAAGCTTTTTGCTATCGAGGCCAGCAGGGTGGCAAAAGGAATGGTCGTTACAGCCAAAAAGGGGCTACCAGGCCTCCATGTTTTCCCCTCCCGACAAATTGAAAAAATTACGACCACAAAGGATTAGCCTGAATTGATCATTAATCGTACTTTGAACCTGATAATGTTTCGAAGGAAAAATACGAGCAATGATAGGAGTGGTTCAAAGAGTGTCGGAAGCATCGGTAACAATTAACGGCGCCGTCGAAGGAAAAATTGGAACTGGTATTATGTTGCTTCTGGGCATTGAGGAGGCGGATACGCAGGAAGATGTCGAGTGGCTGAGCAGGAAGATTGTCAACCTGCGGATTTTTAATGACGATGACGGTGTGATGAACCGAAGCCTTGTGGAGGTGGCAGGCGACATACTGCTTATCAGCCAGTTTACACTACATGCGAGCACAAAAAAGGGCAACAGACCTTCCTACATCAAAGCTGCCAGACCGGATGTGGCGGTACCTCTCTATGAGAAAATGATTGCCCAGTTGCAGACTGACCAGCAAAAGACGATTGAGACGGGTGAGTTTGGTGCCGACATGAAAGTGGCGCTTGTAAACGACGGCCCTGTTACGATCATTATTGATACTAAGAACAAAGCTTAAATCCTTCCAAATGACGATAGAACAAGCACAGGAGCAGGTAGATCATTGGATAAAAACCGTTGGAGTCCGCTATTTTAATGAGCTGACCAACATGACAATCCTGACAGAAGAGGTAGGAGAATTGGCCCGTATTATGGCCAGGACTTATGGTGAGCAGTCGTTCAAGGAATCAGACAAGGGCAGAGACCTGGGTGATGAGATGGCCGATGTACTATGGGTATTGATTTGTCTTGCCAACCAAACGGGAGTTAACTTAACAGAGGCATTTCAAAAGAACCTGGAGAAAAAGACCAGCAGAGACAAGAACCGCCACAAGGGTAATGAGAAGCTGAAGTAGGTTTTCGGTTAGCTTACCTGCAACACCAATCCCTTCAAATACTCCCCCTCAGGGTGGTAAATGCTTACAGGGTGATCGGCTGGCTGGTGCACTTGGTACAGGATGCGAACCTCCCGCCCTGTGGCAGCGGCAGCTGAAAATACAGCCGTACGAAAATCTTGCGGTGACACCACCTGAGAGCATGAAAACGTAAACAGAATTCCTCCCGGCTTTATTTTTTTAATGGCCTTTTCGTTAATCGTGCGATAGCCCTTGAGGCCGTTTTCAAGCACCCTTACATGCTTGGCAAAGGCAGGTGGGTCGAGCACAATCACGTCAAAATCGTCGGGCATCTTTGCGAGATAGTCAAAAGCATCCGTACAAATGGACGTATGTTTTTCCGTTTTTCCGAAATTTAAATCAATGATTTGCTCCGTCAGGTCAATGGCTTTTTGCGAACTATCGACACTTACCACTTCTGTGGCACCAGCCTTGAGCGCAGAAACTGAAAAGCCGCCGGTGTAGCAGAACGTGTTAAGCACTTTCTTGCCTTTGCTAAACTCCTCCAGCAGTCGTCTGCTTTCCCGTTGGTCGATAAAAAAGCCTGTTTTCTGGCCTTCTACTACATTGATGGTGAACTTACTTCCGTATTCGTTCACCTCCACGGTGTCGCCTTCCCCAAAGATAAATCCATCTTCAGCTTGAATAGGCGCTTTAAAAGGAATGGTGCCAGCACTTTTGTTGTAGCAGGCGGTTATGGGGAGGTCAAGCTCTTTGAGGATAGAAGCAAAAGTGTCTTTCAGCAGATACATGCCAACAGAGTGCGCTTGAAAAACCACCGTTCCGTTGTAGTAGTCCATGATCAGGCCGGGTAAGCCGTCGCCTTCCCCATGTATCAGGCGGAAAACATTGAGGTTATCTTTTTTTCTTAAACCAACTGCCCTGCGAGCTTCAACTGCTTTTTCAATTTTGGCTTTCCAGAAGGCTTGATCGATTGTGACATCGGAGAAAGCCACCATGCGCACGGTGATGGAGCCAATTTGGTAGTGGCCAATTCCCAGAAACTTCTTTCTGCTGTCCAGCACCTCTACCAGGTCGCCTTCATTTAACTCCTTTGGAGTATGTTGGATAGCCCCTGAAAATACCCATGGGTGGAAACGCTGGATGGAGCGTTCTTTTCCTGCTTTAAGAATAATAGAGGGATGGGAGGACATGGTTCTTTATTAAGCCGCAAACTTATGAAATCGGTTGGAAAGTTAGTGATTATAAGTGACCGATATGTGAGGTCAACCTGCGATGGATGATGATTTTGTCAATGCTGCAGATATTAAGCGGTAGAAAATTCGGACATCCTCAGAAATATTGCTTATATTTTATGAGGATCATATAAGGATGAAGAAACCAACCCAAAATAGTCAAGCCATGAAAAATGTTTCGATCTTTTTTATTGTCAGTATATATGTGCTTATCAGCGGCTGCTCAAACGATTCTGGTAAGGAATCAACGGAAGCCCCCAAAAGCCTTGTGGGAACGTGGGAGTTGGTGTCTTACATGAGCGACTCCAGTGGTGGAAAGGCATGGATAGATCACCCCTCCAATATTCTATACCAAAAACACCTGACCCCGACCCATTTTACCTGGATAAGCTATCAGAAAGATAATGACCAACTTGTGGGGATGGGAGGCGGAACTTACACCTACGATGGTGAGAATTATGTTGAAAACATTGAATTTTTTCTACCAGCCACCAGTAGCATCCTCGGCCAAAAAATCAACTTCACGGCTGACTTTGTGGACGGTGAATGGCATCATAGAGGTTTCGTGAAAGATTTTGAGTTTGATGTCGAAAGTGCTGAAACAGTTGTCGTGGATTCGTCTCGCATTGAGGAAATGTGGAGGAAGGTATCCTCAGTTGCAGAAAACGATTCTTCTCTGGTCGGAACCTGGGAGCTGGTTTCCTATCATGAAAGGGAAGGCGGTCCTGAAATGAGCTACCCTGGCTTTGTGAAGTATATGAAGCTTGTGACTCCTTCACATTTTGTTTGGATTCAATACAATGATGACGGAGACTATATTTCAGGAACAGGCACAGGATCCATTATCTATGACGGGAAGACGTACACCGAGAATGTGGCAATGATTCACCCGTCGGGTCACACCCTAACGGGGGCTACCATTACATTTGGTGGTGTTGTTAACGCCAACAGGTGGACACTTTTTGCGGAAAAGACAGTGAAGCAAGGACAAGAAATTGACTCCGTATACATAGATGAAACGTGGGCGAGATATAAAAGACCATAAGTGATTGATGAATAGGGCCAGGAGCCGGGATAACCTCCCGGCTCTTTTATTTTTATTTCTTCTACAAAAAGACAACATAATGCATTACTTTTATGTTTGTATAACTAATAGTGACTATGAAAGGCTCGTATTTGGGTGAATTGGAAGAACTTATACTGCTGACAGTTGGGGCATTGTTTGATGAGGCCTATGGCGTGGCTGTAATGGATGAAATAGAAAAGCAGACTGGAAGAAGCATGAATGTAAGTGCAGCCCATGCTGTGTTGCGTAGGCTGGAAGAGAAGAGCTATGTAACGTCACGGATGGGAGGAGCGACCAACGAAAGAGGCGGGCGACGCAAGCGGTACTTCACTTTGACGGCCGTTGGTAAAAAGGCGTTGGATGAGTCTTTTGCTTTCAGGAGCGAGCTGTATAAAAGGATACCAAAAATTGCCTTCAACTTTTCATTATGAAGCAGCTATCGCCGCCTAAATGGGCTGATAAATTCCTTAGGTGGTATTGCAATCCCGATCTTCTGGAGGAGATCGAAGGGGATATCTATGAGATTTTTGAGAGGGAGGCTGCTGTAGACACCCAAAAAGCCCGGCGGCGGTTTATTTGGAATGTACTTCGGTTTTTCAGGTGGGCGAACATTAAAAGAACAAACTCAAATTATAAGGCTAATCAAATGGGACTCATTAAAAATTACTTTACGGTAGGTTTCAGAAACCTATCCAAAAACTGGGGCATATCGCTCATCAATATCCTCGGCTTGTCTGTAGCGATAGGCATGGGCATCGCCATTTTCATATTTGTTGATATGCAGACGCATATGGACGATTTCCACTCCAACAGGAAGAATATTTACCAATTGATCAATCATGTGAAAACCGAGAACAGCACTGCAATGTGGGCGGATGCTCCCTTGCTGATAGGGCCGGATTTGGTGGACAAGCACGCTGGAGTTGACAACGTGGTGCGGGTCGAATTCCAGTACGGCAATATGCGGTTTGGTGACAACGTTTTTAGTGAGTTGGTATCGTTTGTTGACCCGGCTCTGCTGAAAGTGTTTGATTTTCCGATCAAGTATGGAGATGTAAATGCGCTGGAGAATAAAAGCTATGTGGTGATTGATAAAAATACCGCCGAGAAATATTTCGGACAGGAAAACCCAATGGGCAGGGATGTTTCCATCAAGTATTCCAACGGTTTGATTCAGAACTATACGGTGGGGGCGGTAATGGACAAGACGCCGGATAAAGCGAGCTTTTCCTTCGAAATCATGGTGCCTATCGACAACTTCTTTGATTTAAAGCTCGAAGATCACTACGACTGGTCATATGCTACTGATGCTATTTTTATTGAAATGAAAGATGGTCATCAGCCGCAGGAGTTAGAGGAGACTTTTAATGGATTTGTGGCTCTTCAGAATCAGACAAGTAGCAAATGGCCTATCGAACAATTTGAAATGGTGCCATTGGGTCAACTAGCGCTGAGGTCATTTGAAATAGATGGTTCGATAAGCGGAGCCGGGCACCCAGCCGGGCGTATTGGGCTTTCTGTCGTAGCATCTATGTTGGTTT
The DNA here is from genome assembly GCF_040222385.1 of Imperialibacter sp. Lineage (GTDB taxonomy): Bacteria > Bacteroidota > Bacteroidia > Cytophagales > Cyclobacteriaceae > Imperialibacter. The sequence continues at coordinate 165,181 of NZ_JAVKDF010000023.1, forward strand.
TGCTGGCTTGTTTTAATTATATGAACATTTCCGTCACAGCTGCCACAAGACGTTTGAAGGAAATAGCCATGAGGAAGGTGATTGGAGGAAACCGGCGACAGATTATTTACCAATTCATTTTGGAAAACATCATTCTGTGCACTTTCGCTTTGGCTTTGGGTACCGTAATGAGCTATTATTTCTTTTTGCCTGGGCTAAACACAATGATCCCGATTACTATTCCTTTTGAATTTTCAAGTTTTCCCATGCTGATTGCCTTCTTCGGTGGGCTGTTACTATTTATTGGCCTAGTGTCAGGTGCCTATCCGGCCTTCTATGTGTCGAAGTTTCAGCCAACCAGTATTTTCAGAGGAAATGAGAAGCTCGGTTCGAAGAACGTCTTTAGCAAAATATTGCTGGGCTTTCAGTTTTTCTTTGCCATAAGCACGATCATCGCTTGCTTTGTTTTTACTGACAATGCCATTTATCAGGCAGAAAAAGACTGGGGATACAACCCCAAAGGAATCATTTCAATGCCACTGGTGGAGGCGTCGGACTTTCGGGCCTTGAGGGATGCAGCTAACAAGAATACCTCTGTTTTGAGCTATGCCGGGAGTAACTACCATGTAGCCAGGGCCAACAAACTCACCAAAGCCGAGGTGCTTGATAAGGAGGTCAAAACCTATGCTTTTCATGTGGGCGAAAACTATATGGAAACGATGGGCTTCCGCCTGAAGGAAGGGCGGTTCTTTGGAGACAGCAAAGCAGCTGACCAATCAGGAAGTATTATTGTAACAGAAATGTTTGTTGAAAAGGCCGGTTGGGGCGATGCCATAGGCCAACAGGTGACTTACGATAGCACACGGTACACAGTAGTGGGGGTAGTTGAAAACTTTATGTGCAATGCTTTTTATGATGAAATGCTACCATCTGTTTTCACTGCTGCTCCCGAGGAGGATTTTAATTATTTCGTAGTGAAAACCGCTGCGGGGAATGAAAAAGAGCTGGACGAATATTTTGCATCAGCATGGACAGGAATTGCCCCTAACGACCCTTACAACAGCAAGTATCAGGTAGATGTTTTTGATTACTTCTTCAAAGAGAATCAGGGAAATATTGTAATCATAAGCTTCATCTCTGGCTTAGCTATTGTGCTGGCTTGTCTGGGCTTGTTTGGTTTGCTCGGCTTTAGCATTCAAAGTCGGAAAAAGGAATTTGGGATAAGGAAGGTGCTGGGGGCTGATGCGACGCAAATTATCAGGATAGCCAGCAAGCAGTATTTTTGGACGATAGTTGTCGCCTTTCTTTTGGGGGCTCCGGCGGGCGCTTTTCTCATCACCCAAATGATCAACGCCATTTATCCGGATCCTAAGGAAACGACAGCGCTACCTTTTATTCTGGCGATGGGCATAGTGCTCGTGACTACCGTTGTAACAGTGGCGAGCCAGGTGACCAAAGCCACCAGCGTAAATCCTGTGCAGACGTTGCGAAGCGAGTAGAAATAGAAATGTTGTGCCGGTGGGGTTGCCCGCCGGCATCATTTTAGCACGCTAAAACGAGATGTCCCTCCGTCAGCACAGGAACAACATCAAACCGATCTTCCTGCACGCAAAATTCGATGTCCTTGAATACCTCCAGCTTGTTCAGCCGACGGGCATGCGACGATGCCTTCACAAATGTGAAGAGGTCATTTTTTTCGACCTGGTAGAGCTTTGCCATCATTCGGGGGACATCGCACTCAGGTTGGTGCGAAGTGGCCAGCCTTTCAACCAGGGCGCCGGCAAACAGGCTGTCCTCAAGATTCACTTTTCCTTTCCAGGCCGCACAAACTACTACCACATCTTTGTCTTGCTGCTGGATGTATTTTGCAACGGCGCTCAGGTTGAGGAAGGCACCGATAACGATTTGATCTGCTGTCTTTGATTTTTCGATAGCTAGGGTACCATTGGTGGTGGTAACGGCCACTTTCTGCCCTTTCAGGTGAGGTTCCATGTATTCGAAAGGGGAGTTGCCCATGTCGAAGCCTTCCACCTTGCTGCCGTTGCGTTCACCGGCGGTATAGTAACCTTCTTGCTTGAGCCCTTTGCAGATGTCCGCATCGGCCAATGGTTTGATGGCGGCTACTCCGGTGGCCAGGCCCGACACCATGCAGGAGGTGGCTCTGAGTATGTCTACCACCACCACAATTTTGCCTTTTAACTCGTATTGATGGATTAGTTCCGGAGAAAGGCAGACATCAATATTCCTCATCAGTTTACTTTTTTAGAAAAGGCACTTTTACCACTTTGGCCTTTAGGAACTTGCCCCTTACTCCCACAAATATTTCCGTGTCGGGCTGGCTGTATGCTTTGTTCACGTAGCCCATGCCTATGCCTATGCCAAGGGTGGGCGATTGTGAGCCGGATGTTACTTCGCCAATTTTTTCTTCAGAGGCATTGAACAGCTCGTAGTGCGCTCGTGGAATGCCTCTGTCAACCAATTCGAAGCCAACCAGCTTTTTGCTGATACCAGCTTCTTTTTGGGCCTTGATGGCTGCGGAGTTAGTGAATTCTTTGGTGAATTTAGTTATCCAGCCTAGGCCGGCTTCAATTGGAGAGGTGGTATCGTCGATATCATTGCCATACAAGCAGAAGCCCATTTCCAGACGCAGGGTGTCTCTGGCACCAAGCCCAATAGGTTTGATGCCAGCGTCTTTTCCAGCTTCAAATACTTTATCCCAGAGCTTTTTAGCGTCCTCATTTTTTACATACAGCTCAAAGCCGCCTGCGCCTGTATAGCCTGTAGCGGAAATGATAACGTCTTTGATGCCGCCCATTTCTCCTACAGTGAAGTGGTAGTAGCCAATAGCTGAAAGATCGACGCTAGTGAGCTTTTGAAGGACCTCTAGTGCCTTCGGGCCTTGCACCGCAAAAAGAGAAGTGGCGTCGGAGATATTGGTCATTTTTGCTCTGAAGGAATTGTGACTGCTGATCCAGTTCCAGTCTTTGTCGATATTGGAGGCGTTGACCACTAGCAGGTATTTCTCGTCAGCCATTTTATATACCAGCAGGTCGTCGACAATGCCGCCCTTGTCGTTGGGCAGGCAGGAGTACTGCGCCTGTCCGTCTACTAGTTTCGAAGCATCGTTGGATGTCACGCTTTGGATGAGGGGCAGGGCACCCGGGCCCTCTACCATAAACTCTCCCATGTGCGACACATCGAAGACACCTACGGCATTTCTAACGGTATGGTGTTCGTCCAGGTCAGAGGAGTAGCGAACAGGCATATTGTAGCCTGCGAAAGGCACCATTTTGCCACCCAGGGCCACGTGAGCATCGTTGAGGGCAACTTTTTTCAATTCTGCAGAATCCATTCTTTTTGCTGTTTATTCGGAAGCTGCAAAAGTAGTAATATTTGACAAGGGACAGCATATGATCAGCAGCAGAATATCATTTAAGGATGACAGAATATGCAAGCGAACGTCATTGTCTTGATGTGGGCATGGTGTGTTTCGATTGGTTTAAGGTTTTAATAATTGGCCGACTTTTTGCATAACCCACAATAGCAGGTAGCATGCTATCGCTACTTTTTGATCCCGTGTTATTGCTCAGCATCCTTATGCGAGTTTTTTTTAAAGGCGGAGGCTATAGCTGATAGTGCCTGGCCTACCTGAGATTCAGGGTTTGAACTTAAGATTTTTTATAAGACCAATATCATTTTTTAAACGATTCGTACTATGAAAGCAAAACTGATTTTTTCATTTGTGGCTGCTCTAGTTATTTCATTTGCAGCTTATGCACAGGAACCAACTGCCGACAGCCTGGCGGAAAGGGTGGTTATCACTACTCACGATGGCATTGTAAGAGTAGGTGTTATCGTGAGCGATGATGGGAGAGAAATACTTCTTGAAACGGAGAACCTTGGAAAAATTTATATATCCAAGAGCGATGTCAAAACGATCAGACCCTTTGCCGAGTCGGATCGTATTGACGTAACCGGAGAGTACCAGGGCAATGACCCGTTCAGTACAAGGTACTATTTCACTACCAATGCACTACCAATCAGGAAGGGCGAGGACTATGGTATGCTCAACCTGTACGGGCCTGAAGTTCATTTCTCCCTAACCAACAATTTTTCCGCTGGCATTATGTCTACCTGGATTGCCAGTCCGTTCGTTGGGGTATTCAAAGTATCAATCCCGACGGCCAACGAGAAAGTGAATTTCGGCGTGGGAACGCTACTGGGTTCGTCAGGATACATCAACAATTTCAGGGGTACGGGTGCGTTGCATTGGGGTATGGTGACTTTTGGCAACCGCAGAAGCAACCTCACCTTTTCGGCAGGCTATCTGTACGTCAAGCTGGGTACAGATAACTATTACGAGGAGCCGGGCATTTACCCTGTGGTAATGAACGAATTTGGAGGATACGACTACCCAAATATTCCTTACCGATCTGAGAAAAATGGAATGGCAAAGGCACCGTCTTTTTCGATAGCCGGGGTAACGCCTTTGGGAAACAAGTCAAGTTTTATTTTTGATTCCATGTTTTTTGTGGCCAGCCAATACCGCAACAGCAGTACGTGGCACGAAACCTACGACGGCAATGGGATGCTTACTTCGATAACAATCTCGGATGAGTCTGGTTATGAAAAGTTTTCAGCACTGGTTTTGATGCCTGGAGTTAGATTTCAGCATCGGGAAGGGCGTGCCTTCCAGATAGCTCTCGCTGGTGTTACGGTGTTTCAGGACGGGGAGGTCAACTCCTTTCCACTGCCTAATTGCTCGTGGTTCTTTAAGATTTAATAGTGGTGGACATGCCTTGCCACCTACGTCAACTCAGCCGTTCTTATTTAGGGGCGGCTGGGTTGGCTATTTTTGCAGGAAAGTGATGTGTTTACTTTGAAGCTTTGATGGCCTGCTCCAAGTCTTCTTTAATGTCATCCAGGTGTTCCAGTCCCACAGAGACTCTGATCAGCCCATCCGTGATGCCCACTACTTTTTTCTCCTCTGCGTTGAGCTTCGAGTGTGTAGTAGAGGCAGGGTGAGTCGCTATGGTGCGTGTGTCGCCCAAATTGGCTGAGAAAGAGATCATTTTCAGTGCATTGAGGAATCTCTTTCCTCTTTCTACTCCACCACCCAGCTCAAAGGTGACGAGGCCGCCGCCAAGGGTCATTTGTTTTTTTGCCAACGCCTGTTGAGGGTGAGAAGGAAGGAAAGGATATTTCACCCAAACCACCTCGGCGTGGCTTTCCAGGTGAGTGGCTAGCTTGAGCGCATTGTCACAATGTTTTTCCATCCGCACTGCCAGTGTTTCCAGGCTCTTGGAAAGAATCCAACCATTAAATGGAGACATGGCAGGGCCAGTGTGTCGGGCGAAGAACCTTACTTTTTCAATATGTTCCTTGCTGCCGAGCACAGCACCGCCAATCGCTCTTCCCTGGCCGTCGATAAACTTAGTGGCTGAGTGGGTAACGATGTGCACACCGTATTTGGCTGGGTTTTGCAGGTAAGGGGTAGCAAAGCAGTTGTCGATATTGACAATCAGGTTGTGTTTTTTACCGAACTTCCCTAACCACTCCAGGTCTATCAAGTCGAGCGCTGGGTTAGAGGGAGTTTCCGCAAAAACCATTTTTGTATTGGGTGTTACAGCTTTTTCCCATACTTCAGCGGGGTCGCTCAGGTCTACGTAAGTATGTGTGATACCCCAGCGAGGGAAAAGCTGCGTCAGAATCTGGTGGGTGGAGCCGAAGACAGAACGGGAAGCGATGATATGGTCGCCGCTGTTCAGAAAAGCCGCCATGCTGGTGAACATGGCTGCCATACCCGAGGCCATGGCCATACCGTCCTCTGTTCCTTCTAACAGACATAGCTTCTCGATAAATTCGTCATTATTGGGGTTGGAAAACCGGCTATATATGTTGCCTTGCTCCTCATTGGCAAATAACGCACGGGCTTGCTCAGCATTATCGAATACGAAACTAGACGTGGCGTAGATGGGCACACTGTGTTCTCGTTGTGAAGAACGTTCTGCCTGTATACGGATGGCATTGGTTTCGAAATGTTTTTTGCTGCTCATATGCTGTAACTACAAAATTGAAGGCGACAAAGTGAAGGCTTATTTGGAACTTTTCAAAAAAATTAGTGGCTTTAAATACTGATTAAGCATTTAATTGTTGTTTTTTGAAGGACTTAATTTGATCTTCGAAGATTAAAGAACGGGAATAGCCATGAAGGAAATAAGTGTAAACGAACTGAAAAAACTGATGGATTCAGGAGCTGACTTTCAGCTGATTGACGTAAGAGAGCCCAATGAAGTGGCTCAGGCCAATATTGGCGGGCTGCACATACCTATGGGTAACATGGCCGACAATATTGATAAAGTGGAGAAAGGTAAGCAAGTGGTTGTGTACTGCAGAAGCGGAAGAAGAAGCGGTACGGTTGTGGAGTTTCTCGAAAGAAAGGGACTTGATAATGCCTATAACCTGGCCGGTGGAATTTTGGCCTGGAAGGCTGAATTTGACCCGAACATGAATGTGAACTAACGTATATTCGGGTAGATATATACAAGCCCTGATCATTCAAAATGGTTGGGGTTTTTTGTTTAAAGAGGCGTTAAATCTTTATATTTACGTGATGCCTGTAAAATATAAAATTCCAGAGGAAAACGTAGACGATATTACCCTCCTTGATTCGGGAGCAGCCTATTCCTATGCCGACTATTTGCGGTGGACTTTTGAGGATAGGGTGGAGCTTATCAAAGGAAAGATTTTTCATATGTCGCCTGGCCCTAACCGCAAGCATCAAAAGGTGAGTATTGACTTGGGAGCTCGAATTTACAACTTCCTTCAGGGGCAGAGTTGTGAGGTTTATATGGCACCTTTTGACGTCAGACTTCCCTCGAAGAAAGGTAGCAAAGACAAAGAGATTTTCAATGTAGTTCAACCTGACATAATGGTCGTTTGTGACCAGAGGAAGCTGGACGACAAGGGATGCATAGGTGCTCCTGACCTGGTGGTGGAAATACTTTCTCCTTTTACAGCAGCGAAGGATCTGAAAAACAAATACAGCCTGTACGAAGAAAGCGGTGTTAGAGAGTATTGGATAGTGTATCCGGGTGAGGAGATTATCGAAATTTTTGCGCTGACCGACAACCGTAAATTTGAACTGCAAAATCGGTTTATTGGCGAGGACGAAATCCAGTCTGTTGTGCTAGTCGGTTTTAGTTTGAAAGCGAGAGATATATTCTAATCCTTTCTTATTTTCCTTAACTCTTCGAGGTCAAGCAAGTCCTTATTTCTACCAGTACTTTCCTTGTTCATTAATAACTGCCGAAACCCGATGTAAAAAACGGGTACCCCCTGAATAATTGCCGTTTCACATTGCGCCAGGTCTGCGTCGAAAGCCAGCGGATCAATTCCTGGAATTTGTGCCATCAGGTCGACGTACATCCCATCATCCATCATGATCTCACAGTAGCCAGCTATCATAGGAACATGAAGTAGTGAGTCAAACCGCCCATAACCGAGAGACTCAATGGCGTTGATAAGGTTCTGACGATTTTCTGTGGAATCTTTTAGGTATAGATCGATGTCTCCTGTAGCCCTGCTGTGACCATAGTAGTTAACTGCAAACCCACCAATCACCATGTATAGTACCCGATGTTTGTTGAGCGAATCAATTACTCTAAGGAATTCCGGAAGCTCGTTAGTCATTTTTGACCTGCTTTGTGATCAAAAGCCCTTTTCCCTGCGGCCTTTTTAAGGGCTCTCTTTTCATCATTGCAGCATAGCTGTTGAGCTTTAGTAAAAATGCAAGTTTCTCCTCGGCCGACAGGCTGAGGAACCTGTTCATCCGTTCTGCCTCCTGCTCTTTGATGCTTTTTTTACTCAGGATAACTTTTGACATAGCCACAATTTACGATTTCTTTTTACTCGCTTTGGCCTTGGGGTTAAATTCCACTACCAGCCCGACCCAATAGTCCAGATCATCATCCAAATCTATTCCTTCAGGAGACACAAATACATAGCCTTTCATTGGTCGGCCAGTGAAGTCCATTTCTTTCGCTCCTTTTCGCTGTAGTGCTTCCTGGTAGATGTCAGGGTCGATGCGGGCCATCAATTGATTTTTCACAATACCCACAGTCATTTTTCCATCGACGAGGTAGCAAAGCCCTCCCATCATCTTCTTGGCCTCAAACGACACTTTGTGTGACTTCAGACTTTGGCCAATTCGCTCAGCAAGGTGCTCATCGTACGCCATATTGTTAGAATTTTATTGATTGCCTGCTTCCTTTCTTCGCAGCTATTGTCTGCATTTTATCTCCGAATCTGATCGTGTATTCCCCGTCATAGTCAGGCGTGATGACTGCCGATACCAGGTTTCCATCCTTCCATTCTATGTCAACTGTTACTGCGCCACGTGCACGCAGCCCGGTGATTTTTCCAGTTTTCCATTCAGAGGGTAATGCTGGAAGTAGATGAATCACGCCTTCGTGGCTTTGCAGTAGCATTTCGGCGATGCCGGCTGTGCCTCCGAAGTTTCCGTCAATCTGAAAAGGTGGGTGGGCGTCCATGAGGTTAGGGTAGGTGCCACCGCCCTGGTATTGCACTCCTTCCTCGGTGCCGATGTAGTTGAACAGCTTTTTGATGGCATCCAGCGCCATGTCGCCATCCAGCAACCGGGCCCACAGCGAAATCTTCCATGAAATAGACCAGCCGGTGCCATTGTTGGTGCGCAGTTCAAGTGAACGACGGGCTGCCTTCATCAGATCCGGTGCGCTGTCTGTGGTAATAGAGTGCCCAGGGTAAATGCTGAACAAATGGGAAATATGCCTGTGGTGAGGGTCTTTGTCCTCCCAGTCGTGGTACCACTCCTGTAGGTTCCCTTTCTGGCCCACCTGATAGGGGTACAGCTTGTCCAATGTGCTTTCCAGCTCCTTCCTCAAATCTTCATCCCTGTTGAGTACTTTGGTAGCTTCTATCAGGTCAATGAACAACTCCCGGATCATGGCATGGTCGGCTGTGCCGCCATAGAATGTGGCGCCGACGTACCCTTTGTCAGTGATATAGTCGTTTTCAGGCGAGGTGGACGGGGCGGAGACCAGATAATCATCGGGCCCTTCCACCAGATAATCGAGGCAGAACTGTGCGGCACCTTTCATCAGCTCATAAGCGTGGTTTTCAAGGAAGACGGTGTCTCTTGTAAAAGCGAAGTGCTCCCAAAGGTGAGTGCTGATCCAGGGGCCGCCCATGCTCCAGTTGGCCCAGCCGGGATAGCCATTCCCAAAATCACCTACGGGGTTGGTCATTGCCCAGATATCAGAGTTGTGATGAAGCGCCCATCCGTCTGCATCGTAGAAGTTTTTGGCGGTGACTTTGCCGGTTTGAGCCAGCTTTCCGATGAATTGCAGAAGCGGCTCATGCAGTTCCGACAGGTTAGCCACTTCTACCGGCCAGTAGTTCATTTCCACATTGATGTTGGTGGTGTAATTGCTGCTCCAGGGTGGGCGCACATGCTCATTCCATATACCCTGCAGGTTGGCGGGAATGCCTCCGGGTCTCGAACTGCTAATGAGCAGGTAGCGGCCGTATTGGAAGTAAAGGGCGGCCAGGTCCGGATCCGCTTCACCTGCTGTGAATCGTTTGAGGCGTTCCGGTGTTGGTAGCGTGTCGGCAGGTGTATGCCCAAGGTCGATGGACACCCTATCGAATAGTTTACCAAAGTCTTCTTTGTGCCTTCTTAATAAAATGTCGTAATCGGAGCCTTCAGCTTTGGTGAGATACTGTGTGGCGGCGGCAATCTCATCTTTTCCCTCTGCGCCCGGTTGCTTGTCGAATCCATTGAAGCTGGTGCCAGCGGAAAGTGCTATGATGGCATACGAGGCCCCGGACACTTTTACTCGATCGTCGGTGGCAGTCGAGGTTCCGTCGGTCGACAGCACTTTGGCGATGGTGCAGAAGCGCATGCTCTTCAAGCTATCATACCTCACCGCATCGGGCATATCGCCCCGATAGCTTGGCTCCGACTTGAGGGGAGAGAAGCCTTTCATGGCCACTTGTGCTCCCTCTGCTACAGTGGAAAACGGAAGTTTGCTATTGAGGCCCAATTCAAAATTCAGTTGATCATTTCCTTCAGCAGAAAGCCTCACCAGCATTACCTGATCAGGGAATGACACAAAGCTTTCCCTATGGAAGGCTGTGCCATTTATTTCGTAGTCGACTGAAGCGATGCCCCGGCTTAAGTCGAGCGACCTGCTATACTTAGCTGGGTCGCCAGCATGGTCAAAATCTATGGTAAGGAAGCCTAGCGGTTCATAGGCCTGTGAGAAAGAACCCTGCATATTGCGGACGAGGCTGTCGGCCAGTTGATAGTTTTCGTTAAAAAGGGCTGCTCTTACAGCCGGGAGATGCTTATATGCCTCCGGGTTCATATTGGCGTCGACAGGCCCGCCCGACCAAAGCGTTTCTTCATTCAATGAGAATTTTTCCCTTGCCACGTCGCCATACATCATAGCGCCCAAGCGGCCGTTGCCGATAGGCATGGCTTCTTCGAAGACTTTGGCAGGGGTGTTGAAACGGAGCTTTATTTCTGAGGGCTTTTCAGGCTCAGAACAAGCAAAAAGGATGAAAGGCATTAAGCAGAGTTGGTAGGGCTTATTCATTAGTCAAAGGTTTCTTTCAGCCTTTAAATTAGAATAATCTTACAAGTTATTCCCAATAAGGATTGCCACACTTGCCTGGACTACCTGCAAATTAGTCTTTTATGAGCCTTATAGTCTCCTGTCCGGTTACCTTGTTGAAACGCAAAATATAGGTGCCTCTCTGGAGATCAGCTATTTCCACCGTGTTCTGTTCAGCAAGATTTTGGGTTTCTATCAAACGAACCAGCGTTCCGGTAGAAGAGTAGATAGCTACAGATGCAACGTTCTCGTCCGAGTTCCAGGACACATAATCACTTGCCGGATTAGGATAAACTGTGAGAGGAGTAGCTACAGAAAAGCTCACCGACACAGGGGCGAAGTGCTCAAACTGACCATCGTAGTCTGTTTGCTTCAGGCGGTAGTAGCTGATTTTTGAAACCGGCTGATCGTCAACGGCTTTGTATTTCAGCTGAGAGATGGAGTTGCCAGCGCCCGGAAGATGGAGGATTGGTTGGTAGTTGATTCCGTCTGCAGATCTTTCGATGGTAAAGAAGTCGTTGTTTTCTTCCTCACCGGTAATCCATTCCAGTACAACTACATCGTTCATCACTTTGGCTGTAAAACTCACTAATTTGATTGGGAGTATGACGGCGCCGCCGGTAGACATATCGTAAGGGTTGAAGGTGGGGATATTAGGAGAGTTGAAAGTGCCTCCGGGTCCGGTGATTGTGCCGGAGTTTGTGAAAGTATCCCACTCCAAAGTACCATCACCTACTATCGTACCATTGTTTTGAATATTGCCGGAGTCCAGACCTCCGTAAACGGTAAGTGTGTTTCCTACAGTGGTGGTACCGCCAACTTCCAAAATGCCGTCTTCTATCGTCGCTCTACCTATGGAAAAATTACCTCCTACCGATCCGCCATCAGCGAGTATGATGTTACCGTTGTTGGTCATGGTAACGTTTTGATCAACAGTAAGGGGGCCGTTGAAATCGAGTAGCGTGTTGCTATTGTTCGTTGTTATTGAACCTCCAATATGTGCACTGCTTCCTACCGACAAATCGCCACCGTTGTCGATTGTTAAATTTCCTGTTGTGGTTAATGCCTGTCCAAAGTCAAATTGCGTATTGGAATTATTAGAACTCAATGCACCATTTATAGTGGCGTCACCCGTCACAGCGAAGTCTCCTCCGTTATTAATTTGCACATAGGATCCTGTAGTAAGGTTGCCACCGAAGTCGAAGGTGGTATTTGAATTGTCCGAGGCAACGTGGCCGCCAATGTTGGCATTACCATCTACAGCGAAATCACCGCCATTGCTAATGTCGACACTACCAGAGGCAGTAAGGTTATTCTGAAATTCAATTGTCGTATTTGAGTTGTTGGACGATATGCCCCCACCAATGGAGGCTACACCAACCACAGTGAGATCAGTTCCGTTTGACAAAGAAATTCCACCGCCTGTTGTAGTGACGGAGCCGTTCAGGCTGATTGATCCGTTGCCGTCTCCAGAAATTCCTCCGGCAGTGGTAGTTGTGCTACCCGTTACAACAAGTGAACCATTGCTGTTAACGGTAATAGAAGTACCAGAAAGGTTGCCGTTAACAGTCATAACCCCACCTCCCTTGGTGATGGCCCCACTCACGGTAAGGTTGCTTCCGAACAAGGCATTGTCTCCGCCGGTAGCTGAGAAAGTCCCTGTTACGTTTGCCGCGCCGGTGACAGACAGCCCAACACCGTTGGTTAAGCTCACAGATCCTGATGTTAAAGTGCCGCCGAATGAAAAGTCGGAATTAGTATTGTCGCCATTGATCGTTCCCGTCACCGACGCATTGCCTGTTACACTCAGGTCGCCCCCGTTTGAGACGCTGATATTGCCACCAACTGATAAGGTATTTTGAAATACGAGGGCTGTGTTTGAGTTGTTGGTTGAAAGATTGCCGGAGATCGAAGCTGCGCCGGCTACGGTCATGTCACTGCCGTTGTTGAGTGTTGCAGCCCCAGTCACTGTCAGCGAGCTTTGAAAAGAAAGTTGTGTGTTTGAATTGTCGGTGCTCAAAGCCCCGTTAACGGTTGCTACACCACTTACGGTCAGGTCAGCTCCTCCATTGATCGACATAGACCCTGCCGTGATCGCACCGTTGACGTTAATGGTTGGGTTGCTATTTGTACTGAAAGCGCCATTCATTTTGAACAGGTTACCGTTTGTATTGATGGCTACAGTACCGCCGGAGCCATTTTGGAAATTGAGCTGAGCAACTGTGAAGCTGGCAAACAGGTTAATGGTGACGCCACTCCCCGGCAAACTGATAGTTGCGTTGCCGCCATTAATGGTATGGTTGATGTTGATAATGTCTCCTGCCGCCAGGCTTGATGGCTGACTCGGCGACCAACCAGCGCTACTCCACGAGCCAGATGAGGTGGTGTTGTAGGTAATAGCCCAGGCTTTTTGCGTCAGGATGCTAAGGCTTACAAGCAGAAGAAGTCTAAGTTTCATTTCTTAAATAGCTGAATGAACATTACGAAAGTAATGTAAGTAGCTCTAATTCCTTTTATCAGGTTAAGTGGCTTTCGATGAATGATGTATTTTATTCGTTAAAGCTATTTAAATGAGGAGTGAGTACATTTTATTCTTTCCGGCAGCAAAGATAATGATGTAACTTTTTTATCAAAAATGTTATTTTTTTGATAAAAAAGTTAATTTTTGACGTGGGGCAAACACTCTTTCAGAAAGGTGAAGAGCTGCTTATTTCCAGTCCCAGGCCACGATGTCCCAGGTGTCAGTGGCATCGGTAAAGGTGTGTATGGTTTGAAACCCAACCCGCTGGTGAGCCCTGAGAGAACGGGGGTTTCTAGAGGCAATCTCCGTGATGCACATGTCGAATTGATTGGCATACAACGCTTTGTGCTGTTGATACATGCCATCAAAAACACCCTTTCCCCGGTATCCTTCAGCTACGCACACCTGGCCCATCACGTAATAGTTGTAAGACTGCATAGGCCTGTTCCGGTAACTGAGCGATTCAAGCGTTACAAACATGGGCTTTAATACGGGTATCAGATCTTGAAATGACTGAAGCATGACAAGCGCATAGCCCACCACTTTACCACCATCTTTGGCGATGACCTGAGGCGCAGATTCATTCATTGAGCGAAGTAAATCCAGGTTGTGCCGCACTGTTACAAAACCCTCTTTGGCCAGCTGCTCGGGTGTTATATTATGAGGTTGATTTCTTTCCTGGACGTTAAGAACCTGCTGGAGATCGTCATCGGAGGTGGGTGTAGTAAAGACAATGCTGCTCATAAAATCAATTCCATTTGTATGTTGGCCCTCTCATAAGGCGATGGAGGTCCGGTCACCTTTTGGAAACCCAATTTATGATAAAGATTGATAGCTGGTACCAGCCGGGTATTGCTCTCAAGAAATATACGCTTCGCACCTAGCGCTTTGGCTTTATTGATACAGGCCTGGCCGAGCAACCAACCTATCTTCTTACCCTGGGCCTTGGGGCTCACTCCCATCTTTGCCAGTTCAAAAGTTTCATTGTCCATCTTTGCCAGGGCACACGTCCCGACGATTTCTCCGTCGTATTCAGCGAAAAAAATATGCCCACCCTTGTCGATGATGTATGATTTGGGGTTGTCCAGATAAAGGAGATCCGTTTTCTCGACCTTGAAGTAAGCCTCGATCCATTCGATATTCAACTGCTTGAAGTCGTTTTGATATTGAGCATCGTAGTCGAAGATTTTCACTTTTTGCACCTCTCTTTCTTTCCTTTTAGCCATTACTCTGTCGAAAAGGCTTCTCTGTTCCAGCAGGAATTCCATTTCCTCGATGGATTTCCACATGTCGTATTGCATTTCCGATAGCAACTCTTCCGAGGCGCTCTTGACGTCTACCATTTGCTGTTCCAGCTTTTCACTCACTTCTTTACCTTTTGCTGAAAGCTCGACTACACTTTTTCGGCCATCGGCCTGGTCTTTCACTTCAGCGATCAACCCTTTCTTTTTCATCTTCTTGATTATCTGGCTGACTGAGGCATGACTTTGTCCTATGCTCTGTGCAATTTCCATTACGCCAAGGCCTTCGGTTTTCGCAAGGGTGTAGAATACCGGGAACCACCTGGGCTCCAGGTCAACCTGATAAACATCGTATACCTTGGCGGCGTTTTCAGTAAGTGTGTCACTGAGTTTTCGTAGTCTGCTGCCCACGGCCATTTTGCCAGCCATTTGATAAAAATCCATAAATGATTTTAATTACGTAAGCACTTACGTAAATATATAAAAGTAACCCTGACTGTGTCAATAGTCAGGATTAAAATATTTCATCATTCGGCAAGTTTCATTTTGACTTCTTTATGGTGAGATTGGCGAAATCACCATTGGTGGCGTAACCCACCCATATTCCCACGCTGCCCGTGGTTCTGTCGTTGAGTTTGGTCACTTTTAAACAAGGCTCTTTTGCGTCGTCGACGTAGACAGTGATTTCTTTGCCTTTTACTTCTATGCGGGCATGAAACCAACCATTCGGATCAGGTGGGGAGGGGATCTCATTTTCGTATTTTCCGGTATACTTCTCCCGCAGCTCGCTCCAGTCCCACCGGGGTGGGTTTACATACTGTACTGAGTGGCTGCGACGGATTTGCTCACCTGATTTGAAGTTGAATGGACGGAAATAAACAATATCGGCGGCAGTCTCCTTGCCGTCCTCAGGCACGGCGTGAAAAGCAACGCCAACAAAGTTCTTGCCCTGAACGTCTTTTCCTTTGATGTCAACTTCAATCGTGCCTTCGCTGAATTCCAGACCTTTGATCAGGGCATAGCCACCTGCGTCGCTTTTGTCGGAAAAGGAGACCGCCTTTTTGCCGCCGTCATTGAGTGGTGTCACTTTGCGGTCGATGACCATAAGATCACCACTCTTTAGCAATTGCTGTAGATCGTAGGATTGGCCCATGGCTAATTGGCTAAAAAACAAAGCGATACATAGCAGTGTCAATGGATTCAATCTTTTCATTTGTTTTGAGTTTTGTTTGACAATGCCAACAAGGTCGTCAACAGCCTGATGAGATCAAGTCCAACCGCAGTTCAAGTTTGTTCAAGATCATTCACAGTGGCACGACATACCTTTGGCCGACTTTTTCGTATTAAATTGTATCTTCAACGAGAATGGAATATTTGATAGCTCACTGCAGGAAATTAATTGAGTCACAGCTTGGCTGGGGAAATGCCAGCTTGTGGACCAGCGAGGACTTTGAAATACTCAGTGAAAAGATATTTGAAAAGACACAGGTAAGGCTGAGCGTGACTACGCTGAAGCGGATTTGGGGCAAGGTTAAATATGAGAGTTCGCCCAACGTGGCCACGCTAAATGCTTTAGCTCAGTTTGTCGGATATGACAATTGGAGGCAGTTTCGTCAAAAAGGCGGTATTCCGGTGACACCGCCAGAGGTCACCGCCAACGAGGTTTCTTTTAATTCTGACAGGGTTATTGGCCCGAAAAAAAGCAAAAAGAAAAATGGCTTGCTGCTGATTGCACCGGTAGGTGTGATTGCATTGGTTATCGCCTCATTTTTGATGATGGGCAAGGAAGAAAAGAAGCCTGAAACGCTGGAGAAGAAGAAGCTTCCCAAGCCTTTGTTCGAAAGCAAGAAAACTTCCGACGACTTACCCAACTCCGTCATTTTCCACTACGACGTTGCTCAGTATGAATCCGATAATGTCTACATCCAGCAGAACTGGGACCCTGAGCGGAGAGAAAAAGTAGATGAAAAAGGCAACTACCACACCTCTATCTACTACTACCCGGGCTATTTTGGCGCCAGGCTTATAGTCGACGGTGAAGTGAAAGCGATGGACAATGTATTCATTAAGTCACTTGGCTGGAAGGCCATGGTCGATAAGTCGCCGGTACCGGTGTATCTGCACCCTGACGAAATAAAAGGAAAAGGATGGATGGGTATCTCATCAAAGGTTTTCAGGGAAAAATCAGGTGCCGCCGTTTTTAATGAGACATGGGCCACGTTTCATAATGTGAGAGAATTTGAGGGGATGAACGGAACCAATTTCGTCTTTGAAGCAAGTTTGAGAAATACTTCCACTGTTGAGGAGTCTGTTTGCCGCAATGTGATCGTTTATTTGCTGGCCACCGAAAGCGCTGTGATTATTCCTTTGTCCGACAAGGGCTGTGTGTCTAACCTGGGCCTGCTAACCGGGAACAGGTGGATCGACGGGAAGACAGAAGACTTGAGTGCTTTTGGGTGCGATTTTTCGCAATGGCAGACATTAAACGTATCAAGAACGGGAGATAAATTTGAGGTTTTGCTCAACGGAACTTCCGTGCTAACTGAGAATCAGTCTGGCTCAATAGGAGACATTATAGGTATACGATTTGCTTTTGAGGGAGCCGGGCAGGTCACAGAGGTGAGGCTGGGTAACGCTAACGGCACTGTGTACGAGGAGAAGTTTTAACACACACTTATCTGAGCAAATGTACCCATCCGTTGCAGGTGGTAAAATCGGGTAGCACCACATCATAGTAGTAGATACCTGTTGGCAGGTTGCCGCCGTCCCACTGGTTGGTGTATTCATTGTTTTGGTAAACCACCTTCCCATTCCTGTCGACAATGCTGACAGGAAGTGGCTGGATGTACTGGATTTCAAACCTGTCGTTCACGCCGTCTCCATTGGGAGAGAAGGCGTTGGGCACCATGAGCTTACCTGCTTTGATCACCTCAGCCACTTCCTCCACACAAAGCTCATTGGGCGCTATAAGCCTTGAGGTGAAGGTTCCTTCCGTTGCATATTGATGGGTGCCAACCAATGCTGAAGATTGTGTCCCGTCGCCAAAATCCCAGTAGGCTAAGTCTGTGCCTTGTACGCTGCCTGTAAAGTTGTATTCCGATACGCCGGAGCAGTTGTAGATGGCCTCGATTTCTGAGTTGATAGTGATCTCTTCAAGCACATTGACGGTTAGAGAGTCAATGAAAGTGCATTTGTTTTGGTCGTTGTAAATCTCCACAAAATAGGTGGTGGTGGCATTGGGGCTGGCTGTCGGGCTGCCGATGTCGGTGGAGCTTAAACCTCTCGTACCTGGCGTCCAATAGTAGGAAGTACCTCCGGTGGCTTCCAGTTGAATCGATTCGCCATAGCAAATAGTTGCTGAGGGACTCAATGTGTACGTTCCCTGTGTGAGCACCAGCTGCCTGGTTGTCACATCAAGGTTTTTGCAGGTATTTGGGTTGGTAACAGTAAGGGTGATCGTGTACTCGCCTGCGGAC
Source organism: Imperialibacter sp. (assembly GCF_040222385.1). GTDB lineage: Bacteria > Bacteroidota > Bacteroidia > Cytophagales > Cyclobacteriaceae > Imperialibacter. The sequence goes on from NZ_JAVKDF010000023.1 coordinate 183,056, forward strand.
TGATAGGTGTGCCGCACGGTGTCGCTATTGGTTGATGTGGCACCGTCCCCCAAATCCCAGAAATAAGTTTCTCCTCCCACACTTTCGTTAGTGAACAGGAACTCAAAAGGAGCACACCCTTCTTTGATGTCCGGGTTTTGCAGGTCGGGCGTGTTGGTAACAAAGCTTGCCGAAAGGGTGGAGAGGTCAAATTTGAAAACGCCAAGGTTGCAGTTGTTGCTGTTGTTTGTTTGTGACCAAGCCTCCTCGGTTGTAGGGAAGGTGCCATGTGTAGGAATAGGGTTATTTGAAACTATGCAACCTGCGCAAACAGCATGATGAACCACCCCTCGTTTATCGAATCGGCTGGTGCCTCCGTCCACATGATCCGTACCGGGGTTTCCACCAAAGTAGGTGGCGTACAAAATATCGGTTGCATCAGGTTCTAAAACTATCAGGTAAAAATCCCCTCCGTCCGTCGTGGATTGAAATGCATCTGGAGTTAACGGCATGCCGAAAGTATTTCCCTGATTGTAGTAACTACTTTGATTGATTGAGCTACCTCCCCAGCCGCTGATGTAGATATTGTTACAATCGCTTACCAGAAAGGCCGTGGGTGAAATATTTGAAGGTAGGGTTCTTGACCCAAAAACCGTCGACCAAATAGTGTTTTTTAGATTTGGGCTTAGCTTGTGCAGAAACTGCCCACTTCCGGGGTTGATGTAGGCGTTGCCAACAATAGGGTAAGCACCTTTGGTCTGACCCACTACGTACACATTGCCTTCAGTGTCTACATCCATGAGATACACCTGATCGGTAGCTGATGAGCCCAAATAGGTAGCAGCATCAACGGTGAGCAGGGACTCATTGATATGAATGACATAACCGTCGGCATCGCCAGCAAGTGATTTTTGCCATCCGGTCACGCCGAGTGGAAAAGCTGTACTTGTTGTTCCTCCGGCAGCATAAACCCCACCTTTTCCGTCAGGTTTTACGGTGAACAACACGTCGGTGGTGTCGCCACCAATGAAAGTGCCCCATTTCATCCCAGAGAGCTTCGAATCCATTTTAATCAAAAGCCCATCGACCTGCCCACTATGAGGAAGTATTTGGTTGGACATGGGAAAGTCTGCCGAGGGAGAACTGGAAGCAATATAGATATTGTCCTCATCATCGATATTCACTTCACCTCTGAACTGATCGCCATAATTTAATGTCAGCGCACCGCCAACCGAGATAATTCCATCGTTTTTGCTTCCACCAAGGAAAGATGAGGCTTTCAGGGATGTTCCATCTGTGGTTAGTATGCTCACGAAAATGTCTGTACCTTTCGTGTAAAGATTGAATGCGTTGCCAAAGGGATCCACGCCCTCTCCTCCACCGTAAACGGTTTGAAATGCATTGGAAGTCACCGGAAAATCAAGGGACGAAGTCACCCCCATTACGATTAAATCATTGCTGCTGTTCACAATCAGGCTAACAGGTGTTTCAGCTAAATCACCGCCCAAGTAAGTGGCGTAGAGAAGCTGCCTCCCTGTAGAATCGAATTTCATGATCACTGCATCATACACTCCCTCGAAACTTTCCTGAAACACGCCAACAGAGGGAACAAAAACTCCGGTGCTTGCTCCAAAAATAATGCCTCCTGCATAAGTGTTGCCGTTTTTGTCGAATGTGGCGGTGTTTCCCCAGTTGTCGGTTGACGAGCCTGAGTAGGTACTGAAAATAAGCAACGGGTCGATGACCAGCGTTTTGTCTTTGTCGTAGCCGTTAGGGAATTCAAAAGAGACCTGCTGGTCATCTACGCTGAAACGAGCCGGCACCTCCACAGTGTCTTCATTTATCAACTGGTAAGCAAACGGCTTCTGCTCTATCATTTGTCCAAACTCGGTTTCCACGATCAGGTTGTTATTCAGCAGGTACACGTCTCCGCAGCCTTTCCACTCCATGGCAATCTGACCGGGGTTGCCTCCCGCCGATACAATCAGGTCATATTTGAATGCCCCGCCGTAAGAAACCATTTTCAGGTCAATGCCCTCGTAGAGGTCACAGTATTGCACTTCGTTGAATTCCGGCACGCTGCTGGCCCAATGATCCTCCGTTCCCAGAAAGAAATTATGGTAGTAACTCTGCGCTTCCATGCTGGTGGTTGTAGGGTTTTTGTTGGCACCTACAAACGTAGTGGAAATGGCCTGCGACACCCCAAGTGCGGCCGACTCCTGAAGTGCTCCGCTGTTTTGACCGTCCAAATGACCATGTGAGCTGTCAAAGGTGTTGCTTAAATAGTAAACCCAGCCAGCGTCTTGAAGTAGCAAAAAGCCGTGTGGAACCTTTTTTCTGAACTTCACACTGTTGTCCCATTGCCCCTTGTTTTCAATAAAGCCATTGAAGGGATTTTTTTCCGCTGAAAGGAGAAATGGGGAGCCTGCAAAAATCAGAAAAACAAAGAGCCACCGCTTCATTGGTGATGTGTGTAGGGTTAGTCAGTTGAAAATATACAGGAAGAAGTTGAGTGAACAAAGGTGATTGCCATGTTCATGTATGCAAACAACTTGAATACTGGCTTCCCTATTCTTTTTTATCAGTGGCTACGTCGGATGTTTGTAAATAAAAAAGGCCTTCCCAGCAGGAAGACCTTTCAACACACCTTCTTAGAATCTCCATCATTTAACCACCAACCGGTAGTGAGGTGTTGGGTTAAGAGGGCAGAAGTAGACATACTCTCCTTTTTCCAACGTCACCTCGCCGGATTGAGCTGATTCACCATTCTCAATTATTTTCGACAGATACGAACTTTGGATGTGATTCTCCTGATCTGTTTCTCCTTTAGGTGTGATCACAAAACCAACAGCGTGATCCACACCTTTGTTGGTTACGTCAAACACATACTTGCCCGGTTTTAGAGTGAGTTCAGTTGTTTTGAACTCGCCGGGTGTTTGGTCAAGCTTGATGGTTTTTGCCTCCTGAGCGAAGGTTACAAACCCAGTAAGCATGGCCAGGATAGTTAATAAAAATGCCGTTGGCTTCTTCATTGTTGTTTTAGTTTACGGAGCGATGGATTAAAGAGCTACCTCGGCCAATTCTGGTGCCAGAGGAAAATCGACAGGCACCTGGGTAGCCCCGTGGATGAAATTGGAAATGACTTTGTCGCCAATTACAATAATGATATCCACCAGGTTAGCCGAAGAATACCCGGCTGAAAACAAGGCTTCAACCGACTCTCTGCTGGGCTTGCTGCGGTTGACAGTGGCGTCTTTCACAAACTTGGCCAGGGCATCCAGCTTGCTGTCGAACGAGGCCTGGCCAGTTCTGATCTCAAGGATTTGCTCGTCACTGAAGCCATTCATTCTTCCGAGCACGGTGTGGGCCGACAAACAATACTGACATTCGTTCACCTGACTCACCACCAGATTGATTACTTCCCGCTCTTTGGCTTTCAAGGTGCTTTTCCGGTTCTGCAGGGCCATGTAGTCGCCTAGTGCAGTTTCATTGTGAGCAAATGAAGCGTAAAGGTTGGGTACGAAGCCAAGGCCTGCTTCCAATTTCTCAAAAATAGCTTTGTTGCCGTCGCTTACTTCGTCTTTCGTGGGTACTTTAAATGTTGACATTGTTGTACTGTTTTGTGATTTAAAAGTTAAATACTGTTTACAGTACAATTTTACGCTGCCCGTCTGCCAAGGTGAGAGTCAGCTTTTCCCTACTAATTGTTCATTTTTCCCAATAGTGATGTTTTTGGCCTCATGTTTGAATCGCTGCGGCGCCATTGAGGTGATTTTTTTGAAAAGTTTGTGAAATGAGGACACCTCGTCGAAGCCTAGTTCGTGGGCAATTTCCTTGGTGGTTTTGTCGGTGTAAAGCAGCTGCCTTTTTGCTTCAAGCACAATGCGTTCGTGGATAATGCTCAGGGGCGACTTCTGGTTGAATTTGGCAAATAGGTTAGAAAGGGTTTTTGGCGACTTGAAAAGCAAATCAGCATAGTCGGCTACCTGTTTTTTTGTTTTAAAATGCGTTTCCACAAGCACATTGAACTTTCTGACAATCTCAATCTGGTTATTATCCAACTCTTTGGTGATAAGCTGCGTCCTGGCCAGCCTTGTGATTTTGATGATCAGCCGCTTAAGCAGCATTTGCAGCATTTCGCCCTGGATATTGTCCCGGGTAGTGAACTCGTCAACAAATACACGATAAAGCATCTCAAATTTATCGATCTCATCGTCCCTCAATGTTATGATGGGAATGCTCTGTGTGCCAAAGAAGATGATGCCGTTGCACGAAACTTCATGGTCGTGGGTGTTAATACAGTAAAACTCCCGATTGAATGAAAACGCAGCGATGGGAGAGGAGCCTTTCTCGAAAGCCACTTTTTGCAAGTACGTGCTTGTTGTTAGTTGGTTGGGTTGCAGCACAATGGGTGTATTGTCTACAAGAACCGTGGAGGCCCGGTTGCTTCGGTTCCAAAGTATGTGGATGAGTCCCTGCTCCTTCGTTAGCTGATCTCTTTCTCTGGCATAGTCGGTGCTGAGCCCAAAGTAAGCGTTGAGCTCTGACCCGTTAAATGTGTAAATCATGGCGATGCAAATATTTCGATGTAACAGATTGGCAGGCCTTCATAGTTTTTTTCAGAGCCCTAACCACGCCTATATGTCTTCCGCCTTACAAACCGGAGTAACCCGCCTTTTAATATTTATCAGGGAAAGATTGCAGGATCGTTGTGATTACCTTACTTTAGTTGGTGCACTAACTAATTTGACTTGAAAGAGCCCTACAATCAATATTCATTGTTGCTCGACCGCACTGCCCGCAAGGTAAAGTGGTATGCCCAGCAGCAGTTCAAAGAGCTGGGCTTCGACATGACGGTGGATCAGTGGTTGGTGATGAAGCTGACAGATGAAAATGAGGCGCTTAGCCAGAGAGAGTTGGCTGCTTTGATGTACAAGGATATGCCTACCGTTACCCGTATTGTAGATATTCTATGCACTAAAGGGTTGGTGGAAAGAGCTGAAAGTCCGGCAGACAGGAGGGTGTCGATACTTAAGCTTACAGAAGAAGGGCGTGAGAAGGTGACCAGTAGTCGAAAGCAAGTGCGCTCAATCCGGCTGAAGGCCTGGGAGGGGCTGAATGAAAAGGACTTCGATGAATTCAACAGGATACTCAATAAGATTTACGAGAATTTGACTTAAAGCAGGAAGGTTGTCAAAACCAGAAAGAAGATAATTCGTTATATATATTTGTTGCACTAAATATTACTACACTAAATAATATGATTAAGACTGACATTTGCATCATTGGAGCGGGTCCTGTAGGGCTTTTTGCTGTGTTCGAGGCTGGGCTGTTAAAGCTCAAGTGCCATTTGATAGATGCCCTGCCGCAGGTGGGAGGACAGCTTTCTGAAATATATCCTAAGAAACCCATTTATGATATTCCGGGTTTTCCAACCGTGAATGCGCAGGAGCTGGTGGACAACCTGATGAAGCAAATAGCGCCTTTCAAGCCTTCGTTTACGTTGGGAGAGCGGGTGGACGGGCTGACGAAACAGGAAGACGGCAGCTTTCTTCTCTCTACCTCTGATGGTACTGAGGTTCATGCTGGTGTGGTAGTAATAGCTGCCGGATTGGGAAGCTTTGAACCCCGCAAGCCGGTTATTGAGAACCTGGAGAAGTTCGAAGGCAAAGGGGTGGACTACATGGTCAAAGACCCCGAGAAGTACAGGGATAAGAAGATCGTGATTGCAGGCGGGGGTGATTCAGCATTGGACTGGACAATTTTTCTTTCTGAGGTGGCTAAAGAGGTGACGCTGGTGCACCGCAACCAAACTTTCAGAGGAGCGCTCGATTCAGCCGATAAAGTGTTTGAACTGGCACAGGAGAACAAAATAAGGCTGCTTCTTAATTCCAATCTGCATAGCCTCGATGGAGACGGAGTGATGAAGGCGGTGCATATCACAGACCAGGCCAGTGCGGTTAATACTTATGACGCCGACTACCTTATTCCGTTGTTTGGCCTCAGCCCCAAGCTCGGGCCCATTGCCGATTGGAACCTGGGTATCGACAAAAGTGCCATTGTGGTGAATACGGAAGACTACAGCACCAATATCCCTGGCATTTATGCCATTGGCGACATCAATACGTATCCCGGTAAGCTGAAGCTTATTTTGTGTGGTTTTCATGAAGCTGCACTGATGGCGCAGAGTGCTTTCAAATACATTTACCCGGATCAGAAGCTCAGCTTCAAATACACCACTGTGAATGGCATAACTCCTTTGTGAAATGGAATTAATCAAATTTAAAGTAGAAGACAGGGCAGGTGAAGTGCAGGAAATTGAAGTGCCCGGCGACATGGGTCTCAACCTGATGGAAGTGCTGAAAGCGTCGGAGTATCCCGTGCTAGGCACGTGTGGGGGAATGGCTTTGTGTGCCAGCTGCCATGTGTCGGTAGAGGAAGGCCTCGATCAGCTGGACGAGCAAAGAGATGCCGAGCTCGACATGCTGGATACCCTGCCCAATGCCCTGCCCAACAGCCGCCTTGCTTGTCAGCTTCCCATTAACGAGAAGCTGGTTGGGGCATATGTGAAACTACAGGAGGTGATGGAGTAGGGTTAGGCGATGTTAATAACAGGCTCATGCCTAACCTTAAAATTGACCGACCTCGCAATAAAGCACATCTGGTTGGCTTTGTGATGGAGCCTTTGGGTTTCATCAGCTCTCGTAGCATCGGTTATTGTTACCGCAGGTTTTAACAATACGTCGGAGAACTGTCCGCTGCCGTCGGGGTTTTCCTCCATGGTCCCTTCCGCATGGTCTTCATACGCTGTAACCACTATTCCGGCATCACCACAGAGATGTAAAAACCACAGCATGTGGCAGGAAGATATAGAAGACAGAAATAGCTCTTCTGGATTGTGCCTGCTTTTGTCGCCCCGAAATGATGGGTCGGAGGAAGTGAGGATGTCGGGCTTTCCGTCGATACTGATCGTGTGGCTCCGTTCATAATCACGGTAGCCTGAGGTGCCGGTGCCTTTGTTGCCTGTCCAGCGAATGGTGGATTGGTAGTGGTGTGTTTTGGTCATTTAAAATTAAGCGTCAATTATTGCATGATTTACGGCGTTGGTGAGTAAAAGATACAGTTCTTTTCCATCATTTGACTCCGACCAGGCTACCGGCCTGGCCGATACTAGTTTTGGCCGTAGCTATTGATCAGCAACCAGCTTGTCACGCAGGCTCTCCAGCTTTCTCTTTCGGGGTAAATGTACCCTTCGCAACTCCCAGGTAACCACTAAATAAGAGAGCAAGAAAGCCCCCAGTACAAGCAGGTATTTCTCCCAGGAAGCGTTGTTCAATGCCAGGTTAGGAAATGAAAAGATGGCAGCAGGCAGCAGGAACCACCACACAAAAGTTTTGGCAAAAGTAACCAGGTAGCCTGCATTTTTGATCGCCTCTTCAAGCTCGCCAAGCATCGACTGGTCAAACCTGTTCTCATTCCTCTTTCTGGTGCGACGACTGAAGAATACAAAAACACCAATAACAAGGAAAGCCAGCCCACCCACGTACGAATAGGCCTTTTCCTGATCACGTATGGCATCAATCAGTAAAAACCCTCCTGTTACCGTGGCAATGAACATCATGCCGATCTCGTTAATATGGGCCAGCCAGCCTGTTTTGTTTTTGTGCTGATGGATGCGCTGGTGCAGCGCTGTTTCGTTAATAGCGTACATAGGTTCGTTATTTTGAGTGTCCCAAATTTTTTTTAAATTCTCAAACTCCATGGTGCTCATATTTTTTAGATTGAGTTGTCAAATGTTTTTTAATCCGGTGAATCTTAACGCCAATATTGGTTTCAGTTAAACCGACCACGTCGGCCATTTCTTTGTAGCTGAAGCCATCAAGCAGTAGCAGGGTAAGCGACCTCTCTAATTCGCTCAACAAAGCGATTTCGGCGTAGAGCCACGCCAGCTTTTCGTCGTTGTGCATCGCTTGTTCCTGGAGCAACAAGGGGTGTGCTGATGGCAGCCCTTCTATCGACTCCCGGCCATCCTTGTGCTTTTTTTCCTTCATCGACCAGCGCATGGCCGTATTTAGCGACACCCGGTACAACCAGGTGCTCGCCGCCGACTCACGTCTGAACTTTGGAATAGAATGCCACACCTGTATGGTGATCTCCTGAAACAGGTCATCCCGGTCAAACTCCGTGAACGCATAGGCCCGTACCACTTTAAAGAGGAGTGCCTTGTACTGGCCGAGCCATGTGTTAAAAATCTGTTGCTGTTCGCTTTCGTTCATTTTTAAGATCAATCAGTATTCCTGTGCGTTGGATCTTTTGCTTTTTATGGCCACCAGGGATATTGTGGTTATAAGTTAGTCCTCAGATGTTCGCCTTACCCCATTCTACCGGATCATTACCTAGCTAGTACCGAGGCCTTAGGAAATCTTACAGAATGAAGGTAATTATTTAATAGTAGCGATGATTAAATAGGCTACTTTACAGTCTCCTGTAGTTCACAACCTCCCTGAATCTTTATACTTTGGAGAGATGCTGGCCTGGTCGGCGGTCAATCAAAACCCCATCTTATGGAGCATGATTTTCTTAAAGATGAGTTTGCAGGCAATAATTTGGCTTAATTATTGTTGTATTTTTAGCAAAAAAACACATACCAATGAAAAAATTTCAACTAGCTTTTCTCCTTTTGCTCTTCGCTGGGTCGGCTTCCGCTCAGTTTGAAGACACCAAATTTGTGATCGGGGGCGCTATCGACTACAACACCGATGCTTCCACAAACGCATCTTCGTTGGGCATTCGTCCGAGTTTCGCTAAGACCATTAAGGCCAATGCATTAATTGGGATTTCTGGCGGGTTCTATACCACTGTTTCAAAAAGTGACAACTCTTCCTCAAAAAATACCAATAATCTATTCCATGCAGGAGTCTATTACCAGAGGTTTCATGGCATTGCCGGGGATATTTTTTTCAACTGGCAAGTTCTTGCTGGAATGAGTTTCATGAATCAGGAGGGCAATTCTTCATCTTATGATGGTAAGGGATATGACTTCAGCCTATTACCTGGACTAAGCTGGAAAGTAATGGACAAATTGATTCTCAATGCTTCCCTGGGCGGAGCCAGTTATAGCTATCAAACCAATGACTCGAAGTCGCCGGGGTATTCTAATAGCAATAAAATGAGCCATTTGAATATTCGATTCAACAACCCTCAATTTGGATTTACTTATCTGATTAAATAGGGACCATTTCTTACCAAAGGGAACACCTTCAAATGATAGCAGGGTAGCCCTTCAAAAACCATAACCATGAAAAAGATTCAACTATCTATATTTTTCGTCGCAATGTATTCTGCTTCCTTAGCTCAATTTGATAGCGCTAAATACGTACTGGGGGGAGAATCAAGTTATTACCTTAATAACAACACCAATTCTCAAGAATACACTGACAAAAGCTCAAGTTCTTTCTTCCACATTAGCCCATCTGTTGCCAGGCCAATAAAAAGCAATGGTTTGGTAGGCGTACAGCTTGGATTTGGAGCGGGCTCCAGTAAAAATGAAAGCGATAATTTTGAAAGCAAGGGCACGAATCAGAATTACAGTCTGGGTGTGTTTTATCAAAGATTTTACACCATTACCAATAAGGTTTACTTTAACTGGAAGGCGGGGGCTCAGGTGGGTGTGAATAAGTCTGTTAATGAGTATTCTGTGGGTGAATCCTTTGAATCAAAAACAACCGAACACACCACTTCTTATGACTTGCTTGTGACACCAGGTGTAAGCTGGAAGGTGATGAACAGACTCCTTCTCAACGGCAGTATTGGAGGTGCATCTTTCGATTTTATAGATAGATCTTCGGGGGGTACCACCAGCTTCAGTATCTTCTTCAACAGGCCACAATTCGGGTTTTCCCTCCTATTGAATTAAAATTAAAGAAATGATAATCAGGTGGGCACCGTGCCCACCACTTTCACGCCATAGCTGGTGAGCGTTTCGGTCTTGTTTGCGTTCCCGGTAATCATGCGAACAGACTTCACTCCAAGGTCTTTCAGAATCTCTGCTGCAGCCCGAAAGTCCCTGGCGTCTCTTTTGAAGCCAACTACTTCGTAGGCATCGGCTTGCTTTACCCCTTTGCGCTTGTGTTCCACACTTTTGAGCAAGGCAAAGTGGCCATTACCCTTGCCTTCCTGCTCCAGCCAGATCACAATGCCCTTGCCTTCTTGTTGTATGAGCTGCTGCGACTTTTCCATTTGTTCCCGGCAGTCGCACTCAATACTGTTGAAGGCGTGCCCAAAAAGGCAGGATGAATGCACTCTGCAAAGCACTTCTTCCCCATCTTTCACATTGCCCATCACCAGGGCAATCGACTCTTTCTGTCCGTCATAATAGAGCACCTCATGGTACTCGCCATATTTTGTTTTGAGGTTACCCTCTGCCATTCTAACGATCATAACACTTTTCTTTGAAGCCGTGAAGTTAGTGAACGTTGGCAAAAGCCGAAACGGCAGAGTATAATGAGGAGACACTCGCCAAAGCGATGCTCAGCGGGCTCGCCAGAACATAATCAGGTTTCCGGGTGTGTTTTCAAACCCCACCGCCGTTTTCGGGTAAGTCTTCACATCCTTATCACACCGCCGTTTTTGGGTGTGTCGTCACACCTGGAAACTACCACTGCAAATACTTATAAATAATCCTGATCAGCTTGTACGCCTCGTCCATGTCTTTGGCCTGGTACGCCACCGTGTACCCATCCACCCGCTTCATGCCCGGAATGCCCATGGCTACATCGGCCCGGGTGGGGGCGTCTACTTTGATCACAAATTCAATGGGGTTTTGCACCGACAGAGGCTTCGCATTTTTAATATCCTTCAAAGCGGCTTTGGTTTGTGCCTGTAGCTCTTTCTTCACCACGTCAGGGTGGAGGAGTTTGGCGGCACTGGAGCCGATGGCTTCTTTTGTGGAGACCGTGCGAACGCCTGGTATTAGCTTTTTGATCTCTTCAGCGAAAGTTTTATCACCGCTGGCCAGGATGACTGGCACACCGATGGCACCAGCGAAAAAAGTGTTCAGTCCGCCTTCGCCCACTTCAGTGCCATTGATCCAGAGGCCTTTTACCGAGCCAGATCCGGTGTGGGCCAGAAAGCCATTTTCGGTGCCTGCCATGGCATGGTAGCCGATGTAGATCACCCCATCGAAGCTGCCGTCCAGCCCCTGCACCATGCCTAGGGGCTTGATATTGCTCTGGATGTATTCTACTCTTGGATCGAGCTGTGTGTGAAGGAGGTTCTGCATGTCGCCATGGCTGTCGTTCACCACAATGGTGGCGGGGCCGGTTTCAAAAATGGCCGCCACCACCGCATTCACCTCGTCGGTCATCAGCTTGCGGCCGGTGTCGTAATCCTTGCCGCAGCTGGTCATTTTGGAAGTGCCTATGCCGCCAATGCCCTCCATGTCGACCGAGATAAAGAGCTTTACGGGTTGGGGTTGAGCGAAGACGGTGGTGGAGACCAGCAGGAGTAGGAACAGAAGGGTTTTCATGGGAGGAGGTTGAGTTGGTAAAAGAATCTAATGAAAATAGGGTGCGGATACAATTTAGCAGGTTGGAGGGAAAAAGAGGCCAATAAATAATGGAAATTGAACCTTTGAATACATCGATGGGATGGGCTATACTGGCAAATTAAAAGTAATAGAATATGTTATATTTCGAAATTACTTATGAACAACAACCATATGAACCACTTTCGAAAATGTTTTTTAGTGATTTTATTTTTGGTCTCACTCCTAAGCAAGGCATTTTCTCAGATAAATAGCCCGGTGATACCGGTCAATATTTATCTAAAATCGGGTGATAGTCTCATGGTAAATATTCTGGTTTCTAACCAAAAGGATCTTTTTTATGAGCTAAGTGTCTTGGATACCAATGCAAAAGTAGTTCGACATCTAGCCCCAGAAGAGGTTTTAAAATACTACCTGCCAATTTCGGAGGAGTGGTATTTTGCAAAATCCTCTATCAATACACGATTTGCATTTGACGAAAAAGATCACTTTGTGAAGTTAATCGCAAAGGGCACCTTAGCATCGCTTTATAGCGCATTTCTAAAAGACATAAGAACCACATTTTTTGTGGAAGTTGGGAACAAGTTTATCCAGCTTGATAGAAATATTAATGAAACTAAAGTTCTGAATACGGGAAACTCTGGCTCGATGACCAAGCCCTATCTGTTTCAAATGCAGGAGTTGTTTGATGAGTGTTTTGTTGGGACAACCGAATTGGAATACAGCGAAAAGGACTTAAGTACAATAATTTCGAGGTTCAATAAATGTCGAGGCGGTGACTATACAAAGCTAAGTACTGTGGCAAAAGGGCACTTGAATGGACTGGGAATTATTTTGTCCATATCTCCGTCCAGTCTAAGCTTTCATGATAAGAATACAACTTTAAGAGGTTATCAACTTCCAGTTTTATACCCTGAAGGGATCTATGATCTGTCGGAAATGGTGGAAGAAAGGCCTAGCCAGACCTCGCTGGTCGTAGGCATGGCAGGTACTTTTTATATGCCACGAGCTAAACACCTCTCTTTTGATTTAGCAGCATCCTTAACAGCAAGAAAATGGGAAGCAAAGTCGCAAAATATCCTATTGAAAACTTTCGGGTTAGAGTTACCCGTCTTGATGAGGTATAGTTTCAATATCCAAAAAACTGTGCAGCCTTATTTGATAGCTGGAGTTGTCTCCGTCATTCCTATTTCTTCCAAAGATGAATCCGGGTATGTAGAAAGAACTATTTATTTGGATACATACTTGGCAACTTCGCAGGGGATACCCGAGTCAGTGGATGTGGTGATGCCTAGCACCGACCCAAGAAACTATAATCCTTTGACCTTTAAGCCTAGCTTTGGTTTTGGTGTCGATTTCTTTAAAAGTTATCAAAAAATAGGCTTATTCTATCGGCTCGACACTTTTTCAAGGATATTGGACAACACTATTTACTACGCTAACCTAAACACCCACCAAATTGGTGTCTCGTTCATGAAGTTTAAGCGAAAAGGATAGTGTTACTTTCTTAAGCCGACAGGCTGTGTTGGACTGATTCGGAGAAAAAGAGCAGTACCAGGCGTTTCGTCTTCAAAAGAAACGACCTCCGCTAGATGAAAAGTGGTTGCTCGAAAAAAGGTTTTGAACTAAAGAGGTTACTACTTTCTCTGGGGCTAGAGTAACCTCTTTAATTTGGAGTCGAGTTAGCCTCTTTAGTCAGTGACGAATCGTTCTTCTAAGATTAAAGAGGTTACACTTTCTCTGGGGCTAGAGTAACCTCTTTAATTTTCCACCTTCACCCTCCATCCCTCCGGCCACATTTTTTCCTTAGCCATCAAAGCCACCGCCGCCAGCACACCGCCGTTGCCGGGGAGGTAAAGACGCAGACGTTCCGTTTGGTAGTTATGGCCGTTGGGCAGGTAAATATTGGTGGTGATAGGCATAAGGAGGCCATCCACAGCCTTTTCGGCATCGCCCAGCCGGGTGGCGGTCATGGCCACCATGGGGAAATCCCAGCCCCAGGTGTCGTGCCACTGCCAGTCGGTCCATATCTTGTTGAAGGTTCGGTGCATCACAGCCGTGTCGAGCCTCTGGGTGGCCGGTAGCATGCCATAGGCACCCAACACGCTGGGGTGGTCGGTCATGTAGTAAAGCGAGTCGTACGACTCAGGGGCACTTTCTGCCGCCAGGTACAGCCCGTCCTTTTGCGGCAGGGGCGAGAGGCCGTTTAGCACCTCATCCCATTTTTCGTTTCGTGGTTGTCCCTGCCGTTCCCTCCATTGCTGGGCTGCCTCCAAAGCCCAGCGCCAGTAGGCCAATTCGTAAGTAGGATTGAAGGTGGTTTTAGGATCGAACCGCTCCTGGGCGGCGATTACGCCAGGGCCGAGGATGTAGCGCTTGAGCTCAGGATCGTACCAGGCAAAGTCGGCCATGAAGGCTGCTGTCTGCTGCACTACCTCGTTGTACTTTTCAAGCACCTCTTTGGTGGGCTTGCCCTCGTAGATCAGCTCGGCAAACGTAATGATGTGCGGCTGTTGCCAGAGGAGGTAAGAACCCACGGAGGAGGCTGTTTCTCCTCCCCAGGGGTCAGTCATCTTCTGCCAGCGCACGCCCTCAAAGCCCTGTCGTTCTGCTATCTGGCGGGCCACCCCAATGCTTCTCAGGTACCATTCCATGTGGCCTTCCAGCACCTCGGATCGGCCCCACATGGCGAAATGAACGCCATGCCACCAGGCCATTTCCATGTGAGGCTTGCCGTACCATGAGTTGTAGGTAAGCCCTGTTTCCTGAGGTGGGGTTTTGCCCCCGCAGTTGATTTTGGTGAGGTAAAGCGATAATACCATGCGTCGTTCAATCTCAAAAGCCCTTGGGTCTTTTGTTGCTCCAAAGTCGATCATCATACCAGTGTCCCAGTAGTCGATCAGCGCCTGATGGGCTTCGGATCGCAGCACTTCAAAGGCCTTCTTTGCAACTGCTCCGTCTTCCTGAGAGAAAGTGACGTCGAAGGTCCAGGCATCCTGCCCAGGCTCAGGCTTTAGAAGAAAGCCTTTGTCTGTAGCGTCGACTGTGGGCAAGGCCACCGACGACTGCAACTGTGTGAAGTAACGAGTGGTGTCCAGCTGGCGCCTGATGGTCACCTGCGAAGGGTCGGGTTGGCTGACCTGCAAACGGCTGGGCTCATTGGGATCAAATAGCACGGCTTCGTCCTGAAACTGGTCAGTGGGGTAGGGGTAGTTGATGGTGATGCCAAGCCTGCCTTCTTTCAGCAGGGCACTTTTTACCTTCACACCGAGGCGATCTTCCGTCTGGCTGACAAAAGAGATCACTTCCACCGGCACGCCTTCAACGGCAAAACGGCTTGTGAGCTCTCCTGTCCAGGGGTCTAGTGTCTGGTCAATGTTTTGAATGTCGGAAATGGCCACCTGGGTTCCGTCAGCTTTTGTGATGTGCCAGCCGATAGCGGCCAGGTGAATGCGGTGAGGGTTTTGGCGAATGTAGTTGGCTGCCTCCCAGGCCCTGGTGCCAGCGGGCCACTGGCGGGCATAAGGCACTTCACGGCCATGAGACATGATGGGTGCCAGGGTTTCTTCGATGGAATAGGTTTCGTTGGTAGGGAAGCTGTGCCACCCCCATTCCGACATGGTGCCGAGGGGCACACCTTTCTGGTAGTGCTGGGGGAAAGTTTGCAGGCCTGTGACGTCCATGGTCATGGCGAAACGGCCATTGCCCACGCTGAGAGAGGCCAGGGTGTCTACTTGGGTGACATGGACGTTGTGGCGGTTGAAGACGGCCTGCCGGTTGATGGGAGGCGGGGTGTCGGGTTGGCAGGCGGGCAGAAAGAAGAGAAGGATCAGGCACGGAAGTAGTTGACGCATTTGATGTTGGTTTCTACTTCTTATGGACGGTTTATTTGGCCACTACCCTGAAACCTGCCCGGGCAGGGCAAGAGAATCGGGTGGGCTGGCAGTTGACCAACCATAAAAAAAGGGCTGTTCCAATGCTATTGAAACAGCCCTAAATGTGGTTCGGTGCATCTAGTTGGAAGCAGTTAGTTTCTCATTCACAATTTCCTTTATCTGCTCCTTCTCCTTGCTGATCGCCCCCCGTTTGATAAGTGTGTATTCTTTGATGTCAATCTTGTCGAACCAGTCTTCCCAAACAGTCATGATGCGGTCCCACTCCATGTCTTTTTCTCTGGGCGAGGCCTCCAGCAGCACAATGTTCAGATCCGGAAACTGATCCTTTACCTCCCTCAGCTTCACCTGGTCTTTGCCCACAATGGGATAGCCGTCGGTCAATATGAAGAGGTAATTTTCGGTCAACGTATCCCTCGAATAGTCGACTTTCAGGTCTTCGTAGAAATACTTCCAGATGTCGGCGCCGTGGTAGTCTTCCGGGTTGCTGCTGAAAATGGCTTCCTTATAAAGGCTGTCAATGTTTGCTTCAAAGGCAGTTTTTCTTTCTGCCTCATTTCTTTTCCGGTGCACCATGGGTATATTTTCCATGTCTACATACAGCCGGTCTTCGAAAATGTCGGTTCGCACCCGAGACCCAAGCTGGGGTGCCACCACCACTTTGAACTCATCCCTGCTTTTTACATAGAGGGCACTCTTTACCTTTTTTTCAAAAAGGGAATAGATGTGGTCGATGATTTCCTTGTCACGTTCCGGTTGATTTTGTTGCACTATCAGGCGATCCGACAGGTCGAGCAACACAATGTAGTTGTGTTTGACGGTCATTGGGCTTTCTTCTTTTGGCGGCACGCTGCACGCCGAGACCAGGCCAATTCCCAAAAAAAGCATGGCCAGTCCGGTTTGTTGATATATTGATTTTTGCATGGTTTTAGTTTTTAAGTATGAGCTCAATAAGTGACTAAGCCCTTTTGGCCACCACTTTTACCTGTCCTGGTCTGACCTCGTACTTTTCTTCGAAGTTTTTCTTCACCATGAGGCATTTTTCTTTCACGTCCTTCATGCTGGCAGGCGACAGGTAGGAAATCCATCCTGAGCTGAATTGATCGATGTACTTTGTGAGGTTGCCGCTGAATGTGGTGGCAAGATCTTCCCTGTAGTCGCTTATTTTCATTTGTATGGCCACTGTGTCAATGAGCTCGGCCTGCATTAACACAATGTCTTCCCGAAGATGGGCAATGATCTTTTTGATGTTGCCGGTAACGTGCTTTTTGTCCCATTCCCGCAAAAGTGAGTCGAGCAGGATACTCCAGATAATATAGACCAGAAAGCCCAGGAAGAGAATGATGTAGAAGGTGGGGCTCACCATCCAGGGTATTGTGTTAAGGCCCATGAGCTCCTTGGCGGTTTCGGTGTTGGTGTGGATGATCATGGCCAGCAGAAAGTCCACTGCAAAGGTTACGCAAATGAGCCCAAACAGGAATACGAACTTTCGGTTGCCTTTCATTTCAAGGAGCACATGGAAGGCCCAGCCAAAGGCATAAAATACGAAAGGCACGAGGATCAGCATAAAATTGTACTGGATGGCTTCAGCCAGCTCGGCTGCATTGGGCATGATGCTGCCCGTTCCGCTGCCAGCGGCGATGCTCTCGGCGATTCCCTCAAAGTCGACGTAAAGCGCTTTGAATGCGGCAGAAACATAGAAGAAAAACAGATAGACCGACAAGGCTGCCAGAATCACCAGGTTGATTGAAAACTTGAAAACACTGAAACTTTCCTCTTTCAGTTTTTCAGAGTCGTTGGCCCGTGCTTCCCTGATATTCAGCAGGTCGTTCCGATGGTTCTCAATTGTCTTTTCCTTTTCTTTTACTTCCTCTTCTATTTCTGCATTGGCTTGTTTTGCTTCCTTGAGTTCCTTTTCAAGCATTTTAAGGTCTTTGGATCGCTCTTTTTTCTCGTCATCAGAAAGGCCCCGGTAACTTTCTTCTACCAGATCGCCGTTCATGATGCGGTCGAGGTAAGTGGCGTACACATCAGGGTCACCGTTCACGTTGCCGGCTCTTTCGTACCCGAAATCGAAGAGATTCACCCTGTCGACTTTGTGCGTCACAATAACGTCTTCATTCAATTCAATAGCTGGATTGGTCATAATAATGGATTTTAGAAAGAATAATTTGGATTTAACTTATAAAACGAAGGCTCTTGGCAAAAGTTTTATGGAGGTGGCCAACTTTTTTGCGTTATCTGCAACTCGGCACTGGAAGTGATGGGAAGGTGGTCTTTTCAGGAAGTGAGTGTTTTTCTTGGTCTCCTTTTGTTTAAGGACTGATGGTTTTTGACTAAAATTACTCGTCAACAAAGCACCATTGATTACGCAGCAGATGAGCAGTTGGAACATTTTCGGAAGGCACAGACACATGCTGATCTATGGCCTTGCCATGGCTTTGTTTCTCATTGTGTTGAGATGGTTGGAGCTGCGCTTCCTTATCATCCACAATGCCTTTGCTATCTATATCGGTGGCCTGGCTCTCCTTTTTACCGGACTGGGCATTTGGCTGGCACTAAAGCTCACAACCCCAAGAACAGTGACTGTAGAAAAGCCGGTGTTTGTTGAGCAGGATGAATTCTCCGTTAACCAGCAAGCACTTTCTGAGCTGGGCATTAGTCAGCGAGAGCTGGAGGTGTTGCAGCTGATGGCAGCCGGCAAAAGCAATCAGGAAATAGCTGAGCAGCTTTTCGTTTCCCTGAACACCGTAAAAACGCACTTGAAAAACTTGTTCGAAAAGCTGGAGGCCAGTCGGCGGACACAAGCAGTGGACAAGGCCAGGAGGCTGGGCATTGTGGCCTGAAGCGTCATACTTTTGGGTGAATTCATCAAAATCACCCAAAAGTGTGAAGAACCGCCAGCGTAAACCGAACATATTTGCCCCAGATCTACAAACGAAAATCATAACAATGAAAAAGACAGTGCTCGTTTTCGGCCTTATTTCTGGCGCCATCATTACTGGCATGATGCTGTACATGGCCAATTTGTGTTATACCAACCCTGAATTTGAAAGCAACGATGTGGTGGGGTACGCCCTGATGATTGCGGCTTTCTCCTTCATTTTTGTTGGAATCAAGACTTACAGAGACAGGCACAATGGTGGCTATATTACCTTCGGCAAGGCATTTTTGTCGGGTCTTTACATCAGCCTGATAGCTGCTGGTATGTATGTGGTGGTGTGGCTTTTTGATTACTATTTGTTCATGCCCGACTATATCGACAAATACAGCCAGCATGTGATGTATATGGCGAAAATTGAGGGAGCTACCGAGCAGGAGTTATCCGCAAAGGCCGCCGAAATGGCCTCCTTCGCCGACATGTACGAAAGCCCCGTGGCCGTGGTACTGATAACTTTTTCAGAGGTGTTTCCCATCGCCCTTTTCATTTCTCTTGTGAGCGCAGCGATCCTTCGAAGAAAGGAAGTGACAGAAGACAATAAAAAACAGAAAAAATGAAAATAGCACTGACAAGCGTATTCGTTAATGACCCGATGGCCGCTTTCAAGTTCTACACGGAAGTACTGGGTTTTGTGAACAAGGTGTACATGCCTGAAATGGCGCTGGCCATTGTGGCCGCTCCCGACGAACCGGATGGAACCTCCCTGCTGCTGGAACCCAACCAAAATATGGGCGCCGACACGTTTCAAAAGACGATTTATGAGGCCGGACTGCCCACCATCGTTTTTGGCACGAAAGATATTGCAGCAGATTATCAAAGGCTGAAAGCACGGGGAGTTGTATTCAAAGGCGAGCCGAAAAAGACCGACTGGGGCACGCAGGTGCTGTTTGAGGACACCTGCGGCAACCTGATACAGTTGCACCAGGTGGAGGAGCAACTCTGACCAGGCAGAGAGCCGGGTACAGGGGCGTGTGCCGGGCTTTCAGTTCGCATGCGAGCCGTTGACCATGATTGATTTTACCCCCAATTTTGATTCAAACCACCTCTACCACTAGTGGACAAGGCATTGAACGGCGGATGAGAGGGTGTTATTTTTGATGAACGTTTTTCACCCTAACACACCTTCCATGTCAATTGCACGCCTGCTCCTGCTCTATGGGTTAACATGGCTGGCCGCTCTGCCGGTTTCAGCCCAAAAGAACCGGCTTATCGACAGCAATGCCACCCGGGAGACTCAAAAACTCTATAAAAGCCTTAGAAAGCTGTCCAAAAAACATACGCTCTTTGCTCATCAGCATGCTACCGAATATGGCCATGGCTGGAGTGGGGATGAGAACCGTTCAGATGTGAAGTCGGTAACAGGCTCTCACCCTGCCATGATAGGGGTGGACATCATGGGCTTTAGCGGCCGCTCATCGGAGCAAATCGCACAAGCCAAAGAAGCGCTGCGCAAGAATGTGGTGGACACCTACAACCGGGGAGGAGTAACCACCGTAGCCTGGCACTTTTCGAATCCGGTGTCGGGTGGAGGTTTCTACTGGAGAGACACCGTGTCGCTGCCTGCGGTAAGTTATATCATTCCCGGAGGTCAGGCACACGAACAGTACAAAGAAATTCTCAAAGGCATAGCCGATTGGGCGCATAGCATCAAAGGAGCCAACGGAGAGCTCGTACCTGTCATTTTCAGACCCTATCACGAGTTTGACGGTGGCTGGTTCTGGTGGGGTGCTTCGCATTGCACCAGAGAAGAGTTCATCGCCTTATGGCAATTCACAGTTAGCTACCTGAGAGACGAGCTGGATGTACATAACTTCATCTACGCCTTTTCACCTGACAATCAATTTCTTACAGAAGAAAAATACCTGGCTCGCTATCCCGGCGACGAATGGGTGGACATGGTGGGCATGGACAACTATGGCGACATGGGGCGCAACCGCTATGCGATTGACACGGCTGCATTGAAACTAAAGATTGTGTCGGACTACGCCCGAAAGGCCGGTAAGCTGGCTGCTTTTACGGAGACGGGCCTGGAGTCGATACCCAACGAAACCTGGTGGACGGAGACGCTGCTCAAGACCATGCGGATGCACGAGATGCGGCTCGCCTACGTGCTGGTGTGGCGCAACGACATCCGCAGCCCCACGCACTACTATGCGCCTTATCCGGGGCAGGTAAGTGTGCCCGATTTCATGAAGTTCTACGATGACCCTTATACACTTTTTGAAAAGGATTTGGACAACATCTATCGGAAGAAGAAGAAACGGTGAGTGAACTTTTAGTAGAAAACTGAATAATACCCGCATATTTGCATTTTATTTTGCGCCAGCTGAAATTGACGATGAAAGAGAAAGTAGAAATGCGGGAAGAAACCCTGGGGATTTTGGAATTGTTACGTCCTGTTGCTCCGGCGGATTTGATACGAGTGGGCAGAAATTACGACGGAGGCTACGTTTTTTCTTCTCAAAGCCTAGCCAATTGCAGCCATTTTATCTCTTGCGGACTGTCGTACGATTGGTCGTTTGAGATCGAACTGAAAGAGCGGCGACCTGATATGCCCATCGTTGCTTTTGATAGAACCTCAGGGTTCAACAGCACCATGCTTTACTGGGTGCTCAAAAATTTTGGCAAAATCGCCTTGTACCCTTTCCGGTTCCTGGGTGTGCAGGATACGCCTGCTCAGTCGTTGGGTAAAATATCGATGATGCTCCGCATGAAGCAGATATTTTCTGGCAACCTGACATTCGTAAAAAAGCACATCGGGCTTGAAAGCAATTCGCAGGTGCAGTCGTTTGGAGACCTTTTGGAAAAAAGTAGCGGATATGGGGTGAAGCTCGATGTGGAAGGAACCGAATACGAGCTGCTCGACACCATTATCGGCAAGCTGGATAAAATCGAACTGCTGCTGATAGAGTTTCACAACGTCGAAGAGAATATCGAAGCCATTGTACCGTTCCTGGAAGCCACCAGGGCCACCCACTATGTGCAGCATGTGCATGGCAACAACTACGACAGCGTGAACAGCTTTGGCTTTCTGAATTCCATTGAGCTAACCATTGCCAAAAAAGATAGCGGATATCAGCCGGAGTCGGCGGAGGTACTTACCTATCCCGTAAAAGACCTGGATTTTCCGAACGACAGAAGGAAGCCGGATCAGGGATTTGATTTTACAGAACAGAGGAAAAAGTGAAAGACCAGGTGCCAGCTGGATCCGCTGAACAGGGGTATTCAGGGCAGGCGATTTCAACCTGGCCTCTGTCAACAAAGAATACTGTATTCAGCTTCGTTTCGCCCGTGAAGCCCACCATCATTGTAATATCGTCGTTTCTCACTATCCTGGTAGTATCGTCCATCACCCAGGTGCCACTCAGTGGCCATACCAGTGTATCCGGGCTTTCATAGAAGTGGAAAGCACCACCGTTGGTTTCCAATTGTTCAATTTCCAACTCCAATCCCTGCCAGGCAGAGACTAGCAAACCGTCCTCCATGGCAGCTTCCACCTGCCATTTCCCAACGAAAGGTAATTGGTCATCGGGAGCCGGAGGTGGGTGGTTATCACCGTCGCATGCGACACACAGCAGCA
Source organism: Imperialibacter sp. (assembly GCF_040222385.1). Classification (GTDB taxonomy): domain Bacteria; phylum Bacteroidota; class Bacteroidia; order Cytophagales; family Cyclobacteriaceae; genus Imperialibacter. The sequence continues at coordinate 204,994 of NZ_JAVKDF010000023.1, forward strand.
GCGCAAACAGCCCAGTTAAGTGGTTATTCAGAAGAAGTTTGGAGTGATTCATCGTTGTACAGCCATTCTTCGTTATCTATACCAATGTAGCAAATAGATTACTTTTCCTCTGTTTTTTTTATCAAATACGTTACCTGATTCATAAAAACTGATTAATCAGTTGTATAACTTATTTTTTAGTTATACATTCATTTCATGGAACGATTAACCCGGGCAGAAGAGCCTGTCATGCACATTATCTGGAGCAAGCAGAAAGTGTTTGTAAAAGACATTATCGAGCTGCTACCTGAGCCCAAGCCGCCCTACAATACTATTTCTTCTTTGGTAAGGATACTGGAAACGAAGGGTTTGGTAGGTCATGAAGCCTACGGAAAAACGCACATGTACTACCCTAAGGTGAGCAAGAACGAATACCGGCGAAGCATTTTCTCGGGCATGATGAGCGACTACTTCGATGGCTCGTACGAAAGCCTCATGTCGTTTATTGTGAGCAGCAAAGACCTCTCGGCCGATGAGGCAAAAAAACTAAAGGACATCATAAACAAGAAAAACCATGAATAGCTTTTTCATCTATCTACTTGAAGTAAGTGGGGCCAGTGCTATCCTCTACTTTGGTTTTTTGATCTTAGCGAAGAGCACTTCTGTAAAGTTCAGAAGGCTCTATCTGCTAAGCTGCCTGTTTATGTCAGTAGCCATCCCGTTTTCCGGTCTCCATCTGTCGTCGCCTTTGACTTTATCTTTTCAGGAGCAGCCCAGGGCCTCATCGTTTATTGCCACACCGTCGCCGGTTGCCTCTCCGGTGAGCACCACCTCAATGGACGAAGCACCTGAAATAGCTACGGCGGCGCTTCCCGTGGAGCAGGTAAGCAGCTTAGAAATAGGAGATATCCTCTTGTTCGTTTATTTAATTGGTGTGACGTTTTTCCTGGTAAGAATCGTCATAAGTATGTACGGCGTTTACAGGCTAATGAAATCAGCGGAAAAGGTTGATGGTGAGTTTTCTTCTTTTTTTATTGTTGACAAGGAGGCCTTTACCGGTGCTTCATTTTTTCACCTTATTTTCATTGGCAAAAGCCTTCTCAATACCTCAAAGGAATCGATTATTTATCGGCATGAGCACGTGCATGCCACAAGGTGGCACAGTCTCGATCTTCTCCTTTCCGAAGTCTACACAGCAGTGTTTTGGCTTAACCCGATAGGCTGGTTGATGAAAGGCCAAATTCGACTCAATACCGAATATGAAGCTGACGAGGCGATGATGAACCATGTAGACAGGAAGGCATATTCTCATATGCTGATCGATCTGTCGAGTACGCTTTACTATGAAAGAGTAAGTAATTTCTTCAGTGCCAAAAGTGTGAAAAGAAGGATCGAAAGCCTGCATTCTTTTAGGGAGAACAAGTTCTATCGTGGTTTGGCATGGACAAGCTTGTTTTATGGACTGGCTCTCCTGATGGTCGCTTGTGTGGAGCCCTGGGAAGGAAGCAGGAATGCCGACCCGATAAAAGCGATGGAGAATATTAAGACTATCACCACCCGCTTCACCAGTCACCAGAGCGACACCCAGGAGAAGGACGACAGGGTAATCGCCGTCGCATATTATCACCCCAACGGCACGATTGATAGGGTAGACCAGCACATGACTTATCCTTACAACTATAAAAATCCCTTTCGTCGGGAGTTCTGGACAGACCCCGATCCTATTAATGTGCCACTTATAATGGATGGACTGGAGCTAGGGGCATCTGAGAATAACACCTTGTATGGTAACGACTGGTCCGTGAAGTATTTCGAGATGATCCAAAAAAAGCAGCATCCAGCACTCAGACTGACGGGGCTATGGGAATCTTTTAGCTACACTTCTACTGTGGAAGGCTATGAAGAGGGTTTGCCATTAAAAATAGTGACGCTTGAGTCTGGGACTGATCCCCAGGTGTATATGAATAATTTGCTTATCCATGGAAGCGGCGATAGCTATTACCAGCGACCGAAGGGTTATGAGGATATTTTTGAATACACCGACGGCAAGGTGGTTATGTATTCAGGAGCTTTTATAAGAGAAACTGGACACTATAATAGCTCCACTGGTGAAAAGTCTGTGGAGACCTCAATCGACAGAAATGCAATCAGGTACAGCTATGAAGGAGACAATATTTCTACTGTTAGTCAGGGAAACAAGCTGTATCATTTCTTCTACGAAAATGAGTTATTGAAGAAATCCGAATACTTCATCGCCGGTAAGATGTACCACTACAAGGAGCATTTCTATAACTCCGATGGGCTAAGAACCAGAACTGAGATTTATAACCTTTACAAAGAACTGGAATTTACCATCGACTATGACTATGAGTTTTACAAATAAGATTTTGTTAGGGTAGTACGATTAGAAAAAGGCGCTAATTGGCGCCTTTCTTTCAAATCCTCAAATATTCAGTTCTCAAATCCTCTCCTAATATCCCCACTTCTTCATAATTCCCAGGTCTTCTTTCATGCTGGCGAGCGGTGCCATACCCTGGTAGCTTTCCTGCTCGATGATGAAATGGATGGTGCCGTCCTTTTTGCCAAGGTCAATCACCTCTTTTACTGGTACGATGCCTTTTCCAAGCACACAGCTTTCGTATTTTTCGTTTCCTTCCTTGCTCAGAATCTCGTCCTTCACATGCATAGAAGCAAAGCGGCCCGGCCACTTTTTGGTGATATCGAGCGCCGTGGCCCCACCGTTGTACAAGTTGCCGATATCCAGCTGTTGCATCACCAGGTTGGGATCAGCATTTTTCATGATGATGTCATAAAGAAGCTGTCCGTTCAGGCTTTCGTTGAACTCAAAGTCGTGGTTGTGGTAACCGAACATCATGCCTGACTTTTTACAAAGCTCACCACTTTTATTGAAGCGCTCCATCAGCAGCATCAGCTGGTCATATTCCTTGCGTTGCCCCTGCGTCATCGACGGACTGATGACATACATCTGGCCCACCGTAGCGGCATCTTCTATGGTATACTTCCAGGCGTCTGTAAAGTCCTTCTTGTTGTCGTCCCAGTGGTCACTGCGCATCACGGTGTGGCCGCTAGGCATTTTCATGCCCAGATCGTCGAGCACTTTCTTAAACTCTTTGGCCGACCAGCCATAGAATTTGCGGTCGATGTAGTTGGCGTGCTCCACGTGCTTATAGCCCATGTCAGCCAGCGCTTTCAGGGTAGCCATCGGGTCTTTCTTCATGTCATCTCTCACCGAGTAGAGCTGAAGGCCCGTGAGCTGCTTGCCTTTTGCAGCAAATAACGATTCGGATAGCAACGAACTGCCAGCGAAGGCCAAAGTGCCTGCCAGCGCACTTTTCTTGATAAAGGATCTGCGTGAGTTATCCATTGTGTTGTAGTTGTAAACGTGAAAAGTAGGTATATAAAAAAGCTGCCCTTCCGAAGACAGGGCAGCTATATTGTTTTAAGCAAATACAAGTTTTGAAACGTACTCGGCGTCGGCTTTGGCACTGTCCATAGGGGTGGAGTTGGCATACTTCTCTTGTTCCACCACATAGTACTTCACACCTGAGGCCTTGGCTGCTGCCAGCACTTTGGCGTAATCGATGCTGCCGGTGCCAACGATGCATGAAGCGTCTCCTTCGCCCGCAGGGGCATCTTTTTCACGGTCTTTTATGTGGCAGGACACCCAGCGACCCGGGTACTTTTCGAAATAAGCTATCGGATCAGCTCCGGGCGTCACCACCCAGAAAATATCCATTTGAAAGTCTACCACTGCCGGATCGGTATTTTCAATCAGGAAGTCCTGCGGCATCTGCCCCTCCAGTGCTTCAAAAGTGTAGCCATGGTTGTGGTAAGCGAACCGAATGCCGGCTTTTTTGGCTGTTTCTCCCCATGCATTAAATTTATCGGCTACTACTTTCCATTCATCCATGGTTTTTTGAGGCCCGATCCAGGGAGCAATCAGGTGTTTCATGCCTATTTCGGCTGCTTGTCCACATTTCTCTTCAAAATTTTCGTTTACGTTGCAATGGCTGGAAATGAAGCTTACGCCAATCTCATCCATATAGGCTTTGAATTCAGTGTGGCTCATGCCCCAGAACATGCCCTGAGGGCCTTCGTAGCCTTCAAACTGCTTGTAACCAAAACCTGCCAGCTGTTTCATGGTGCCTTTTGGGTCGGCGGGGATCACATCACGGACTGAATAGAGCTGGATACCAAATTTATCAAGGGTCGGCTTGGCCATGGTCTCGGCAGTGGCTGCTGCGCCTTCGGCAGCAGTTTCAGCACCACTTTTGCTGCTGCCACATCCCATTTGTGGTAAAATAAGTGCTCCTGCTGATACCGCTCCGGCAGTACGGATGAAATCTCTACGGTTGTAATTCATAGTAAGTAAGGTTTTGTACTCATTTAGTTAAGCAATGGGCCGATTGAGAGGTTAGGACTGGCCCGTATACCTTACAATCTAGTAAATTAATGTATTGAAAGGAAGAGATGATTGCCCCACCGGCTTGCAACTTATGGTCTGTTCAAAATTGGCAGGGTATTTTGTGAAAAATGCCACCTGCGACTAGACCTGTTGGCCGGAGGATATTCGCAGGTACGTGATCAGGTCTGTATTGTCGATTTTGGTGATGCCCAGGCCTCTGATAATTGTAATGGCCTGGCCCCGGTGGTAGCTGCCGTGATTGACTACATGAAAAAGTATTTCTTCCTTAACGGTTTCGTACGGCATGTTGCGCATGTTACGGTAGACCATTTTTTCAGTCAGGAACTCAGCCCCCGCCTCCGAGGCGAACTTCTGCATGTCTTTTGCCGAGGTAACTAACGCTTCCATCACCTCCTTTTTTCCCCCAACAAACGAAAGCCGGGGCCACTTGTCCATCACTTTGTTCTGCATGCGTGAAGGCCAGATCACCTGTGCTTCCCAGATATGAAGCAGAGTTTCTCTGAGGGTAGGGTAGCTGCTCAGCACTGGCTGCACCAGCTGTTCTTCTGTTACCCGGTCGATGGTTTTGGCAAGTTCTTCATTGGCCCACACGTTGTAGGCAAGCTGTTGATGAATGGTATAAGGCATTGGGCAAGATTACTTTTAGCTCGTAATTTCGCAAAGTTTAATCTCTATCCAATAGGACTTTCTTGAAATGGATACTGCGTCCTTCATCGTCAGTTAGCATTAGGATTACCGATTGTACTGAAGGGATATCATTTAAATCAATTTTGGTAGTAGTTTCGGTTATGTCAAATTCCAGGAGTATCCTTCCGTCCAGAGAGATAATTTGTCCTCTATAATTCACAGGAGCTTGTCTTAGGAACTCAAGGGTCAGATGGCTGCTTGCTGGGTTAGGGTAGATTTTAAAACTCGCCTCTGCTGACTTGCTTACCAATAGTGGAAACAGTGATATGCTTTCAACATCAGCCATCCCGTTTCCAGCCCTATCTGTCACATTTTTGTTATCAATATCTATAACACCCCCTTGGTTCTGTATAGGAAAGGAATAATAGACCAAATAGGAGTTTGGTGAGTTCTGTACGCTGACCGAATCTATCTTTATATCTTCAGTTTGTATAACATCTTTGTTAAATCCTACAATCTCTTCTGAAAACTCTACGGTAAAATATTTGGCTAGCAATGTTTCACGGTTAACGGTTACCTGGGCCGTTGGTGCTGTAATGTCATAGATAAGCTCAAGCGTTTGGCCTTGGTTAAAATTTCTTGACTTGTCGAAAAAAACGGAATCACCAATAACAATACTCAACAAGCCTTCTTCTACTGGCTCAATGTGCAGCATATAATTCAATGAATCGGTTGCTGTGAGGGAAAAATCTCCGTTTGTAACAATTACGTCGTTTGGTAAAAAGTCCTCTACTGGCTCCGACAAAGAAATAGTGATATCGAAATCCTTGTTTACAAATGCTTCCGAAGAGGCAATCATTTGAAATGAAGGTGGGGTTGAATCGTAAAAAAAACTATACTTGAATTCTTCGTTATTTGAATTGCCAGCTAAATCGAAGAAAGACTCTCTATGGAGACCTACTTCTGCAGTTCCATCATGCACTGGCGCTCCAGTAATATAGGCATTGTTGTTGTCCACGGAGAGGTTCGCAATCGTGAAATTTTCTATGGTCAAGGCACTTGCAAAATCTACTTCAACAGGCTCGTCGAAAGAGATAGTTATTGTTAACCCTCCTTGCGACTCGTCATTTCTTTCATGGCTGCCCGATGCCAGGGGAGGAGTTGCATCATACACTAGCGTCTTCACGGCTTTTGTTTCATTGAAGTTGCCGGCAAGATCTGTTAATTTTTCAATGTCGATTGACAGTTCGACAATTCCTTCCGACACGGGAGTAACCTTGCCCACAATGCTTGAGTCATTTCTTGACTGAAGCGAAAATGTAGCATTATGGACTGCTACGTCTAAAAAGTCAAATCCAAGAACTTTCTCACTTGCTACCACCTCAACCACAAAAGACTCATTGGTATAGTCCTCTTTTTCAGTTACAAAGGATATGTGGGGGCTGGTTTTGTCAAACCAGAATGTCCTTGACTTTGGTTGGGGAAAAGGATTCAGGGCTTTGTCGGTAAAGGAGCTCTCAAGTACTGTAATTATTGCTTTTCCTTCAGCCAAGGGGTTAAGGGTTAAACTGTATTGGTTGCTGCCCAATTCTTTGAAGCCTGTTATTTCGCAGTTGTCAGTAACGACGTCAAGTGAGTCAAAACCCAACACCGGCTCATTAAACGTTAGCGTTATCTCCTGTTTTTTATTGATGGGTTGATTGTTGTTCCCAGAGATAGTGACGGTTGGTGGAGTATGATCAAAAGTAATCGAGGGGCTTGCAAACGTTTCGGCACTAAGATTTCCATTCAGATCCGAAAAAGCACCTTTATTTATTAATGCCTTGAAGATACCACCTTTAGACGGGGTGATTAGGGCTGTGTAGAGGCTATCGCCTATCTTGGAAAACTCACTTGCCGACATGTTAGTGCCTTGAATGTCCGAGAGTTCAAATCCTGTTACAGGCTCGTCGAAGCGGAAAGTTACCAGGAGAGGTTTGTTGATATAAAATATGGTGTCGGGACGTATTTCGACAGTTGGGTAGTGAGAGTCAAATACAAATGAATAAAAGAATTCCTCTATGTTGGCGTTTTCTGCTCTGTCATGGAAACCCCCTTCACCCAGCTTAACGGATACAATACCATCTTTTATTGGTTGAAAAACAACAGTGAGCGTGTTTTCAGTCCAGGATTCTTGAATCAGCTCAAGGTTCTCAATTTGCAAAGCGCCCGAAGAGAAATCTTCAATGGGTTCTGAAAACATCAAATCCAAGGTGATCAGTTTGTCAGGGATGCTGTTCTCTACCAATTCAAACAGCACAGTGGGAGCTGTTGAATCATAAATCAATAATATACTTGCTTCGGCCTCGAAAAGGTTACCTGCTAAATCGGTGAGCACCTCTTTAGGAACGTTGATTACTATTTCAGTCTCCTCTATCGGGTTGATCATGACGCTGTAGCTACTATCCTGCCCATTGAAAGCTACTATTTCTCCATTTGTGACGTTAATATCCCCAATATCAAAAGCTGTAACTTTTTCGTCGAACTTGAAGTTCACAACGAATGGCCCATTGACAAACTGAGCGTGTTCAGTAGTAATAATTACTTCAGGCGAAGTCAAGTCATAGAAGCCCTCCAACAGCACAAATTCTTCATTGAAATTGCCGATGCTATCTGTGAAAGATGCAGTCCCGAGTTTTACCCGAAAGAGGCCTTCGTTATTTGGGATCAATCGCAAATGATAGCTGTTGTCGCCTTCGTCAAACGCTTCATAGGAGCAATTTGAGAACACTAGGTCATCTACGGTGAATTCCTTGATCTTCTCTGATGGATAAAAGGAGATCAGTAGCTCGTCCACATTTATGAAAACAGGAGACTCTCCGGAAAAAAGAAGCAGCGGAGGGGTAACATCTGCTTTGGAAAAAAACTGCAAATGGTCATTGGTGTTACCTGCCCTATCTGAAAAGGAGCTTTCTTCAATTTCGATGATTATCTGCCCATCATCGATCGGGTTGATATCAAACGTAATTCCACTTGCAGTACTTGCGAAGTTCTCAAGGTTGGCATTTACTAAAATGATGTCGTCTGCTGTGAAATCTACAATGGGTTCTTTAAAAGTTAAACTGATCTGAAAAGAGCTGTTAGTGATTTCAGGAAGAATCGGATCTTCGAGAAGTTCTGGTCTTGTATTGTCATAGGTGGTGATGGAAGCATAAGGCTGTAAATTTTCGTTACCCGCTAAATCTCTTATTGAATTGGCATGTAGTTCTATTGTAACTTCACCTTCGTCCGTCGGAGCAATAGTTAAGTAGTAAATAGACCCCGACCCCGAAAGGTCTACAAACGACGAGTTTGACAATGAAAAATCCTCTTGTGAAAGACCAAATATTTCTTCTGAAAAAGTTAATTTGACTTCCCGGTTTTCATCGGAGAAAAACTCCGGCACATCCCATTCAACCAGTTCGGGTGCTACAAAATCGAAGGCAATATTTTGCCCTGTCAGCGATTCCTCGGTTCCAACCGGGGGGAGCACCGTTACTGCCTCTACAGCATCACCCCGGGTTATTGTAAATGTGCCTGCAAAAGCATTTTCATTGCGGTAGTCGAGATGGGTACTTTTGTAGTTTACTTTGGCCTCATAGTCAAGAAAGACTGTCTGCGACTCAGCGTGGCTGTAAAAAGCCGTGTCAATTTTGTGGTCGTCAAATTCAAGAAGTAAGTAAGGTTCTCCTGTTACTTCTATCACTTCGTTAAAATCCACTGCAATTTGGAAGATATCACCTTCCTTGAAAGGCCCCGACTCGAGGGAACGGACGCCTGTGATAAATGGGGCATCTAACTCATAGAAGAAAGCTGACCCTGATTTGAAACCCGATTCGGTATCGTTGTTGGGGGCACCCACTACAAGTGTATGCCCATACATGCTCACGTCGAAGCCAAATTCGGCCTCAGGGGCAGAGTTGCTTGGGAGTAAAGCAGAATCATGCAGGGTTTCTCCATTCCACCCGGTTGAAGGTTTCTTGAAAAGATAGGTTTTCCCCCTTTGCTCGTTGGCAGTAGAATCCATATAGTTGCCAACTGCGACGAAATTTGCAGTCGCTGATACAGCAGAGCCAAATCTTTCCCGATCAGTCTCTTCAGGGCCCATTAACGTGGCTGTGACACTTGCGTTTGTCCAATCGTTGTCTACATTTTCATGTACAAATACTTTACCTGCTTCGAAATTCGGCCATCTCAGAGCTGGTCGTGGATGACCAAAAAAAGCTACACCCGGTGCGATATCGATGTCTGTGAAATCAGTAAATATTGAGGTTTGTGGACTAGCCAGTGTCGCAGTTTCTGTCATATTGTGCCAAGTATTATTTGCTTGGAAAGCAAACATTCCGAATCTAGACCCAATTACTACTTCATCTTCGTAAATAGAGGCTAATCGCCCGAACCATCTGGCGCCAGTTGGATCTTGCATTGTGGTTAATTCCGCCGATATCGAATAGACTCCATCAATTTTCTCAATAATGTAGCCTGTTCCCATACTGTGGGAGTCACCAGTGTAGAGCGCCGTCACTATAATTTTGCCTTTGTGGATATCTACTGACCTACCGAAGGCCCCTCCTTGTTTAGCAATTGGCTCAACAACCTTGATAGCGTTGTCAGAGCTCCAGCCGGTTGGCGACTTTTTATATATGTAGGCAGCACCTGCAGAGCTTTTTCCTTCATTTTTTCCAGGGCTTCCTACAACAAGTGTATTTCCGTAAATTGATACAGAGTACCCGAAATTACCGAGCGGTTCCCCATCGAACGGGATGATTTTTGTTGCAAATTTCCAACCTGATTCCTTTCGCTCGTAAAGGTAAACAGCACCTGCGTTTTGTGCCGCTTCATCATCTTTGTAGCTGCCGATAGCGGCGTAGTTGCCAGAAATACTTACGGCCCAACCATACTCATCCCAAGTAGCGTTTTCAACTTGGAATTCAAGAATACTAGTTGGTTCTGAAATCTCAAAACCCTGACCAAACGTATAAATTTTGCCATGGCCACCTCCTGTACTCTTCATCGGGTCGCTGACAAGTAGGCTCGTGCCACTAATTATGATTTTGGAGCCGAATGCCCCATTTTTGTCAGGGCTAATATTGGTAACTTTCTCGGATATCTTTGAATTTTTCCATCCCTGAACGGGTTTGGTGAATATTAGGGCTAAACCCGAAGAAATGTTGTCATCTAATCCGTTAGCTGAACCAACGAATACTTTATCATTTGAGGCAGCAATTGAACTAATTCGACCAGCTGCCTTTGTATTTACAGTTTCAAGAATCGCCTTTGGTAGGAATGAAACTTCAACTCCTTCAATCTTTGGTAGATCGTATATATGAATGTAATCATTAGTTCGGCCCGCCTGTGAGTCATGCCCGGAGCTGATAAAGAGCTCGGAGTCATTGACGGCAAGGGTGTGGCCAAACTCCATACTTCGTCCTGGCATCGTCGATAGAATGGTGGTAGAAATGTCAGTAGTTTCCCATCCATTTTCAGGTTTTTCGAAGTAGTATGCAGCGCCGATAAGGGCATTGTCGACAGTGTAGTTTGGAGCACCAATAATTGCAAAATTATTTTCTAGTAGCAGTGAGGAGTTCGAACCTCCAAGGTAGGCTCCATTAGGAATCATCAGTTTTGCATTTTCGACCATGTTTTCCCATCCTGTTGCTGGTTTTTTGAAAATATGACCAACAGAAGAAGAACCAACCAATATTTCATCCTTATTGATTGAGAGTCGGCTACCAAATCGACCGCCAAAGCTAGGCTCTGACATCCTTAAAATACATGTTTCGGTACCATCGCTCCAACTGGTACCAATCTTTTCATACAAAAACACAATCCCCGAAAAAGTTTGGCCATCTGCTTTATACTGAGGAGCTCCAACGGCAATAAGGTTATTGTAAATTGAAACTGACGCTCCAAATTGCATTTTATCCATTTTCAAAGAAGGTTCAAGTGTCGCTATTTTCACCCACGTGCCCTCAACTCTTTGAAAAACATAGGCAGCTCCAGCTTCAAACCCAAACTCATCACTTAAAAGGGCCCCAACCACCAAAATGTCATCATGTATTTCCATTGAAGCCCCGAAAAGGTCACCATCTGCCAGATCCTTTGTAGGAATAACGTTGGCTTTCTCGATCCACTCCTGCGAAAATGCTGGAATGCTGGAGAGCAACAAAAATGCAATTAAGTAACTTAAGGAATTCTTCATGAAGAATCGTATGGAGGCTCTAGTCAAATGTCGTTGAACAGATAAGATACCAAAGAAAGTGAAATGGGTAGAATAATCACCTGAAAAATATTTCTATATTCAAAACAACTCCATTTGTTCAGGCAACAACCTGAAAGATTTTCTGTGGTAGGGTGTGATGCCGTGTGCTCGTATGGCATCCCGGTGATCCATAGTCGGGTAGCCCTTGTTTTTAGCCCATTGATAAACCGGAAACTCCTCCCCAAGCTGCTCCATCCATTCGTCCCGGTAGGTTTTGGCGAGAATGGAAGCCGCCGCAATGCTGTAGTAAAGGCTGTCGCCTTTGATAATGCAATTGTGAGGGAGTTCTTTATACTTTTTGAACCTGTTGCCGTCAATCAACAGGTGTTCAGGCACCTTTTTTAACTGATCTACCGCCCTGTGCATGGCCACAAACGAGGCGTTCAGTATATTGATCTTATCTATTTCTTCAGGTGAACACCAGCCTATGGCCCAGGCAACAGCCGCCGATTTCACATCTTCTTTTAGCATCATCCGTTGTTTTTCGCTGAGCTGCTTCGAGTCCGTGAGCACTTTGTGATGGAAGTCGGGAGGAAGGATGACTGCCGCAGCCACCACAGGCCCAGCCAGGCAGCCACGTCCTGCCTCGTCACAGCCAGCTTCGATAACGCCTTTGTTGAAGAATGGTAGCAGCATAGGTCTATTTGGAAACAATAATACGGCATTGAGAAAAGAATGCCTGAAAAATGTAAATTGAAACTAGAAACACCCCCTTACTTGTCATGTCAACTTCAAAAAAACCGCCACGATCCGGCGATTCAGGCTCACGTAGATCTTTTATTAAAAACTCCGCACTAATTGCATCGGGTATCACCATCGTGCCAAGGTTTGTGCTCGGCGGCAAAGGATTCGTTCCTCCCAGCGACACATTCTATGCAGCAGGGATAGGGGTAGGCGGCAAAGGCGAAGTCGATGTGAAAGGCATAGGTGACTGCAAAAATGCCAAAGTCATCGCCCTCTGCGACGTGGACGATAAGAGCGCTGAAAAGTCGGTCAAGCGTTTTCCGGGAGCCACCTACTACAAAGACTGGCGCATTATGCTAGACAAAGAAGGAAAGAACCTCGATGGTGTGTCTGTTACCACGCCGGATCACATGCATGCTCATCCGGCTCTGAGAGCCATGTCAATGGGCAAGCATGTGTATGTGCAAAAACCTCTTACCCATAACATTTACGAAGCCAGGCTCCTTACCCAGGCTGCGGAGAAATACAAAGTGGTAACCCAAATGGGCAACCAGGGCGGATCTGGTGATGATGTGCGTACGGTAAAGGAATGGGTGGATGCCGGTATGATCGGTGATGTTACCAGGGTTCATTCCTGGACCAACCGCCCCGTATGGCCTCAGGGGCTGCCCACGCCGAAGGGTAAGTTTGATGTACCTGAAGCACTTGACTGGGATTTGTGGATAGGCTGTGCCGACTTTGTGGACTACAATCCAGCCTATCACCCGTTCAACTGGCGGGGTTGGTGGCCGTATGGCACCGGAGCACTTGGCGACATGGCTTGTCACATCCTTGATCCGTTTTTCAGAATACTACCAGTGAAATACGCCTCTGATGTCGAATGCAGTGCTTCGACCATCTGGTCCGATTTTTTTGTAGAGGCTGACTATCCTGACAGCTGCCCACCTTCTTCCATTATACACTTTACTTTCCCCAGAACGGATGGCAAAGGTGACATCAGGCTCACCTGGATGGACGGCGGCCTGCGACCGGAGAGGCCATTGGAGTTGCTTCCCGATGAAGAAATGGGCGACGTTGATGGCGGACTGATCATGGAGGGTACCAAAGGAAAAATCATCACGGGAATGTGGGGACGGAAGCCCAAGCTGCTTCCGTCGTCGAGAATGAAGACAGAAACCTTTCCCGCAGAGACAATTCCGAGAATTGCGAAAGGAGTTGATGGTCATTACGCCAATTGGGTTGATGCAGCTATGGCGGGTTATGGCAAAGGAGTGCCTAGCTCCCCATTTAATTACAGTGGCCCGTTTACTGAGGCCATTTTGCTGGGCAATGTGGCGCTCAGAGCCTATCAAATCAAAGGAGGAAAGGGATACCCCGGCCGGAAAAAGCTGCTTTGGGATGCTGAGAACATGAAGGTGACAAATTTCGACGAAGCCAATCAGTTTGTTAAAAGGACTTACAGAAAGGGTTGGGAGCTTGTTGGCTGAAAGGGATTTTAATGTATGCTCTTTGCAATACAGCTATTTATTGGGCTATATTCGGCAAAAGTTTTTGTTATGAGCAGACCACTTTGGGGTATTGACCTTGGGGGCACAAAGGTAGAGGGCGTCATTATTTCTTCAGATAAAAGGCCGGATGTAATTGCCAGACTGAGATTGCCAACAGAGGCCGATAAGGGATACGATCATATCGTTGGGCAAATTTGCAAACTGGTAGATTTGCTCAAGACGGAAAGTGGCCTCACCCCTGAAAGTATTGGTATTGGAACGCCAGGTGCCATGGACCCAACTACCAACACGTTGAAAAACTCTAATACCACCTGCCTCAATGGAAAGCCCCTGCGACAAGACCTTGAAAAGCAGCTAGGAATTCCTGTAGCTATGGCGAACGACGCTAATTGTTTTGCCATTGCCGAAACCTTGTGGGGCGCTGTGCCCGATAAAGTGCCGGATGCGAAAGTTGTTTTTGGTGTCATTCTGGGCACCGGAGTGGGTGGAGGCCTGGTGATGTATGGTAAAGTACCGAATGGTCGCCATGGCATCGCCGGCGAGTGGGGTCATAATTTCCTTGATGCGTCAGGAGGGCCCTGCTATTGCGGGCATACTGGCTGCGTTGAGCAGGTTTTGTCAGGCCCAGCCCTTCAGAGATATTATGAGAGCCTGTCTGGTGAGAAACGAAAACTTCCGGAGATTGTCGAGCGGGCTAAAACAGGAGACGACAAGGCTGCTGTGCAAACCATGGACAGAATGGTTGAGTTCTTTGGAAAAGCCATTGCTGTGATAATAAATATCGTTGACCCTGACGCAGTTGTACTAGGAGGAGGAGTGGGTAATATTGACCTTTTGTACTCAAGGGGCGCAAAAGAAGCAGCGAAGCACCTGTTCAATCCCAGGCTGGAGACACCGTTTCTGAGACCAAAATTGGGCGATAGTGCGGGCGTTTTTGGAGCGGCACTCCTAACAGCATGAGAGCTTTTATAAGTGCATTTTTTTCTTCGAATAGTAAAATATTGGGGCTTTGCTTAAATTTGGTTAAGTTTTCATCGTTTTTCAGCATACTGACTTCTTTATTGAATGAATAATCGGCGTTCCTTTTTAAGGAAACTACTTCTAAGCTTACCGGCAGGATACGTTCTGCCATCAGTGCTGTCGTCCTGTGAAACGCAGGATGATTTGTTCCCCAACGTTAATTTCGGAGGAAAAGTGATTGTGGTAGGGGCGGGAGCTGCCGGTCTACATGCTGCTTATATCCTGCACAAAAATGGTGTTGACGTACAAGTGTTGGAGGCCACAAACAGAGTTGGGGGTAGAATAAAGGCGCTTGATGAATTTACCGGATACCCTTTAGAGCTTGGTGCCGACCACGTGCGGGGAACGAACTCCGTTTTTTATGATGCGGTGCGCATTTCAAATTTTGAGTACTACCAGGACAGAGGTAAAACTTACTACCAACTGACAGGCAAGACAATTGAGGAGAGCGAAGCTAATTCAAACACCTCGTTCAGAGCAGCCACCAAAGTCATAGAAAAGCTTCCACTTTACAGCGGGCCTGACATTTCGCTATCAGAGTATCTCAACAAAGAGCCTCTGTCTGATGAAACACTCACGCTGTTGAACTCATTTATCGCTAATGAATTTGGAACTGACCTCGACCTGTTGAGTGTTGCCGGGTACAACGAAGCACTAGCAAAGCAAACCTCGGGAAATGAAAAGATCATTTTGCGACGCAGGTCATTTAGCGAAGTGCTGGATCTTCAATACTCTCCTATCAGCTCCAAAATAAGACAAAATACGCCTATTAAGTCTATAGACTACGGCAGCGGAAAGGTAGTATTGACTGACGATGCCAATCAGACTTATGAGGCAGACAAGGTCATCGTTACCGTGCCACTACCTATTCTCAAAGAGGGGAGGATATCATTTAACCCTGCCTTGCCGGAGGAAAAACTGCTGGCTATGGATGGGCTTGGCATGGATGGAAGTGTAAAAATCTTCATGCGCTTTGGTCAAAATTTCTGGGGCGATGAAACAAGCACCGTTTATCCGGGTGGAATAATACCTGTATACAAAGCGCCAGGTTGGGGGAAAAGGTCTGAGTTTAACGATGATCTTATATTTTTCAACAACGTGCTGGTGGGTGAAGCCAATGGTTCGGCTGGCGCTACTTTAAGTGAATTGGGCAACGACGCCGTTACCTTTGCGTTGAGAGATTTGGATGACATGTTTAATGGGCAGGCAACCAAGTTCTTAACTCAGAGCTACGTGATGGACTGGTCGAAGGACACGTTTACAAAGGGAGCCTATTCTTACCCTAAAGTCGGCAGCGAGGGTGCAAGAGGCATTTTGGCCAGTGCCATTGATAACAAAATATATTTTGCAGGTGAGGCTACCCACACCGAAGGCCACTTCGGAACTGTGCATGGTGCTATGGAAACTGGTTACCGGGCTGCGTACGAAATACTAAAAAGTATCTCATGAAGAGAATCTTAGTTTTAATGATGTTGATAGCCCCCGGGGCCTCCTTCGCTCAATCTGAGGTTGGTATTGGTTTTCTTGCGGGGTACAACTATATGAATGGAATTGGCTGGAATGAGGTGGTGAGGCACTACAATCTTGCGCATCCACAGTTTGATAATAATCAGCCGTTGTTGCAAAATGGATTCTTTGCCGGATTTGAATTTGACTATGAAATCGGCAATCATATTTTCATCACGCCAGAGCTGGTTTATAAGCGGGTAAGAAGTGTGACGGACAATAAGCTGTATGAAATTGATTTGCTCATGCATTTTATTACGCTCGAAGTGTCCGCCGAGGTATATGTGTTTGAGCTGGGAAAAAGAGTACAGAAGGGTTTTGCTCATGACTTTTATATGATGGCAGGCCCCGGTGTTTCATACATGCTGCCTCGTGTATATCAGGACCTGGAGCTCAAGAACGGCCTTGACGGAGAGCCCTATAAGCCTAGTAAGATGGTGCCTTTTTTAGGGGCTGGCGTTGGATACGACATTTACTTTAATAAAAACTTTGGCGTGTCACCCTTTTTTAGAGTGAATGCCTATTTCCCTTTTGAAATTGACGACTTTCCTGAGGTAGTACTTGGCTCCAATGTGGCCGAAGTGAACGACCGGACAAGCGTTTTCAATTTCCAGCTAGGAATGAGTTGGAGATACCACCGCTCCGGCTACTCTAGAAAATAATCATGTTTTCATACGATGGGTTTGGCAACTGCTTCCTGGCTGTTGGCACTTATATTTGTAGTTTCTTGCGCCTGCGTACGTAGCCGTTTGCTCAGGTCTTTGAACCTTGTAAAGTTGGCCACGGCTGATATCGACAGGCCAAAAAGAAGCCCAATCCAGACTCCGATTGTACCCAGATCAAAGACGAAGCCAAGCACATAGCCTGTTGGCAAGGCAATTACCCAGTAGGCTATCAAAGTCACCAAAGTCGGCACTTTTACATCGGACAGCCCCCTTAGCACCCCCAATCCAACTACTTGCACGCCGTCGGAGATTTGAAAGAAGGCTGCTACCACCAGCATGCCCGCAGCCAGCGAAATGACTTCGGCATCGTCGATGTAAAGAGAAGGAAAAAAGTTGCGCCCAAGTACAAAGGTGATCCCGCAAACAGTCATGAAAATCATGGCCATGATGAAGCTAGCCATGCCGGCCATTCTCATATTCACGTAGTCGTTTTGACCCAGGTAAAAGCCTACCCTTATGCTGGCAGCAGCTGCAATGCCTGTAGCAGCCATATAGCTGACCCCTGCCAGGTTGAGGGCAATTTGGTGGGCGGCCAGCGCATTGGCACCCAGCCACCCTATCATGATGGCGGCAGCAGCAAATGCACCCACTTCAAATATGAACTGCATGCCCGAAGGGATGCCAAGTGCCAATAGCTTTTTGAAAATGGCCTTCGAAAGGTTTTTTAGATGGAATCCGATGGTGTAGGGCCTTAACTTTTGATAGCGAAAGACAAAGTAGCCCATGGCAATGGCCATCAATACTCTGTCTACCAGCGTGGCAATGGCAGCTCCGTTCAGTCCGAGTGCCGGAAAGCCCCATTTGCCGTAAATCAGCAGGTAATTGAGAAAGATATTGAAGAGGTTTCCGATGATCGAGATGGTCATCGCCTGCCTGGTAAGGTGGAGCCCTTCAGTAAACTGCCGAAAGGCCTGAAACACCATCAGGGGAACGATGGAAAACCCGATGATCCCCAGATAGGGTATGGCGTTTTCAACAACATCGGCCTCCTGATCCAGGTGATACAAAATCGGAGAAACACCTACGATCAGGCCGAAAAGAAATAACCCCATGAGAAAGTTGCTGACGACGCCATGGCGGAGCAGGTCAAGCAGTTTGCTGGCGTTTTGCTCACCATAGGCCGAGGCCACCAGAGGAGTGATCCCATAAGAAACACCTATGCCAAATAGCATAAAGACTGCAAAAAGGCTGTTGCCAAGTGAAGCAGCCGCCAGTGGCAAGGCACCTATTTGCCCTACCATTACGCTGTCGGCCACGCTCACGGAAATGTGTCCAAGCTGACTCAGCATAACCGGATAAGCCAGCTTAATATTGTTTCGAAGGTAGTACGACCAGGGATAAGGGTTTGCCATGAAAGCGCTATAGTCAAAAAAATTACAAATTCATTAAACGGGCCGCCTTGAAGATGCCGGCAAGACTCAGGCTATCAGTTATTTCGCCCCTCATCGCCATTTCCAATACTTCACCAAATGGTAGTTTACGGATGATTAGCTGTTCTGTTTCTTCGAACTCGGTTTTACCCTGAGTAAGATCTTCGGCCAGAAATATAAACCCTTCTTCGTCGGTGACTGAATTGGACGTATGGATGCGGAGTATATTGGTCCACTTGGTGGCGGAAAGCCCGGTTTCTTCTTTAAGCTCTCTTTTGGCAGAGTCAAGAATATCAATCTCCAGCGGCCCGCCTCCCATAGGAATCTCCCACGAATATTCGTCAAGCGGAAATCGGTACTGACCCACCAGCCAGGTATTCATTTCTTTGTCAATGGGTATGATGCCTATTGCTTTATTCTTAAAGTGGACTTTCCCATATATTCCGGGTGTACCCGCTGGTGTTAGCACCTGAAACTCTTCGAGTTCGATCCAGGGGTTATCATATATTTTCTTGGCCGAAACCTTTGTCCATGGGTTTGAGTATGCATCCATGGCGCTAAGTTAAGGCAAGGCTGCTAGAATAGCTTCGAATTTTTAGGCAACAAAAAAAGAGGCTGCTCAAAAGTGAGGCAGCCTCTTCGGACTTGAAATAATTGGGCAATGAGTTATAAGATGATACCGAAGCTGATAGCGTTCAGGGAAGGCCCTTTTCCACTTACAAAAACTTCATTGAGGTCGTAGTTAGCAAAGAAGTCGAGGCCCTTGTAGCCAAACTGCGCTCTAACACCATATCGGAAGTTGTTCATATAATAGCTGCCTCTTTCTTTGTCTTTGCTCGATTCAGTTTTCACCTTGGTGCTGCTGCCTAGTCGGTAGCCGCCATACACACCGGCGCCAATCCTGATGCCTCTTTTCTTATAGGAAGTATATTTTAAGCTCCCTCTTTCAAAGCTTTTTACTTTTCTGGTGCCCTTTGCAAAGTCGAAAAGCGGCACAAAGCTGGCGTTGAGGTAGGTAGCAGAAAGCTTGCTTTTGATCGGGTTAAGATTTGGATCTATGGTGCCAAAGCTAAGCCCCTCGGGCGTCTTATCAAGTGTGGTTCTGTCATCATCAAACTTCCAGTTGTACCAGTTGAGCGAAAAGCCCCATTCCACAAACAATGGACCACCTACCTGCGACTTGTTGATGCTTGACAGTCCTACTAACCAGGAGCCCCAGGGGCGCACAGCGTATGGCTGGTTGTTGTCGTTGGGGAATTTGCCATCCTCCAGCCAGTTGCTCATACCAAGCTCAACGTTGAACGAATGCTTGGTTCTGTACCGACGGTCCTCTACATATTCGTACTTTTTCACTTCGAGGTCATCATTGTCGAATTCGTCTTCGATGTCGTCCCAGTCGTCAGCCGCCACTTCCAGCTTTTTGTTGCCGATATTGATTTCAGCTTTGTGCCTTGGGTATTCGTTGTTGCTCCACACAATGGTAGTGTCCTGCAAGTACCTGGTGCCCGACTCATCAGTGATCTGCAAATAATTCACATCGCTTGATGACGAGTCGATCGACAGTTTCAAGTCCTTCAGCATCTTATTGATGTCGTAGTTCTTGATGGTTTCCAGGTCTTTCTGGTCCTTCACCACAAGGATGATCTTGCTATTTTGCCCCAGCTCGATGAGGATGGTGTCCATGCCGGCCGACTTCGCTTTTGCTGAAGTGCCTGACAAGCCAATGGCTATCAGCACAGCTAGTAGAGATAATGTTAAATTTTTCATAATTGTTTATTTTGAGTTATTGACCTTTTCGTGTTTGTTCGTTCCCATTTTCATGCTGCCACTGAACAGCTCATCTTTGCTATCCCTAAGCTCCGCAAGGATGTTCCTATCACCCAGCGTTCGGGCCGATGCAAGAAGCTTGTTGAAGCCACTTTTCTTTTCTTTTGGAAGTTCCGAAGCGATTAGCTCCCTTACCGGATCAAGAAATCTTTCGTCATCGTCTGCCTTGAAAGTAATCTTTACCTCCATTGGTTTGGAGGGCGTCTCGACCTCAGCTACCAGGCTCTTTTCAACTTTTTCTATGTCAAGTGTTTCAGGAACGGTGCCTTCTTCAGCTATTTCGTTCACATTGCTTACTTCGTCCAGTGCTATGAGTGCCTCCGTTTTCATTTCTTCCTTTTGAGCAGTAGATGCCACTTGTGTGGTAGCGGGTTGCACAGGCCTGTTTATTTTTTTCGCAGGCGCATTGGCTTTACTCTCTGTCTTCAGCCCTTCGTTAGCAGCAGCCACTTCCGTAGTTTCCTTTGAGCCAACTTGCGTTTCCGCCATCACATTATCTGGTGTTTGACCGTCGGCTAATGCCGGATTCGTGTTTTCCGGGGTGGTCACTTTTTCTGTGTTATCCATACCTGCCAGGGTATTGGTGCTATTGAGCTCAGCTGTCGATTGCCTGTAAATGAACCACCCTGCCACAAGGATCATCGAGATAGCAGCCGCTACCGACATCCAAAACGCTCCTTTTTTTCGATTGCCAGGATTCATTTTCCCCTGCAGTTTGGCCCATGCTTCGGGGCTGGGGCTTACTGGGTGTGCTTCCAGCTTTGTCCGAAATAAATCATCTATTTTCTTACTGCTCATGGCGTGCTGTTTTATCATTCATTTTTTTTTCCTGCTCAAGCAATTGCTTTTGCAAAAGTGCCCTTGCTCTGCTCAACTGAGATTTTGAAGTACCTTCGCTTATCTCCATCATCTCAGCAATTTCCTGGTGGCTAAACCCTTCGATGGCGTACAGGTTAAAAACTGTTCTGTATCCTACCGGAAGCTCCTGAATCATCGCCATCAGGTCGTCGGCCTCCAGCTGATCACTTAACTGGCTAAAGTCAGGCTCCCTGTCGGCTTTTTCTATCTCCACTTCTACGTACATCGACTTGTTACGACGGAGGTACATCAAACTTTCGTTGACCATGATCCGCCTTAGCCACCCTTCAAAACTCCCTTCAAACCGAAAGCTGTCAAGCTTTTCAAATACCTTGGCAAAGGCACTGATCATTACATCTTCCGCTTCGTCAGAGTCTTTCACATACCTGTAGCAAACCCCCATCATTTTGGCCGAATGCTTCTCGAAAAGTGCTTGCTGATCACGGGAATTGCCTTTTTGACATCCCTTGATTAGCGCTTCTTCGGTTTTCGATTCTTGTAGTATCAGCCTCATTGATTAGGTCGCTCAACGGGTAGATGCACCTGCAGGGGCTGGAGGTTGCATGGGGGCGGTAAAATATTTGAAAAATGTTTCAAGCGAGCAATAAGGTCGCTGCCAAAGTGGTTAAAAAACGGCCTTGTAGTTGATTTCGATAACAATTTCGGAAAAAGCACCGGCTTTTACTTCAACAGGGTTAATTATTCCATTGCCATCGAAGCGATTGGCAAAGAACCCATCAGGCTCCCTGGTGAAGACCGAATAGGTGCCAAGGGGAAGGGAAATTCTGAACGAGCCATTTTCATCGCTGCTAACCCGGGCGATGGGTTCACCGGGAAGGCTTTTATAAATGGGGCCGTGTTCTCCTCCGAGATCGGTAGTATTGACAGGCGCATAGAACAAAATTTCTCTGACGATAGGTTGACGACTGCCGCCCGGCTTTTCACCAATTCGAGGCATAAAATCCCCCTCCATCCAATACACTGCGCCGGTCACTCCCTGTTTGTCGCTCGTGGATGATAACGAAGATTTACAACCGACAGCACTCAGTAGAAGGCCGATGATCAACAGCGGTTTCATATGCCCTGAAAAAGATCGAACGATTCCATGTAATGCGGAATATAGGTGTTAAAGAGCATTTCAGTGCTGGTAGTTATCGCCAATGCTTCGGCTCCTTCTTTTTCGCCATGTACGATGAAAGTGTACTTGGGGCTGTCTTTAATGTTCTTTAACCATCTGATCAACTCGTTGCGGTCGGCATGGGCAGAGAAGCCCTGGATATACTCCACCCGGCACCTTAGGTCTACCATTTCTCCGAATATTCTGATCTGCGGCTCCTTGTCCAATATGCGCCTTCCTCTGGTGCCTTCAGCCTGAAAGCCAACGATGATGACCGTATCGTTGATTCTTGGAAGGCGATGGAATAAATGATGTAACACCCGCCCGCCCGTACACATGCCGCTGGCCGAAATAATGATGGCGTTTCTTTTTACTGTGTTGATGTTTTCGGAGCTGTCCTGTGTCCGTACGTATTTGAAATTGGGGTGGTCAAATACCGGCGCTTTTGATATCATTTCATCGTCGAGGCGGTGGAGTTTGTGAAACTCCTTGTAGAGGCCGGTGACTGAAATGGCCATGGGACTGTCGATATAAACAGGGCAATTGGGAATAGCATTTTCCTGAAAAAGCTGAGCGAGCAGCAGCAGGATATCCTGTGTGCGTCCGACGGAGAATGCAGGGATCAGTACGCATCCATTGGCATCAAAGGTTTCCAGAATCGTCCTTTTAAGTGCCACCTTATGATCTGCTTCGGGGCTGGCCTTGTTGCCGTACGTCGATTCTACCCAGAGAATGTCGGCTTTCTCAATGTCGGTCGGGTCGTACAAAAGTTGATTGTCGTATCGGCCGATGTCTCCGCTGAACAGAAGTTTCTTAGTTTGCTGCTCACCTTTTATTTCAATCTCGACATGGGCGGCACCAAGAATATGCCCCGCATAAAGGTACCTTAGGGTGATATTTGGACTGACCTCAAATGTGTCATCGAAGTCAAGGCTGGCAAATTGGCTAAAGGAGTGCTCTGCTTCTTCCAGCGTGTAAAGCGGGAGAGGGTTTTCGTGACGGGAATATCCTTTTTTTCTGGCATAAGCGGCTTCTTCTTCCTGCAGCTTGCCCGAATCTCGCAGCATAATCTCCATGAGCCTTGCCGTGGCGTGTGTGCAATAAATGGGCCCCGCATAGCCTTCTTTTACCAGCTTTGGCAAATAGCCTGAGTGATCGATATGGGCGTGGGTAATCACCACGGCGTCAATTGCAGCCGGATCTATCGGGAAAGCTTCCCAATTCCGAAGCCTCAATTCCTTCATGCCCTGAAACAGCCCGCAATCAACCAAAAGCTTAAAATCATCGATTTCCAATAGGTATTTCGAACCGGTAACCGACCCGGCACCTCCTAAAAACTTAACTCGTACATCCATTTTACTTGATTTGAGCCGATATTAGAGAATAATCTTCCAAATAAGAATCAATAGTTGTGTTAGTTTTGCCTCGGTGACTTCAATAACAGAATAGTCAGTTTATAACAGCAGTTTTGAACTATTGCTTTGCCCAAATAATTGTAAGCATATGCAGGAAATGAAAGTATCTCTTAAGTATGTGGCCGATGAAGAGTATCAGGCCGAAAACGAGTCTGGCAATGTATTGAACATCGATATGCTAGCGAAGGATGACAAAAAGGCTTTTTCGCCCACACAACTATTGCTGGCAGGCATCACTAGCTGCGCTGCTGTGGATTTGGTATCGATGATTAAAAAAAGAAGGAAGACCCTCGTTGACCTAACCTCAGAGGTTACGGGTAAAAGGAGGGAAGAGCAGCCAAGAAGGTTCACTGATATTCACGTGCACTACAAGGTGGTTTCGCCTGACGCTCAGCTGGAGGAGGTAGAAAAGCTCGTTGACCTGGCAGTTGAGAAATATTGCAGTGTGGCCGCTTCCATTAGCTCGGAAATTAATCTGACCCATTCTGTAGAGATTGTAAAGCCATAATGCGGGTTGTAGCCGAAATACCTCACCCAAAAACCAAAATCACGATCTTCTCGTGGAACGGTCGCTACCTGATAAAATTTGAATACGGGCTGCTGGAGCAGACGTACAAGGTGAGCGAAATGGATTTGACTTCCGAAGACGATATCAATGAAATTGTGTCGGAGTCATTCATCGCCAAGGTGATGGCCAGGTTCATGGAAATGGAAAAGGACTTTGGCCAGGCCATTAATGAGGTCGTTTAGAGACTAGCCTTAGTTTCACCTTTGCTAACCTCTAACCGAAGACCCTGAGCGTTCATCCGTTGGTTCGGCCCCGGATAATTCCACCTTTCTGCCGTCCGTTAATCTGATCGGTATTTTATTTTTCATCCCACCCATCCTTTTTCGTTATCCTTTCGTACTGGGCTTGCGAGCGTTGAAATATTCATTTTATGAAAATTAGTAAGCTGAGGAAAAAGGGTCGGATGATAGCGGTAGTCATTGGACTTTTCGGGGGGCTTGTCGTCATTAATTCGTGTAGTCATGAACCCGACGACCTGTCATCCCTCAGGGAGATTTGCTTTGATACCGAGATTCTGCCAATATTCACATCAAACTGTGCACTTTCGGGTTGCCACAATAGCAACGGAGGCAAGGAAGGTTACATCTTTAACTCATTTGATAAGATCACCAGTAAGGGCATACAGCCCGGTGACGCCCGGCACAGCAGGGTCTACACTGTTTTATATGCTCTGGGCGAAAATCAAATGCCACCCTCTGGTGTTCTTCCGGAAGAGCAAAGAACGCTTATCAGGCTTTGGATAGACCAGGGTGCCAAGGAAACTTCATGCGTGCCCGGCGAAGATGGAACCGATGGTTCTACTGCAAATGGTGTGTGCTTTGAAACAGAGGTTCTACCCCTCATAGTGAGCAACTGTGCGATGTCGGGATGTCATGATGCTGCGAGTCATGAGGAAGGCTATAATTTCACGACTTACACAAATATCAGAAGAGCAGTAAGTGCTGGCAGTCCTGCAAAAAGCAAACTTTATAGGTCAATGTCCGGTAGTGGCGAGGATCTCATGCCACCATCTCCTTATGCACGATTGACTGCAATCCAGCTGGATATCGTAAAGAACTGGATTCTTGAAGGGGCGAACGAAACTACTTGTGACTCCTGCGACCCGGCGCAGTTTGCTTATGCAGCCAATATAGCACCCATTGCTGGTACATATTGCCAGGGCTGTCACAGCGGCAGCTCGCCTTCGGGCAGTATCAGACTGGAAACCTTCAGTGATATGGAGAAAGTGGCTGCCAGTGGCCAATTGATTGGAGCCATAACTGGAGCCAGTGGCTATAGTCTGATGCCCCCGGCCGGCAAATTGCAGGATTGCCAGATCGAACAATTGTCGAGCTGGGTTGCTGCGAACACACCAAATAATTGAGGGAACATGAGCAAACTATTTTATTTCATCCTTGTGTCTTTTTTGGCGGTGTCCTGCTACTGGGACAACGAAGAATACCTATACCCGGAAATCGGCTCAGGTTGTGACACCACGATGGCCGTTACTTATTCAGCAGGGGTGACCAATTTATTGAAGGGCAGCTGCCTGTCATGCCATTCGGCAAATGCTGCGGCCAATTTGGGGGGTAATATAAAACTCGATTCTTATGCCAGTGTGAAAACCTATGCCGACAATGGGCAGTTACTCGGATCCGTCAGACATGCGTCTGGTTACTCGCAGATGCCTAAAGCGAGTACCAAGCTTTCCGATTGCCAAATGGCTGTTATTGAGAAGTGGGTGAGTGGCGGCTCCCTCAACAACTGATTTTATCATTAATAAATTGAAAAGATGAGAGGCCTTTTGCTTGCTTTCCTAATAATAGCCCCGCCTGTACTGCTGGCTCAGAACCTGGATCAACTGCTGGATGCTATGCCAGTTGAAACAGTGGACTATACCTTGGCTACCTTCAAGTCGTCGAGGGTTATCAATCTACATTCACCCGAAAGGGTGGCTCCAGGAGCACTGGAATTTCGCATTTCTCACCGTTTTGGCCCGCTAAACGGGGGTGCCTACCAGCTTTGGGGTCTCGATCAGTCCACTATCCGGATAGCGCTGGAATATGGCCTGACAGATAAGCTGATGGTGGGGATTGGGAGGAGTACCTACCAGAAGAGCTATGATGGTTTTGTGAAATACGCCCTGCTCAGACAATCGACTGGTGCAAGGGTGATGCCTGTAAGTGTGGTGTGGGTAGGAAGTACGACGCTCAATAGCCTTCACTGGGAATATCCGGATCGGGCCAACTACTTCAGCTCCCGGTTGGCTTTTGTGAATCAGATAGTTATCGCACGAAAATTTGGTGAGAACTTTTCTGCAGAGCTAGTGCCTACCTGGGTGCACTATAACCTTGTGAATTCACAAACAGACGTAAATGATACTCCGGCCGTGGGATTCGGAGCCAGGTACAAAGTAACCCGCAGGATGTCAATCAACGGCGAGTACACTTATCGGGTGAAGTTTGTGAATAATGCGGACAACCTGAATAATTATTACGATTCGTTTTCATTGGGGGTGGATATTGAGACCGGCGGCCACGTTTTTCAGTTTCAAGTGACCAATTCCCTTCCTATGATCGACAAGGGCTTTATTACCGAAACGACCGACCGGTGGCAAAACGGTGGTATACATCTTGGATTCAATATCACCAGGGAGTTTAGCCTCTCGAAGAAAAACAGATAAACTATGAAGAAGGTAATTTATAGCTGCCTGGCACTGGCTTTAATGGCAGTGCCGGCGGCGCAGGCGCAGATTTACACCATGAAGGATGCCACAATAGGCTTCTTTTCTGATGCAGTACTGGAAGACATTGCTGCCACTAACGCAGCCAGCCAGGGGGTGGTTAATTTTCAAGAGAAGTCTTTCTCGTTTAGAATTCCTATCAAGAGCTTCAAGTTTGAAAGGGAGCTGATGCAGGAGCACTTCAATGAAAATTATATGGAGAGTGAGAAATATCCTTACGGCACATTTAAGGGTAGCATTGAAGGGGCATTTGACATCGCAAAAGATGGCGACTACAGCGTGTCGGCTGTAGGAACACTGAATATCCATGGAGTAGACTCGCAGCGAACAATTCCGACAACTATACACGTTAGCAAGGGAAATATTGCTATCGACAGCAAATTCATGGTAAAACTGGCTGATCACAAAATTGAAATCCCAACGATTGTTTTTCAGAAGATAGCCGAGGAAGTTGAGGTTAGTGTCAGCTCGGCGCTGGTGGTTTACAAAAAATAGGTGGCGTGTGCCACAATAAGGGTAATTGAAGTTTAAAAAAGAGCCCTCCAAAACTGGAGGGCCTTTCAACCACTTAACCAAAAACTCTAAGACTATTCTTATCCAGCTGGGTTGTGTACCTCGTTAGTCCTCTTGATCCAGCCGAATTGGTGCCTTTGCCAGAAATGCTATAAGTAGCGCCGTGAGCATTGCAATAGAAATCATTTTTTGAAGCTCTATACGCTACTTGTTTTCGCCCTTCATGGCTGCACACCTGCGTCACAGCCACATAGTCGCCACTATTTGTTCTGGCAATCACTACGCTGTTTTTGATCAGCCACCCACCGTTTGTTAACAATGCTTTATTTTCAGAGGCTTCCAGATCGATGGTGAAGTCCACACCTCCATCACCCGGAGCAGGCATATCTGCGTTCATGCAGGAGGTCAGGCCTCCGATGCACCAGGTGGCCATGATAGCGCCCACACTTATGCCCAGCGATTTCACGAATTCTCCCCTGGTCATCTCCAGGCCAACTTCTTTTATTTTCATACAACTTTGTCTGAGTTTAAACGCCTTTTTTCAGGACTCATGTTGTCAACCCATTCGAAAGAATCTGAAAAATGGTTGGGTGAAAACTACCAACGACTGAACCTCAAGGCGCCTTTTATTCCAACCATTTCTGCTTTTTGGAAGCCGCCGGACACTCGCCCGATTTGATGTTTGTAGTACGCACCTAGCTGCCACCTAAGTGGCAAAGCTTTTATTTGCTTGCTAATGCCCAACTCTCCAGTGAAGCCTGTGTAAAATGAACCTATGCCTTTATTGGAGAACTCCCTTTCGGCCAATTCATAGTGATCTTCCTCTTCTTCGTGATCTTCCAGCCGCCTGATGTAGAAAGTTTGTTTTTCGGACAACCTGAAGTTTTGAACCAGACCAATGGACGCAAACCAACTTTTTCTATCAGTCACCGGAAACCTTAGCCTAACCAAAAGAGGTACTTCAAGGGTCTGTAAATGAAGGGCCAGCTTATCGATACGGTTCGTCGGAGGTACGCCAGCCGCAGACTGCCAGGCTTTTGCTCCGGCATCAATATTTCTTGTTGATGCCAGGGTTTGATCCAACGAAATGCCTGACTCAACCCCCCACAACGGATGAATCAATGCACCAACAACAATACCATTCTGGATGCCAACTCCCTGATAGCCGGTACCTAAATTGGCCATTCCAAGTCCACCGGTCAGGCCAAATGCCCAGCCTATCTTGTTACCCATTTTGCTTTTCTCAAGGGCCAGCACGGTTTGCAGAGGTAAATGTGCTTCCATGGGTTTCACGTTGCCGGGAATTATTTCATTTGCTTCGCCCCACACTTTCACAAAAGCCAGGTGGATAGTAACTGGCCGAAGGCCTGAAATTGCGTTGAGGCGGTAGGATGGAGATTTTCGAATGGGTTTGTAAGATGTTTCTCTTGCGTCATCTGCTGCGTACTTGCGGGGTGCTGTTGAGGCATCATCACGCTGGTTTCCAGCCAGTTCTGGCTTTCTGGTACTGGTGCGAGGCATGGAGGTGCTGGCAGCTGACGATGGAGTTTCTTGTTGCTCGTTTAACCGTTCTGAAGCATCGGCGTCGGTTGAGTTGCCGGCAATGGTTGTAGCTTTTCCTTCGGAAGCTTTGTGTACTTCATCGCTCTTTTTATCGATTGTGGTCGTGGCAGGCTGCCTTTTTTCAAGGGTGGTTATTCTGTCCTGCAAAAGGTCAACGTTCCATAGCAGCCATACCACAGTGCCGGTAAGCAATACGTTCGCAACAGCAGAAAGCTTCAGCCATCGCTGTATTCCGGAAATGCCGACCGTTTGGCCGTATTTGCCCTGAAACCTCTGCCAACCGAGGTTGGAAGGGGTAGTGTCGTCATACTCCTCAAGAACGGATTTTATCTGTTTATCAAAGCTGTTATCCTCCATATCGGGTGCTGTTCAAATGAAACATTTCTATTAACAGATTTTTTAATTTACCTCTCGCTGCCGCCAGGTTCGATTTAGAAGTTCCTTCACTTACCTGTAGCATTTCGGCAATTTCATGATGCTTGTAGCCTTCAACTGCGTAGAGAACAAAGACCAGCCTGTAAGCCGGTGTAAGCCGCTGAACGCACTGCATTATTTCCTCTGCGCTGAATTTTTCAAAGACGTCGGGATCCACTGCCTGGTCCTTATAAAGCAAGTCGTGGGTTTGATAATGTTTTTTGTTTTTTCGGTAATGGTCAATGGCTGTGTTGATCACGATCCGACGAAACCATTTTTTGAACCCCTGCGCCTGATCGTAGTAGGCAAGGCTATTGAAAGTCTTCAAAAAAGCATCATTGACAATCTCGATCGCCTCATCTCGGCCTTGACTGTACCTGAGAGCGACGCTCATGGCGTAGTTGAAGTAGTTTTCATAGAGCTCCCGCTGCGCCGGGGGTTGCTGCTTCCGGCACTTTTCAATTAGCTTGGCCTCATCCGCTTCAGGTCGGCTCATAAGTCTACGGTGGTGCTTTGTTGACAGAGGGAGTCCTCAGTTAACCATTTCGCAAGCTAAGGCTAAATAGTTGGGTGGGATATGAAGAAAATCAGTTAGCCAACCCTATTTGGTGCGAATAATAGCCAGAGCAATACACTTACTTCGATCAGATGGGTTTGGGGCGTAAGATTACTGTTCCTCCCACACAGTCATGGCTCTGGCGACCTCTCTGCCACTGTGTTTTTCTTTCAGGCTGTGTAGTATTTCATTGTCCGTTAGCTGCTGAAACTCACTTAATATTTCGTCGTTTAGCACACATTCACTTTTAAACTGGATATCGATTTCCTTCAAGCTCATATGCAGTAGGTAGTCTTGAGGTAGAGAGGCCAGCATCCATTCCAGGTAGTGAACATTGTTGACGTGGTTGTTTTGATCAAGGTGCTGATAGTATACCTGGAACCCGGGCCCACTGACAGCCTCTCCCAGCGACGGCAGTTTGTCAGTTGGGTGCGGGAGGTGATTGTTTTCAATAACGAAGTTGCCACCTGTGATATAGTCAGGCACCGGAATAAGCCGCCTTTTTTCTATATCAATCACTACCCAGGCGGTGCAGCCTTCCGCTACCAGTTCTTGCTTTGCATTCCGAAACCGCATGTCCCGAAAGGTGAAAAACTTTTCGATGCCCGATGGCCATGTTTCCACTTCCACTAACTCGTTTTTTTCTATTGGTTTCAGCACCCTGAGAAACAACCGGTGCAGCACCCAGGTATGCCCTTTCTCCATAAGTGCGGGAACTGACACGCCAAGCACGTCAGCATGCTGCCAGGCTGCCTCCTGAAAAAAATTGATCAGCACGGGAAACTTGGCCTTTCCGTTGGGCCCAATTTCAGCCGCTCTCACTTTGAACTTTTCGAAGTACGGATTGATCATTTTCTTATTCTTTTTATGAGGGCACTAAAGCTTCTCCGTCATAATAGCAGTAAATGTCTTTATCGCATCGATATAGTTGCCCAGCCTGATGTTTTCATTGGGACTATGCTGGTTGTTGTCGGGGTTCACCGTGGGCACCAGCACGGCAGGGATGTCGAGCGTTGTAACAAACGGAGATATCGGAATAGATCCACCGCCTGTTCTTATCATAATGGGCGGTGATCCAAACGCCTTTGTCATGGCTTTCACCAGCCATTGCCCCACTTCTGTGTCATAATCGGTGCGAAAAGCTTTGTAGCTTACTTCGTAGTCAAATGAAACTATTTTCGACTTCGACATTCTTTCTTCTTCTGTCGGCTCACGGTTGTCAATTACGTAGTAGCCCTGGTTTTTGATGTGCTCTTTTATCAGCCCAATCAACCTTTCCGGGTCGCTTTCCATGACCAGCCTCACGTCGATTTCGCCTGTAGCGGTTGGCGGCACAATGGTGCGCACTTCTTTTCCCACCCAGCCAGACGACATCCCCCTGATGTTCAGGGAAGGGTATTGTATCGACTCCTGGTAGTTTGTGCCTACTTTGTCGATGTCAGCAATCCCAATTTTCTTTTTGATAAAAGCTTCATCATCAGGTACACTTGCCATAATGGCCTTCGTTTTCTCGTCGAAAGACACACCATCATAGAATCCGGGAATAATCACACGGCCGTCTGCATCTTTCATGCTAGCCAATAGCTGAGCCATATTTAAGGCTGGGTTAGGAGCGTAATTGCCATAATGTCCGCTGTGCTGTGCTACTCTGGGCCCAAATGTATGAAGGGTTATCGTCGCTATGCCTCTGGCACCAAAGGTCAGCGTAGGCTCGTTGCTTACATGGCGTGGGCCATCAAAAATAATGAGCATGTCTGACTGTAGGTCTTCCTTATAAGTAACTACCGCACCGGGCAGCCTCGGCGAGCCGAGCTCTTCTTCAAAGTCCATGATCACCTTGATGTTGAAGTTAGGTTCCGCTTTCAGCTCTTCCATCACATCAAGTGAGGTGAGGTAGGCCATGGCCGCTCCTTTGGAGTCGCTGGTGGAGCGGGCAAAAATTCGCCATTCCGGATCAAACGAACTGTTGAGGTTGCTCCAATCGATTTCCGTAAAACCACCTTTGCCGTCCGGCTTCTTTAATACGGGAATCCAGGGACTTTTTTGAAACCATTTTGAAGAGTCGACCGGCTGGCCATCCAGCTGAAGATAGATCAGAACTGTTTTTGTGGCCTTTTTCACTTTTCTTTCAGCCAAAAGCAGGGGAACGGTTGACGTCTCCAGCCTTTTGGTCGTAAAGCCCCGCTCAGCAAATGCCTTTTCACACCATTGGACATTCTGCTCAATATTGGCGGGGTAATGAGCGTCGTTGGGAATGCTCAATAGTTCATTCAGTGTGTTGAAGCTCTGCTTGCCATAGCCAAGTGCTAATTCGTCCAACTTTTCCTGAATAATTTTCTGAGCGTTTGTAGTTAAAGAAAATGTGAGTAGTCCAATGACGAGCAGTACTTGTTTCATGATCGTTCCTTTTGTTAGTTGCAGTCAATAATAGTGAATTTGAAGCTAGGGAATGACTAAAATAGGACTGATCTCAGACACGCATGGTTATCTGGACGAAAGAGTGTTTGAGTATTTCGCCGGATGCGATGAAATATGGCATGCTGGCGACATTGGCGACAAGGAAGTCATGAATAAACTGGTGGCCTTCAAACCGGTCGTGGCCGTACATGGGAACATCGACGGCGCTGACCTAAGACACTCTTACCCCGAAGATCAAGTGTTCGAAAGAGAAGGCAAAACGATCTGGATTACGCATATAGGCGGCTATCCTCCCAGGTACAATCGAAGGGTATTGAAGCAGCTGGATACTATCAAACCGTATCTTTTCATTTGTGGCCACTCTCATATTGTAAAAGTGCTTACCGACAAAGCAAGGCTTCCTCTGATCCACATCAACCCGGGTGCAGCAGGCATGCAGGGTTTTCACAAAATGCGCACTATCATGCGGTTTGATCTTACGCCAGAAGGGGTTAAGAACCTTCAGTTGATTGAGCTGGGGAAGAGGGGCTAAACGATGGCACAGGCTCCACCGGCGCATGCTGCCTCCGCTTGCAGGTCGGTTTCATCTTCAGCTTCCACTACCTTTGAAAGGTCGATGCTGCGCAAACTTATCTCCAGCTCATTGAATTCTTCCCTGGTGATATCTTCAAACGGAGGCTGTTGATAGTTCCCGCTGTCAAAAGGAAGCACACTCAGTCCGTTGTACGAAGCTTTGTTCTCCCACATCCATTGCCCGACTTTTTCCCACTCGTCATGTTTGATCGACACAGTCGCTGACACATTGTTGGCGTTGTTGCCGAGGCGGTATCCGTTTCTTACCCACTCGGTATTGAAAGCCCTTATTCTTTCCAGTAAGTCCATAGCGCTCTCGCTTCGGGTAATGCTGCCTTCGGGCGCCTTCTGAGGGATACAAATGATCCCTTGTTTTTCGTTGAGCAGATCGTCCTCCAGCAATTCAGGGTGATTGTCCTTCAAGTATTGGTACAATGCTTCATTCTTGCCTATTCTTACCCTTCTCAGGTAGAAATCGTTGTGCCAGGCATGGATGCCGGAAGAGGTGCCCAATACCAGCGAACTGGTGCCGGAGGGTTTTATGGTAGTGCACCTGGCGGCAAAGTTTATCCCTATCTTCGCCGATACCTCCATGTTGACATGCTTCACTTCATCAGCTGCTTCCTTCAAATCCATTTGGAAAACTCTCCCGCTGGCTATTCCCGTCATTCCTACGCCGATAAGGGCATCCTCTTCCGTCGTTTTAATCCATTCTTCCCTCAGGTAATGGAAGTCGGTAAACCCTGCCTGAAGTGTGCCCAGAAAACCAGCCGCTCTGGCCCTGGCATTCAAGTCTTCCTGCGTTTCTACATCCGAAACGTTAATTTCGCAGAGGTTGCAGAACTGAAAGGGCCGCAAAGCAATTTCGCAGCAAGGGTTGGTTCCCCACCCAGGGTGATTGGTAAAATAGAAACCAGGTTCACCAGACCCCGATAGCTCTATTTTCTTCCAAAGCTTGATAAAAGACTCTTTGGTAGTGCTGTCTCTGGTGAGCACCACGGAGTTGTTGGCTCGGCCTCTTTGCTCATTAAGCTCCCACCAGTTGCCAAACTTACAGCTCAGCATTTCATCATCTTGCGGCGAAAAAAGAGATATCATAGCTGACCTGCGAATACCACCCGAAAGTACAGCATTGGCAATATGGCACATGATGTCGTGGCACTCCAGTGATGACAGTTTTTCACCGTTCTGCTTTCTTTCAAGAACGGAGATAACATGAGCATGGCAAACTCTTAGGGGCTCAGGGCCCGGTGCTTTGCCGCCGGCGGTCACCAGTCTCGCTCCCTTGGGCCGTATGTCCGAGTAATCGAAGTCAGGCAGAGCGCTATGAAACCCAAAATAGGCTTTCATAATCATTTTGATGGAATCGGCCCAGCCCTCCAGGCTGTCGCCCACCAAAAACCTTCTTCGTCGCTCGGGCTTTTGAACAGCAGGCAATTGACTGACGTGGTGCAGCTGAACGGAAAACCCAACGCCAGTTCCGCCCAGCAGTAGAAACATGGTTTCTGAAAATGCTCTTATATCATCTAACGGCAAGTAGGCGCAGTTGTAGATACGGCTGTTATTTTTAACAATAGGAGCCCCGGCAAACTGCATGGCCCGCATCGAGGGAAGTACTTTTTTTTGTAACACAAATGCCATGTTTTCCCGAATCTCCTCTCGCATGTGAGGGTATTTGTCCACCATCATTTCTTCGTAGCGACCGCAGATTTCCGGCCATAGCTCCCTGCGATTGAGCTCCGGAATGTACCGTGCATACTTCATGTGTACGATAATGTCACTAAGAATTTCCTGGTTTAGTTCCATGTCTTTCTTTGTTCTGGGTGGATAATACTGATCAGCTACTGCCCATGCCTGCAAAAGCCGAGATGCTGCGCCATACTGAATTGCACAAAGGCCTTCCAACTGACTAGCCTCTGAGGATTTCGTCTGCTCAACAAATATATTAATAAAAGATTAAAAAGTCTTTTATTAAATTACCTTTTGTTTGAGCTTATTTCGTGGAGATGAAAGGTGAGTTTAGGAACCTGAAAAAGTTAGTCTTTGAGGTCTTGAGCCAGTTCTTTTCAAAAGCGCACCTGGTTCCAATAGATTCGCCTTTGTAAGTAGAAGAGATTGTTTCATGAGAGGGGCAAAATGGTTGCAAATGCTTCGAGGTGCACCGCTGCGCAAATCTTCTCTAGCTGTTAATGCTATGGTTTTTAAGAAACACTTTGCCTTGTTCTATTTTTTTCACAAGATCCTGAACGTGCTGGTTTTGCATGCTTTCCTTCAATTTATCCCGGAAGGCTTTTACGTCGTGATGAATAGGGCAAGGGAATTTGTCTGAGCATTCTTTCAGCCCAAGCACGCAAAGGCTGAATACTTCCTTGCCATCAATTACCTTCACTATGTCCATCAGTGGCACAGGCTTGCCTTCGGGATGAAGATAAAACCCGCCATTCGGGCCTTTATTGGAAGATATGATACCTTCCCTCACCAGCTGTTGTAAGATTTTACCAACAAACGGGTCCGGGGCGTCAATTTCCCTGGCGATTTCTTTGAAGCCCGGTTTCAGCCCTTTAGCGCTTTTGATGGCAATGTACATGACCGCTCTTACGGCATATTCGCAGGCTTTTGAAAACATGCCTGTAAGTTATGTCGCCCCTGAGTCTTCTGCAAGGGGCTCATATGGTGCTTTACACAGCCACAAGAGAATTTGCATGGCTAACGTAGTTTTCGTACAACGACCGAAGTTTGTGTTCTTCTTTTTCAAGCGAGTCTAGAAACCGATATTTCAGTTCTTCGATACCATGGGCGATGTCGACTACAATATGCCGGTAGAAGGCTATGCCTTCCAGCAAGTTGTCATGGAATGTTTTGAGGTATTTGTCCTTTTTACTACCCACCTCGTCGCTATTGAATTCCATTGATTCTTTCAGGTGATCGATATAGAGCTGTAGTTCCCTGATAAACATATGGTGCCTTTGCGGGTTGGAGATCACATTGGACCTGCCATAAATGTGATCGACCATAGCTTGAAGAGACACTATTGCTGAAAAATTGACAATGTTTGGACCCGGGCAAATTGTAACTGCGGCTAAGTTTTTGAATGGCTTGAGTTGGTAATTGTGAACCGCTGAATTGCTCAATCCGATGCACAGACATTCTTTATCGAGCACATTGCTCAATTGCTGCTGGTATTGATCTTCCGGGAGCTTCATCCCCTGCAACTGTTTTATCTTTAATTTCTGGTATTTGTAGGAGGCGGTACAAATTGGCTCTTTGGTAAACTCGGTATTGGAAACGAGGTATTTTTCAGTGCAAGGACTGCCCGGTCGGCCTTTTTTAATTCGATTCAGTTTTTCCTCATCCGAACTGGTTCCTTTCAGGTAATGAAAGCGTACACCGAGAGGCGAGTTTTTACTTAGTTTGAGGTCATCTTGCCCTGCTTTGGCCAGCAACTGCAACGTCTTGTCGTCCACGGTGGTGGCCTCTGGTACAAGTAAAAATGGCGTGCCCCAGCCGGTGCTGTCCATTCCCATAAACCTTCTGAGAAACTGATCTTCCTCATAGGTGCCTATGCCTCCCTGCACCGTGATTTTTATTGGGTGAGCTTCATTATAGGTGCGGAGGTCTTTTTCCTGCAGTGCTCTGTTGTATATTTCAAATAGTTCGGTACGCAATTCTGCTCTTTTGTTTTTGAACTCGTCCAGAATTGGCCCCAGCAGGAGGCCGTCGGTAGCAAAAGCATGTCCTCCGCAGTTAAGCCCCGACTCTATCCTGAACTCGCTAACCCAGAGGCCCTTCTTGGCAAGGTACTTGCCCTGAATCAGGGCCGATCTGTAGTCACTTACCTTAATGACTATTTTCTTTTCAAAATCGCCCCAACCCTTTGCGGCCAATTGATGCAGCTTTTCCATGTAGTTGAACAAGCGGGGGTTCATACCAGCCGACAGCACCACCGAGGAGTTGGTCAGGTTACTGTTTACATAGCCTCTCAGAGCGGCAAGTGCATCTGATCCATCTTCTATTGGGTTGCCAGAGGAGTCGGTGTTCACCTTGTCGACCTTAGTCATTATGTTCACGTCAATGCTCCCTGGCTGTATCTGGGTTTTTAAAAAGTTCTGGAGTTGATTCTTTTCCTCCTGATCCTTTAGTTCATTCATTTGTTGAAATAACTGCCTGGCCTTGTTGCCATCAGGGAGCATTTCAAAGTACTTGTTTATCTCTGACCCCGCCTCAAAAGTTGAGTTGCTGAGGGTTTCCACCTGCTGGCTCACAATTCGGTTCACCAGATTAAGGTAGTCGGTAATACGCCTGGCTCTGTAGTCTTCTTCCTGATCCGTGATAGGGTGATAGGTTTCACCTATTTGTGAGTAGTAGTAACTCCTCATTTTCTCAATCAGATTGTCCTCAATGATGGAAATCACAGAAGATATGCCAAACCTGGCCACCTTTGTCGGGGAATCAATGGTGTAAGCTAATCCCATGACAGGGATATGAAAACTGTGCTGGGGTGAATTGTCCATGGGGAGATAGTATTTGAGTTATTTGGCAATGGTTAGGCAAATGTAGAACAATAAAAGATAAAAAAGTCTTTTATTTAAATTTATTAAGAATGATGGCAAAAGTGTTGATGGAACCTGACTAAAGTCATAGGGTAGGGCAGGGTGTATTTCTAGCTTTAGATAGTAAAAAAGAAAAGCATAAGTTATGTGGAAGGGAGATGAAGAACTACCAATGGGCGCCTGGTTCCTGGGGCCAAAGTCAGAGCAGGCAGGCGTCTGGCAAGAAGTAATCAATTACATTTTTCAGGACTACACCCACTGGCGGAAAAACTATTTTCCGGAGGATCCACTGATTTTGGGCAGGGCCCAGCGACGCTCGCACGACTTGTGGTTTGATAAACTAAGTAACGAGCTCGATTTTGCTCTTAATCAGCTGAAGGCTGACTATCCCTTTTACTCGCCCCGCTACCTGGCGCATATGATATCGGAAACAAGCATGCCAGGCGTCATGGGCTATTTTGCGGGCATGCTGTACAATCCCAACAATGTTTCGGATGAGGGGGCGCCCGTCACAGTGAGGCTGGAAATAGAGGCGGGTAAAATGATTGCTGGTATGCTCGGCTACGACACCGACAAAAGCTGGTCGCACATTACCTCTGGTGGCACCATTGCTAATATGGAAGCACTTTGGATGGCCAGGCAAACGCAGTGGATTCCCGTGATGGTGGCCGGGCTTTGCCGGGAGCAATCCATCGCCTTCCAGGTGCACTTGCCTGACGGGACTCGCAAAGATATCAGGGATGTGCCAGTCGCCAACTTGCTCAACCTTACACTCAACGAACGATTGAGCATTCCAGAGCGGCTGGCAACTCAGCGCAAGGCGGATGATGCTTATCGGTGGTTGGAGGAATCTTTTCAATCCAGCAAATTCAACATAGGCAAAAAAGGGGTTGGTCTTTACAGGGACATTGGGCTGGAGCCAGTCATCTTTGTGTCGGAAGCGGCACATTATAGTATCAAAAAAATTACCAACCTGCTCGGCTTTGGCGAAGATCAAGTGATATCAATACCTGTCGACACCCATTTCAGGATTTCAATCCAAGCACTTGAAGAAGCGATACTTGGGCTGAGTGCTTCACAAACTATCGTAGCGGTGGTCGGTATCTTGGGTACCACCGAGGAAGGCGCCGTTGATCCGTTGGTTGATATCGAAAGAATAAGGAAAAAATATGAACAGGAGCAATGTAAGTCCTTCTGGCTTCATGCCGACGCAGCCTGGGGCGGTTATTTGCGGACGCTCTATGTGGACGACCCCGAACAATCAGCTGCTGCTTCCAAGGATGCGTTCGACAATAAAGGCATAGAATTCATACATCTGGCCGACTCTGTAACGATCGATCCTCACAAGCTAGGCTATATCCAATATCCTTCCGGCGTCATCAATTTTAAAGACAAGCGGAGTATGCTGTATGCCAGGCAAAAGGCACCTTATATTCACGACGACCAGGCGGATGTGAATTATTTTGACACCAAAATACTTGATGAAGCCATTGGCCCATATATCATTGAAGGGTCGAAGCCGGGGGCTGCTGCGCTGGCAACCTGGTTGACACACAAAACCATCCCTCTTCACAGAAACGGTCATGGGAAAATCATCAGGCAGTCATTGGCTGGTGCGCAGAGGCTGTATCATCTAATTGATGACGCTGTATTTCAGGATTCCCGGTTGACGATCCGTCCGTTGACCCAACCCGATACCAATGTTGTCTGTTACCTGGTGCTGCTGGAGCGGGCGTCGTTGACGGAAAATAACACGATCAATAGAAGGATTTACGAAGCCCTTTCGTTGAGAACGGCCGACAAGCACCATCTTATGCCTTACGATCATGCTTTTTTTGTTTCGAGAACTCAGCTCAGGCTTGAGCAGTATTCCTGGCAGTCAATCGGGGATGTTCTGACTGGTTTTGGTTTCACAAAGGAAGAATACTCTCAAGAGGGGCTTTTCATCTTACGTTCTGTGGTCATGAACCCCTGGCTCGAACAGTCCAAAGAAATTGGAGCCGACTACTTAAGCGACTTCGTGAAATTTCTCATGAATAAGGCGACTAAAATAGCTGAATCACTTATTGCGGGCCCACCGGCAGTGTAGCGATTTATATATAAAAGAGTAGCGTTAGGCTTACTAAATACAAAAAGCCCCGCTTTTGCAAGCAGGGCTTTTTTCATATACTTAACCGAGTGATTTACTCAGCGTCCTTGTCTTTTTTCGCAGCCTTTGCTTTTGGAGCAGCTTCCTTCTTAGGAGCGGCAGCTTTCTTTGCAGCAGGCTTTTTCGCTTCTTTTGCAGGTGCTTCAGCTACTGGTGCTTCTGTGGCAGGTGCGGTAGCTTCAACTGCAGGAGCCTCAGCTTTTGGTGCAGGTGTTTCTTTTTTAGCTGCTGGCTTAGGAGCAGAGAACTGCTTCTTCAACTCTTCTAAGTCAACATTTTTTATAACGGGCGTTGCAGTCAAATGCTTGATAGAAAACTGCCTTGAAGCTGATACGTTTCTATTTTTACGACCCTTGCGTTTTAATCTTGTAACTCCCATGAGGTTCAATATTTTTCGAAATGGAGCGCAAATATAGTGGTTTACTTTCAAAATCATAACTCCCGCCGCTATAAATCGCTAAGCTTTAGGGTAATTCCATCGACTAATTCGTAGTTTTGCCGCAAAAGAGGAGTAATGGCTGCACAAAAACCAGGTTTAGCGAGAGGAACGAGGGATTTTGGACCGGTTCAAATGTCGAGGAGGAATTACCTTTTCGGCATCATTAGAACAGTCTTTGAGAAATTTGGCTTCCAGCCTTTGGAAACACCTGCTATTGAAAGTTTGTCTACCCTTACAGGTATTTATGGAGAAGAAGGCGATAAGTTGCTTTATAAAATTAGAAGCAATAAAAGCTTAAGGGATCAACTTGACGACGAGAAACTTTCACTTCTCGACAAAGCATACAAGTACTGGTTGCCTGCTCAATCAGAATTAGGCCTTCGCTACGATCTCACAGTGCCTTTTGCCCGCTATGTAGTGATGAGCCAACATCTCCACACTTTTCCATTTAAACGCTACCAAATTCAGCCGGTGTGGCGGGCCGATCGCCCGCAGAAAGGCCGCTACAGGGAGTTCTTCCAGTGCGATGCCGACGTGGTGGGCACCAACAGCCTCCTGTGCGAAGCGGAAATTGTGCTGATGATCAAAGAGGTGTTTGAAAAGCTTGGCCTGGCCGACTATTCCATTAAGCTCAACAGCCGGAAAATACTAAGCGGCATCGCCGAACTCATGGGTGCTCCGGGAAAGGAGGGCCCGCTTTGCGTAGCCATCGATAAGCTGGATAAAATAGGGGAAGAGAAGGTATTTGAAGAGCTGAAAGAAAGAGGATTTGGCAACGATGCAGCCGAAAAACTAAAGCCATTTTTGCAACTCAGCGGAAGCAACGCTACCATCATTGCGGGCCTTGAAAAGCTATTGGCTGGCAGTGAGGTGGGTATGCAGGGTCTTGCAGAGCTGAAAGAGGTAATGATTATGGTGGAAGGCTTTGGGATAAAGGTGGATCAACTTGCCATCGACCCAACACTGGCCAGAGGGCTTAGCTACTACACAGGTTGCATTTTTGAAGTGAAGCCAACTTCTGTGCAAATGGGAAGCATTTGTGGCGGCGGCCGCTACGACGACCTGACGGGGATGTTCGGTTTGCCCAATGTTTCTGGTGTCGGCATCTCTTTCGGTATCGACCGTATTTACGATGTGCTCGATGAGCTGAATCTGTTTCCTGCCGAATCGGTGCGCACGTCAAAAGTACTGATCGCCAATTTTGATGAAGCCTCGGCGATGAAGGCGCTGGCGGTTCTCGGTAAGTTAAGAGAGCGTGGCATTGCCGCCGAACTTTACCCCGAGTCGGCTAAGCTGAAAAAGCAGTTTACTTATGCCGAAAGCAAGGGCATTCCTTACCTGCTTATGGCCGGTGAGTCGGAGTTCGCCTCGGGTGAATTTGGGCTTAAAAACCTTCAGTCGGGAGAGCAAAAAACATTCACAATAGATCAAATCATTAGCGAGCTAAGGTAAGGGAAGCAATTTCGTTGTTTTATATTGCGTTGTTTAACTACCCGAAAGGCCTGCGTAACTATACCAGGCAGGTTAATTACTTGGCTTTGATTCAGAGAAAACGGTTTATTCGGCTTGCGATATGTTGGGGGGTGTTGGCACTTTCGGTAGCCGCACATGCTCAAAAGACCAGTAAAATCGGCCGCTTTTCTGTTGACAAACCCATAGGTTGCGCTCCGCTTACAATCAATATATCGGAGTTGGATAACTTCGGAAATATCTCCAGGCAGTATTTG
The DNA here is from genome assembly GCF_040222385.1 of Imperialibacter sp. Classification (GTDB taxonomy): domain Bacteria; phylum Bacteroidota; class Bacteroidia; order Cytophagales; family Cyclobacteriaceae; genus Imperialibacter. The sequence continues at coordinate 246,549 of NZ_JAVKDF010000023.1, forward strand.
TATGAAGACGGCGCTCCGGTAACCAACAGCGCCACCCATACTTTCAATACACCCGGTACTTTCAACATTGTTCAGGTGATTGGGTTGGATATCAACCCCAAGACGGACACACTGGAGATAACAGTAAATTCCCCGGAACCACCGCAGGTAACGGTCGCCAACTGCCGCAATTTTTCAGCCAGTGTGAAGGTGCCTGCGAGCCCCTACGATTTTTACCGGGTTTACTACACTGCCGTCGACTCAGTGGATGTGCTGGCTGGTAACTACGCCGTTCCTCATGACTATGGAGTGGCCGGCAGCTTTCCCGTGAGAGTAAAGGGCTTCTACAGCGGCGGCAATGATGGATGTGGTGAAACCAACGTAATGATCAACACCAGAAGGGAGCTTACCGACCCGATCTTGAATAGCATCGAAACTTTTCAGGACAGCACCATGCTGATCAGTGCCACGCTCAACTCAGGTATTAGCTACGTATTGCAGGTGTCGGAAAACAATGGCAGCACTTTTAATGAGATTCAGTTAGTCTTTCAGGGGAATCAAATTTTGTTGGATCAGCTGCTACCGATGACAAACGACTATTGTTTTCGCCTGGCAGCCTACGATCCCTGCAACAATGAGTACTACTACTCCAATACACTTTGTCAGGTAAGCCTTGCTGCCAGCTTTGAGCAGTATCGGAACCTGTTGAACTGGGTTCCTCCCGGCCCGGCAGCTCAGTCTTTTGAAATCTACCGCAACGATACCATATATTATCAGTCTGCTAATGCCCAGGCAACGCAGTATCCGGACTCCACCCTCATTTGCAACACCGACTACTGTTACCAGGTAAGGGTCAACTACCCGGTAGGGTTTGCGCTGAGCCAGGTGGTGTGTGGAACCTCCTTCGAAAAGCAAAACTTAGCACCCATCACAGGTGTCTATTCCACTTATCAGGGCGACGATCTTTTTTTTAGTTGGGAGAGTGCTGAGCAAGCCAATGCCAATACTACCTATCAGGCAGTTTATGCTTTTGATGGGAGCAATTTTAGCACAGGAGCTACCTTCAAAGGCGACATTAATGAGCAACTGGTTAGCAATCCACAGTTTTTAAAGAACAGCTATTCTTATACTATTCGTTATAGCGACGAATGCAATAACCTTTCCCCTCCGGGCACGATTACCCGGCCTGTATTTCTCAATAGCGATCAACAGCAAACGAATACCTTCCACTTGACCTGGAATCGATACCTGCCACTTACCGACGGTGTGCGGCAATATTATGTCGATCTATGGGATATCAATATGGTGCTGTTGACCACTTTTGATGTGTGGGATCCGACCTTTTACGAGTTGCGGCTTAGTTCGGAATACAGCAATGCTGCCTATGTAACCGTTCGTGCAGCAGGATTAGGAGTTGATGCCGACTTTGTCACAACCAGCAATCGGCGGGCCATTGCTTTTCACAGCGATCTTTATCTGCCCTCAGCCTTCACCCCTAATGGAGACGGCCTGAATGAGGAGTTTGGTGTGAAAGGACCCGAGGTGACTAATTTTAGCTTTAGAATTTACAATCGATGGGGAGAGCTGGTGTTTTACACAACTGAGCAACCCAAAGGGTGGAATGGCGTATTCAAAGGAGCCCGGGCACCGCAGGGAACATACAGGTATTATGTGGAAGGAACGGATGCCGGAGGCAGAGTGATCAAAAAAAGCGGTAATTTTGTTCTGCTAAAAAACTAAACGAAGAGCGTATGTTTGATATGATGAAAATGATGGGTAAGGTGAAAGAGGTGCAGGACAAGATGAAAGTTGCCCAGGAAAACCTTGCACTGATTGAGGTAGAAGGTGAATCAGGCGCTGGCATGGTGAAAGCTGTTGTTAATGGAAAGAAGAAGCTTGTAAGCCTTGATATCGATCCATCACTTCTCAATGACAAAGACAAAGAGATGCTTCAGGACCTGGTGATAGCGGCAGTAAACATGGCCACAGAAAAGGCTGAAGAAAAAGCCAAAGAGGAAATAAAGAAGAGCACAGAGGGAGTACTACCCAACATTCCGGGGTTCGACTTTGGCAGCATGGTATGAGCCCAAAGGTCGCTGTAGCCATTCTCAACTTCAACGGCAAAGACTATCTTGACCGTTTTATGCCCTCGGTCATTGATTTTTCGCCTGAAGCAGACATTTGGGTGATAGACAATGCCTCAACTGATGGTTCTATAGATTTTTTGAAGAAAAACTTTCTTGATGTAAAAATTATTACCCTTGAAGTGAACCTGGGCTATGCCGGTGGCTATCAGGCCGGGCTGGCCCAGATAGACGCCGACTACTATGTTTTGCTCAATTCAGATGTGGAAGTAACGGAGGGCTGGCTTCAGCCAATGATTTCCCTTCTCGAAGCAGACAAAGCGATTGCGGCCTGCCAGCCCAAAATTCTTTCATGGCACTTGAGGGACACCTTTGAGTATGCCGGTGCGGCTGGTGGCTTCATCGACGTGCTTGGCTACCCGTTTTGCCGGGGGCGGGTGTTCGAAACCCTTGAAAAAGACAACGGACAGTACAACGATCAGCTTGAAGTTTTTTGGGCTACCGGAGCTTGTTTGTTTATCCGGTCTACTGCTTTTAACGAAGCAGGCGGGCTAGATGCCACCTTTTTTGCTCATATGGAGGAAATTGACCTTTGCTGGCGTCTGAAGATGGCTGGCTACAGGGTCTGTTACCAGGGCGAGTCGGTCGTGTATCATGTTGGTGGAGGCACGCTCGACAGCTCAAATGCCTATAAAACCTATCTCAATTTTAGAAACAGCATTGTTTTATTATTGAAAAACGACCTTTCCAGATCCTTGTGGTGGAAAATACCCTTGCGGTTCAGTATTGACTTTTTGATTTTGCTCAGGTTTTTGGTGTCGGGCAAAGCGGATCATGCAAAGGCTGTTTCAAAGGCCCATGTATTTATTGTAAGAAATTTTTCGAAGTACAGATCGATTCAGCCAAAGAAAGCTTTGAAATCGCTGACAGGCACTTATAAGGGAATTGCGCCTCTTGCGTACTTAACCGGGAAGAAAGGCTACGGAAACCTGCAACACAGAATTCAATAATACCAAAGTATATTGTCACGTCTTCTGAACCAACGCCTGAACTGCATGATAAATGCCAACGTCAGGTAAACGATCAAAGGTGATCCGAAAGTTAAGAACGACGAATAAATAAAAAACAGCCTGATACTAGTAGTAGGGATTTTTAGGTAATCGCCTAGCCTGTTACAGACCCCAAATGCGTATTTTTCAAGAAACTGTATCATGAACACCGACTTTTAGCATCGCAAAGTTAATAACAAAAGTCGTATATTGTTCTAACGGTTGAATAAAGCAAAATTATTTTCCGTATAATTGCAATAGAACCATTATAACAATAGTTTTACGTCGGAATTCATAATCATTCAAAACATTATTCAAATGAAAAAAACGAGACTTGCTTTCGGCATATTGTTTGGATCACTCCTGATGTCAGGTTGTGCGCTAAACAAGATGATAAAACTTGCCAATGACCAGCAGTTGGAAGTGACCCCGAATCCTTTAGAGCTTCATGCTGACAAAGTGGAATTTGAAATGTCCGCTATACTTCCTCCTAAAATGCTCCCAGGCGGTACTTCTTACAGCCTAAAAACCTTCTATCAGTATGGAACCAACGAAGCCGAGCTAGGCACAGTTGAATTCAAAGCAGGTGATTTTCCTAACAGCAGTTCTACAACATCCAGAAAAAGCCAAACATTCTCATTTGCCTATGACCCGGCAATGGCGAAGGGTGATGTAATGATCCAGGGTGTTGCTGCCAAAGGAGCAAAAAACAAGACTACTGAAAAAATGAAAGTAGCTGAAGGTGTCATCACCACATCTTTGATGGTAGAAGACATTGTAGCAGCTTCTTATGCTGACCACGGATACAACGACAAAGAAGAATTGGAACCAACAAACGTTGAATTCTTTTTTGAACAAGGTCGTTCAGTTCTTAGGACTTCTGAGAAAAACAGTGACCGTGGTAAAGATTTCACTGCGTTCGTTGCCGATAGGAACGTAACCCGCACTGTAACTATCACTGGTACTCACTCACCTGAAGGTACTGAAACAATCAACTCTGATCTATCTCAGGATCGTGCTGAAGCGATCGAGAAGTGGTACAGAGACATGATGGCCAAGTATGACTACAAAAGTATGGCTGACGAGATCAAATTCGTTTTGAAGCCAGTAGTTCAGGACTGGACACAATTCAAAACCATGCTGAATGGCTTTGACGGTGTAAGCTCTGATGAAAAAACTGCCATGCTTGCTGTGGTAAATGGAACAGGTACTTTTGAAGAAAAAGAAAAGGCACTACAGAAGCTTTCAGGTTACAAGAAAGTATTTGACAAAATCTACCCAGTATTGCGTACTGCAAAAACTGAAGTCTTGACTGTTAAAGTTAAGCGCCCTAATCCTGAAATTGCTGTTCTGGCCAAGCAAATTGGTGAAGGCGGAATTTCTGCTGATTCACTTTCAAATGCAGAATTGCTTTTTGGCGCAACACTTACTCCATCACTTACTGAGAAAGAAGCTATCTACAAAGCTGCTATTAAGAAGCAGGATACTTGGGTAGCGCACAACAATCTTGGTGCTGTTTATCTTCAAATGGCTGCAGCAGCCAGCGGCGCTGACGTGAAGAAGAATGTTGACCTGGCGCTTACTCAGTTGGAAATAGCTAATAAGCAAAAGGCGAACACTCCAGAGGTATTGGTAAACATGGCAACAGTATATATGCTTCAGGGTGACAACACTAAAGCGTATGATGTAGCAGGAACTGTTTCTGGAGCTACAGGTGATGCTTTGAGAAAGCTTAATACTTTGAAAGGAACTCTTGAGGTAAAAACTGCTCAGTATGACAAGGCATTGATGTCTTTCGCTGGCGCTGACAATTCCGCCGAGGTGTCTTTCAACAGAGGTCTTGCTTTGGTTCTTAAGAAAGAATTCTCAAATGCTAAGACGGCATTCAAAGACGCTACTGATAAGGATAGCTCTTATGCGAAAGCGTTCTATGGCCTTGCGATTGTAGGTGCCCGTACTTCAAATGCCACAGAAGTAACAAACGGCCTGAAATCAGCGATTGCTGAAGACTCTTCGCTGAAAGAAAAAGCACTTACAGATCTTGAATTTAGGAACTACGCAGACGCCGTTAGATCCCTTTAATTCACAGAAAGATTTGAATTCTATTAAATGAGAAAAGCCCCATTCCGGGGCTTTTCTCATTTAATTCTGGTAGTACACGAGCTGAAAGGTTTATCTAGCCTTTACAGTCTCCTTTTCGAGTTTTAAGGAATAGACCGACAGGTAGTTGGCAGGGTTGCTAAAGTAACTCTCCAACTGCTCAACGGTTTCCTCCTCCATTAATGGCATCAGCGGTTGCTGCACTTGTTTTAATTTTGCTAAGGACTGTTTCAGCGTTTCATCCCACTTTGGGTAGTAGGCGTCAAAGTCATCGGCACTAACCGATCCACGGCAACCCGGCTTGTCACACAACAGGCTGATTCTCTCTGTCATGTTAAAAATACCGTATTCATCGGTGATCTGTTCACCGGGAAAAATATCCCGGATTGCAATTTCAAAACCATAACCAGTGCTCATCGTGTTGCATTGGCAACAGTGATTTACATACTTGGCAAGGTCCCAGCTCACCACCCTAACGCCACGCTGATCTATGTAAGAATATCTTTCGATCTTCTCTTGAAGTAGCGGGACACATTTTTCGAATGCTTCGGGGGTGATTTCAAGTTCCAGACTATCCCTGATGTACGTAATTGAACCTTCTGGGATAAATTCTGTGGCAAATACACCGTAGCCTACGGTGTCATTTACCAGTCGGAGTTCAGTGTGAGGATGAATCATACCTAATTCATAACACTATAATTTTATGCAAAGAAATATAAAGTTTTGGATAGTCAATTATTCATTGAAAAAATTCATAGTTCTTTCGATTCCTATTGCTGCAAATGAGAGGATCATATCGATGGATTTGTCCATTCTTTCAGGCAGGAGGGTCATTTCTTCCTTAGAAAAATTATTTAAAACATACTCCACCTGATGGCCCTTTGAGTAGTTGTCGCCAATGCCAAAACGAAGTCTTGCGTAGTCCTGGCCGCCAAGTGTTGCTTCAATGCTTTTGAGTCCATTATGACCGGCGCTTGAGCCTTTGGGCTTCATCCGTAACTTGCCAAAGGGGAGGGCGATATCATCGGTGATAACAAGGATGTTTTCTCTGGGAACTTTCAATTGCTGCATCCAATAAGCTACTGCCTTGCCGCTGAGGTTCATGTAGGTGGTGGGCTTAATGAGGTGCAGGGTTCGGCCCTTGTGTTTGATTTCAGCTGTGTAGGCTTGCTTATTGAAGGTGAAGCTGGCAGACTCTGCCTGAGCAAGCCGGTCCAATACCAGAAAGCCGATATTGTGCCGTGTAAGCTCGTATTCAGGCCCGATGTTGCCTAGTCCTGCTATTAGGTATTTCATTGCGTTAATCTTTTGTCTGCTGCCTCCAAAATAGAAAATCCCGCCTTAACAGGCAGGATTTTCATATTGACGGCATTAGAATCTTTTTTATACTTCTTCCTCTTCCTCTTCTCCATCAGCGCCTTTGCCTTTAAGAGCTCTTGGAACTTCAACTGATGCGATAGAAACCAGAGGACTATTCAAGATGTTGTATTTAGCTTCTCCAAGCTCTCCTACTTTAACTGTTTTGCCGAGTTCCAGCTTGCTGATGTCTACTTCAATGAACTCCGGCATTTCGGACGGAAGTGCTTTTACAGTGAGCTTACGCATCTTAGAAACCAACTTACCACCCTTTTGAACTCCAGGGGCTACGCCCAGGAACTTAACAGGAATGTCAAGCTTTACTGGTGAGTTTTCATTTAATTCAAGGAAGTCAGCATGCAGAATCATCTCGTTTACCGGATGGAACTGAATGTCTTGCAAGATCGCCTTAAACTCTTGTCCCTCAACATTCAGATGAACAAAAGCCGCATTTGGTGTGTAAACAAGGTCTCTGAAAAGAATCATCGGCGCATGGAAATGCACTTGACTTTTTCCTCCATAGATGACACATGGAACACTGCCCGCAGCACGAAGATCTTTGGACTCCTTTTTACCGAGATTTGCTCTTTTAAACCCTATAATCTCTACTGTTTTCATAATGATGTATATTAATTATTTATAAATAGCGAACTAATGGAGCCGTGGCTGTGAATATTATTGATAGCCTTGGCGAAAAGGTCTGAAACGGTAAGCACCTTTATTTTTGATGACTGCTGTTTAAGGGGCAGGGTGTCCGTCACAACAAGTTCTTCGAGCACGGAGCTGTTGATATTGGCGTAAGCATTGCCGGATAACACCGGATGTGTGCATATTGCTCTTACAGTTCTTGCTCCCTTCTCCTTAATAAGCTGCGCTGCCCTGCAAAGTGTACCGCCGGTGTCAATAAGGTCATCGATAAGCACCACGTCTCTGTCAGTCACATCTCCAATCACCTGCATTGAGGCAATTTCGTTGGCACGCTTGCGGTGTTTGTCGCAGATAACCATATCGGCTGAGAAATGCTTTGCGAACGTCCGTGTTCTTGCTACGCCTCCAACATCAGGAGAAGCAAACGTCAGTGCATCAAGATTGAGTGATTGAAGGTACGGGACAAAAATAGCCGTTCCATCAAGGTGATCAACCGGAATATCAAAAAAGCCCTGAATCTGACCGGCATGCAAGTCCATAGCCATCAGGCGGTCAGCACCTGCCGATTGCATTACATTGGCTACTAATTTTGCTGCAATGGAAACTCTTGGCCTGTCCTTTCTGTCCTGGCGTGCGTAACCGAAGTAGGGCACCACGATTGTGACATACTTGGCGCTGGCTCTTCTTGCCGCATCTATCATGAGCAGAAGCTCCATCAGGTTGTCGGCGGGTGGGCAGGTAGATTGGATCAGAAAAACGTCACAGCCTCTGATCGACTCGTTGAAGCTGTAGGAAAGTTCACCATCACTGAAGCGCTGAGAAGAGTAATTCCCAAGAGGTTTTCCATAGGCCTCAGCAATTTTCTTCGCCAAGTCTAACGATCCCGTTCCAGGAAAGATCTTTACAGATGATTCAATTGGTTCCATCAAAATAGAGCACTCCAGAAAGTAAGAATCCCGGCTTTCACCGGGACTTTTGAAAGTTGACCGACAAGGATTCGAACCTTGACAAACAGAACCAAAATCTGTTGTGCTACCGTTACACCATCGGTCAATCCGATTTTGGAGGTACAAAAGTAGAAACTATCTTTTGGTTTACAATAGCAGGTAATAAAAATATTGCACGAAAGTCAGTAACACTTTGTCTTTTTTGTCTGAAAGTGCCAAACACAAGAGCAGGCTGACCGAACGGGCAGTGCTACCCCGCATTGTTATTCACTCTGCCGCCGTCTCCATCATCGGAGAGCGGTCATACATTTTATGCCAGCATAACTTGTTGCCACAGGGAGTTTTGTAAGGGTCACTCTGCCAAATTCACCGGCTGGAGTACTTACTTTTAGGTATTTTCTAGCACCTAATGGATTGAAATTGATTTAGTTACAATAATAATGTACCTTACAATAAGGTTAGCCAGCTCAGGAGCATTTTTTTACCATCAAAACAATACTAATCATGAGAAGAATTTCACAATTATTCTTAGTGGTTCTGTTTGCGTCATGTCTTCTGTCTTGCAACAAGAACGAGGATCCAACAGAGCCACTAGCTGACAAGGGTGTGCTGAAGCTCAGCCTTGCACTAGCCATTGACGAATTTCCTACTTCGGGTAGGGTAGCGGAAGTGGTTGATTTGGGCGACTACGTCGTCACTATTTTCGACGCTACCGATGACTCTGAGGTGATAGTTTTCGATCCCTGGTCGAGTGCACCGGAAGAGATTGAGTTGGAGACGGGTGAGTACTACATCGAGGCGCACTCCGATAACCTGGTGGACGCAGCCTTCAATAATCCGTATTATTTTGGAAGATCCGACAACTTCACAATTGATAAGGAAGAGATCAAGGAAATCCCTCTTACGGTAACTTTGGCTAATTACAAGGTTTCAGTCGTTTACTCTGACGACATTAAAATGGATTTTGACACTTACGGCATGGTTGTTACCTATAACAACACTGGTGAGCAGCTTGACTACGGTGACTCAGAAGAACTGGAAGGCTACTTCAGAGCCGGTAATCCTATTTTTATCGAGATTTCGATGACTTACTTTAAGGTGTTTGATGGAACTACGATTGATAGGACTCTCACTGCTACTATAGAAAATCCACTGCCAAGAACACACTACAGAATTAATGCTGATGCCCATCTCGACGACGGTAAAATCGTTATCAATATCAATATCGACGATGGCGTGGATGTGGTAGACATCACCCCTGCCGAGGTAGAAGTGCTAAACGGACCCGCCGCACCTGAAACAATAGGTGCCAGTTTTGAACAGTCCTTTGAGGATGAGCGTGGATTTCCATTTGGGGAACTAGTTTGGACGTTTTCAGACATAGCGCTCGCAAATAATAACGCAATTTACTGGAGCCCGGTTATTGGAGGAATCAAGGCCTCGATGGATGGGGATGGATATGATGACCTTGTGTTAAATGAGACACTTGACTTTGTCGAGGCCGAATCGAACAGGGGCAACGGTGTACTTGTTTGGCAGGGACTAACTCAGATACCACTGTTCAACGGATCTTTTCAACCGAATGAGACACGCATGGAAATGTCAATTTTTGACGGCGATGGAGTGACGCCGAGAGGCGTGGTTGACCCGGCGACCCTGGGTATGCCTGCCAGCATAGGAGGTATGGTTCCGATTGTCAATAGCGGCGATAGCTTTGTTGTAAAATTCAAGCTGCTATCGAAATCCGGGGCTAGCTGGGTGCCCTATCTTGACACCTTTGATGCTGCTTCAACACCGCCCAGTGCTGATGGTCAGGCATATAGCTCCTTTGAGGGTGGTTTCTTCTGGGAATAGTCAAAGCAAACGATAAGGTGAATGAAACGAGGTCGGGAGGCCTCGTTTTTTTATTTGTCTATTCTGCTAAGAATGTCATTCATCATATCAATCTGAACTTTTTGAATCTCAATGAGTTCCTGCTGCTGATGAAGAATCAGGTGATCGAGTTTTTCGTGTAGCATTCTGATTTCTAGCTCTGACTTCAGGTTGATCATGTAATCTTTTTTGGCCCTTTCTCTGTCCTTCTGCTCCTGCCTGTTTTGGCTCATCATGATAACGGGAGCCTGCATGGCCGCAAGGCAGGAGAGAATAAGATTAAGCAGAATGAATGGGTACGGATCAAAGCCCTTGTTGGCAAGCCAGAAGAAGTTAACTGCTATCCAGATAAGTAGAAAAATACCAAATGATATGATGAAGGTCCAGGAGCCTCCAAAAGTAGCCACATGATCTGCCACCCGCTGGCCAAAAGTGCTTTGAACTGCCTCATCTTCCACCTTATCAGTAAGGGTGGTTTGGTCTTTCAACGACTCCAATACATTGCTTTCAAGGTCAGAAAGTTCGTCAAGCTCAGTTAGCAGGCAGCTAGAAATGTATTTCTCCCTGTAGAAATTAAGCTCCTGTAATGCCAGAAAGGAATCATCGGAGAATTTCGGATGATCAACCCTGATTAAGTCCAGAATTTTCTTTCGGATGGAATTTCCAGCTACTCTGTCGCTGATGGGAAACTCCTTACCTGATGTATCACTGATGAATGTCGACATGGTTTTAGGTTGTAGTTGGACGTAAAGTTACTCAAATGAGTGGCCAAATATGCAGTTTCACATCGTGCAAAGGCATGGCAGGCAGCATTGAGTAGTGTGCGATGGGAAGACAGGACGGGGGAGTCATTAAAATGCCCGTTTAGCAAGTTTGTTTTGATTAAAACTTAATATGGGCCTATCTTCCGGCTTGATTTTTCTAATTGGGACACAAAAAACTATAGATGGCGGCCAGGGGAGGATTTTCTAATAAACTTGGATTTATTGCAGCTGCGGCTGGCTCGGCGGTCGGCCTGGGAAATATATGGCAGTTTCCTTACGTGACGGGGCAAAATGGCGGAGCAGCGTTTTTGTTGGTATACATCGGATGGATTTTTCTAATCGGCCTGCCGGTAATGGTGGGGGAGATCGCTGTCGGAAGAAATGCACAATCGAATCCTTACGGGGCGTATAAAAAGCTGGGTGGTAAGTCCTGGGCCTACGTAGGCCTGTTTGGGATCATATGTGGCGTGATGATCCTGTCATTTTACAACGTAGTGGCAGGCTGGGCATTTGGCTACTTCCTCGAATTAAGCTTCGGGAATCTGTTGAATGAGCAAGACTACAGTGGCTTCTTTTCGGCCTACGTGGCCGACTTCAGAGACAATTTGTTCTTTAGCATCGCCTTTATGGTGATCACAGCCTATATCGTTTACAGAGGGGTGCAGAAGGGGATAGAGGGCACTTCCAAAGTGCTGATGCCCACGCTGTTTCTGATTCTCATCTTCATTATTATTTACGGACTGACATTACCCAACGCCATGGATGGTGTTAGCTTCTATTTGCTTCCCGACTTTAGTTTGATCAACGGCCGAACGATTTACACCGCTTTGGGACAGGCTTTCTTCTCTCTCAGCCTTGGAATGGGAGCGTTGATCACGTACGGATCCTACATTAGCAGGAATGACAACATCGTTAATTCTGCAATTCTCGTGACCATTGCTGATACAGCCGTGGCTTTCCTAGCCGGGTTGATGATATTTCCCTTGGTATTCTCTCAAGGCCAGTCGCCTGCTGAAGGCCCCGGGCTTGTGTTTGTAGCACTTTTGGGTGTGTTTCAGACCATGGGGCCACTTATCGGCAAAATTGTTGGTGGTGGGTTTTTTCTGCTCCTTTGTTTTGCTGCACTCACGTCCACTATTTCACTACTTGAAGTGCCGGTTGCCTTCCTGGTGGATGAGAAGAAGTGGTCCAGGAAAAAGGCGGTGTCAGCAATGGCGCTCCTAATATTCCTTATTGGCTTGCCGAGCATGCTTGGCTTCGGCGCTGTGGGTGCTTTTACGGAATTCGTTAGCTATGAGGGTGGAGTTAAGTCCTTTATGGACTTGGTGCAGGATCTGTTTTTTGTCATTAGTCTTCCGCTTGGTGGTTTCCTTTTGAGCGTTTTTATCTCCACGAAGTGGAAAACTGCCGGACTTAGCGAGGAAATAAGCCATGGAAACCCATCTTACAAGGGATCCTTTCTGGAAAAGTTCTTCAACCTGATGATAGTCTACGTTTGCCCCGTAGTGCTGGGTGCTATGTTCCTATTGACTGTTCTTCAGAAGTTCTTTGGGGTGGAGTTGATCTAAGCTTTAGTTCTTTCTTCCACCCACTTCCTCGCATTTACAAAAGCCTCCATCCACGGTGTTACCTCATCTGATTGTCGGCCATCAGGATAAAATCCCCAGTTCCACGGAAACATCGATCTTTCCAGGTGAGGCATAATGGCTGCATGGCGGCCGTTATTACTAACCACGCAGGCAGTGTCGAATTGAGAACCGTTAGGATTGGCTGGGTAAGATGAGTAAGCAAACTTGGCGGCAATGTTGATTTTCTCCGGTTCTGCAAAAACAAACTGGCCCTCGCCATGCGCCGACCAGATGCCCAGTCTGCTGCCGGCAAGTGAGCCAAACATCACAGAGTTATTCTCAAGAATTTCTACATCCGTAAAGGTGCACTCAAACTTGCCAGAGGTGTTGTGATGCATTTTTGGATGGTTGTCCAACTCAGGGTAGATCAGCCCAAGCTCCATGGCCAATTGGCAGCCATTGCATACGCCGAGGCTAAGTGTGTCCTCACGGGCATAGAAATTGTCAAGCGCTTTTTTGGCCTTGTCATTGTAAAGGAAGGAGCCCGCCCAGCCTTTGGCCGAACCAAGCACATCCGAGTTGGAGAAGCCCCCCACAAACACGATCAAGTTGACCTCTGACAAATCTTCCCTGCCGCTGATAAGGTCTGTCATGTGCACGTCTTTCACGTCGAAGCCCGCCAGCCACATGCAGTAGGCCATCTCACGGTCGCTGTTGTTGCCTTGCTCTCTGATGATGGCCGCTTTGATGCCGGTTGTCTTTGGTCTGGTAAATGAAAGGCCGTAATCAGCAAGTTTGCCCCCGAATTGTGAAGGGAGATTGATTTTCAATGGCTGCTTGCCAAGGTTGCTGTAACGGGTGTCGGCAAAGCCCTCTTTGGTTTGTTTTTTATCCAAAAGCCAGGAGGTTTCTGCCCATTCTTTGCGCATTTGGGCTACGTCAAACGTCCAACTATCACTTCCAAGTTTAATTTCTAAGTTGGGCGCTGAAGTCACTTCTCCAATAACGCTGCAGCTGATGCCTGTTTCGGTGAAAATGGTTTCAAGCCTTGCTGCATCGGTTGTTTGCACCACCAGGCCGGGATTTTCACTGAACAGCACTTTAACAGCATTGGGTTCATTCAAGCCATCCAAGTTCACTTTTATACCTACTGAGGTAGACGGGAAGCACATTTCCAAAAGTGTGGTGACGAGGCCTCCCGACGAAACATCGTGGCCGGCAATGATAAGCCCCTCGCTGATAAGCAGCTGCATCAGGCTAAATACTTTAACAAAATAGTCAGCCTCAGCGGCGTCTGGCGTGGAGTCACCCAGCCTATTCAATACCTGACCGAGCGTGCTGCCGCCCAACTCAAAGCCTTTGCTGCCAAGGTTGAGGTAGATCAGTTTACTGCCTTCAGCTACCGTGGCTACCGGTTCGATTGTTTTCCTGATATCCGTGACCTGCCCAACTGCTGAAATAATAACTGTGCCGGGAGAGTAAACGGTCTTGCCAGAGTACTTCTGCGTCATCGACAACGAGTCTTTGCCTGTCGGGATGTTCACACCCAAGGCACAGGCGTAATCGCTGACAGCCTGCACGGCATTATACAACCTGGCGTTTTCCCCCTTATTTTTTGCAGGCCACATCCAGTTGGCGCTGAGCGAAACACCTTTGATGCCCCCTTCCAGCGGAGCCCAGACGAGATTGGTTAAGCTTTCGGCAATGGCCAGTCTGGAGCCTGCCTTTTCGTCGATGAGTGCTGGCACAGGGGCATGCCCAATGGAAGTAGCCACTCCCTTGTTACTGCCAAAGTCGAGGGCCATGATGCCCAGGTTGTTCAAAGGAATTTGCAGCTCACCACAGGTCTGCTGCTTGGCAACCTTGCCGGTAACACAGCGGTCGACCTTGTTGGTAAGCCAATCTTTGGAAGCCACTGCTTCCATTTTCAATACCTTCAGCAGGTATTCTTCCACTTTGTCCGCAGACACCTGAATAGGCTGGAAGCTGACTTTTTCTTCCTTGTCTTCCAGAATGGTTTTAGGAGAAGAGCCAAAAAGATGGGTCAACTCAAAGTCAACTGGGTTCTTGCCCTCCTTGTTGGTGAAGGTCAATTTATGGTCGCCGCTTGCCTCGCCTACCACATACATTGGTGAACGCTCTCTGTCAGCTACCTTACGCAGGTAATCGAGATGCTTTTCATGAAGTGCAAGGCCCATGCGTTCCTGCGATTCGTTGCTGATAATTTCTTTGTCGGAAAGGGTGGGGTCACCAACAGGAAACTTGCTGATCTCAAACTTTCCGCCGGTTTCCTCTACCAACTCTGACAAACAGTTGAGATGCCCGCCGGCGCCGTGGTCATGCACCGATGAAATCGGGTTTTCGTCGAGTTCGGCCAGGGCCCTGATGGTATTGGCTACACGCTTCTGCATTTCAGGGTTGGAGCGCTGCACAGCGTTTAGCTCAATGGAGTTGCCAAACTCGCCGGTGGCCACAGACGACACGGCACCACCACCCATGCCTATGCGGTAGTTGTCTCCGCCCAGCACCACAATCTTATCTCCTTTTTCTACACTCTTCTTTTGACTCTGATCCCTGATGCCAAACCCAACGCCACCTGCCTGCATAATCACTTTGTCGAAGCCAAGAGCCTTGCCATTTTCTTCGTGCTCAAATGTCAAAAGACTCCCGGTGATAAGTGGTTGTCCGAATTTATTACCGTAGTCGCTGGCGCCATTGGAGGCCTTGATAAGGATTTGAGAAGGCGTTTGATAGAGCCATGGTCTCTCAGGGCTGTGGTTTTCCCAGGGGCGGTTGCTTGACAGCCTGGAGTAGGAGGTCATGTAAACCGCCGTTCCTGCCAGAGGAAAGCTTCCCTGGCCGCCCGCCATCCTGTCTCTGATTTCTCCTCCGCTGCCCGTAGCGGCGCCGTTAAACGGCTCCACCGTGGTGGGGAAGTTGTGGGTTTCTGCTTTGAGAGAAAGCACGCTCTTTCTGGTTTTAGCTTCAAAGTAGTCGGGCTGATCCTGCCGGGCAGGGGCAAACTGCTCGATATTGGGCCCTTCAATAAAAGCCACGTTGTCTTTGTAGGCGGAGACAAGAAAGCCGGGGTTGGCTTTCGATGTTTTTTTGATCAGCTGAAAAAGTGTGTCAGGCTTTTCTTTGCCATCGATAATAAAAGTACCATTGAATATTTTGTGCCGACAGTGCTCCGAATTCACCTGAGAGAAGCCAAACACTTCGCTGTCGGTAAGTTTGCGTCCCAGCGACGTGCTCACTGATTCCAGGTAGTCGATTTCTTCCTGGCTAAGGGCAAGTCCCTCTTTCTGGCTGTAAGCCTTAATATTGTCGATCTCGACAATGGCATCGGGCACGTGGGAGATAGTGAAAACATCCTGGTCAATTATCGGGTATACTGCCTTCAGCATCGGATCAAATTCACCCGGATAGGCTTCTTTTCTCACAAACTCCTCAATTCTCACCACCCCGCCAATGCCCATGTTCTGGGTGATTTCCACGGCATTGGTGCTCCATGGCGTAATCATCTCTTTCCTTGGCCCAATGAATGGCCCTTCGACTGACTGACTGTCCACAAACTTCCCGCCGCTGAAAAGCCAGGTGAGCTTTTCCCTGGTCAGGTCGTTGGCAGAGGTCGCAACTTGAAGGATATAAAATGTATTAATGTCTTTCTGGAAAAAGAGAATCATGAGGTCGCTTGGGTATGGGATTTTTGAAGCCCAAAGTTAAAACAAAAAGAAATAGTCGACTTCTAAAAAAGGTAATTTTAGAAGACCCGATTTTCGGAAGTTGAATTTAGCGTTTTGGGAATGCCTGACCCTGCTATTGTTCGGCTGACGATGAAATCGGCTGAAGGTTGTCTAACAGCGATTCGTGATATTTTTTGAGAAGGGAATTGTGCCCCGTCTTGATCAGAACAAAGTCCGATAGGTTACATTTTTTCTCAAAAGCATGGAGTTTGCCATAAGGGATAACTGTATCATATTTTCCAGCCACCATCGTCACGTGCATGTTATTTTGGTTGACAGTTAGAAGCACCTTGTCTATGTTTTGAGTAAAATGCCTGAAGCCCACCCAGGCGTGGTAAATGCTGTTACCCTTGTTATGATCAGCCACTTGCGAGATAGCAAACTTTGCCAGCCGTCCCGACACCAACTTGGTGCGGCTAAAAAAGGAGATCAGGCGGATAAGAAGAGCAGGGTGGTCGTTTAGATAATGAAAGATGGCCCTCATTACCCGGGTGCCAGTCGCAACTTTGTACCACGGGTTAAGGTAGATACCATCTGGTGCAGCTAAAATGATTCTTTGCACCCGGTGAGGAAATAACATCGCTGTAGTCAACGCCGGTTTACCACCGAGGCTGTAGCCCATCACGCTGAACGTATCTATTTGCTCCGCTTTCAGGATATCCAGAAGCAAATCGTGCAACGACTCCGTCGGCACCGGAAGCTCATCGACCGGCCATCGGCTTTTTCCATGGAAAAAGAGATCAAAGGAAAGGATGGTATAGTCTAGTCCCAGCGAAGTTTCAAACAATTGGAAGGCCAACTCAGTTTGTCCAAAACCATGAAATGCCAAAAGGTACTTTGGGCCTGTCCCGTATTTTTGATAGTTAAGATATTTTGCCGGAGCCTGCTTCATGATGACGAAACCAAATCTAATACTTTTTTACCCGCAAACGTTTGAAAGTTCAGTCAATGACGTTTATACCTATTTCAATTGTTTCTGGTTTTACAATAGTTGTAAGAAAATGCTCTAATGACCTCAGATAAAGACTTTTAGGGCTAAATGTTATACTTAAGTTAATTTTCACTTTTTTCTAAACCTTTTCAAAAACTAGCCGTTACTTTGACAACGGAAACTTTGAGTAATGTAAAAGTTTCCAAAGTTTAGAAGAATATTTTGGAAGTAAGAGACAACATAATAGAACAAGCAGACCAGCTTATTTGCCGTTTGGGCGTTAGAAGCGTGACAATGGACGACCTGTCTCGTCACATGGGCATCTCCAAAAAAACGATCTATCAGTTTTTTAAGGATAAAGACGAAGTAGTGACGTTGGCGGTTGGGCATCATTGCGAAAAAGAGTACCGGGAATTTGTGAAAATGCACCAGGAGTCGTCCAACTCTATCGATGAGCTATTTAAGATTTCGCAGTTCATGCGAACAAATGTAGAGACCATTCATCCTTCGGTACTTCACGACATTCAGAAGTATCATCCCAAAGCCTGGGCACTTTTTGAGGAGTATAGAGAACGGGTATTCACTCAGAACATCGTGGATTGTTTGAAGCGGGGAAAAGCCGAAGGAAGCTTCAGAGAGGACATCGATGAAAATATTCTTGCAGTGCTACGGATGAAGCAAGTAGAAATGGCTTTTGACGCACACACCTACCCAAGGGGCAGGTTTGAATTCAAGGAAGTCTGCGAACAAATATTCTATCACTTTATACAAGGGATTTTAACGGATAAGGGAAGGAAACTTTATGACACAATTTTTAACAAGCAATCATATGAATCTCAAAAGTAGTTGGAAGATTTTTTTGGTGGCAATGCTTCTGGTGGCTGGCCAACTCAGCGCACAGGACAACGGCGGCACGGTAGCTTCCGACGGACCACTTTCGCTTGAGCAATGTATCGACTACGCACTAGCCAATTCTATCAATGCGCAGAATGCTACACTTGACGAGCAAATAGCAGCGGCCAAAGTCAAGGAGACAGTGGGAATAGGGCTGCCGCAAATTTCTGGTAGCGCTTCTGTTAACCACAACCAGAAGCTACAGCGTTTTTATGGAACATACAATGACGATCCAAATGCGTTTAGCTTTTTCCCCGCAGGAATTCCTGGTGCTCAAAATGGAGATGTATTAGCTGCGCCGAACTTCTTTCAACTAAAAAGTAGTGGGAACGCAAGTGTTACAGTCAATCAAATGATTTTCAATGGCTCTTACATCGTGGGCTTGCAGGCATCAAACACCTTCAAAGAGTTGTCTCAAAAAACTTCAGAGCAAACGAGAGAGCAAATTGTTGAGCAGGTAACAAAGGCTTACTATGCTGTGCTGATCAATCGTGAACGGATGCTGCTTTTTGATGCCAATATTGCGAGGGTCGATAGCCTTCTTAGGAACACGAGAGCGCTGAATATTAGTGGGTTTGCGGAAAAAATTGATGTTGATCGTATTCAGGTAAGCTTCAATAACCTGGTGACTGAGCGGGACAAGTTCGGCAATATGAATGCGCTGGGACTGGCCATATTGAAGTTTCAGATGAATTATCCGATGGAGCAGCCGATTGAAGTTGCTGGCACTATTCAGGACGTTCAACTCGATCCTATCGAAAAACTTAACGGGAGCGACTGGGATTACAAAAACAGGCCGGATTATAAAGTATTGGAAGTAAACAGACGGTTGCAGGAACTAAATATTAAGAACCTTTACGCTGAGGCGTTGCCGTCTATGAACGCCTTTGCTACGCTGGGTTACTCCACGCAGTCTAATGGTATTGGGGGCATTTTTAGAACTGAATCTAGCATTGAGGATTCCGATCTCGTCGGGCCCGACAAATGGTATGACTACTCTCAGTTTGGCCTAAGTCTAAATGTTCCAATTTTCGGGGGGCTGCAGCGCACTTACAAGATCCAGCAGGAGAAGCTCACACTACAAAAGCTGGACAACGGCTTTAAGTCATTGGAAAACCTCATTGATCTTGAGATTCAACAGTCATATCTCAACTTCGACAATGCGCAAAAGTCGCTCGCCTCGCAGGAAGAGAATATGGAGCTAGCAGAAAGTATTGCCAGAGTAACCAAAATCAAATACGAGCAGGGAGTCGGTTCTAACCTGGAGGTAATCGACGCAGAAAACAGCCTTAGAAATGCACAGACCAACTACTACAGCGCACTTTACGATGCCATTGTGGCTAAGGTTGATCTCGACAAGGCAAAAGGACTATTAATCAAAGAATAAGGAGAACCAAACTATGAAAACATATACATCATCCATGAAAAGTTTACAGTTACTGGCACTGGTTGCTATTCTTTTCGCAGGCGTTTCATGCGGAGAGGCCCCTTCAGATATTGAAGAAAAAAAATCCGAACTCAGTGAATACAACAATGAGCTTCGGGAACTGAAAGCCAAGATTACTACGCTCGAAAAGGAAATCGCACAGATGGATCCTGAGTTTGGCAAGGAGAATACCAACGCTATTCTTGTGGCTACCATGCCGGTTCCTACCAAGGACTTTTTTCATATGACCGAGGTTAGGGGATGGGTCGCTTCTCACAAAAATGTGATGATGAGCGCCGAAACAATGGGCAAGGTTCAGGCGATTCAGGTTACCGAAGGTCAAAAGGTGAACAAAGGCCAGGTACTACTTACGCTTGATGCCGACATCGTCCGCAACAATATCAGCGAAGTACAGACCAGCCTCGAATTAGCTAAGACGCTTTTTGACAGACAATCTAAGCTGTGGGAGCAAAAAATTGGGACGGAGGTGCAATACCTGGAAGCTAAAAACCGCAAGGAGTCACTTGAAGACAGGTTGGCTACGCTCAACTCTCAGCTCGCTCAGTCAGTGATTAGGGCGCCATTCAGTGGGAGAGTAGATGAAATCCCGGCCACGCTTGGTTCCATCGCTTCTCCAGGCATGCCTTTGGTGCGGGTGCTGAGCGAAGACGACATGTACATCAAAGCTGATATCTCAGAAGTCTTTATTGGCAAGTTTACTGCTGGCGACCCGGTGGAAGTGTACTTCCCTGTTCAGGACAAAACAGTTACTGCCAAAGTAGTTTCGGTTGGTCAGGTGATCAACAGCGAAAACAGAACCTTCACTGTAGAAGTAAGCTTGCCTAAGATTGATTTCACTGTAAGACCTAACCAGGTGACAGTGCTTCAACTGATTGACTACAGGAGCAGCAAAGCATTGGTTATACCGACCAAGATCATCTTGAAAGACGACAAAGGAACCTTTGTTTACACAGTCACTGATCAGGACGGTAGCCTTGTAGCCACCAAAATCCATATAGAGACAGGACTTACTTTCAAAAGTGAAACGGAAGTTAAAAATGGTCTTCAGGGAACTGAGAAGTTAATTGAAAAAGGATACAGGGATGTAGCCGAGGGAGTTAGTGTGACGTTGGCAGCTGCCAGCAAGTAATTTATCTCAAAAACCGAATCCATATGGCTAACGATACAAATACTAACGATAATCTTTCAGAGGAAAACAGGTTTTCTGACGAGAACGAAGAAGTGGTCGACAAAGAGTTCAAACTCACCTCTACTTCTCTCAAGAACAGAACGACGGTTTTCTTTCTAACCTTTTTGCTGATTGTGATGGGAGTGAGTTCTTACATCTCGCTTCCAAAAGACAGTTATCCGGAAATTGAGCAGCCGATAGTTTACATCGGTACTCCCCATCCGGGTAATGCACCCCTCGATATAGAGAACCTGATAACAAGGCCGATCGAGAAAGAGATCAATACCATCTCTGAAGTTGATAATATTAAGTCGACTTCCGTGCAGGACTACTCCACCATCATTGTTGAGTTCAGTGCAGAAACGGCTATTGAAGACGCCTTGACGAAGGTGAAGGATGCCGTGGACAGGGCCAAGCCGGAGCTACCTAGCGATCTGCAAACGGATCCTAATATATTCGAACTCAACCTGTCAGAGTTCCCTATCATGAACATCAACCTTTCTGGGAATTATACTCTGGAAGAGCTTGAAGACTATGCGGAAATTCTTGAGGACGAGATTGAAAAAGTAAGCGAGGTAAGCAAAGTAGAAATCAGGGGGATTGACGAGAAAGAAGTCAGAATCAATGTAGACCCCTACAAGATGGAGGCTGTGAAGGTCAACTTCTCCGACATTGAGAATGCGATTTCTGCTGAGAACGTTTCACTTTCTGGTGGAAATATTCTTGAGGACGGCATCAGAAGAACCATTAGAGTGGTGGGTGAGTTTGAGGAGGCCAGTGAAATGGAAGACATCATTGTCAAAAATGAGAACGCTAACATCGTCTACCTTAAAGACATAGCAACCATTGAATTCGGTTTCAAGGAAAAGCAAAGCTTTGCCAGAATGAATGGCAAGCCTGTTGTTTCTGTGGATGTGATCAAAAGAAGCGGCGAAAACCTGTTGATTACCACAGAAAAGATCAATGTCATTCTCGAAAAAACGAAGGAGTCACTACCCGCTGATCTTGAAATCGCTATCACCAACGACCAGTCGGAAATGACCCGTGAAATGGTGAGCAACCTGGAGAATAACATTATCTCAGGGGTAATTCTGGTGGTTTTGGTACTTCTCTTCTTTTTAGGAACGAGAAACGCCTTGTTTGTGGGCGTGGCCATTCCGTTGTCGATGTTCATTTCCTTTATCGTGCTGTCGGCCTTTAGCATCACTATCAACATGATGGTACTGTTCTCGCTGATCATGGCACTGGGTATGCTGGTGGACAATGGTATTGTGGTAGTGGAAAACGTCTACCGTTTGATGGAATTGGGTATGAAGCCGCTCGAAGCTACCCGTCGGGGGGTGGGAGAGGTGGCCTGGCCTATTATTTCCTCCACGGCAACCACACTTGCGGCCTTTCTTCCTTTGGCCTTCTGGCCGGGCTTAATGGGGCAGTTTATGCGTTACTTGCCGATCACGTTAATTGTTACGCTTAGTTCTTCACTTTTTGTGGCTTTGGTGATCAACCCCGTAATGATTGCTGCTTTTATGAAGGTGGATGATAGACGGGCATTCAACTATAAAAGGATATGGATATTTGCAGGTGTCAGTACAGGCATAGGCGCTTTGTTGCTGCTGGCAAAAGCGAATGTGCTTGGTAACTTGTCATTGCTGCTGGGTGTACTTATTCTGTTAAATGTATACGTACTGGTTCCTTTGTCCAGAAAGTTTCAGGACACCTTTCTTCCTTTTATCGAGGGGCTTTACTCCCGAACACTTCAGTTCGCTTTGCGGGGGTGGAATCCGACGCTGTTTTTCTTTGGCACTGTATTTCTATTATTCTTTTCACTTGGCATGATGGGGGTATTTACGCCTAACGTCATTTTCTTTCCTGAGAACGAACCAAAGTATGTCAATGTATTCATTGAGCAGCCTTCGGGAACCGATATCAATATTACCAACTCATTTACAGAGGAGGTAGAGAAGAAGGTAATGAAAGTGGTAGAGCCTTATCAGTTCATGGTTGAGTCAGTAGTGACGAAAGTAGGACAGGATACTGCCGACCCTAATGACCCTTCGGCGGTGGGCCAGGCAGAAACACCCAACAAAGCCAGGATCACTGTCAATTTTGTGGAGTTTAAGTACCGGAAGAGGGAAGGTTCGGATGAGTGGGTGATGACCAGCGATATCATGAACGAGATGCGGGAGGCGGTTCAGGGCTATCCTGGAGTTGCACTGACCGTTGACAAAGACGCCGCCGGCCCCCCGGTGGGCAAGCCAATTGCCATTGAAGTGACGGGACAGGACTTTGTCCGATTGATTGAAATTACTGAAGACATGAAAACCTTCATTAATGAGTCAGGTATTGAAGGTATCGAGAGACTCAAAACTGACCTTGAAACAGGCAAGCCAGAACTTATTGTAGATATAGACAGAGAAAAGGCCCGCCGCTTCGGTTTGTCGACCTACTCCATTGCCAATGAGGTGCGCACGTCTTTGTTTGGTAAAGAGATATCCAAATTCAAACAGGGAGAAGACGACTATGAAGTACAGTTGAGACTTGACGAAAAGTATCGCTACGATATCGATGCGTTGATGAACAAGAGTGTGGTTTTCCGTGACCAAACCAATGGACGAATTGTTTCAGTGCCGATCTCTTCCGTAGCCAAGGCAGAGTTGAGCACTACCTATGGTTCGGTGCGTAGAAAAGACCTGCAAAGAGTGGTGACCATCAGCTCCAACGTGTTGGGAGGAGCCAATCCAACCGAAATCAACAATCAGATCAAAGAGTTGCTGGTGAACTTTGACATGCCTCAAGGCTATTCATTCAAATTTGGTGGAGAGCAGGAAAAGCAAGCGGAGGAAATGGCCTTCCTGAGTAGTGCATTGTTATTGGCGGTATTCCTGATCTTTCTGATCATTGTGGCGCAGTTCAATAAAATGACGGCACCTTTGATCATCATGACGTCGGTGCTTTTCAGTACCATCGGAGTGTTCCTTGGTCTGGTAATCTTCCAAATGGACTTTGTGGTCATCATGACGATGGTGGGAATCATTTCTCTTGCGGGTATCGTGGTGAACAACGCTATCGTACTCATCGACTTCATTGAACTTACCAGAAGCAGAATGAGGAAAGAATTAGGTGTTGAAAGGCTCACAATCGAGCAAGTGGATGAAGCGATTGTTGTCGCAGGGAAGACCAGGCTTCGTCCGGTACTGCTCACTGCCATCACCACTGTGCTTGGCCTGGTGCCTTTGGCTATTGGCCTGAACATTGACTTTATCGGCTTCTTCAGAGAGTACAACCCCGACTTTTTCATGGGTGGAGACAATGTGATCTTCTGGGGGCCTATGTCGTGGACCATCGTATTTGGTCTCACGTTCGCTACCTTCCTTACGCTGGTGATTGTGCCTGTGATGTACTGGTTCTTTGCCAGGGTGAACAGGAGATTCGGATTAAGCTAAAAATAATTGAGCCCTTTTAAAGTATTCCCTGGCGTTTAAACGTCTATACAAAGGTGAACTTAAAGGGGCTCTTTTTCTTTCTTATGAAAGAGGTCTCTCGCCGACCATAATTAATGTCACCTCTAAATGAATAGGATCGTGTTTGCATTCTTTTTGCTCCTCCTTCTGCTAGCAATTGATTGGTATGTTTTCCAGGCTGTCAGGCTGGCAACTGCCGACATGTCTCTGACTACACGGAAAGCTGTGTTCTGGATTTTCTGGGGCGTCACCACCTTGTCGGCACTTGGTGTTCTTGTCGTTAACTTCGCCGACTTATCTGCTATGAAAGGTCTTCGCACCTTCATTGTGCTGGGTATCTTCATCAATGTGATGTCAAAGTTGTTTACCCTTATTTTCTTATTGGTAGGAGATATTATCAGAGGGTTTCAATGGCTTGGCAACTTCATATTTTCAAGCCCAAAGCCTATCAATCCCAATGGAAGAGCCATTCCCAGGTCTGAGTTCATTTCAAAGGTAGCGCTTATTGCAGGGGCTGTTCCGGCATTGACGATGAGTTACGGCATTTTGAGTGGTGCTCACGACTATCGAATCCGGCGCAAAACCATCTTCTTTCCCAACCTGCCCAAAGAGTTCGACGGTATACAGATAGGTCAGCTTTCCGATATTCACTCTGGCAGCTTTTTCAACAAGACGGCAGTAAAAGGTGGCGTGGAAATGCTGTTGGGCGAAAAACCAGATCTTATCTTTTTCACCGGCGATTTAGTGAACAATGAGGCGGAGGAAGTAAAAGAATACATTTCCATATTTGACAAAGTAAAAGCACCCCTTGGAGTTTACTCCACTCTTGGCAATCATGACTATGGAGACTACAAAAACTGGTCATCAGAGGCCGCAAAAAAATCAAACTTAGAAGACCTTAAAGCTGCTCACAAAGAGTTGGGCTGGCGCTTGATGATGAATGAAAACCTTCCAGTGAAGGTGGATGGTGAGCAAATAGGTATCCTGGGCATCGAAAACTGGGGAGCCGGTAGGTTTGCCAAATATGGCAAAATGGATTTGGCTCATCAAGGGTCAGACGAATACCCATTTAGAATCTTGCTTTCGCATGACCCCAGCCACTGGGACGCTCAGGTAAGGCCCAACTATGGTGATGTAGACTTAATGTTGTCTGGTCATACGCATGGCTTTCAGTTTGGCGTGGAGATCGGTGGTTTTCAATGGAGTCCTTCTCAGTATGTATACAAACAGTGGGCCGGTCTTTATCAGGAAGAGAATCAGTACCTTTATGTCAATCGAGGATTTGGATATCTTGGTTACCCCGGTCGAATTGGCATTCTGCCAGAGATTACTATTCTGGAACTAAAAAGAGCCTGACCTATCAGGTCAAGCTCCTTTTGCAGATATTCTTTTGTTCTTCTGTTAGAAAGGTATGCTCATAAATACCTGGAGCACTGAGTTTTTGGAGTTCTCGGTTGCTTCTGCTGCCAAAGAACCACTTTCGCCAATTTCCTGTAGGCCGTAGTTATACCGAACTCCCAAAGAGCCTCCTGTGAAATTGAAACCAACGCCGCCAAACACTCCGTAGTCAAACGTGTTGAATTTATCCCGGTCAAGCTCACTTACAACTTCTTTGGTTCCATCCGAGTCGATTCTCTTCACCTTTACTGAGGTTAACAGAGACACATACGGGCCAGCTTCAAAGTAGAAATTACCGATGGGATTTACCTTTAAAGCCACCGGTACGTCCACATAGCTGAGGTTGAAGCGATATTTGCCGTTACCCAGACCCAGGAATGTGTCATCATAGATAACTTCGGCACCTTTCAACGAGTAAAGTATTTCTGGCTGAATCGACAATTGCTTCACTAGTTGTGCCTTGTAGTAAACGCCTGCATTGAAACCAACTTTCATGTTTTCATCGTCTACATCATCAACGTAAAGATTTGAAAAGTTGAGTCCTCCTTTGAGACCGGCATCCTGAGCAAGCGCTCCGCAGGTGATGAACATCATTAGTAAACTGGTTGCTAAAATGGTATTTTTCATATTATTTTTATGATTTTTACTATATGTCAACGAAGCAAAGACCAGATTGTTGCGTTGAGTTGGCCAGCTATCTGGGCCTGAGTGACTTAACAGGTCGTGGAAATTGGCGGCGTTGAAGTGCTTCACTGCTGTGCGTTGCCAGGTTCAGTGGCTATTGTTTTTCACAAAAAAGGCCCTGAAGTGTCATTCAACTTCAGGGCCTTGAAATCGGCGGTTATGCCAGAGATTTACTCATATTTCAGATTGCTTGCCGGGTTGGAGTTGGCTGCCCTTAATGCATGATAGCCGGTTGTCAACACAGTAATAACCAGGATGATCAACAACACGACGACAAACAACAACAGGTTAATGTCAACGTGATATTCGAAAGTTTTGAGCCAGTCGTTCATGAAATAGTAGCCGAGCCCAAATGCAGGCACAGCACCTACAAGTACCAGCCACACAAAGTCTTTCACGAGCAGAGTTACAAGGCCACCTGTGTTTGCACCCAGCACTTTTCTGATGCTTATTTCTTTTGTGCGCTGTTCGGCAATAAAAGAGGCTAACCCAAGCAAGCCAAGGCAAGCTATAAAGATCATCATCAGGGAAAATCCAAGAAACAGTTTACCACGCAGCTGATCTGTTTCATACTGCTCCATAAACTCTTCATCGAGGAAGGTAGCATCGAACGGAATGCCTGGATACACCTCGTTCCAGCTAGCTTCTATAGCGGCAAGCGAAGCCTGCAGATCTTCCGATGTCTTGATAAGCACACTCGAATTGTTGAGGCCAGGGATGAACATGAGGGCTTCGATAGGGTTGTAAAGCGACTGCTGGTGGAAATCCCTGACCACACCCACTACTCTGTGAAACACGGTGCTGTCTCGGTCAAATTGAAACTTCTTGCCTATGGGTTCTTCCCAGCCCATTCTGGCGACCATGGCCTCGTTTACCATCACCGAAGTTGCCGTGTCGCTTGGGTATTGCGAAGAGATATTTCGTCCTTTCTCAAAAGGAATACTGAGCGTTGGGAAAAAGTCATAGTCGACCACGTAGGCATCGATGCCATAATTCTCCATTACTCCCTCGTTGGTTTCGACACTCATTACATTTTTGCCATAGCCATTTCCTGGCGAGGTACTGGAGGAAGCCACTGACTTGATATTGGGGTTCTGCATCAGTGAGTTTCGGAAAACAGGGTATTTTTCACGACTGGCCTGATTGTCCAGCACAACACGGACCACTTGATCTTTGTCAAAGCCCAAATCTTTGCTGCGCAGATATTGCATTTGATCGTAAATGATGAACGTACCTATCAGCATGAAGATGGAGATGGCGAACTGGATGCCAACCAGCACTCTTCTGAGCCACTGGTTGCCTCCTCTGCTGGCTCCCTTGCCTTTTAGCACTGCTGCTGGCTTAAAGCTCGACAGGTAAAAGGCTGGGTAACTTCCACTGACAAACCCAGTGAGCACCAGAATGCACAGAACCACCAGGATGAGCTGTGGCTGCAGTAGGTCTAGAAGAGATAAGTTGGTGTCAAGTGACCCATTGAAGAGAGGTACAGCGATGGCCAAAACTATTAAGCTGATAACCAGCGAAATGACTGTAAGTACCACCGACTCCGTGATAAACTGCCCAATCAACATCCCTCTTTGGGCTCCCATTACTTTTCTGATCCCCACCTCCAGGGCTCTGCGCATGGAGCGTGCAGTCGAAAGATTCATGTAGTTGATGCTGGCAATGACTATAAGGAACAAGGCAACAGCAGCAAAAATGTAGATGTATTTGATGTTGCCTAGTGCTTCAGGCTCGCCTTCAAAAGTGGAATAAAGATGAATGTCTTTGATGGCAATCATTTCATACCGGATCACGATGTCAAACTGATCGAAGATCACCGCTACGTATTTATCAATAATGTCATTAAGCTTGGTCTCCACTACTTTGGGGTCAGCACCCTCTCTTAACAAAGCGTAAGTGTAGATTCCAAAGCCGCCCCAGTTTTGAGAGTTGTTTCTGTCGGAAGTGCTGGCCGACATCATTGCATTAGGTCTGATGTGAGAGGTTTTAGGCAGGTCTTCATACACACCAGTGATTTCGAAGGAATTCTGGTCTGTTTTCAAGATCTGTCCAACTGGGTTTTCACCTTTGAAGATTTTGTCTGCCATGGTTTTGCTGATGACCATGGAGCTTGGGTTCTGTAGCGCTGTGGAGGGGTTACCGGAAATAAGGTCAAAAGAAAAAACGTCAAACACTGTGCTGTCTACCTGAAAGACATCTTCTTCAAAATAGTTGATATTGTCTTTGATAAACTTGGTGCGGCCGTTGCCAATAAAGCGGACGTACTGCTCTACCTCTTCAAATTCAGCCTTCAACGTTCGGCCAAGAGGGAGCTGGGTTACAGCCCAGCGGAACGCATTATCAGGCTCCTTGATGTCCGACGAAATGCGGTAAATCCGATCCGCTTTTGCGTGATGGTTGTCGTAACTAAGTTCTTGCGACAGATAGAGAATGATTAGCAAGCTGGAGACAATTCCGATTGTTAAACCGAGAATATTAAGCGCAGCATAGGTAGGCTGGCGCATCAGGTGCCTGATGCTCACCATTAGGTAACTTTTTAACATGATTAGTCCTTTTGAGTTTGAGTCTTGTAAATATTACGAAATTCTTCGTAAAAGGATGTTAAAAAAAGTTAAAGTCCTGGGCAGAAGGATTTAAGTAGTCAGCGGGAGATATTTTGAAGTGAGTAAAACCGAGGGGAAAAGCCTATATCAATTTTTTCACAGCTTTGATTACGTAGTCAATTTCTTGTTCGGTGTTATAGAGAGAAATTCCCATACGTGTGACTCCACCTTTTTCCAGAAGCCCCAGCACTTCAATGGCCCGCACGGCATAAAAATGGCCGTCCCAGGCACAGATGTTTTCTGTAGCAAGCTGCTTGCAGACCTCTTCGGCAGTTTTTCCTTTGACAGTAAACGACACGGTGGGAGTTCTTTTTTCAGATGAAAAATCCTGGCCTACAACCGTTATGCCCTTGATGGCCTTTAGTTCTGCGTAGAGTTTTGACGCCAGGGCGAACTCATGTTGACTTACTTTGGCGTAAGCATCATCCAGCTTTTCTCTCAGCCTATCGCCTGATCCCAATGAAGCAATAAAATCAACAGCAGCGGAAACACCAGCCATGGCCGCATGATTGAGGGTGCCGGTTTCAATAGAATAGGGGGCTATCTGATCGGTGGTTCGTAACCTGTCGGTAGGTAGCCTATCAAGCAGGCCTGACTTTGCGTACAATATACCCACATGAGGCCCATAGAATTTGTAGGCCGAGCAAATCAGGAAGTCGCAGCCAATGGCTTGCACATCTATGCTGAAGTGCGGCGCATAGTGAACTGCATCCAGCAGGAGCCAGGCACCCACCTTGTAGGTCATTTGCCTAACCAGTGCAAAATCGTTGACAGTACCTATGCCGTTGCTCGACATACCCATGCACACCAGTCTGGTGTTTTCATTGAGCTTCTGTTCAAAGTCGGCATAGTCCAGTGTGCCGGTGGGCAAAAGCTTCACCTCCCGCACTTTGACACCAAAATCTCTCAGCGTAAGCCAGGGCCCCCGGTTGGCTTCGTGATCCAGTTGCGTAATCAATACTTCATCTCCAGGCTTTAGTAACCTGCTCATTGCCCTTGCCAGGGAGTAGTTGATAGTTGTCATGTTCTGACCAAGCGATATGCATTCCGGCCCTGGAGCCCCCAGCAGGATAGCCATCTTTTCTCTGGCAACCGACATTACCTTATCCGTTTCTCTGGTGGTCACAAAGGCGCCGTGGGTATTAGCGTTTGACCGACGGTAGTAGTTGGAAATTGCCCTGATTACCTTTTCAGGTACCTGCGTGCCGCCCGGGCCATCCAGAAAAACGAGGGGTTTCTTGTTGTGCAGACGCCGTAAGGCAGGGAACTGGTGATGTATGGACTGAGGATCAAACACAGACTTTTTAGCCATGGGAGTGTGGAGTTTAGGAAGTCTAAGATGAGAAAAAACACGATATGGAGTATTGCTTTTTTGAAGGGCGGGCTGAATTTTTCCTCATAGTTCCGACTTTTTATTACCTAATAAATAATTAGAAACCCTGTAAATTAGTGTACTTTCAAATTGTTCTGTATTTTGCCATGGTGTAGATTTGTCAAAACCTATATTTTAGTGGTCTATGAAAAAAGCGTGGATTGACTTTTTAAATTCTTTTAAGCCTACCTATTCGGTAACCGTACGTTTGTATCACGTAATTCCGAATTTTCCGGAAGTACAATCTTTTCAAGATCGGGAGGAGTTTGGTAAAGGACAGTATCAGAAAGCCAAGCTGTACTATGACAGGGTTGTTAGAAAAAATATTGAGCACAAAGTGATGCCTGTAGAGGTGAGACTTATCAAGGGTAAAAAGACCGTGATGGAGTCCAGAAACTTTGGGCCTGTGGATACGGTTAAGAACCTAAACGTGCCAGTTTAGAACAACGATGTTTTAATGTGAAACCGCAAGCTGTCCTTTGACAGCTTTTGTGTTTTGTAGCCTACTTCAACTTTGGCAGCGACAGTCTGAACTTCACTGCCAGCAGCCGGATTACCACGATTACACCGATGGAAATCAGCAGGTTGACATTACGGTCAATTTCAAACAGTCTGAGCGACAAGTAACAAATAGCGCCAGCCAGACAGGCGGTGGCGTAAATCTCCTTTCTGAAAATAACGGGTAGTTCGTTGGTGAGCGTGTCCCGGATCACTCCGCCCATAATAGCCGTAAACATACCCATAATGGCTGCTATTTCTGGCCTTACACCAACAGAGAGGGCTTTTTCGACTCCCAAAATCGTAAAGAATGCTATGCCCACAGTGTCGAACAGCATGAAGGTTCGTTTCAGCCGGGAAACAAAGCCGTACAGAATAAAAGTAACGATGACACCAAGAATGATAGCGTAGAGGAAATTAATATCGCCTATCCAAACAAGTGGGTAGCTACCGAGCAGCACGTCCCGCAAGGTACCGCCCCCAATGGCTGTTAGAAAGCCGGTGAAAGCCGCCGCAAACCAGTCGGCTTCTTTGCCCTGTAGAGCCAGAGCGCCGGAAATAGCAAAAAAGAATGTACCGATAAGTTCCAGGGCGTATTGAAGATCCATAGTCGTATAAATGACGCTTCAAAATTAGGGAAAAGAACAACAATTCAGGGCTGCCGACCTCGATTTAAGGCCAGTCGAATTTTGTTAGATCTCCGTAAATGAAATTGTATTTCAATTCGCTCTTAAGCTTCTGGTTGCTGACGATTTTAAAGGAGTTGACCTCAGACGCAGCAAATTGAGGAGGAACCACCCCCAAAACCTCCGCAGCCTTTGTATAGAAATCCCTTTTTGGCGGGTGAGTATCACTACAGCAGTTAAATGTGTCTCCGCTCGCCTGCTCTTCGATCATTTTGCGAATGATGTTAACGCAATCGTCCCGGTGGATCAGGTTGACCAACTCTTCACCATTTGTCAGCCCTTTTTTTCCGGCAAAGAACCTGGCTGGCTGGCGGTCGTGGCCAATCAGGCCTGCCATCCGCAGAATTACGACCTCCTTGCCATTCAGCTCTCTCAGCCGGTTTTCAGCCTCGAGCAAAACCATCCCTGCTTCTGAGTCAGGCTGTAGCCGCATTTCTTCCGAGACAGTGTCGTTGGTATTTGGATAGACTGAAGTAGAACTTACATAAATGATTTTGCTGACAAGCGACTTAGCTATTCCGTCCAAAAGGATGCCGAACGAATTTCGGAACTGCTCAGCCCCGCCTTTTCTAACGCCCGGGGGATAGTTGACCACCAGAATGTCCGATGTAAGAAAATCCGATAGCTGGGTATGGTTACCGCCGTCGGACAGCTGAATCAGAAACGGCTCGATGCCAGACTTTTTCAGTAAGGCAAGTTTTTCCGGGGAGGTGGTAGACCCCTTGACCTGGAATCCATTTTGAAGAAGGTGCCTGGCCAATGGCAAGCCGAGCCAGCCACAACCTAAAACACTAACTGATTTCTTTGAAGTGCTGTTTTCCATGCGACACGATATTAACAAAAAGCCACCTCAATCTGCCCCTTAAATCAGTTTTATACCAACGGAGGGCTTTATCGAAAAACAATCAGGTGGTTTTTAGTGCTTTGTTTTAGCTTTGTGAGCATTCATCATAATCAATTATTAGTGTCTACGCCGTTTCGTCTTTTGTTTTGTGTGTTTTGGAGTATCCTTATGATTTCCTCCTCTCTGTTGATCATGATCATTACACTCAACAGAAAAATACCAGTAGTGATGGCACGCACCTGGTGGTCGCCTGGGATTTTATGGGCGTGTGGCGTTAAGCTGAAAGTGGATGGAGCTGCACACGTCAATGACAAAGACTCGTATGTATTCGTCAGCAATCACTTGTCATATCTTGATATTGCTGTTTTGTTCAGGGCTGTACCCGTTAACCTTTACTTTGTTGCCAAGCAAGAGCTGAAAAAAGTGCCATTTCTTGGGTGGTACATGATGGGCACGGGGATGATCTTCGTTGACAGGAGCAACAGGGAAAGGGCCATTGAGAGCTTAAAAAAGGCTGGACAGCTTATTCAGGGAGGCAAAAACGTGCTGATGTTTCCGGAAGGAACCAGAAGTCGCAATGGAGAAGTTGGTATCTTCAAAAAGGGGCCATTTCTCCTGGCTTCTCAAGCCGGTGTGCATGTAGTTCCGGTGGCTATTAGTGGGTCGGAAAAAGTATGGAAAGCCGGCAGGTTTGCTATAAAACCTCATAAAGTAGATGTCCATATCGGGCTGCCTGTTAAGCATGATGGCAAAACGGATATCAACACATTTATTGGCAAAGCCAGGGAGCAGGTGATAGAGTTGAAAGCCATGCGAGCTGAGGCTTAGTGGCGGTTGCCGTATGTAAATTTACTTCCCCTTTCTGTTAAGGTCGACTTCGGCGTAGAAGCCCAGGTCTTTGTTTCTTACCTGCTTCGTCCAAAAGGCAATTTGCCCGGTGTGGTAGGAGTAGTGCTCTACGGCATGAATGACGTTGCCAACCCCTGAAAACTCGTAGGCTTGCACGGGCCGAAGTCTTAGCAGCTCCTCGTCAGAGATAGTTTGAATAACTTCAATTGCTTGAGCAACGGTGCTTTCAAGCCTCAACTGGAGCTCCTTTTTTGTGTAGCCACCCTTGGCACCAAACTCTTCATCTCTCACCCTACAGTCTTCTTTGCCTCGCAATGATGAAATAATGTACTGCGTAATATTTCCGCAGAGATGAAGAATAAGATTGCCCATGCTGTTGGATGAGGTATTTGGCCGCTGCCATATTTCCTCTTCAGATAATTGATCAATGCATTTGGCTATTTTTTGCGTGTTTTCCCGCATGCGCATAATGGCATGCTGTTTAACTTCAACGGCAAGTGGGGAAGGTGTCATTTGTATCAATAATCGAAAATATCGTTCACGTTGATCGTCAGTCCGGGAACGGCGGTGGAAGTCACTTTTTCGTCGACTGTAAATTTTAAAGACTGGCTGTATTTCCCGTCACTACGCAGCACAAAAACTTCCACTACTTTTTCACCAGGATAGACCACCCAGTATTCCTTCACACCGTTTTCCTCGTATAAGCTGAACTTATCTTTGAGGTCTTTGGAAGATGTGGATGGGGAGAGAATCTCTACCATGATGTCAGGTGCGCCACTACAGCCTTTGTCGTCTAGTTTGGAGGGATCGCACACCACACAAATGTCTGGCTGAACCACGGAGAAAATCCGGTTGTCGGGATCTGATCGTTTTTGTGGCAGCCGCACATCGAAGGGAGCAGCGTAGGCCTTGCATTTCTTTTTTCTTAAAAAGCTCCAAAGAATGCCATGGAGGTTTCCGCTAATGTCCTGATGTGCCCGGTTTGGGGCTGGCGACATATGGAAAACCTTACCTTTGATCAACTCCACCCGCTCCTCGAAACTCCACCGAAGGTAGTGAGCATAGCTATAGGTAGCTTCCGGCTCAAGCAACATGATGTCGTTGATGTCGGTCTCCGGTATTTGGTAGGGCTTTGCCATTAGATAAAGATAAATAATTGAATGGAGGCTGCAATGAATTCTCGTTAGTTTGGCAGCCCCGGCTCGACCATGATTACCTCTTCTCTCTCCACAATCACGGCTCCAGGGTGGGCGCCCTTTGGTTTTCTCACCCATTTTTTTGGCGTGAAAATTACCGGGCAAAGTGTATCTGTTTTCCTTTTAGAATAGTAGGCAGCCAGAGCCGCCGCCTGCTCGATAACCGGCTTGGGGAAGTTTTGTCCTGCTCTCCATTTCAATACTACATGCGAGCCAGGCACATCTTTGGCATGCAGCCAAAGGTCGTTTTTAGTAGCGTACTTAAGGGTCAACTCGTCGTTGTTTTTGGCGTTGGTACCCACCCACACCTCATACAACCCAATTTGGAATACTTTAAAAGGACGGTTTATGGTAGCCTGTTTCAACTCTTTCGCTAACCCGTGTTGCTGTATATACTGCCTTATGAGTTTCAGGTCTGTCATGTCTTCCAGGTGCAGCAGGTGTTCTGCAACAGTATCCTCTAGTGCTTCCTTAGCAGCAATGGACTCTTCCAGCTTTTCTATTTCAATTTTTTGGTTCTTGGATTTACGGTAAAAAACCTCCGCATTTTTCTGCGGACTCAAAGCCCTCTTAAGCTTGATGCTAACTGGCTGTCCGGTATAAAAATTGTCAAGTACCACTTCCTCTTGTCCTTCTTTTACCTGGTGAAGGTTGGCCATAAGCACGTCGGCCAGTTGCGAGTAGCTTTTTCCTTCTTTCAGGTCAATCAATTTAGCTTTTGACTGTTTCAGGTAGCTTTCTGTTTGCTTCAGCTCCTTTCTCAGGCGTTGCAATAGCGGGTGCAGCTCGGTTTTCAGGTAAAACTCTCTGCTGACTTTTTGCGCATAAACCGTAGTTGCCTCAATAGCCGAACCAATTTCCATGAGCACTTCCCCGGCTTTGAAAAGCAGCAGCTGCACCTTTTCCTGCCAGCGGCAGATGTAAAACGTGGGATTTTCAAAAGCACTTAGCATCTCTGTTACCAGCGCCCATTTTCTTTCTATCGTTGTGCCATCGTAGCCCAGTCCGTTAAGAAATGCTGTGGTTTCCTTGCCCAAAATGGGAACAAATTGTCTAAGCTCACCTTCCACTTCGTCAAAGTGCTCTCTTGTCAATGCAAGTGTTGACACAAGCTGTTCTTGTGTGAGCCCTTTGTCATCCAAAAGCTGGCTCCTGAAAAGCCTCTGGTTACCGTTTTTGTCGGTGCCGATGATGTTTGATCTGCTGCCATGCATCTTGAAGAGGAAACTAAAGCCATTGTTAAATGCCATGACAAACGAGCGATCACAGGGTGTGATGCTGACCATTTCCAATTCGCCACCAATGGCTTCTTCAAAGAGATCGACATTGTTTTTTCTGCCCCTGGCAAAGCTTTCAGGAAATGAAATGAAAGTGAGCTGGGGAATTAAAGAAACCCTGATAAACTTCTCTTCCTTGTTTCTGTAAAAGTGAAAAATAAGCTCATCTTTTTGCTGGCTGAAGCATGCGCCTAATGTGAAGCCACGCCAGGCGGCATCCAGCTCCTTGCACAGCGGTTTCAGAAAGAAATAGTTGAGATGCATAGTAAGAGCAAACTTGAAGCAGGGAATTAAAGCGTTAGCTGCTGACCGTCGTAGGCAAGATAGATGTTTTCAGGCAATTGAGCAGAGACATCCCTGTGCGAGCCCAGCTTGTGGGAGATATGCGTGAAGTAAGTTTGGTCGGCTTTTAGCTCCTGAGCCAGAGCAACAGCTTCGTCCAGCGTAAAGTGAGAGATGTGAGGGGCTTTCTGCAATGCATTAAGCACCAGCACCTTGCTTCCTTTTATTTTTTCCTTTTCCTCTTCAGAAATGTAATTGGCATCAGTAATGTAAGTGAAATCGCCAATTCTGAAACCAAACACTGGCAGCTTGAAGTGCATCACATTGATAGGAGTTATTGTTGTTTGGCCTATGATGAATGGATTCCCGTCAAGTAGCTTTACGTCCACCAATGGAACGCCGGGATACTTGTGGTCGGCAAAGATGTAGGAGAACTCTCTTTTCAGCTGGGTGATAACCGCTGTGCTGGCATACACCGGCATGTCCATTTGCTGCAAAAAGTTGAAGCTTCTGATATCGTCCAGTCCGGCGGTGTGGTCCTTGTGTTCATGGGTGAAGATAACGGCATCCAGTCTTTTGATTCGCTCACGGAGCATCTGTTGTCTGAAGTCGGGGCCGGTGTCTATCACCAGGCTGAGACCATCAACTTCGATATGGACAGAGGAGCGGAGGCGTTTGTCGTGAAAGTCAACCGACTGGCATACTTCACAGTCGCAGGCAATGACAGGCACTCCCTGCGAGGTGCCGGTTCCGAGGAAGGTCAGCTTCAAATCTCCAGCTTGGTTTGGGTGAGTTCCAAAAGAAGGGATCTGTTTTTTTCGCTTAAGCCTTTTGGATCGATTTCTATCGATTTTAATATCTCGAGCAAGGCATTGATTTTCCCGTCAAGAGGGAAATACTTATTGACAATGGCAATTTTGGTGTCTCTCAAAATGCAGTAGCCAGAATGGAAACTACCTTTTTCATAGCGGAGAATGTAGTCCGACTCAGCGAAAATGTCTTCTAGTTTGTTGAGGAAATGTTTGCTGTATTTTACCTGCATATCAACTGGTATACTTCCTTACTTTTTCAACAAGTTGGTCAAAGTTCAAAGGCTTGGGAATGAAGTCATTGATTCCATTGGAAATAAATTCCTCCATGGTGTAGTTCCGGGCGTTTCCGGTTATCGCAACAATAGGTATGTTTTTTTTAGCCTCATCGCTTAGGTTTCTCACCTTTTTCGTGCACTCAATACCATCCATCACGGGCATGTTAATGTCCATTAGAATAAGATCAAAAGACTCTTCATTGAGCTTTTGAAGTACTTGCTCTCCATTCTTTACCGAAGTAATCTGAAAGTTTTGGAGCGTGAGAATCTTCTTGGTAAGGTTCTGAATAACTGAGCTATCTTCAGCGACTAGAATTTTTTTCATAATTATGATGAGGTTGAACTCGCACCCACAAATAACTTGTAATTTTCTTTAAATTCATCAAAGCTGGCATCTATTTGAGCTAATTTCTTTTCTACCTCTTCGTAAATGCTACGTTTTAGTTCCTGTTCAAGCTGAGTTACATACCAGGCAAAACGTTCTATGCCCAGGGTTCCGGAGTTACCCTTCAAAGTATGTAGTTCCGACCTTAACACTTCGTAATTGCTCACTCTTAGTGCCTCCCTGCAGTTTGCAAGACTCTCCTGGGCCTCTTTTAGAAAATCGTTGAGTACCGACTCAACCATTTCGGCTCCACCATACTTGCTAAGCTCGTCCAGCACCAGCGTGTTCACAATCTTAAGGTCGTCAGGCACCTCGGCCATTTTTTGGACGACAATTTCGCTTGGCTTATTGTTCTCTATCCAGTCCACTACTTTTTGGATGATGGTTTTGGCCTGGATCGGCTTGGAAATATAGTCGTCCAAACCACTGTCAAGGAATTTCTTCCTGTCCTCTTCCATCGAATAGGCAGTCATGGCGATAATTGGGGGCTGATGGTCGAGGTTAAGCAATTTAATTTCCCGGGTGACCTGTACACCGTCTTTTTTGGGCATTTGTATGTCCATAAAAACAACATTGTACTGGTGCTGTTGGATCATTTGAATGGCATCGTCGCCGTTTTCTGCGAAATCGACCCTGCATCCCGCTTTAATGAGGATATGTCCAGCCACTTTCCTGTTGACGTCATTGTCGTCCACCAAAAGTATATACGGAATTTTCTTGCTGAATACTTTCTGAATGGCCTCGTCGGTAAGGGGAAGGTTCCTTTCCTCGGGTTGCTCTATTATTTCAGCTTCGAAGGTAAACCAAAAGGTACTACCAAGACCGGGGGTAGAGTATACGCCGATTTCACCGCCCATTGATTTGGTCAACTCTTTAGATATTGCCAGCCCGAGGCCGGTGCCGCCAAATTTTTTGGTCATGGAGTTGTCAACCTGACTGAACGAGTCGAAGAGCTTTTTCAGGTCTTCCTTGCTGATCCCAATGCCCGAATCTTTGATCTTCACCTTCAGAATCAGGATGTCTCCCTTTCTCTTGTGCTCGTTAAGGCTGATGTAAATTTTGCCTCTTCCTTTGGAGAACTTGATGGCATTGGAGGTGAGATTTGAAAGCACTTGCAACACCCTGGTTTCATCGAGTAAGAAGTAGTCGGGCAGGCTTTTAGCTACAGTATACTGAAGGCTGGTTTCGTTGATGGAGGCCTGCTGGCTGAACAAGTTATAAAGCTTGTCTAAAGTACCTCGCAGGTTTACGGGCCTTTTTCTAATCTCCATTTTGCCCGCCTCAATTTTCGACAAATCAAGAATGTCGTTGAGAATGGTGAGGAGGGTTTCGGACGATTTTTTTATGGTTCTGAGGTACTCGGACTGCTCCTGGTCAAGTTGGGTACTCCCGATCAAATCCAGCATGCCAATGATTCCATTCATGGGCGTCCTGATCTCATGGCTCATGTTGGCAAGGAACCGCTCTTTGATTTTAAGTGATCTCTCAGCCAGTTCTTTTGCCTTGCGAAGCTCTTCATTGGTGCGGATCAGCGTGGTGATGTCTCTGGCAACACCTTCAATTTCAAGCGGGTAGTTTCTGCGATATACCAGGCGAATATTGCAGAGGCATTGTAAATCCTTGCCATCTTTTGTGTACAAAGTTGCCTCGAAGTTTCTTAGTCTTCTGTTCTTTCGAAGCTTACTGAATACACTGTGAATGGAGTCAGACGAACTGAAAAGTTCGTCTATATTTTTTCCTATTACCTCCTTAGATGTGTAGCCTAAAAGCTCTATGACTGATGGGCTGATCATAGTTATTTTCCCCTTGGCATCGCAACGGAAATAAATGTCCTGGAAGGATTCGAAGATATTCCTGAATTTTTCTTCGCTTTCCTGTAGTGCCACTTCGGAAAGCTTCTTCTCGGTAATGTCATTGGCTATGACTGAAATCTCTTCGATGGAGCCGTCAGGAAGGAAGATTGGGTTGAGGAATACATCTCTCCATATTTTGTTGCCCTTGAGGTCAGTGACCTGGCTTTGGAAGTTGACAATTTCGCCGCTAAACGCACGGTCGTACTTGGTTTTCCAGAAATCGCTGAGGCTGGGTACCAGAAAGTCGAAGCCGCTCTGACCACCCAGAGAGGGGGTAATGCCATAGTATCGCTGTAGCGCATCAGCATAGTTTTGATTGAAAGAAGTGAAGCAGTAGCTCCTGTCTATCGACCAGATTTGGTGAGTGGTAGACTCAAAAATTGCCTTTAGCCTGGCGCTTTGGCTAATGATTTTCGCTTCGTTTGACTTGCGTTCGAGCGCAAGAGAGACCTGACTGGAGATGAAATCCAGCAGTTCCAGGTCTTTGTGGTTATAGGCCGTTCGGTCTTTGTAGGAATGGAATGAAATAACGCCCGCCGGTTTGCCATCGACATTGACCTGCACTCCCAGCCAGATTAGCGGAAGCTTGGCATGAAGTGGCAGTTTTTTATTATCCGCAATTCTTCGAATGCCGTCTTCGTAAATAATTAGCGGCTTGCTTCTCTCAAATGTGAATTCAGCCAGTAGTTTGGTGATGCTCTTCAGCTGCTTGACTTCCGCCGGCTCCTCCAACTCGGTTATCAGGTAAGGGAACTGGATTTTCCCTGTTTTTTCATCTTTGAGACTGATGGCAAAATTCTGAATCTTAAGTATTTTGTTTAGCTCCTCAAATACGTTTCGGTACAGCGCATCGAGGTTGCTGCTGGTGGTGGTTAGGTTGGCAATTTTGTAGTAGAGGCTTTGTGCTTTTTCAGCACGAATCCTTTCTGTAATGTCGTAAAAGATACCTCTAAACTCTGTCGGGCTGCCATCCTGAATAGTGCAGTTGACACGCCCGGAAACGTAAATATTCTTACCAAACTTGCTGATAAAAACAGTTTCAAACTTCTCGATCCGCTCCCCGTGCCCAATTTGGTTCAGGTTCTCAATTGTGCTGCTCTGGTAGTCTTTCGGTATTAAATCAGTAAGCCTCAGTTGGCTTATTTCTTCGTCATTGTACCCGAGTTTGGTTTTCCAGGCTTCATTCACGAACCTGAATTCTCCCTCCGATGTGAAAATTTGAATAAGGTCGCTCGAATTGTCAAAGAGTTCCTTGAGCTGGGCGTTGGTCTTTTCCAACTCTTGTCGAACCTTCCGTCGTTCTGTAATATTTTCTCCAACGATGGTGATGCCAATTACCTGGCCCTTCGCATTCTTAAGTATAATGGAGCTGAACCGTATAATCAGAATTTCGTCTCCGTCCAGCGTGATCACGCCAGTTAGCGCTTCGGTGTAGTCCTCTCTCTCGACCAGCGTTCTGAAGCTTTTTTTGGTTACGTTGTCACCGCCGTAGGGCTGAAATACCTCAAAGAGACTCTTTCCCATAAGGTCGCCAGCGGGCTTCCGGGTGGCCTTCAAAAACGCTTCATTGCAAAAAGTGATAACACCCTCGCTGTTGGTAGTAAGCGAGAGTATTTTAGACTGGTTGAGTGATTTTTGAAGCTTTTTTTCGCTTTCCAATAAGGCTTTTTCACGACTTTCGGCTTCTTCTGCCAGCTTCCTCTCGGTAATGTCTATGGTGGCGGAGATATAGCCGGAGAACTTACCCAGGCTGCTTACTCTCGGAATGCCGGTATCAAGTACCCATCTGTATTTCTTATCGTAGCGGCGAAGCCTGTAGGTAACTTCATATTTTTTGCGACGCTTGAATGCAAGATCCATTGTGACCAACACGTCGTTCAGGTCTTCCTCGTGAATGTTGGCGATCCAGCCATTGTTTTGCTCTTCCTCTACTTCTTTGCCGGTAAACTTGAGCCATTGCTTGCTGAAATAGTAGAAGAAGTTGTTGGAATTGGTCATTCTCAACAGCACGGGGGCGTTGTCGGCCAGAGACTGAAACGTCTTTTCTGATTCCAGAAAATACACGTCAGCATCATCGTCTTTATTCTCCAGCTTGATTGTGCAAAGCAGGTGGTTGTTTTTCTCTTCGGTTAGAGCCGACAGCTTTATTTTGGAAAAGAAGACCTTATCAGAGGAGTTTTGAATTTCTCCAACAAACTTTTGAGGGAGACCAAGCAGGGCCAGTTTTATTTTTTGTTGGAACTTGTCGGCTGAAGCACTGCCATCGGCCTGAAAATTGGGACAAAATTCAAAGACAGATTTTCCAACAATTTCCTTGCTGCCAACCTTGAAAACCTCAAGAGCTTTTTCATTGCAGTTGACGATGATATCATTGTTTAGCAACAGGCTGATGTCGTTGCTGTCTTCTATAGACGTTTTAAACCGTGACTCTGCTATCCGAAGCTCAGTATTAAGCCTTTCGATCTCCTTCCGTAATTCTTCCGTAGTTTTGTTGTCAAGGCTGATCATGCATCAAAGGTAGTCTGCCAAACAGGCGACGTATTGCCTAAAGTTAATAAAATTGCAAAAAGATAAGTAAACGAGCCTGATTTAAGGATGCCAATAATGAGTCGCAGTGATAAAAAGCTGATTGTAATAGTAGGGCCAACTGCTGTTGGAAAGACCGACCTGGCTTTCGATCTGGCCAAAAAACTCTCAACTGAGATTGTCTCGGCTGATTCCCGGCAGTTTTACCGGGAGCTGGAGATTGGCACGGCAAAGCCCGAGCCTTTCATGCTTGAGGAGGTAAAGCATCATTTTGTTAACAGCCTGTCCATTGCCGAGGAGTACACTGCTGGACAGTTCGAAAGAGATGCGCTGACTGTGCTTGCAGATGTTTTTAAAAAGAGAGACGTAGCCATCATGGTGGGTGGATCGGGCCTTTATGTGCAGGCGGTGTGCGATGGCATGGATGAAATGCCTGTTATCAAAGAAGGTGTGCGTGAGAAGTGGAATGCGAATGTGGCAGAAAATGGTCTTTCGGAAGTGAGAAAATTCGTTGAGGAACACGACCATGAGTTTTTTCAGGAGGTTGATAAGAACAATCCTGTGCGGCTTGTGAGAGCAGCTGAGGTAATTGAATCTACAGGGAAAGCGTTCTCCTCTTTCAGAGCCAGGCAAAGTAAAAGTGAGCGACGGTTTTCTACGATAAAAATAGGCTTGACCGCCGAGCGCCAGCAGTTGTATGACCGGATCAATCTGCGCATGGATCAAATGATCGCCAACAGTCTTTTTGAGGAGGCTACGGCGTTTTTCGGCAGCAGGCATCTCCAGTCGCTGCAAACGCTGGGTTACCAGGAGGTGTTCGGCTACCTGGAAGGCAAATACGACAAGGCAGAGGCTATTCGCCTGCTCAAGCGTAACTCACGAAGGTATGCAAAAAGGCAGCTGACCTGGTTTAGAAAAGATGCGGAGGTTCAGTGGTTTGATCGGCTGGCAACTGCAGAAGTTTACAAAATGCTTCGTGAGAACGGGCTTAACGTTTAGA
Source organism: Imperialibacter sp. (assembly GCF_040222385.1). GTDB lineage: Bacteria > Bacteroidota > Bacteroidia > Cytophagales > Cyclobacteriaceae > Imperialibacter. Next base: position 289,106 of record NZ_JAVKDF010000023.1, read on the forward strand.
ACTTCCTCAACTTCATAAGCATGGCCACAATCCGGTAGGGGAAGCTGGAAATAAGCTTGTTGTAACGAAACATCTGTGCTCTCAGGCTTCTAAGCTCTTTCGAGTCTTCTGAAGTCAGTTTCTGGTCAACTACTTCCAGGCTCCCGGAAAGCCCAAATTCACTGGTTGAGGTGAGTATCTTTTTTTTCTCAGAGCGAAGAAACTGGCTGACCACCATGCCCCAAAGCATCAGAAAAAGAGAAAGTGTCAGGAAGATGGGTAAAAAGCCCATGACAATTAGATGCTAAGAATTTCGACGAGCCGAATCAGGTCCTGATCAAGTGGCTTGGACTTAGAGATGGCAATTTTTAGGTTGGTGTATACCACTTCTTTGTCGATAATACCGACCATTACATTTTTCTCTCCGTTGAGCAGGCCTTCTACTGCCGCCAGCCCGAGTCTGGAAGCAAGAATCCTGTCAAAAGCAGTGGGGTTACCGCCTCTTTGAATGTGACCGAGCGTGGAAACTCTGATGTCAGCTTTTGGCAAATGCGCCGCTACTTTGGCAGCAATCTCATGAGCATTCCCTTCTTCACCTCCCTCGGCTACCACCACAATGGAAGAGGTTTTCTGAGCATCTTTACCTTTCTGCAGCGTATTTATGACTTCGTTGATGGTAGTAGAAGTTTCAGGCACCATCACCAATTCGGCACCACCACCTATACCTGACTGGATCGCAATGTAGCCTGAGTGCCGTCCCATTACTTCTATGAAAAAGACCCTGTCGTGCGACATGGCCGTATCACGTATTTTATCAATGGCTTCGAGGGCAGTATTTACAGCAGTATCAAAGCCAATAGTATAATCTGAACCGAATAAGTCATTGTCAATTGTGCCTGGCGCACCCACCACCGGAATGCCATATTCCTCAAAGAAGATATTAGCACCGGTAAAGGTACCGTCTCCACCAATGGCAATCAGGCCTTCTATTCCTCTCGACGAAAGCTGCTCATAAGCCTTCTTGCGACCTTCCTTGGTCATGAACTCTTTGCTTCTGGCCGATTTGAGTATCGTGCCACCTCTTTGAACAATGTTGCTAACGGAATAGGATTTCATTTTGTAGATGTCACCTTCGATCATTCCGTTGTACCCATACTTGATTCCGTAGATTTCAAGTTCATGATAAAGGGCACTTCTAACAACAGACCTTATACAAGCATTCATGCCAGGTGCATCACCACCCGAAGTAAATACAGCTATTTTCTTCATTAAAAAACCATTTGTTTGCGCTTAGCTCGCCAACCTTCTGAAAAGAGAGACTTCTAACATTCTAAGGTAGGCACAAAAAGATAAATTTCTAGCGCTTTTCGCTAATGCGTGGCAAATCTACTATTAATCTTGAAATGGCCAATGGTCTCTTTTTGTATGTTTGCTTATTCTTAGCGTAGCCTGGATGAAAAAACTGAAAGTATTGATAGTTACTTACTATTGGCCCCCAAGCGCAGGAGGGGGTGTTCAGAGATGGCTCAAGCTTTCCAGTCATCTCCCGGAATTTGGTGTAGAGCCCATCATTTTCACTCCGGAAAACCCGGCATTCAGCCTCAAGGATGACACACTAACAAGGGAAGTGGCTGGCAATCTGGAGGTTTGGAAGTTTCCGATTTGGGAGCCACTAAAGTACTTCGGTAAGGAAGGGCAGCCCAGGCAGGGGCAAGTGCTTGAGAAAAAGAAGAAAGGCCTTCTTGATACGCTCCTTATTTGGGCCAGAGCTACTTTTTTTATTCCCGACCCCAGGGTCTTTTGGGTGAGGCCGTCGGTTCGCTTTCTGGCACCAATGATTAAGAGTAATGACATTGACCTGGTCATCACCACAGGGCCTCCGCACAGTATGCATTTGATTGGCATGAATCTCCAAAAAAAGACGGGGGTAAAGTGGGTAGCCGATTTCAGAGATCCGTGGTCAGAATGGGACATTCTCGACAAGCTTGGGGTGAAGGGGTGGGCTCGGAAACGCCACGGTTTGTTAGAACGAAAAGTAATCAAAAACTGTGATTTGCTCATAACGGTGAGTGATAGCTGGGCGGCTGATTTTGTCCGATTGGGCGCCACTAAAACGTTTGTATTGACGAATGGGTACGACGAGCATTCTTTGGACATTGAAAAGGCGACGGTGCCAGGAGGAAAATTCAGGCTTGCACATATTGGCATGCTCAATGAAATGAGAAATCCTGTTGTGCTGTGGGAAGTGCTGTCGGAGTTATGCGTTGAAAACAGGGAGTTTGCTGCTGGTTTGGAAATTTACCTGGCAGGTATTCTTAGTGATCAGGTGATTGCATCTATCGAGGCTTTCCCCGAGTTGAAGGGTAAGCTGGTTGTTGATGGCTACCTGTCGCATGGAAGTGCAAGACGAGCGATGAAAACCAGCACGGTTCAATTGCTGGTAATGAATGATTCCGGCAATGCAAAAGGCCACATACCCGGAAAGTTTTTTGAATACCTGGAGGCCAAGCGACCGATTTTGGCTATTGGCGACTCCGCTGGGGATGTTGCAAGGATAATAGGGGATACCGGGGCAGGTGTATGCCTTGGGTTTAACGACAAGGTTGGCATTAGGCGAGAATTGGAAAGACGATTTGCCGATTTCAAAACTGACCGACCATTTGCACCCACGCATTTCGATAAATATGCCAGAAGAAGCCTCGCTATGAAGCTTTCAAACAGGTTGTTCGAAATTTTTGTTGATAACAATCGTTGACGCAGGGTTTAGCCCGACTATATATGATGAATACAATCCCACATTTTGATATCAGCAGGCAACATCAAAAGCTTAGAGCCAGCCTTGACGAGGCCTATAACAGGGTGGTGAGCAAGACCTGGTTTGTTCTTGGCGAGGAGGTTAAAGCTTTTGAAAAGGAGTTTGGAGAGTATTTGGGCGTGAAGCACTGCATTGGCTGCGGAAATGGCACCGACGCCCTGGAGTTGGCATTGAAGGCTACGGGTATAAAAGCCGGTGACGAAGTAATTGTTCCTGCCAATACCTGGGTTTCCCTTGCAGAGTCGGTCATCAATGTGGGGGCCTCGCCTGTCTTCGCTGACGCCCTTCCCGGAGAATATACTATCGATCCTGCATCAGTTCAAAGATGCATTTCGAAGACAACAAAAGCCGCATTCTTTCGCTTCCTATGTTTCCAGAGCTAACTGATGATGAAGTGCAGAAGGTCGTCCACACATTAAATAATTTCAGAGGCTAGATAACTACCTGCTTTGCTCCACCTTGTATTGCATGAGGTAGCGGATTTGTGAGGCTCTGGTTTTGGCTTCTTCAGCCTTTAGCCCTTCGAAGAGGTCGTCCACTGTGGCCGTCCATAGTTCCAGCCATCGGTCGAAGTGTTCTTTTTTCAACGGCTCTTTCTTGTCTAATTGAATGTGGACTGACATGGGATTGCCCTTGTATGACATGAGGCCCAGCAGGGTCGTCTCCCAGAATTTATACATAGTGGGCATGTGCCTGGCAAAATCAAGTGCGGCGATGTCAGTGAAAATGTACCCTATCGTATTGTCGATTCTCACTTTGCTGTAGAACTGATCAACCAGTTTTTCAATGTCTGCCCTGGAAGTAATGTCCCTCTTCATGCTTTACGGCTTTTTCAAATGCTGATACAAGTATATAAAGCAGCGAAGTACCTTTTTATGATTATCGTCACATGGCACAAAAAAAGAAGCCCACACCTGTTGATCCCGAAGGGCAGGCATGGACTCCAAACTAATAAACCAGATCGATAGCCGTCGTTGGTCAGCTAAAGATTTCTTCAACGAGGACTTTACTTTGAAGCAAAATTCCTCATATATGTATTACACGCTGTTTCGCTTCCAATAAACATGATCGAGTACTCTTTCATTACCAACCAGGTATTGTCGTCCTTTGAGAATTTCAGCGTAAGCTGATCTTTTGATTTTGACACCTGAGCGAGCACTTTTGAAAACCAGTTCATGATATTTTTTGTTTGGTTATTCAATTATACGGAGGAAAAGGGAGTGAGAAATTTTGTTTCGACGAATACGAAGTAGGTGTCGATAGAGCCGGGATATGCGACGACGTAGTAAAAATTGGTACTATTAAAATTATTTTTTGTGTTTTTCAGGTAGATAATTCCAAAAAGCGGAGCCTGCCTGCCAGCTAAGGCATCGAGCCAGGGGTTTGGGTTCAAAGATTACTTTGGTTAAAGGCTGTACTATTTGGGGCTCCTCTTAGGAAGATGTCACTTTCGTGTGAAATTTCTCATGTAGATGTTGCATTGCATCTCGTCTCCTATGAATAGGATTGAGTGCTCCTTCATTACAAGCCATACATTGTCATCCTTTGAAAACTTCAGCCTAAGTTCATTTTTTGGCTTTAATATCTTTGTAAGAACTGCGGGTAGCCAGGACATATCACTAAGTAGTTGATTTGTCTATTAATACGGTGCGTAAAGCAGAGGTAAGCGAGGTTTCGACGAAGTGGAATTTGACATCGACAGACCCATGCGACAACCCGATCGAGCAGAAAAGGAGTTGCTCAAGCTGACAGGCAACGTATGGATGAGAAACGAAAACAAAAAGCCATACCTGTTGATCCCCGAAGGGCAGGTATGGACTTCAAACTAATTAACCAGATCGATAGCCAATCAATGACCGACTATTGATGTTTTAAAAGCGAATTACTTCGATACGTGATTCCACAAATAAGCATTGCATTGTGGTTCGTTACCCATATATAGAATATCATACCCCTTCATCACCAACCACGTGTTGTCCTCTTTAGAGAATTTCATTACCAGTTGGTTATTTGATTTTTTTGAGAAAAGTTTCGTTAGCCAGTTCATAGTATAGATAGTTTGTTTTGACAGTTTATACCCCTCCAGAATGCCTGGTAACCGTTGTTTCGATGAACACTACCAGAGAAACGACGGATCACAGGTAATTGAAGATGTGTCCTTTTAAGAGCTTGCCGTTGATAGTCTGGTGTCGAAATATGAGCGTCATATTTGTGTTTTTATTTTAGATTATATATATTTAAGAAAATTAAATATATAACAATGTCATCATCTGAATTTATAAAAGGCACGCTTAAGACGATTATTCTGAAGCTCCTTGCCGAAAACAAGCAAATGTATGGGTATGAGATCAGCCAGAAAGTGGAGGAGCTTTCTGCCAGCGAGATCAAACTTACCTATGGTGCTCTTTACCCTGTGCTCTACAAGCTGGAGAATGAGGGGTTGCTGGTTGCCGAAACCGAGGTGGTGGACGGACGTGCCAGAAAGTACTATTCGCTTACACCTCAGGGCGTTGAGTTGGCCAGGGTAAAAGTGTCGGAGTTGCAGAAATTCACCGAAACGTTGAAAAACATATTGCTTCCTGCGCCAAACATAAGCCTTGAAACATGGGGCGTTTGAGTGAACAGCAGCTTGAGGCTATCAGAGATTATCTTGGCCGTCAGGGGATGACCTACAAGCCCCTGCAGGATGAGATGCTTGATCATGTCAGCTGCGATATAGAAAAGCTGATTGTGTCAGGGCAATCTTTTGATGCTGCCTGGCTGGCGATCACTAAGGAACTACCCCCGAAACAAATTCAAGCAATTCAAATTGAAACCATGGAAACAATAAACAAAAAGGAATCACTCTCGAAGTGGTTCGCCTATCTTTCATTTTTCCTGCTTTTCGCAGGATCTGTGTTTAAGCTGATGAAGTTCCCGGGCTCCGGGCAAATGCTCATCGGATCATTTGTAGCCATTGCACTTGCGCTAGTGAGTGGATCTACTTTTGGCATGATAGCTAATAAAGAGAAGAGGGGGGGCTGGCTGCTTGTAGCAATCCTGACAGGAGTGTTGCTGTTTTTGGCCTCATTTACATTTCAGATCCTGCACCTGCCAGGAGCTATTGAGCTGAGGACAATGGCAGTGGTGACGCTGTGTTTATCTTTCTCTGGTTCTTTTTTCTACCTGAGAGGTAGCGGAAACTATCTGTTGCCCTGGCTTCACGAGAGGTATACGTCGGCTATTGAAAGATTCATTTTCATATTGTTTGGTGCCGTGTTTGTGATCCGAATACCTTCGCTTTTGTTGGAATACGAAGACTTTATGTCTCGAATTTTGTTGGTTATTACCATTGCTACTGCCGGGCTACATTTCCATGCACTAGCTTGGCATACTTATAAAACGAGTGAAAAACCGACGTTGATCTACTCAGTCGGGCTTTCAGTTAGCATCATCTGCTTCCTCCTGCCAGCGCTGATGGGCTTTTTGAGTTTGCCAGTTCGGGCCGGGCTCATGGTTGCCTTTTGGCCAATCGCTGGAGCCATTGTTGCAGTGAGGTCACAGGAAGGCAATATGAGAGTGGCGGCCTTTTTTTCTATCGGCCTTATAACACTCATTAACCTGCTATCGGCGCTGGCCAGTAGCGAGGTTTTGTCCGCTGCCCTGAACGCATTCTCTTTTAATGGAATAGTTTTAATGATTCTGTTGGCCGTGTTAGTGGTCTTCAGGAAGAATCCCTTTTTCAGGATGTATCTTCTGATTGCTGTTAGCCACTATCTGTTTATGTACCCCTGGGAGCTGGGGCTTTGGTAAAATTTGTAAATGCTGGTTTTGAGTCGTCAGCCTCAAAACCAGCATCTGTTTTTAATAGGAATGGGCCTGCTCAGTTATTACACGGGACAAGTATTTGTCGGCAGAGTATCTGCCACCTCCAGAAAGGAGCAGAGCAATACTCATTCCCAGCCACAGGATGAAGAACTCAATCCCTTCACCAGGCTGATTTCCATACCAGTTCATAAAAAAACCATATTGCAAGTGAGAGGTGATAACAATTCCTATCGCAAGCAAAATGTAGGAGGCAGCCAAAATTCTTGTGGCAAAACCGGCCAGTAGAACAATAGAGCCTAATGCCTCCAGGAGTATTACCAGAAAGCCGAGCAGCCAGGGCAAGCCAACGGTCTCGGTAAAGTAAACCATGGTACCTTCGAAGCCATAGCCGCCAAACCAACCGAACAGCTTTTGTGCTCCATGAGGAAAAATGACTCCAGCTAGTAAAAGCCTGAGAACCAGGTTGGTCCACGAGCTTGTTGTTTGAAATAACTTCGTTTTCATAGCACTGTGCTTTAGGATCCATAATAGAATTTCTCCCGAACGATCTGTCCGTTTTTCCACTCTTGAACGGAGACCTGTGTGTAGTTGCGCACGCCCCACTCCCGGTGTGTGTAGTCGTAGTGCCATTCTACCATTGTTGAGTTTTCTCCTATGGTCACTTTCAATGGTCTGGCTCCTCTGAATTCGATGATCGCTCCGAAAAACTCTTCTTCCCGCTTTCTGTTTGCGGTCTTACCCACAGTGGGCTTCGTTTCATTTTCCTGCATCACTACATCCTCATGGTAGTACCTTTCGAATGCTTCCATGGCTTTGCCCTGAAGAATCAGATCGTTCAGGTCGCTGATTTTTTCCAATAATGTTGACATATCACTTTGTGTTTTTGTGTGGCACAAAGTTCCGGCAGGCGATGCTGGTGGAAAATAAACCAGATTAAAAAGGGATGTTAAACTAGGTTAATAGGCTCTACTGTTCGTGAATGAGCTGGCTGCGAATTTTGCTTAAAAACTCCTTGGTGATTCCGAGGTAGGAAGCGACCATATACTGTGGCACACGCCGCTCTATTTGCGGATACTTTTGCCGAAAGGCCAGGTACCTTTCCCTGGCAGGAACGCTCATGCTTTGCACTATTCTATCTTGCGAGGCCACAAAAGCATTTTGAATGATGATCCTAAAGAATCGTTCAAGCGATGGAATTTTCTGGTAAAGTGCTTCAAGTTTTTCATGATGGAATTGAACCAACTCCGTATTTTCCAAGCATAGCACATTGTAGTCGGCAGGCCTTTGCTTGATAAAGCTACCCAAATCAGTTACCCACCAGTTTTCTATTGCAAACATGGCAATATGCTCGTGACCTTCCGGGTCTGTGTAAAAGGACTTCACACAGCCCGATAAGACAAAGTTTTCAAATTGGCAGATATCTCCTTGCTGCACAATGTATTGGCCTTTCAGGTACCGTCGCCGATTTACGTTTGCGAGAAGTAGCTCTTGCTCTTCGATAGTCAATGCCACATACCTGGCGATATAATCAAACAGCGGCTGTATGTTCATTTTCTGTAGGTTAACTCATAACTGATAAACGTAATTTTTGGCTTGGGGATTAGCTCGTTTTCAAACCACGGATTCTGCTGGAGCGTTACGACCTAAGTCTACTCCAAACCACCTTTACTAGTTCATTCACATCCGGTGAAATTCTAAAAAGAAGGACGGCCCCGCCAAATAGGATCGTAATCATTGTGGATCGGACAAAAATATCCAAAAATACATTTGAGAAGGAGGGAAGGTAGATGCCCGCCAGTAGAACCAATGCTGAAATGACAACCATCCCTAGATTCTTGAAAGTAAATGGCTGAACACCCAGTTTTACCCATACAAAAGTCATTTTGACCAAATTGTAGAGTAGCAGAGAGATGGCTGATGCCCAGGCGGCACCATCGATGCCGTAGAGTGGAATGAGCCATTGGTTGAGCATGACGGCAAGCACGGCGAGTATAACCAGCGAAAGCACATTGAACCGGAAGTACTTCGACATCACAATGATCTCACCGTTGAGGCTGAAGGTCATGTCCAGCAGTTTGCCCAGCCCGATGATGTTCACCACCGTAATGCCCTGGATAAAGGCTTCGTTGTTGGGCACCAGCGCAAAAATGGAATTCAGGTTGGCCGCAATGCCTATGTAGAGCAACGAGCCAGCGATCATCTGGTTGATGGACACCTTTTTGTACAACTTGTCAATTTCCACCATATCATGCTTGTCGAAAGCCCGGGAAATTAGCGGTGTCGTAATCTGTGTCAGTGCCCGGCGTGGCATTTCGATCACCACCGCTATGTAAAAGGCAGTAGTATAGATACCATTCCAACTCAGGCCAATCATCCCGCTGATCATGATTTGGTCGATATTGAGGATAATAAACGATCCACCTGCGCCCAGCAAGGCATACGTGCTGTAGACCATCATTTCTTTCAGTTGAGGTCTCTCAAAAGTGGAAAAGGAGAATTTGAGAGAAAGCTGCTTGCGGTAGGCAAGGTAGCCCAGCAGGTAAAGCAGGGATACGCCGTAGACAACAATCATGGTGTAAACCATGACAGGAAAAGTGATGATATTCAAGGCATAGAGGAGTACAGTGATGCTCGTGCCTATCCTCACCAGCACTTCCTTGGCAAAATTGGCGGCCACAATTTTCAGCAAAGCACGAGAATACCCTTCTGCTACCGCCTGAAACGACATGACCAGCAGCACAGCCAGGATCACCCACTGGTAATCATTGACCAGTCCAGACTCTTTAGCGAAATAGGCTGTGATGGGTTCCCGGAAAATATTGTAAAGCACAAGTGTGATCAGGTAGCCGACTGTTACCCCAATGAACCCAAAGGCCAACAACTCGCCAGGGCCATTTTTTTTCTTCTCAAAGGCCGGGTAGTAGCGAACAGTGCACTGCGCCAAACCAAGCTGTGCAAGCGGCAGCAGGAGAAAGGCTGCACTTGGAATAAGCCTCACCAGGCCAATTTCTTCTGGGGTCAGAAATTTTGGAAACAGGATGAGCACGTTGATGTAGCCTATCACCACCCCCACATAGGTGAGCACTGTAGTGATAAAGCTCTGCCGGATGACTACGCCCATGGTTAAGGTTTAAACCAGATAACGGTGTCTGTGAGACCTGTGGTGGTGAAAACGCATGGCCAGTCTTTTACAGCCTCATGTACCGGCTTGTACCAGTCCCTCTCTGCATTGTCCAGCACAAGCAAGCCCCCCGACTTCAGTTTGTGAATGCCAATCAAAGCACACTCGGTGCGGGCACGGCCGTCAACAAGCAGAAAGTCGATGGAGTTATCGTCAAAAGTAAGTAGCTCGCTGACGTAGTTGACGAATCCTTTTTTGGTTTCAAGCCCTTCGGGAAAGTAACTTAACATGGGTGCTGGAAACGGTTTTTCCTTTTCATCAGGTTCAACCAGTCTATAATCGACATTGCTGATATTTCTTTCTTTCATCCAGGCTTGCACTTTTTCGTGCCAGCCTTTGTGGTGCTCAATACTAGTGAGATGACCGAGATGCTGCGCAAAAAAAGCGGTGCTTTTTCCACTGCCAAACTCAACACCTTTCATGTCTTTTGTCAGCAACTCCCTGAAAATGACAATGGAAGCTGGCGACGTCCACGATGTCATGCGGTTGAACTGCTTGAAAATCCAGTAGTAAGTCTTTAGCACCGGGCGCAACAAACGATACGATATGTAAGTGAAGTTGGCACCTTTAGCTGCTTCCGCCGGTGCCTTGATGTTTCGTTTGACGAAGAAAAAATTGGCTGCTAATTCTTTTGCCTGCTCGTACCTGGCTTGCGATGTTTGCATTGTTTGTATTTTGCGGCTCGAAGTTATCAAATTATCCAGAACAAACCGGAATGGCGCCACTCAGAATAGGCATGTTACTTGATCAGGATTTTCCGCCCGACTCCCGGGTGGAGAATGAAGCGGTAAGTCTGATTGAAGCTGGTTTCGAGGTATTCCTTTTCTCGCTAGCGTACAAAAAGGGAGCGGGACAGGAGGTTTGGAATGGAATAAAAGTCAAGAGATACGCAGCGAACAAATGGATTTATAAGTCTTCGGCAGTGGCCTATGACTTCCCTTTTTTCCACAAGAAGGTGAAGTCGATGATTGCCGACTTCATTTCCAAGAATGACATACAAGCGCTGCACGTGCATGATATGGTATTAGCGAGAGCTGCTTTTCGGGCCAACAAAGTGTTCGGTCTTCCACTCACGCTCGATCTGCACGAGAACAGGCCCGTGATCATGCAGTTTTACCCACATTTGAAGAAGTTTCCTGGCAAATATCTCATCAATTTGTCAAGGTGGGAAAAGGCGCAAAACCAGCTTCTGAGAGAAGCCGATAGGGTAGTGCTGGTGACAGAGGAGGCACGGGACGAAGCAGTCCGTTCCGCCGGTATTGATCCTGGAAAAGTGGTGGTAGTGCCCAACACTATTCACCCCGATATCTTTTTAAGCTATCCAATTGAAGAGCAAATCGTCGACCGCTTTAAAGACACTTTCAACATAGTGTATGTAGGCGACACTGGATTAAGGCGTGGCACCATGGAACTTATTGAAGCACTCCCTATTGTTTTAGAAACAGTAAAGAACGCCCGTTTGATTCTCGTTGGTAAGAGCTCTGAAGACCTCCAATTGATGCAACGTGCAGAAGAACTAGGTATTTCTCGGCATGTGAGCTTTGAAGGCTGGCAGGATGTCTCGTTGTTTCCCTCTTATATTAGCGTTGCATCGGTATGCGTGTCACCCATCCACCGAAATTTGCACCACGATACAACGTTCGCTAATAAGATCTTTCAATACATGGCTATGGGTAAGCCATTGGTTGTCAGTGATTGCCCGCCGCAGGTGAGGGTGGTTCAGGAAGCCCAGTGCGGATTGGTTCACGAGGGAGGGAGTGCTGCGGATTTGGCCAGGCAGATAATAGGTATTTCCGAAGACCCGTCACAAGCTGCCAGAATGGGCGAGAATGGTAAAAAGGCGGTGCTTGACAAGTATAATTGGCCTAAGACCAGTGCGAGGCTTATTGACTACTACCAAAGTCTCGCAAACGAATAACTAGAAGAGGGGTGCTACAAAGACACCAAGGCACGAAGACTCTTCTAAGTTTATGTAGCTATGACCTTTCTAAATTTGTCAATCTCCCCCTCTTCATTATAAAAATGCACAGCCGCCCGCAGGTAATTTGGCCGGTAGGTAGTGATGATTTTTTCGTCAATCAGCTTTTGATGTAGTGACTTGTCGCATTCGAACGACACAATGCCCGACCAGCTTTTCTCGTCCCTGGGAGCCATAGGAGTGAAGCCGGCCTCAGTAATAGCGGAGTGCAGCTTTTCAGAAAGCGCCTTCACCTCCTCGTAGATGTTTTGCCACCCGATGGCTTTCAGCTCTTTCATTGCCTGTCCCTGCATCAATATCAGAAGGGGTTTGGGGTGGCCAGCTTCAAGACTTTGGGGTAGTTGTTTGAGGTTCTCAGCCGGGATCGGATTCTTTAGGAAATCCGTCATACTCCCAGGGCCGAGCGATCCCTGCGCCAGCTTCTTTCTCGATGCTTTGTTGATGTAAATAACACCAGCCCCGTAACCTGAAGTCAACCATTTGTAGCTGCTGGCAGCCAGCACATCAATATGCACCTTTTGCAGGTCGATGGGGATCACACCAAGGCTTTGAATAGCATCCACAATGAGAAACGCTCCGTGCTTTTGGCACATGGCAGAAATGGCTTCGAGATCTACCCGGTATCCATTGGTGTACTGCACATGGCTTATCGCCAATATCTTTGGTTTGCCGGATAGTGCTTTTTCGATGGCCTCCAGATCAATGTGGCTTTTCATGTCCCAGTCAATCCAGTGAATTTTTCGACTGTGGTGAATCCATGGCAGTGTCACCGAAGGAAAATCGTGCTTTACCAGAACCAGTTCCAGATCAGACGGCAACATTTGCTGAACCCAGGAAATACCGTACGAGGTATCCCAAACCAATCCAATTTCTTCGTTCGAAGCATAAAGAAGCTCAGCGAAAAGTGTTCTGGTTTCTTCCATTTCGCCCATCCAGTTTGGCAGTTTCTGACTGGCATATTGTGCGAATTCCGTTAGGTAGTCGGTTCCCTTTTGAAGTGTAGACTGGCTCATGGCACCAGCATTGGCTGTATTGAGGTAAGTGGAGTTGCTAAGAAGGGGGTAGTGAGAGCGAATGCTTTTTTTGTCTGCTATCATTTCTTTCAGGTAAAAAACCAAAGTTTAATGGCTAACGCAATTACGGTAATCACGAGGAAGATGCGAATCACTTTGTCGCCTTTCTCCACCGACCAGCGGCTCGCAATCCATCCACCAGCGCTGTTGCCCACGGCGAGCACCAGCCCCAACGTCCAATTTACCTTGTCTTCGATAATGAAAACCAGTAGCGCTGATCCGGTATAGATCAATGCCGCAAATACTTTGACGAAATTGGCTTTTACCAACGAAAACCCATTGATGTGAGTGAGTGCGGCAATGGTGAGAAAACCTACACCGGCCTGAATGAACCCACCGTAGATGCCAATAAAAAAGAAGGCAACGACTCCCCAAAGCTGGTGCATGAAGTCCAACTTTTCACCTGTTGATTTTTTCTTGACTACCGAATCGAAAATGATGGAAAGCACAACCAGCACCATGATGATGGCCAAAATGCGGTTAAAAAGATCGGCATCAATTTCTACGGCGAACCATGCACCAATGACACCACCTATCAGAGACGAGCCAGCCAGCCACCAGGAATAGGGTCTGGCGGATACGCCCTTGCTTTGAAAGCCAGCCACCGAAAAGATATTTTGTCCCATGATGGCCACCCGATTGGTGGCATTGGCGACTGCCGGTGGTAGTCCAAGAAAAATCAGCACTGGCAGCGACAGCAATGAGCCTCCGCCAGCTACCGTGTTGACAAAGCCAGCTATAAACCCGACGGCTACAATGAGCAGATATTCGTAGTATTCCATGCGTCCTCGTTAGCTGCCGAAGTTAGAAGAAAAATGTATCAGAGGATATTTATTTTATGTTGTGGCGGTGGCGTCTGATAACTTTGTCACCTCCAATGTGTCGGGACATTCACTAAGTAGTTGTGTTTGATTTTTACCTAAAGTTGGGTGAATAAAATCAGGCGCAATCTCGGCCAATGGTGCGAGGGTAAACCTTCTGAAGGGAATTTGTGGATGAGGTACCACCAGCGTATTTGTGTTGATTACGTCATCGTTGACGTACAAGATATCGATATCTATGACCCTTGGCCCCCATTTTTCTATCCGCTTTCTGCCGAGATGCTTTTCAATTTCCAGCGCTTGATTCAAGACCTCTTCAGCCCGTACACCACTTTCAATCTCAATCACCTGGTTAAGGAAATCAGCCTGGTCAGTCTGGCCCCAAGCCTGGGTGGCGTAAATAGATGAACTTCGAACCATCTGCCCTATTCGCTCGTTTATCATTCGGCCTGCCTCCAAAAGGGTAGCCAAACGATCGCCCTGGTTGGAACCGAGTAAAAGGAAAATGCCCATGGAGGTGAATAATTTTAGCGGTGCTCTTAACTTAGGTGAATCTTGTTAGATTTGCAAAGAACAAAAATAAATCAAAAACTGTCTCAATGGCCTTTCTTCGAAATTTGTTAGCCACTATCCTTGGCCTTTTTATCTTCAGTTTCCTTGGCATACTTATCCTTGTTGGCATTGCTTCCAGTAGTTCGGAAGAAACAGTAGAAGTGAAAGATAATTCTGTCCTCTACCTGCCATTAGGAGGTATTTTAAGCGAACGTACACCGGAAGATCCGTTTCAGGAGTTTTTCCCAAATAGCGGGCCAAGCTATATCGGCGTACTTGATCTGTTGAAAGTTATAAAGAATGCAAAAACAGATGATAAAATTAAAGGCATATACATTGAGCATGGCTACCTGTCGGGAGGCTTTGCCAGCCTGAAAGAGGTCAGAGATGCCCTTTTGGATTTCAAAACATCAGGAAAGTTTATCTATTCATACGGAAACTACATTTCAGAAGGCGACTACTATATCGGGTCAGTAGCTGACGAGCTCTACGTTAACCCGCAAGGTTCACTTGAATTTAATGGTTTTAGCGCCAATATTTCGTTTTTTAAGGGCACACTTGACAAGCTGGAAATTGAGCCACTTGTGTTCAGAGTAGGAGAGTTTAAGTCGGCGATAGAACCCTTCATCCGCAAAGACATGAGTCCTGAGAATGAGCTTCAGATCAAATCTTTTTTGAACTCTGCTCACGATACCTTCCTTGCGGACATTGCCGAAGCAAGAAACGTCCCAGCCGAAAAGTTGAAGGAGATTTCATCTGAAATGAAGGTGAGAAGAGTGGCTGACGCTGTTGACTATGGCCTGGCTACCAAAGTGGCCTATGAGGACGAAATGAAAACCCTGCTCAAGATAAAACTTGGAATAGAAGAGAGTGCTGATATTTCATTCATTTCGTGGAAAAAGTATAAGAAGTCAATTTCGCCAGATGAAATTTCGAAGAACAGGATTGCGATAATAGTTGCAGAAGGTGAAATCTTGATGGGAGAGGGAGAAGATGGCCAAATTGGAGCCGAGAAATTTGCCCGGGAAATAAGAAACGCCCGGGAAAGCGATAGAATAAAGGCGGTGGTGTTACGCATTAATTCGCCGGGAGGAAGCCTTACGGGTTCGGATATTATATGGAGAGAAATCATGCTTACGAAAGAGAAGAAGCCGATCATCGCCTCCATGGGCGACTATGCGGCTTCAGGTGGCTACTATCTTTCCATGCCTTGCGATACCATTGTGGCTCAGCCAAATACCATCACAGGGTCGATAGGTATTTTCGGCATGATGTTCAACATGGAGAAGTTTCTTGAAAACAAGCTGGGTATTACTTTCGATGTGGTAAAAACAGGCGAATATTCAGATATAATGACTGTAACAAGGTCGTTGAGTGACTTTGAGAAACAAATTATCCAGGACGGTGTGAACGAAGGCTATGAAACCTTTACATCGAAGGCAGCGGAAGCGAGGCACTTACCTATAGAAAAGCTGAAGGAGTTGGCTGGCGGAAGAGTTTGGACGGGCATTCAAGCCCATGAGCTTGGCCTGGTTGACCTGCTGGGAAGTTTTGACGACGCAGTTAAAATTGCTGCTGACAAGGCTGAGCTGGGCGACGATTATCTGTTGAGTTTCTACCCTAAGCAGAAGAACTTCTTTGAAGAGATGTTTTCAAGTGCTTCTAACGAAATGGAAGCCAGATCAATCAAAAATAACTATGGTATGCTTGCCCCTTATGTGAAAGAAATCAGAGATTTGCAGCACTATGAGGGTATTCAGGCACGCATGCCTTATTCATTTGAAATCAAATAACTGAACCTACGCTATCAGGGAATGACCGAACTAAGAAACAACTGGACCAGAGGAGAAATAGAGGAGATTTACAACTCTCCCATGTTAGACTTGATTTACAGAGCGGCTACCGTCCACAGAGAATACAGCGACGCACAGGAGGTGCAGGTCTGTACTTTGTTGTCGGTGAAGACTGGGGGGTGTCCTGAAGACTGTTCTTATTGTCCACAGGCGGCACGATATCACACTGACGTGAAGGTGCAGAAGTTAATGGAAGTTGACGAGGTTCTTTCTAATGCAAAAGCTGCCAAAGAGAACGGAAGCACCAGATTTTGTATGGGGGCTGCCTGGAGAGAAGTAAGAGACAACAAGGATTTTGACAAGGTGATAGAAATGGTCAAGGGTGTGAGCCAAATGGGCATGGAAGTGTGCTGCACACTTGGGATGATCACCGAGTCTCAGGCGAAGCGCCTGAAGGAGGCTGGCTTGTACGCATACAATCACAATCTGGATACCAGCGAAGAGGCCTACGAAGATATCATCACCACAAGGACATACAAAGACAGGCTGGATACCCTGGAAAATGTGCGGACGGCAAAAATTTCTGTTTGCTCTGGTGGCATCATTGGCATGGGCGAATCGCACCTCGACCGGGTGGGGATGCTCCACACGCTGTCGACATTGCCGGAACACCCGGAGAGTGTGCCTGTGAATGCACTGGTGGCTGTGGAGGGAACGCCTTTGGAAGATCAGGAGCGAGTGCCGGTTTGGGATATGATTCGCATGATAGCTACCGCCAGAATCATTATGCCTAAGGCTATGGTACGGCTTTCTGCAGGGAGGGTAAGCATGACCATGGAAGAGCAAGCACTTTGCTTTCTAGCCGGAGCCAACTCAATATTCGCCGGCGACAAGCTCCTTACCACGCCTAATCCCGAAGTCGACGCCGACAAGCAAATGTTTCAGGTGCTGAACCTTAAGCCCAGGGCATCTTTTAAAGGAGCCGCTGCGGAGAAATATTCGATGGTATAAAATCGAGCAGTAGCAAGAACGAGCGCATCACTTGCTACTCATTTTCTTCTCTTTTTAGCTTCCACCTGTTATGTGACCAGAGCCACAGGTGAGGGACTTCCACAATGGCCTTCTCAAGTATGGCAGCATACCGTTCAATTATTTCTTCGGCCGTCGCTTCGTTGGGGTTTTCAATCACTTTTACGAATTCAAGGGTGTAGTGCCCTCTGGAAGTTTTCTTCATTAAAGGGAAGAAGACGGGATAGTTTGTTTTGCGGGCGATCCTGTCGGCACCAATCAAAAATGGAGTGTCCTGGTTCAGGAACTTTACCCAGTGACGGCTGCTGTTTCTTTTTGGCCTTTGGTCGCCAATAATGCAGGTGACTGAAACTACACCTTGAGAGCCAAGTTCAACCACTGTTTTGTATCCCTTTTTTGAGGGCACAGCCAGCGCTCCGAATCGCTCCCTTGTGTCCTTCATCAATGCCTCATAATAGGCCGATCTCAGCGGCTGATAGAATGTGACAATCTTATGCGAGAGCGAGAGCGGTATAGCTGCCAGCCATTCCCAGTTGCCATAATGTGCCGTGTACATAATCAGGCTCCTTCCTTGCTTGAAAAAACCTTCGAAGACTTCAGGGTTTAGGACTTGAAACCGCTGCTTGATCGTCTTCCCGCCAACTGAAAGGAATTTGCCCGACTCGAAGATAAGATCAGTGAAGTGCCTGTAAAAAGCTTTTTCAATTACAATGATTTCAGCGATAGCCTTTTCAGGGAATGAAGCAGTAAGGTTTTTTCTTACAATCGCCTTTCTGTATCCAGCGAGATAGTAAAGGAAAAAGAAAGAGACATCTGACAAAATGTAGATCAGCCAGAACGGTAGTTGTGATAATAAAAGTACGGGGGTGTATTTTAGTTTTCTAAGCAAGGTGTATGAAAGTAATTGGCGCCCGTAATGTTCGGAGACCCACAGGCCCACTTTAGTCAGAGAAACAGTTTTTATATGACGTTAAGTTCTTTTACGCTGTGAATATTGGCAAGCAAACTTCACACGAAAAGTATTCGTCAAATGCAGTATACTTCGAAATAAAAAAATGGTTGTCGTATGTTCCGTGAACAGTCATTTTATTTATTAACATCAAAAGTTTGCAGGTTCACGAAAGTTTGCTGAAATTCATGTAGTTACGAATATTCTGCAAGAGGATTATCTAATATCAATACAATTAATTGCGAGACGTATGAAATCAATCTTACTATTTGCGGGCACAATTATCTTGTTTTCCCTGGGCTCCTGTGTTTCTCAAAAAGACTTTATCATTGAATCGGATTATAGCTACCTGGGAAGGTTCAATAAGTACAAGACCTTCGATTTTGTGAATATCGACAAACGTGACAGTTCCAGTCACAATCCTGATTTAGAGAAGTGGATTATTAACAGAATGGAATCGCAGGGTTACAGTTACTCCAATAGAAAGCCCGATATATATGTTAACTACAAAATTTACTTCTCTGACCTGAAATACCGTGGCTACAATCAGGAGGATCTAAATGCCTATCTCAACAAGGAAGTATCGCTTGCCTCCAATGACGAATTTGAGGATGAGGTCTACCTGAGCGACTCAGAACTTACAGAGCTTGAAAATGCTGAAGCAGCTTCAAGAAGGAAGGAATATGACTCGAGATACTACACCATGGACTCAGGCACTCTGTTGATCATCCTTGTCGACAGAAGAAAGCACAGTGCAGTGTGGCAGGGATATGCCTCAGGAGTGTTTGCTCTTGGTGCCGACAACCTTGATCGCCAACTACGCAGAGCTGCGGGCGTTATTTTCGACAAATACAAAGTAGTGGCCGATGGCTACCTTATCAACGACTAAGCATTTCTGTAACACCGGTTCTGGAGTGAGCGTCTAAGAAAAAAGATGTGATTGCTTGTGCAACCTTTGCAATTAAATCACATCTTTGGTTTAAGGACAAACTCATTATATCATGAACAGACTAAGCAAATTTTTGCCGCTACTTGTTTTGACATTAGTGGTTCAGCAGGCTGTCGCTCAACGGGTGCGGGAGGAAAGAAAGGTTTCTTCCTACGATGCCGTAAGCGTAAGCACAGGAATTGACGTTTATATTCGTCAGGGCAACCGCCAGGAAGTTACCGTGGAGGTAGACGAAGATGACCTCGACGATTTGATGACAGAGGTAAGAGGTGGAGAACTCAAAATCTATTTTGAAAACAATAACAGCTTCTGGAGTTGGAAAGATCGTGACGCCACGGTTTATGTAACCGTTACTAATGTCAAGTCCATCAGAAGCTCCAGTGGTTCGGATGTGACCGGTGAAACGATTATTGTGTCCGACTATCTGGAAGTTGAGTCTTCCTCGGGAGCTGATTTGAAACTCCAGGTGAGGGCGAGAACGCTCAGGGCTGAATCGAGCAGTGGCTCTGACATGGAGCTGTCCGGCGAGGCTGAATTTTTCGAAGGTCGCTCTTCTTCAGGCAGTGATTTGGATGCGATGGACTTAGTGGCTAAAAATGCCAAAGTGAGAGCATCTAGCGGTTCAGATTTGGCTATTACTGTCACTGACGACATCGAAGCCGACGCCAGCAGTGGCAGCGATATTTCTTATTCCGGCAGGCCGCAATATGTCAATATTGACGAGTCTTCAGGAGGCGATGTTCGTAGACGGAATTACTAACAGCAAATTCTTGCTTGATGATAAGGAGAAAGGCTTCACCGAGGTGAAGCCTTTCTCTTTAAAGGGGGGCGGTCATTTTCATAAAACGCCTGTTTATCCTTCTCCCAGTAGTTAAAAAGTAAAGGGAACATCCACAACCGTCTTGTCCCAACCAAGGCTCATAGTGGCGCCATTTGTCCCACTTTTGGCAAATACAATCGAGAAGTATTCAATCGTATCGGTAACTTTTTTTGATGGAACAGTTACACGCAATACATCTTTGTCTTCTTTGTAGCTGTAGGCTCCCCAATAGTCAAGAGCTGAGCTGAAGATGATCGTCCACTCAGACTCACCTGGAATAGTGAAAAGTGAATAGGTACCGGCTTTCAATTTTTTACCAGCCACAGTAGCGTCTTTGTAAAGTTTGATTTCAGTGTTTTCATTGGCCCCGGTTCGCCATACCTTTCCGTACGACTCAAGTTTTCCGAAAATCTCCCGGTCATTTTTCTTGGGCCTGCTGTAAATCACCCGTACGAGCGCCTCATCGCTTCCTTTTCGGTCGTGGGCAAAGTTGTCGGGATAGTAAGCCATGTCCATTGAGCTTTTGTCGGGACTCCTGAAATCCTGCGCTTGCGATGTGAAAGCCATTAACGAAATTAATGAGGCTAGTAGTAATGTCTTTTTCATGTTGTTACTTTTTTTGTTGAAGGTCTGTCGTTTTCAGTTTTGGCTTTGTCGGTTGGCTTACCAACTTGACGATTCCCTATTTATAAAGAGTGAAAATGTTTCTAAAAACATAATGGCTCGCCTCTATTCTAAACTGGTCGGGGTCAAACTGGCCACTGCTGTCGTCGGTATTGGTAATGGCAATGCAAGCGGTGCCGGAGGCCGGGTGGATATAGAAAAAGGAGTAAAATGCCTTTTGAGTACCGGTGTGGCCTATCACCTGCATGCCGTTGAAGTCTTCCAGAAAAAAGGAGGAGGCAATAGACTCATCAATACCATCGACGACGCCGATGGGCAGTTGTTTTTTCCAGAGTTCTTCTAACGTCGACCTTTTCAACACTTCGAACCCATCGTGATAGCCAGTGAGGAAGCTCAGGTATTTCAGCATATCGCTGATGGGAGCATTGAGTCCACCATTGCTGGTGGTGATGCCCGTATCGAAATCGAGACCATTGGCTACTGGCTGTCCGTTTATAAGGGTATAGTTGTTGGCCCGGTATTTCAGTAAATGGTAAGGGGTTACGTCAAAGTAGCTATTGTGCATCCCAAGCGGCTTCAGCACGTTTTTGTCGATGTACACTTCATAGTCATCACCAGTGATGATCTCTATAATTCGACCAAGAAAAATGAGCGCAGGGTTGGAATAGCTGTACTTGCTTCCTGGTTCAAACAAAATTTCCGTGTAAGGAAGCATGGCTACTATCTGGCTCCATTCCGTCGGTTCAAATGGGTGCCAGTCTTTGTTCCCACCCCAGGGCCATGTGGGATCACGAAAGCCTGCGGAGTGGCTCAATACCATTTGAAGAGTAATATCGTCCATGCTGCCGAAAGGATTGTGTACCATCCGAAGCTCTGGCAGGTACTTGGTTAGCGGATCACTGAGTTGCAGAAGTCCTCTGTCCCTCAGCTGCATGATTCCGATGCTTGTAAATGTTTTGGTGATCGAAGCCCAATGGAAAATAGTATTTGCATCCACGTTTCGGTCGCTTGTCAGGTCAGCTTTGCCAACATAGCTATCGCCAATAACCTTTCCTTTTTCAACGAAAACCAAAGCACCACCTACCACACGATTGTTCTCCAGGGAGCTTCTGAAATAGCTATCAGCGGCTTTCCAGGCTTTATCAAAACCTTTGGGGCTTTGGCCAATGGCAGAGCCCGAGATTATGAAAACACATAGCAGAGTAAGTGCTACGTGGGTACAGAACAGATCATACTTTAAGCTCATCCCGATTCTGTTTGAGTACTGCGATAATAAAGGCTATGTGTTCTTCCGGTGTCACGCCGAATAATTCAATGCCTTTATTTACTTCGTCTCTGTCGACTGTGGCAGCGAAGCTTTTCTGTTTCAGCTTTTTCATCACCGACTTCACTTCCAGGGACTCAATGCCATCGGGTCGCACCTGGCAGCAGGCTATGATGAAGCCTGTAATTTCATCGCAGGCAATAAGACCTTTGTCGAGCAAGGTATCGTACGACACTCCCCAATGGGTGTAGTGCGCTGAAATAGCATGAGCGATTTTTTCCAGCCCCTTTTCATTTAGAAGTGACACAATGCGGTTGGGATGCTCAGTGGGCCATGCTTCATAGTCGGCATCATGCAGCAGGCCTGCAATGGCCCATTCATTGGCATCTTCTCCCAGTTTGGTGGCGTAGGCTTCCATGACCAACTCCACGGTGCGGGCATGCCTGCGGAGGCTGTCTCCCTTTGTCATTTCAAATAGCAGTGCTCTGGCTTCTTCTTTTGTCATATTGGGTAAAGAAAAAGCACCCAAAGGTGCTTTTAAAAAGTTTATTTGAACGTTCAACTATGTTAGTCAATCTCGCCGATAAATCGAAGCTATTTTACAAGAGTGACACCTCCCCGTTGCTCGAAGGTTTCGTTGGTAGCATCAAGATTGCTTTTGTACCTCATCACATAGGCATAGGTGCCAACCGGCAAAGGTGAGCCGTTGAAATAGCCGTTCCACCTGAAGTCAATGCTGTCACTTTGATAAACCAGCACGCCCCATCTGTTGTAGATGAAAATAGTGAAATCTGTTACGTATGGATTCGGAAACACATAGAAAGCCTCGTTTTGCGGAAGCCCCCGGCCGTCTGGCGAAAAGGCATTTGGAGCAAAAATCCTCGGGCGACAATCGTCGGTTACCACTACCCGGGCAGTTCGGCAGATGCTACCATTAGAGAAGGTGACCTCGTAGGTGCCCGGCTCCGACGCAGCGTAAGTAGGCAACACAGAAATGATGTCGAGGCTTGGAAGTTTTCTCCATTCGTAGGTATTGAAAATGCCAGGATCAAGCACAACTGTACCGTTGTCCGGGTCTTCTGAGCAGAATGTCAACGTGGCGGGCAGTGATATTTCAGAATCGAAGATAGGCACCACGCTGACGTTGAGTTCTGCTGATGCTTCGCAGCTGTTGTCTATTCCTCTTACGGTCACCTGGTAAAGCCCGCCAAGTCCTGTGCTGATAGAAGCGGTAGTTTCTGGCAAAATAGTCCCGTCAGGCCCTGTCCATTCAAAAGTCACCTGGGCGGGAATATTTGCCTGTGCCGTTAATATCACCTGTGTTTCGTTGTCGCAATCGGGCTCCTGAATGAGGGTGACTTCCAGCACGTTCTCCACTTGCACCGTAGTGTCTACTGTTACAAAGCAGCCAGAGTTACGGTTACGTATGGTTACCGCATATGAGCCTGACTGGTTAACAACAGTGGTTTCAGTAGAAGCCCCATTGCTCCAGCCAAAGATGTAATCAGTAGGATCCTCTCCACTTGTGAGAGCGGCGGTCAGCGTCAGCTCGCCATCGCAAGGATCTCCTGAAACGGCTATACTGCCCTCAGGGTCTTCGCTAAGGAAGAACTGGATTTGCTCAATTTGAGGACAAAGCCCGGTGCCTGAACTGGTGACGGTATAAACACCGCTGGTAGTAACGGTCGCAGTAGCTGTTGTTTCGGGTAAAGTGGTAACTCCATCAGGAGCTACCCAGGTGTAAGTATAACCTGCACCCGCCGGAACTGGCGAGACCTCAATTGTTCCTGTAATTCCACATGCTGTTTGTATCGGTTGAAAAGTGAATTCGGCTGTAGGGGCTTGCTCTATGTCAATTGGTTGAGTCGTTTGAAGACAGCCGTCTATGGTATTAGTCACTTCAATGGTATATGTTCCAAGCGGAATATTTATTGTTGTTGTCGAGTCGCCGTTAAACGTGTTGTTAGCAACCTCTGCACCGGAGTTGAAATCAAGAACCCGATAACTATAACTGCCCGAGACATTAGTTTTTACTGTTATTGTTCCTTCGTCACAACCCGGATTCCCAACAGCAGAGTCAATTACGAAGGATGCGTTGTTGGCGTTAATCCCAACTGCACCAAGTGTGGTAGTACATCCGTTCACCGTATTACTCACCGTTACCCTGTATGATCCTGCTGGCAGGTTTGGGATACTGTCAGTAAAAGGACCAGTCAATGGAACATTGTTAAAGATATTTGTTCCATTATTGCTGGTAATACTGTACGTGTAGCTACCTGTGCCAGCAACTTCAATTTTTAAAGCGCCATCTGCCAATGCGCATCCAGAGGCATCGAAAGGCGTAACCATTTGATCTGGCGCTTCCAGTATCGTATAGGTAATTCGATTCGTCGTTTGACAACCATTCACGTCAACAATGTTCACTGCATATTCAAAATCCCCTGCAGTTAATGTGTTAACTTCTTGAAAACGACCTGTATTACCCGTGCCTGCGCCGTTGATGGCCCAGGCGTAAGTGGCTCCCGGATTCTGTGCATCCAAAGGATCCAGCTCTTCGCCGGCACAGATGATCTGGTCGGGGCCAAAGTCCACAATCGGTCGTTGGTCGCCCACCAGGGTCGTTAGCGTATCGGAACGACAACCAGCAGCATTGGTAATGAATATCGTGATGGTGCTGGGTTGCAGTACAGTAATCTCTCTGGTAGTTTCACCGGTTGACCAGGTGTAGGTAAGCCCTGGATCGTCCTGAGGCCAGGCAGTAAGCACTACGCCATTGTCGTCGCAAATGGCAACCGCACTAGGCACGATGGGCTGCTCTGGTGTAGGGTTTATTACTACAGTTTGGACCAGCGTTGTATCCAGGCCGCAGCGATTGGTGATGTTCAATGTCACATTGAATGTTCCTACTTGCTGGTATACGTGAGTTGTGTCTGGGCCAAGCGCCTGTGCACCATCGCCAAAGTTCCAGGCAAATTCGTCAATATCAGAAGTGCCTGTTGCCGTAAACCTTGTGGGCTGACCAACGCACCCGCCATCCACAGCAATGGACGGATCTTGTGGTGGATTGAGTATGTTTTGAGCAAAGTTGGGAAGGCCAAGCCTCGATATTCTGCCGTCGAGATCAAAGCCCTGGTCATTATAGCCTGCCTGCACTTCATCACCGTTAGAATTGGCAATTGTACCCAGGTTGCCACTATTGTCTTTTGCCATGTAGATCACCTGATCCGGGCCAATTTGAAGCGAGCCATATCCTGTTCCTGAGGCTAGCTGGAATTTACTTTGCTCGATAAACTGAACCACAGAGTCGTCAGAGTAAGTAACGCTGGCGTTGAGAAGGCTGTCAAGGTTGTACTGGAATAGTTTGGAGTTAGCGCCAGTGGTGGTAACATACACTCTTGCACCGCCAGAGGAGAATTCAAGCCCATAAGCTTCGCTCGGCGCTGGTTCTTCCAGGTCGATAAGCAGTGGGGAGGTAAATGTTCCGTTGGCAGCATCGAAGTTGACCAACTCCAGGAAGTTTTCAGCGCCTGGAATTACCGAACCAATCAGTGATCCGGTGGGCGATACTTTCATGGTACCCCTGCCGTTCAGTTCTTCAGCGAAGGAGAGTGTTTTTCCAACGGAGGAAACTCTCGCATTGCCAATGCCGGTAGTCGTGATCGGGTAGGATCGGTAATTATTATTACCATACTCGTGCCCAAAAAGCCAGGTGGTGCCACCTCCCACACCGGTAGCAGCCAGTTTTTCCGTGCTATTGGTAAACAGTGGCCTGTCCTTAATAATCACCGCTCCCCGGGCCAGATCCTGTTTCATGTCGACGACGGAAAAACGCATGTTATAGGAACGATCACCGTACACCTGATCGGTGGTAATTATATAGAACAGCGTCTCGTTGTCGGGGATCGGCAGTATGATGGAAGACTGAGCCGAAGTGCTGTCTCCACCAATCAGCGTGCCGTTGAGCATAATTTCGTGGTCTTTGTTCCAGACCGTTCGTCCATTGGTATAGAAAAGGAGGTCGCCGTTTCGATCCGAAATGGCCGCACAACCTTCTGGCGAACTCATCAGGTTTTCGTCAGTCAGTGCTACTGGAGGGGCCTCATTGAAGTTGATACCCGCCTGCTCACCAAAATACCAGATATTGGCTTTTTGCTCGTCGTTGCCATATACGGTTACCTCGAAAGACGCAAAGGCAGGGCAACCAGTGGTAAGATCAGTTACCTGTGCCCAATAAGTGCCCGCAGAATCAATCTCAATGAGCTGGGTTGTTTCACCCGTTGACCATAGGAACGAATAATTTCCCTGCTGTCCACTCGGTAGTGCATTCCTTTGCAGTGTTTCTCCCGGGCAAATCGTGGTGTCGGTGAGGTGGGTTAGCTCAAGTTGATTATCAATAATGTTCAACACCTGGGTCGTAGACTGGCTTTGCCCGTTCAGGAAAGCTGTTAAGGTAACGGTGTAAGGCCCCGGGTTCTGATATGTATAAATGGGCGCATATTCCTGCGACCCACCACCATCTCCATAGTCCCAGGTAACGAACTGGGGAGTGGGCTCCACGCTTGGAGAAAACATGGTAGGTGTGTTCTGGCAAAAGCCGAAGATATTGAAGCTCATATTGAACACAATGGGTGCCGATGTGCTGGTGGCAGGGAATTGCCTTCCCAGAGCGTCACCGAAATCAGGTATCTGGGCCTGGTAGGCTGTAGAGTCGGGCAGGCTGTCGGGTTGGTTGACCCTGCCGATGGAAAATGGCCCGCTATTGGCTGCCTGGTACAAATGGTAAATTCGCTGATCCGGCCCCTTTTTTAACCCGAAGCTTCGGAAGTAACCGCCAACGATCCTATTGGATGCTTGCAAAGAGTCAAAATCGAACTGATGTAGTTCACCGGTAAGCGCATTGTTGCCTCCATGCCTGGAGTAATAAAGCTTGGTGCCGTCATTTGACCATTCAACGTCATAAATCGATTGCCCGGAGCCGTCGTTTACTCCGGTGTTGAGGATATGGCGTTCAAAAGTTAAGGTGCCCAGATTCGAGTCGAAACGAAGGAGTTGAATGTTTCTGTTGCCTGTTTTAGGAGCTACAGCGATGATGATTGAATCTGGTGCGAAGGTGTGTACACCAAAAGCTGCTGCCTCGGCGGTAGGATTTGATGCATTGAAAAAATTGAAGGTATTGGTTGTGCCAAAGCCGGCAGTGGAGACTTCGTACACGACATAGTCGCCTGTCGTTCGGTTTTGAGACAGCAGCCAAAACCTTTGCCTGTTGGGCCCAGGAATGACTACCATGGCTTCAGCTGGTGTGGTAAGACCGGTAGCCTGATTCAGTTGGCTTATATCGCCGAGGGTGGGTGCTGCTGCCGAGGCATTTCCTGTGAGGTTTTTATCGGCAACGGAAAACCGAATTTCGTTTGCTCCACCACTACCAGGGTTGGTGAAAATGTAGAACTGGCTGGTTGTGCCTGGCACGGGGCAGGCCACTGCTGCTTGATTGAGTGATGGGTCGCCGCCCAACCCTGCGCCGCCGGGAGTGATTCTGTTCGAGCCGTCGTAGACATTGGCACCGTCAGTATAAAACCATAAATCGCCTGTTATTGGATCCGAAATCGTTACTCCGCCACCAAGGCCGAAGGGTGTGGCCTGGTCGTCGATAACGATAGGCTGAAAATCACCTTTGTTGAAATCAAGAGCCTGAGAGGTGTTTCCGAAGCGCCAGTGCAGGTCAGTGAGATCCTGGGCCAGCGTAACAAAATTCACCTGAAGTAAAATAAAGCAACTTAAAACTAATTTTCTCACACACCTATCGTTAATCATGTTGTTTTAGTTTTGCTAAGTAAAGTTAGAATGATCCATTGATTAATGGATGATTATTCCAGGTTAAACTGCAAGTTTGCAGTTGAAAAGTAGAACGTCGGATAGGTGAGTTAGTGTATGATAGTTGTCTGTAATGTGAAATTGTCATTCCATTTTAAGGTGTAATCATTGACCAGGCCGAAACGGCAACCTAATTTTTACCAAATATATTGAATGCAGATTGAGATGATTAGTCATGTCTTATATCGTGTCTATTTCATAAATGATTTTAAATTTAATATTTTGCGGGAGATGTTAAACAGGAACATGGGTATTTTAAAGTCAATCAATTGGGCTATAGTCATACCCATTTGGTTTGTAATCATCTCTTTATTTCCAAACAACGGACAGGCGCAAGACCCTCAGTTCTCGCAGTACTATGCTGCCCCGTTGTACCTCAACCCCGGTTTGGCGGGCATTAACCAAAGAGGCAGGGCCGGCATTAACTACCGTAATCAGTGGCCCAGTATCAGTGCCGGTTTTGAAACTTATTCAGCCTTTTTCGATTACAATTTAGAAGATTACAACAGTAGCATTGGCGCAATCGTTACTACCGACAAGGAAGGCATTGAAGGGCTGAGGTCGACTTCGGTAGGACTTCAGTATGCCTATCAGGTGCGACTAAACTACAAATGGACGTTTCGTCCGGCTATACAAGGGTCATTTACTTCGAGGGATCTAAATTTCGATAATTTGACTTTCGGAGATCAGTTCGACGAAAATGGTTTGGTGCGGCCTGTAACGATGGAAAGTTTTCCCGCCAGTGCCAGCAACAGATACTTCGACCTTGGCCTCGGGGGTATTATCTTCGATGACCGGGTTTGGCTGGGTGCGTCGCTGTTCAATATCACCCGACCCGATCAGAGCTATCAAAACGATGGAGGGAGCATCCTGCAACGCAGATTCTCAGTACATGGGGGGTACAAATTTGATTTGCCCATTGGGCCATTTAAACGAGGAAAAACCGATGCGGGGCAGGAGAGAAGTATTTCTCCCACATTCAACTATAAGAAGCAAGGGTTATACGACCAGCTGGATTTGGGTGCTTACGTAACGATTGAACCACTCATTACGGGCTTGTGGTATCGTGGCATTCCAATCAAACAGTTCAACGGCTTTCCCAACAACGAAGCCCTGATTGCGATGGTAGGATTGATGCACAATAATTTCACCTTTGGATACAGTTTCGATTACACGCTCTCCCGGTTGGGGATTGGCAGTGGTGGTGCGCACGAAATCAGCATTATCTATTCGTTTAGCTGGAATGATCCCCGCAAGCCACCCCGAAGTGTAAGGGAGCTGAGCTGCCCGATACCATTTATTTTCTAAATGGGATTTGATCTCTTACATTAGGATTGAAAAACTCAAACACTTAGCAGGAGAAAGCCGGTTTATTCCAAACTATTGGTTCGGTATTGGAGCCGCCGACGTTTGCTGATTATTTGTTCTTATACGAGCTGTCACCATGGAAAAACAGACAATATTATGGATCCTTCTAGGGATCATTGTGCTTGATTTTATTGTAGAAGAAGTGCTTTCTTACCTCAATAGAAAAAGCAGCTACCGGCCTTTGCCCAATCAGTTTAAGGACATTTACGACGAGGAAAAGTACCAGAAGTCCCTAGCCTATCAGAGAGACAAAGAAAAGTTTTCGTCGATTACGACAGTCATTTCGTTCGTTGCCACACTTGCTTTGTTACTCACAGGAGGGTTTGGCATGATTGACGGATGGTTGCGGGCCTACACAGGCAACGAAGTCACGCTGGCGCTTTCTTTTTTTGCTGTGCTTTACTTTGCTTCTGACCTGTTGACTTTACCCTTTCAGCTATACAACGTTTTTGTCATCGAGGAGAAATACGGTTTTAATAAAACCACCCCAAAGACTTTCGTGCTCGACAAGTTAAAAGGGTATTTGCTCACCATCATATTCGGCGGCTTGCTCGTAGGGATACTTATCATTCTTATCCTCTTTTTGGGAAAGGACTTCTGGATATACTTCTGGGGGGTAATGGTCGTCTTTATGCTTTTGGCGAATCTTTTCTATACCTCAGTTATCGTGCCTCTGTTCAATAAGCTGACTCCGCTGGCCGATGGAACCCTTCGGGAGGCCATTACCAAATACAGCCAGGGAGTGAATTTTCCGCTGACCAATATTTTCGTGATTGATGGTTCGAAAAGATCGTCTAAAGCCAACGCCTATTTTTCTGGGCTAGGTAAAAAGAAGAAGATCGTTTTATTCGATACACTGTTGGAAAAGCATACTGAGGAAGAGTTGGTGGCAGTGCTGGCGCACGAGGTGGGGCACTACAAAAAGAAGCACATTATCGGCTCGCTGGTGCTTGGGGTGTTGCAAACTGGTGTTATGCTTTATCTTTTGTCGCTGCTGATTTTTAATTCACAAGTCAGTTTTGCTATGGGTGGGAATATCACTGCCATCCACTTGAACTTACTGGCTTTCGGTATTTTGTACAGCCCGGTGTCCAGAATCCTTGGCATTTTGATGAATGTGCTAAGCAGGAAGAATGAGTTCGAAGCTGACGCTTATGCGGCAGAGACTTATGAAGCTCAGCCGCTGGCTACTGCACTAAAAAAGCTGTCGGTTGACAGCTTGAGCAATTTGTTTCCACATCCCTGGTATGTGTTTGTGCATTATTCGCACCCACCCATGTTGAAGAGGTTGGAGCGGTTGGAAAGCCGTTGATGAGGTTTTTTTGTTGACCTTTCGAAAACAATGAAGGAAGGATCATTTAGCAACTTGCCTCAACTGGAGGGCATGAGGGGATACGGGTTAAATAGATAGGATTTTAGTCTTAAGCCAAAGTCCAGGGGTTTAACAAAGACAGCCCTTCTATTTTACCGAAATCGTCCTCATTTCTCGTGATTAGGGTCAGGCCAAGTAGGATACAAGTTGATGCGATAATTGCATCAGGTAGCTTTATTTTCGCCCTTTTCCTAATCGAAATAGTCAGGTCTACTATTTCTTCGTTTAGTCCGACAACTTGAGAAGAGTCGGTAAATTCGATAATCTCAACAGGCACTACAGAAAAGCCCAGAAGTTCAATTTTGTTGATAACCGAGATGTATGGTTGACTATCAATAACTTCACCAACAAAGGCCTTGGGAGCGCCTGTTAGCCGATTGCCTGTGAAGTCAATTATTACATTAGTATCAATTAAATACTTCTTTTCCACTCGCTCCTGATTTGTTCTAGCTCTTTATCAATATCGCTAGCTTCCTTGCTGGAAATAGCTCCTGCGAGTCTTTCTGAAAGCTTTTTACCCTTTACTGTTTTCGGCTCTCTCACAATTCTCACAAGGCTAAGTGCTTCAAGATCCTCAATTAGTTTGAGAGCTTTGCTATTCTTCAATTCGATTGTAATTGTTTCCATTTTCTTGTTTTTTGAATGAAGCTGTGCAACTCAAGGTATATTATTGCAAAATACGCCTGTTTTCCGGTAATTCCGACTGGTCGCAGCCTAATGCAAAGAAAATAGTTGAATGATCAACCTTATCCTGGAACACCCTCCAAGCAAACTTTTGATTGTGGACATTAAATATCCAATTAATGCCACACCCCCACAATGCCTCCCGTCACGGTGAACGACACCACATGGTAGCCTGCGTTGATGGCCCAGAGGCGGAACGATTTGCGTTCGAAAAGATAGGTGACGCCCATGCCAAGCGCTACCCAGCCAAAGCCTGCCAGGAAGCCTGCGATCAAGCCAAAAATAATGCCGGATTCAGCTCCGATGAAGGCGGCCAGGTTGAAGGCCATGATGAGCTCCAGCACAAAGGCAGTTCCGAAGATTTTGCCCTGCCCACTTTTTAGATCATCATCTGTGAGGTTGTTTTCTTTCATCCATGCTTTGGCGAAAAGAATGGGAGAGTACCAAACGCCACCTACAAGGAAAGCGCTGAAGGCTGCCACAAAGATGGCCAGGTAGTTTAGTTGCGATAAATCAGTCATATTGGTAAAGTTTAATAGTAAGGATTGTAACAAGCTAAATCCTTAATTTTAAGAATGAAAACTGGATTTACTGAAGCCGAATCCCACCATTCCGAAACTGGAAAATGAAGCGCTCAAGCCACTTATCCCGCATCGACGACCGCACTATTCGCTGGATAGGGATTCCTGCTTTTGGTATTTTCATTCCCAACTTCACGGGCCTTTTTGGCGATCTTTGGCTGTCTGATGGGATGTACTGGTTTGGCTATATCTATTTCATTTTCATTTCGTGGAGCATCTGGCAGGGGAATCGTTGGTTGCTGTTCAAGCAGCGTGAAAACATGGACTGGTTCAGTAGTCCCGTTAGGAAGCTTATCATTCTTGTAGCGGCTAATGTGTTTTATACAGCCCCGGTTACGGTGGCGCTGATCGTTGGCTGGTACTGGTTTTCCGGGGTGGGCCCGGTTGACTGGGATGCCGTGCAGCTGGTGTCGCTGGCCAATGTGATCTGCGTTATTTTTGTTACGCATGCCTACGAAACGGTTTTTCTGATCAAGGAGCGCCAGACCGATCTTTTGGCTTTTGAGCAGCTTGAGCGAGCCAGAGTGGAGGCTGAGCTCGAGATTTTGAAAAGCCAGATCGACCCGCATTTCATGTTCAACTCGCTCAATACACTCGCCTACCTGATTGAAAACGACAGAGACAGGGCACTACAGTTTAATGAGAGCTTGTCGGATGTTTACAGGTATATTCTCATGAACAAACAGAAGGAACTGGTGTCTCTTGAAGAGGAGATTGCCTTCGCTAACAGCTATTTTACATTGGTTAGGATCAGGTTTGGTGACGGGGTGCATTTTGATATAGATATTGCTGATGAGTCCAACAAATTGATGGCACCAATTAGCCTCCAACTGCTTTTGGAAAATGCGGTGAAGCACAACGAATTTAGCGAAAAGGAGCCTTTGGTTATTCGTCTGCGCCTCATTAATGGTTGGGTGGAAGTGGTCAACAACCTGCAAGCCAAACGCCTCAAAGGCACCTCCAGAATTGGACTGAGAAATCTAACAGAACGTTACAGATTGCTAACGGGCAAGGAAGTACTTGTGGAGGAAACAGAAAAGGAGTTTAAAGTGAAATTGCCTTATCTTGAAGTATGAAAGTCGCCATAATAGAGGACGAAATACCTGCCAGACAGCAACTGATTTCCCTTCTGAAAAAGTTAAGAAGTGACATTGAGATTGTTAATGAATCGACAAGTGTGAAAGAGGCCGTGACTTTCCTTCAGGGGGCACCTGTGGTCAACTTGCTGTTCATGGACATTCAGCTAAATGATGGTCTTTCCTTTGACATTTTTAAGAAAGTGACGGTGAGTTGTCCTGTGATTTTCACTACTGCATTTGATCAGTATATGCTGGACGCTTTTAGAGAAAATGGTATTGACTATTTGCTGAAGCCACTAAAAAAAGCCGATTTAGCGCAGGCTTTTACCAAGCTGGAGAAACTGAAAAGCCATTTCTCTTCTGATATAGTGGAGGCCCTTCGATCGGTTCAGGAAGGACAAAGTGGATTGAGGAAAAGGTTTGTAGCAAAAAAGGGGGTCAGTTTTAAGTCGGTGCCTGTGGATGAAATTCAATACTTTTTTTCTGAGCACAAAGTAAGTTTCCTGGTCAACAGAGAAGGCGAAAAGTTGATACTTGATAAGCCGCTGGCGGATATTGAAGCCGACCTTGACCCAGCCACTTTTTTTCGAATTAACCGAAAGTACATAGCGTCTATTTCAGGCATTGAGAGTTATCGGAGCTTTGAGAAAGGTAAACTCAGCGTGGCACTCATTCCCAGCCCAAAAGAAGAGGTAGTTGTGAGTCAGGAAAAAGCCAGCCTATTCAAGGCATGGATGCAAAAGTGATTTTTCGGCGGCCTACAAAAAATCGATTTCGGCCCTGAAAGGGAATTTCATCAGGTAGGTGGTGGCATCTCCCACGGTCATTTCTTCGTTAATAATGTTGTGTAGCGCTTCCGTAATGGGGCAGCGTACTTTGTAGAATTCCGAAAGACTTTTGACGATTTCAATGGTTCGCACCCCTTCAGCAGTTTCTTCCATGCTTTCGATGATTTCGCTTATTTTTTCGCCTTTCGCCAATCTTGTACCCACAGTAAAGTTACGGCTATGCTGGCTGGAGCAGGTGGCGATCAGGTCTCCAACACCTGCCAGGCCTATAAACGCTTTGGTGTTGCCGCCTAGTGCCTGACCAATGTAGATCATTTCTACCATGCCCCGGCTTATGAGCAGGGCCTTGGCATTCTCGCCCAGGCCAAGCCCGTGGATAACACCGGCGCCAATAGCGATGATGTTTTTTAGTACGCCACACAATTCGACGCCTATGAGGTCACTGTTGCCATAAATGAGAAAACGTTCATTTTTCAGCAGTTGCTGACCGGCATTGATCACCTCGTCAAAATGGCTGGCTACTACTGATGCCGCTGGTTGTTTGGCGGCCATTTCACCAGCGAGATTAGGGCCCGCCAGGCAACCAACTCTTACCACGGAACTTTCCTCCATGATCACCTCGCTCATGGTTTTTACATAGTCCCGGCTAAGTGGTCTGTTGGCATTAAGCTGCTTGTTGTCCGGCAGGCTCACATCGAAGCCCTTCGTGCCATGGATGAGGATATGATAGGGGCGGAGATAGGGCGACATGCGACGGATAAGCTCCCGTAGGTTAGCAGAGGGCACCACCGGGAAAATGACGTTACACGACTTCGCAACAAGCTCCAGGTCGTTGGTCACGGTAATTCTTTCATGAAGGGCCTGTCCGGAACTTTCTCTCTTGTCGTTGATGTTTTTGGCCCTTTCAGGCGTGCGGGCGTAAAGTATCACGTCGGTCTTTTCCGCCAGCATATTGGCAATCACAGTACCAAAACTGCCTGCGCCCAATACGCCTACAGGATCCTTAGATGAATTTTTCGAGGTCATATCCATCCATCCGGTTATAGTAATAATAGAGTCTGTTCATGTCCTGCGTTGTCACATTTCCCTTTTTGTTCTTCAAAATAGGTCTCAGGGCGTGGTACATGCCGCAGTTGTCAATTCCGTATTTGATCACGTCGTCTACAGGCCCTTCGAGGTGACTCGCAAAATTAATTTTCCCCATCTCCTTCATGCGAAATATTTCCTCTCTCAGCTTGCTGAAAGTCTCTCTGAATTCAGCGTAGTCAATTTCGGTGTCTTCATCGGGTAGTCGGAGAAGGTTATAAAGATCGAGTGCAGGGTTTCTCCTTTTGATCATTTCAAAAGCTGTGAAAGCTGCCAGGTGACTACTGAATACCCGATTGTATTTGTGATACTCTTCCACGATCCTTTTGGCGAGAATACGGGTATATTCCTGCTCCCGCTGGGCATCGAAAGTAATTACGCCATCGGTGGTGAAGTAGTCCTTTATTTCCATCGGATTCCCCTGCTTGTCAAGGCTGTTTCCGTGGTTGTCCACATAGTTGCCAAACACATCCATGGCTCTGCCAATACTTACCGAGATGTCGGAGCCTCTGGTGAAAAATTTCAAAAGAAACTTAATGATTTTGTATGAGGTAGAGTACTCATCATTTTCTACATAGTATCGCTCCTGTCCCTTTCTTTCGAGATAATCGTTGATAAGGCTAGGTGCCTCAAGAACGAAGTGATAGTTGAGCACCACTGGCACGATGAAAATCTTTTTGGCCTTCTCTTCGTCTTCCTCAAAATGTTCCCGTTGAGCGGCTACGGTTGTGCTAAGCAAGCCAAGCTTCAGTTGTGTTTCAATGGCACCCGATCTTGACCTGGTTCCGCCGGGGAAAAACAGACTATGACAGCCATATTTCAAAGCTTCCTGTGAATAGGTCTTGAGCGTTTCCAGGTAGATTAAATTCTTCTTTCTTCTGTCTACTTTGTAAGCCCCAAGGCTGTTCATAAAGTATGCGAAAATCCTGATATTAAAGAGATTAAGCCCAGCACCATAGATGAATGGAGGTAAGCCCATGTGCTGAATTACCCAGCCAATGAGTATTGAATCGAGGTTGCTGAAGTGCGTGGGCACCATAACGATAGTGCCTCTTCTTGCCAGCCGACGGAGCTGCTCTACTTGCCCCACCACATGGATTTTATCATCGAGGTCCAGCTGCTTACTCCAAAGGGACTTAATGCCTTTTACCCGGGTAGCATTGAGCAGGCGAGCAAAGCCAAAGGTGATGACGGTACGGGCAAACCTGTAGTGCGAATTTTTGAAATTACCTGAGATCTCGTTGGCGTAGCGCTTGATGATTTCCCGTAGAATGGCCTCTTCAGTTTCCTTCTTTTTTGCCTCGTCGTCATTGGGGATTTCAATGAGCCTTTTCTGTATCTGGTTCCAAAAGTCCTTTTCGTCTTTCGGATCAACTTTCCACGGGTTCTGCTTCATTCGCAGCCTTTCCCGGTAAACAGTTGACTCCAACTCTTCTTTCAGCGATCGTCCCGATGTGAGCGTGATCAGGTTTTTCAGGCTCTCATTGGTAACAGTTTCAATGAAAGCTTTCTTGTTTTTGTTCAGCTGTACAATAGGCCAGTAACGGGTCCTTGGCAGGACTGGCTTATATCTCTTCTTTTCTCCTTTTATTTTTTCCGTCTCAACTTCCATTCACAATCGGGCTTCTTGGGGGGCCAATATACTAATTTAAAGACATCACACAGAAAGTGTTTGTGACAATGTACCAGATTCCTTATCTGGCATCAGAACGCTCAATGAATGCGTCAGGGGGAACAGATCCATCGACTTTTGCCCGGTAGTGGCTAATACCGTCGAACTCAAAATGAAGCTCCGTCGATAGTTTCATCAAATCTACCACGTCGTAATCGATTTGGTTTGGAGGCAAGTCTGACAAAACGAGGTAGAGGTAAAGCCTGGTCTGGTTATTTATGGTGTCTTTTAGCAGATACACTGGAAAGACGTGGGATTCCCCGAGCGCCATACGGGGTATGAGATGATTATAGAAGCTAATGAATGCCGGCAACGCTTCTCCAATTCCGGGTAACATAATGTCGTAACGAATTTTGTCCTCTTTCAGGGTGAGTACTTTAACGCCGACCAGCCCATAGTACATCAACCCCACTCCTCCAATACCCAGAACAAGCAGAAG
Source organism: Imperialibacter sp. (assembly GCF_040222385.1). Classification (GTDB taxonomy): domain Bacteria; phylum Bacteroidota; class Bacteroidia; order Cytophagales; family Cyclobacteriaceae; genus Imperialibacter. The sequence continues at coordinate 325,680 of NZ_JAVKDF010000023.1, forward strand.
TACTGCCCATTTGTTCCATGAGAAAAGTGTAATAAATGCTATGCAGCTCAAAAGTCCGCCGCCAATCAATGGGCCGAGCAGTTGTCTGTGGTTGATTTCCAGCCGCATGATGGGAGTGAGTGCATACTTTTTGGATTTCCCTTTCCTGACCACCTCCAGATAGGAAGCGAACAGGTGGAGATGATTTTTCTGGTCATCAAGGTCGGGCAGGGGGCACGAAGCAATGGGTCTGCTCATGGCAACTTGATGGAGGTGATGCGGTCTCCCACTTCAATTTTGCTGACCACTTCCATCCCTTTGGTTATTCTTCCGAAAATGGTATATGCGCCGTCGAGGTGGGGGGTTGGAGAGTGCGTGATAAACCACTGCGAGCCTTCGGTGTCTTTGCCTGCACTTGCCATGCCTACATAGCCAGTGCCGTATTTTTGGGTTGAAAACTCCGACCTGATGACGCCATCCGAACTGCCGTAACCATCGCCCCTTGGGCAACCGGCTTGAATCACGAAGTTTGGCACTACCCGGTGGAAGGTAAGGTTTTCGTAGAAACCGTTACGTGCCAGACTAACGAAATTCTCGACCGAGCCAGGCGCTTCTTCCACCAGCAGTTCTATTTCTATTGCCCCCCTCGATGTTTCAATTATGGCTTTTGTTCCCTTGGTAATTTCCGTCACCACGTCCCAGGCAATTGGGTTTTGGTAGAGCTGCCCGGGGCCAATGCCCTCTCGTCCTTCATAGGCGCTAATGGTGCTTTCCAGCGCCTGGTAAGGCTCCAGATCCTCCGGAAGATGCAGGCTGTCGAGTCCCTGATACATAAACTGGATATTGCCGAGGTAAGGCTGGAGCCTCGACCTCAGTCTTGTGAGTGTGGACGCTGCCACGGTTACCTGCCCTGCATCACCCGAAAGAATGGCTTGTCTGAAATAGCCAATGAGTTCCGGCTGCTTGAAAGCAGGGAACTGCGTCGACTGGTTCATGGCACTCAAGGCCTCCATGGCACTGGTCCGAACAAACGGGTGGGGATCATCCAGCTGATTCCCGAGAAAGGCGCTGGCGTTGGGATAGTTTCCAAGTGCCTGCAAAATAAATCCTTTGTCATATGGATTGCTCACCCCGCCATACATTTCCGAAAGCTCTCTATATGCATTGTAGCCGTACAGATTGCTTTCCAGCAGATTGCCTAAAACAGTGGCCCTTGTTCTGGGTATGACAATCTGCTTATTAATATCCCATATCCATCGTTCAAGTTCCCGACTCTTCCACGTACTTATCACTTCACCGGCACTTACGGAGGTCTGATAATCTGTGCTTTTAAGTATTCCGAGCAGTGTTGATTCCACGATAGAGAAATGCTCCTGCTTAAGCGCCCTGATGAGGTTTACCCTGACCAGGGAGTTACTCTCACTGTTGAGTTGGTCGTCGATAAAAAAAGCTATCGAGTCGTTGTTGGATTTTGCTAAAGCCCTTGCTGTAGCCATTCTCACCGCTGGAAGAGAGTCGTTGGCGGCACTGTTTTTTAGTATGCTTTCAAAATGTGCAATGCTTATCCCTCTCATTCTTCCAAAATAGTTGGCAGCAGCCAGCCTTGCCTGATCAGGTAGGGTGTCGGCCAGGATGGCGCTGGCAGCCACGGTCAGTACTGAGTCACTAATGCCGCCAAGGCCAGCACGATAAATGCCCCATGCCTTACCTGCGATAGTAAGGTCGTCGTTAGCTTCATAAGCCGCTAAGAAATGCATGTAATCGGTGCTGAGGCATTTGCCCAGTGCCTCCAAAAGATGGTACCTGATCAAAGGCTCCGTTTCAAGCGGCAGCCTGTTGGCCAGCGCCGACTGTGCACTTTTTCTCTTCATTTGGCCGATGGCAAAAGCAGCTGCTTTTCTTACTTCAATTTTTGAATCTGATAAAAGAGGAAAAAGATAGGGAAGCCCAACTGTGTCTTGAGTGGAGGCGAAGGCCATCGCCGCTTCTTCACGATACACACTCTGCTGATGGGTGAGATAGGGAATTAAAGCCTCCGACTGCCGCCTGTCTTTGAAGTCGTATAGCTTCACCAGCTCCGGGTCTGCAAATTTGTTGGGGAAGGTCTTGATGCGTTCTGATTCATTCTCAGAACACGATGTGATAAAAGCAATGGCAATCAGGAACAGTACAAAGTAGTTTTTCATGGGCTGGATTTGATCCTTAGGGCAAAAATAGTTGACCCTGACCCATAAACACACAGTAGCCACCGACTTTTACCTGAGTGATGGCAGTTTCCGACCTTTCTATTTCCAGGTAGAGCTTGCTGGGCCTACCCATTTCGTAGCCTTGTTCGCTGATGATCTTTGTTTTTTTTCCGGTATTTCTAAGCTTATGCTGTACTAAATAGCAGCCCAATGGTCCGTTGGCTGACCCCGTAGCAGCATCTTCTACAATGCCCGCCTCCGGGGCAAACATGCGGCCATGCACGTGTGATTCGATATCGTCTCCACCCATGGCGAAGGGGTAAATCCAACCGGGATTGTATTTCTCAACCACTTTTTCCCAAACATCTGACCTGAACTTGATTTTTCTCACAGCATCCAGGGATTTCAAGGGTGTGATGAGATAGGGCACACCACAGGATACAGTTTGCGGGCTATAATTTGGCAGGAAGTCACTTTCTTTAAGCGAGAGCAGCTCTGCCAGCAATGCTATATCAGTTAGATGATTCCCAAATGTTGGCAAGGGCTGGGTCATCACGAGCATTTCAGGCGCACCATTCTGAATGTCAATATCTACCCGGATAGTGCCAACTTTTTCTTCAAGAAACACAGTTAGTATTTTGTCCTCCGGCTTGTAATCAATATATCTTGCAATAACAAAAGCGGTGCCCAATGTAGGGTGGCCGGCAAATGGCAGTTCCTGACCAGGGGTAAATATACGCACCCGGGCATTGTGATATTCATTTCCAGGAGAGTAGATGAAAGTGGTTTCTGAAAGGTTAAACTCTCTGGCAATCTGCGTCATTTCTTCTTCTCTAACGAGGTCGCCTTTGGGTATCACTGCCAGCTGATTGCCGCCAAAGGGTGACTGCGTAAATACATCCACCAGGAAATAAGGTATTCGACGCATAGGTATTGTTTATTTTAAGGGCTAAGGAGGAAAATATCACCTAACCTCGAAGTTTTTGCTGAATTGATCAAATCAAACTTTCCGGGTGGCAAATAAAAGGTGAATTTTGTTTCCCTGGCCGAAACTATAGCCTTTATCAGAGGGTTTACCACCTGGTATTGCTTTTGCAAAGCAGGTTTAACCTGTTATTATTGTGCCGCAAACATATGAAGCTTCAACTAGAAGATATCCAGGCGCCCATTGCGCAAGAAATGACTGAATTCGAGAAGAAATTCCGACACTCCATGAAGAGTAATGTCATGTTGCTGGATAAAATAATGACCTATATAGTGAAGCGAAAGGGCAAGCAAATGCGGCCCATGTTTGTATTCCTTAGCGCTGGTGTTTATGGGCCTATTACCGACGCTACTTACAGAGGGGCGTCGTTGATAGAGCTGCTTCATACGGCTACGCTGGTGCATGACGATGTGGTGGATGACGCCAACTACCGGAGAGGTTTCTTTTCCATTAATGCGCTCTGGAAAAACAAAATTGCAGTGTTGGTGGGTGATTTTTTGCTATCGAGGGGGCTGTTACTCTCGGTTGACAATGGTGATTTCGACTTGCTGAAAATTGTGTCCGAGGCGGTGAAGGAAATGAGTGAGGGCGAGCTGCTCCAAATGGAAAAGGCCAGAAAGCTGGATATCTCAGAAGAAGTTTACTATGATATCATCAGGCAAAAGACAGCCAGCTTAATTACTAGCTGCTGCAAGGTGGGCGTGGCTTCCGTCGGGGCCGATAAGGCTTCTATTGACAGGATGGGTATGTTCGGAGAAAAGATAGGCTTGGCTTTTCAGATCAAGGACGACCTTTTTGACTATGGCGCTGACGAAATTGGCAAGCCACTGGGCATTGATATCAAAGAAAAGAAGCTGACACTACCGTTGATCTATGCTTTACGTGAGGCGAGCCCAAGCGACAGAAAGCGAATCCTCAGCATTATCCGACACGACAGCGACAAGCCCAAAAAGCGGACTGAGGTAATCGACTACGTGAAGCAATCCGGCGGGCTCGATTACGCCAGAGACGCCATGGAGCGCCACTATCAGGAGGCACTCGTCATTCTTGATGAGTTTAAAGACTCGGTTTATAAAACTTCTCTGAAGCAGTTGGTTCAGTATACCATTGAGCGGACGAAGTAAGAATACTTCACCCTCTTCCTAATTATCCACCCCAAAATAAGCCATCATCAAAATTGCGCCAGCCGTACCATCCATAGTCGGTTCGTTGGTGGAGTAGTCGCCAATGTCGTCGTGGTACACCACGAAAGGGTTCTGAAAAGCAGCGAATTCATCTGGTTCTGAGAGCTCCACAGCCAGCATTTTGTAATAGATGCTGCCAAATAATGGTCCGTCCACCAGCCCACCAGGCACCTCCTTTTTTGTCATTGCCCACACGCTGGTATGTACGTCTGTAGGGTATTCGCCACCTTCGGGCATGCCGGTAAACATGGTGGTGCCCCATGGGTTTCGGCCAAATAGCCAGTCTCGCTGTGCCACCAAATAGCTGTGGTATTGCAGGTCGCCTGTCATTTTCTCGTAAAGAATGATTTGGGCCGCAAGGCTTGTCAACAGATTGTTGGAGCACCAGATAAAAGGGATGCCGATGTTGTAAGGGTTGCGAGCAGCCTTCTTCAGCGTAAAGTCAATCCCCGCCCGATAGTAGCTAGCCAGTGTATCCTGAAATGCCGGTTCCACCACATCATAAAGGGCATAGTGCCCCAGGTTGATGAAAGGGTAGTACTGGTAGTGGGCCGCCGTATCGAGTACTGTCCAGCCCTCGGTGCCAGCTAAGCGAGCGTATTTTTTAGCATCTTCCAGATATGCCCTTTCGCCTGTCGTCTTGTAGAGTTCGGCCGCTCCCCACTCCATGTCGTCAGTCCAGGTTTGTTCGGTGTAGCGGTAGGGAGCACCATACGAATTGCCTTGCTGAAAGCCCTCCTTTGTTTTTCCAAGAGCGTACAGCGTTTTGGCTGCTTCCAGACAGTCGGAGGCGAACGACGCATCTTTCGGGTCGTTTTTCCAGATGCGGGCGCCCAGTGCCAGCGCAGCGGCCGATCGTCCAGCAAGATTGGCGACCCCGGTGGCTTCACTTTTATACTTCATCAGGCCCTGAGGTTCTCCGGTAGCGAAATAAGCCACCCGGTAGCTATTGGATCCCCAGCCATAATCCGAAGGGTCATTGTCCGGCATTTTCCAGCCTTTATGGTCCCGGTCGTCGGCTACCTGATGGATGAGCTGGTCGGGTGCTGGATGCATTTTGAGGATCCAGTCGAGTCCCCATTTGGCTTCATCGAGCACGTCGGCAAGCCCATTGCCACCTGGCTGGCCAAGGGCATTGGTTTTGTCAGCAAAACGTTTGGGAAACAGCTCATAGGCCAATAGCATGTGCCCCGTGGCATAGCTGCCTGTGATCAGGTACTTTAGTTGGTCTCCAGCGTCGTGCCAGCCGCCGCTCACATCCACATAGGTGGAGTCGGGCATGGGGCCAAACATGCTGCGTCCGTCACGCTGGTGGCACACCATGTCGAGGAAGGGGTTGTAGCCGCAGCGCTGCTGGCGCATGAAGGTGAGCAGGGGCTTGGTCTGGCCGCTATAGGCTTTATCTGAGATGGTAAACTGGCGGGAGGCTGCCTGGCTCTTCTGACCAACCAGCTTGTAGGTGCCTTCTTTGGCGATGGAGGTAAAGTCCAGTTCATAGAAGTAGCTGAAAGTACCCCATCCCTTGGCTTTTGACCTGCTTGGTTTTACTATGGCCACGGGTGATCCAGTGTTGGTATCAACTAATTGAAAAGCCTCTTTTACCGGCGAATTGGAAAAGACGATGGCGACTTTACTTTCATTTGGTAAGTAGCCAATTTGGTTGATGCGAATATATGTTGGCTCTGCCTCTGGAGAGAAACTTGAATCGGTTGGGAGAAGGAAGGAAAGAAGCAACTGAAAATAGATGATAGCCATACAGGGTGCGTAGTAAAGTCGAACTTAGTTCGAATCTATAAAAATTTACTGGTGCGTCATCTAATTACTAGACAGCAGGTCAACAAGTGATTTGAACTCATACCCTTTCGCCCTCAAGTCAACAACGAGCTCCTCCAGTCTTATATAGAACTTGTCGGTTCTTTCTGGCGCTGTGCCAATGTGGACGAGCAGCAAAAAGCCGTTGAGACCTGCCGGGTCTTTTTGCTCGTACTCCAGGATGCTGTTGTAGATGACCTCGCTGCTTCGGTAGTTCGGCATGTCTGGCGTGGTGTAGTCGGCGTTGGATCTGGTGCCGCTGGTGAAGTTGATCAGCTGGAGCCCGAAGTCACTTGTCCATGTGCTGATGCTGTCGTTGTACCATTCGTAGGGCGGCAGGAAGTAGGGGGCGTCTGATTTTCTTATTCCAAACCGCTCCATTTTGAGATAGTTTGCTTCAAGGTCTTGTGTGAACTCCTGTTTTGTCACCAGCAGGCTGTTACGGTTTTCCCAGGAGCAATACAACAGGTGCTTGTCGGAGTGAGCGCCCAGGTAATGGCTGTCTTGTTTGAGCTGATAGATGATTTCCTCAAATGCCGGGTTGCTGTAAAAATTACCCGTGAAAAAGAAGCCTGCTTTCACCTGTTGTCTGGTCAGCACACCAATGATGTGTGCAGCACCGTCAGCAAATTCATCGCCAGTGAAAACAAGGGTCAGGGACTTTTCAGCGGTATCAGCCCTCACGATAGCCCTATGCTGACATTCAAAGGAGGCACATGGGTCTTGTTCCGTTTTCTCTGCTTTGCCCGAGCAGCCAAAAATCAACCAAAGAAGCAAGATGATCACAATCCAAAGAACAGCCCTTTTGAGCCTGTTTTTATTGGATTCAGGAATTTCCGGCATAACTAGTTTAGTTTCTTACTTGCACCTCCAGGCCCAAATCTACATTTCTGCTTTCATAATGGGAAATATCCTTTTAGCTTAGACAGAGATACATACCTACTCCATAATGACTACCAACAGACGTACCTTCGTGAAGCACACCACCCTTGGACTGGGCGCTTTGACTATTCTTCCATCAGCTGTTTTAGCAGGTCGCAGAAAGGCCGCTCCCAGCGATGTCATCAACGTTGGCCTTATCGGCTGCCGTGGCCAGGGCTACTGGATACTTGAGAACCACATGAATAATGAGGATGCTCAATGCGTGGCGCTTTGCGATGTGGATGAAAATGTGCTGAATGACAAAGCGGCGCAAGTCGAGAAAAAGCAAGGCAAAAAGCCAAAGCTGTACAAAGACTACCGAGAGCTGTTGGCTGATAAAGATATTGACGCTGTCATCATCGGCACGCCCGATCACTGGCATTGTTTGCCTTTTGCGGAAGCGCTGCAAGCCGGGAAAGATGTGTATGTTGAAAAACCCCTGGCCAATAGTATTGGAGAAATAGAGATAATGACTGCTGCTGCTAAAAGATACAGCAAGCAGGTGGTGCAGGTTGGTCAGCAACAGCGCAGCGGCACCCATTGGGCGGATATCATGGCCATGGTGCACAGTGGAAAGCTGGGCAAACTTCGCAAGATCAAAGTGTGGGGTAATTTCGGCTATGGCATTGGTCAACTCATGAAGCCTGACGAGCCGGTACCAGCTGGTGTTGACTTCAATACCTGGCTTGGGCCAGCACCTGACCGGACTTTCAATCCCACTCGTTTTCATGGTTCCTGGAGGATGTTTTGGGACTACGGTGGCGGGCTCATGACCGACTGGGGCGTGCATTTGCTCGACATGGCCCTTTGGGCTGGCAAAGTCGACTACATGCCCATGAGTGTGAGCTCGGCCGGGGGCAATCTTTCCTTCCCCGACTACAACCATGAAACCCCCGATACCTTATCGGTCGTGTATCAAATGAAAGACTTTGTACTGACCTGGGATCACACGGCGGGCATACAGAGCGGGCCGTACAACAAGCCCTATGGCCTGGCCATTCAGGGTGACGATGCCACGATTGTTGCCAATAGAGAATTCTGGGAGTTGAAGCCCGAAAACAGAAACGGAAGCCCAACCATGGAGCCGATACTTTTCGAAAAAGGAAAAAATTACCACCCGGAGCACGTTCGTAATTTTCTTGATTGTATCAAAAGCAGGGGCGCAACCAACTGCACCATCGACATGGGACGTATCGCAGGCATCTATGCCCACTTGGGCAACTTGTCGCTGCGAGGCGGCGGCCCTGTTTCCTACGACGAAACCAGGCGTCAGATCGTCAACAACAAAGCAGCGAATGCGCTGGTGTTTCCGAGCTACAGGAAGCCGTGGGTGTTACCGAAAATTTAAGCTGGTCTATTTCTTCCTTGCATAAACCTGAATCACCGACGACTTTCCGTTGTGATACTCACCTTCGTTGACTTCTCTTTCGGTTTGGTGTAAAACTTTAAAATCCCACGATGGCTCCAGCATGGTCTTAAGCTCAGTCAGCGTGTACAGCATGGATAGTTCTTTTGGCCCACCTGTACCATAGCCGAGCTGGTCTGTGCTATAAACTTCCATTAATAGAAAGCCACCGGGCTTCAGACCGCTATTTAGTTGACTTAACACATGGGTTCTCACTGAAGGAGGGAAGTGACCAAAAACGCAGACGATGCCATCCCATGCTTCGCTGGCTATCTGGTATTCGCCTAAGTCAACTTGCAGCGTGGTGACTGCAACACCCTTTTCTTTTGCCAATTCCTTTGTACGCTCTAAACCCACTGAAGACAGGTCGGTTGCTGTGACCTCATAGCCCAAGCCAGCCAGATATACAGCATTTCGCCCCTGTCCTTCAGCGAGGCAAAGTACCTTGCCTGACGCTTTCTCCGCTATTTGTTGTTTCAAGAAATCGTTTGGTTCTTTGCCGTAAGCAAATTCAGTTTTGGCGTACCTTTCGTTCCACATAGTTTTTATTTTTTCGGGTAACTCTTCCGTCAACCAGAAGTCGCCTTATTAAGCATTTTCTGAAGCGGTTAGTTCTTGCAGAAGCTCCCTTTCCTTAAAGAAATGCTGTGCTACTGACAAGGGCCTGAATAGGTGCCTTCGTTTGGTGCGGTGCCCACCGCTTCGGCTCAAGATGTCTTTCAGGAACCTGATCACCTCTACGGTATGCAATCCTTTGTTGATCATCACACATTCGGCCATAGACGACCTGGCAGCATCGGTCGCCTCCGAACGGGTAGCTATGCCTGTCTTATTAAGTGTTTCCAGCACCTGGGTGGCCCAAACGACCGGGACATGGGCCGCCTCACAAATCCACAGGATTTCTTCCTGCAACTCACTCATCCTCTCAAACCCAACTTCCACTGCCAGGTCTCCCCTGGCAATCATTACGCCCATGGTGTTTTTTGTCATTCCCTGCAATAGCAACTCGGGCAGATTGACAAACGCTTCGGGTGTTTCTATTTTGATGATGATGTGAGGAGGGGTGTCGCTTAGGTTTGATAGGCTGCTTTGAAGTACTTTTAAGTCGTCAACTGTTCGCACAAAAGAGTAACCTACCATGTCGGCCTCCTGGCAAATATAGGGCAGTGCCTGTTTGTCCTCCTTTGTTAAACTGACAATCTCAAGCTGAGCGTTGGGAAAGTTAATGCCTTTGCCGACCTTGAGATGGGGTTTAGTGCCAGAGACCCTGTCAATCGTGAGGTGAGCCTGGTTGCCTTTTACCTTTACGACAGTTGTGCTGATAAGCCCATCATCAAAAAGCACTTTCTGCCCGGGCTTCAATTGTGCGATAATGCCCCTTACGCTACAGCTCACAACCCGCTCTTTTTCGCCTGCCTCGTACTCGGGCTCCACAAGTTTCAGTGTTTGCCCTTCAGCTATTTTCAACCGCTTTTTATCTTTTCCTTTGCCAGGAATGCCTGTGCGCAATTTGGGCCCGGCAAGATCCATGTAAATCCGACAGCTTTTTCCCGTCGCAGCGACTGCCTGTTTTAAGGTAGAAACCAGTACCCTCCATATTGCTTCATCATCATGGGCGCAATTGATTCTGGCTACGTCCATTCCCTGCTCTAAAAACTGAGAAACCAATCCAACGTCGTCGGCCATTCGGGCATCCAGCGTGACCATGATAAATGGTGTCTCGTTGCTGGAGCGCTGACCAAACAAATGCATGGATTGCCTCTGCGCAATAGCCCGGGCGGTCGCCGGATCGATATCATCGGGGTGGCCGTGGTAAGGTTGATGATTCAACCACTGAATGACCGAGCGAACCTGGTGCAGGGTGTGACTTTCGGAATTGGAAAGTGAAGAAAGCCCCAAATAGTGCAGTTTGTCCTGTAAGGGCCGGAGATCGGCTTTCCGAAGGGTCAGGTAGTGGATAAGGTTCAGTGCTGAGGCTTTGTTGGCTGGATGAACCTGCTCAATCCGGTCGTTGTAAACTCTTGCCTCATGTGCGAGTGCAGTTTCCAGGTTTTGAAGCTGAGCTAGTATTATATCATTTACTTCGGGTATCATGGCTGCTTTTTTGTACCCGAAGGTATCCTACAAAAAAACCTTAAATTATGATCACCTCCGACCTGTCAGTGTGACTTTTGTCAGCGATTTCCCTGCACACTTTGAACCACCGCTTCAAAGTCTTCTTTGAAGACTTCGTAGTACTCTCCCGTGGCAGGGCCGTTGAAAAAGCCATAGGTTCTCACAGGCTTGTGATCCTTGTCGAGAATAATGAGGGTAGGGTAGGCATTTACCCGACTGAGGGTAGGGAACATCATCGAAGCGGAGGTTTTGTCCGCTTTGCCGCCGAAGGCCAATTTTGCATCCGTATCCATAAAAGTCCGCCAATTTTCCAGGCGCTGCCTGCCATAAGCCAGGTCTTCATTCGTTTCAAAACTCAGGCCCACCCATTCAAACCCGGAATCAGGATGGGCCTGGAGCCAATCGTCGATAAAGTTGGACAAGTCCATGCTATTGGAGCACCAGGTACCAAAAATTTGCAGAAGGACGGGTTTTCCCTTCAGTGCGGGGTCATTATGAGTAATTGTTCTCCCATCAAGTCCTTTCAAAGAAAACTCAAATGGCTGGTCTTTTTTACTGTAGGCGACGTTGGTAAAATCTGGGATTTCGGCGGAGGGATCCTTTGTGGCTGACCAGCCCTCTTTATAATTTTTGCCATATAGCCAAAGCCCGACCAGCTTGCCGGGGCCGAGGAGGCTGGCCTGAAAGATAAAGTCGTGGGCCCCATCGAAAGTGCTGAGGTAGAGATTTTTCCCCTTCACATTGCCCTGGAGATAGCGGAAATCCCCGGTGGCGGTAAGAATGGTGCCCCAAATACGGTTGGCTTCCTGCTTAAAAAGTCCAATTGACGTTATACTGTCGTCCTCCGAGGTGAAATTGATGGCCCACCTGCCAGAAAAGTCTGTGACAGGCTCGTCGCTGTCAGGAAAAAAGCGATACTCAAGGCCATAGTCAGCTTTGAAGGTTTCTTTGTAATCTTCAGAGTAGTTTTTTACAAATACCCCCTCCAGGTGGTCGCCCTGAAAGGCAGCGACAATGTAGGAATCGAAAAGGTTCATGGGAAGGTAAATGGAGTCTTCCTTCACTTTGCTGTCTCTGATGAGGAGGCGTTCTTCGGCATTCAACAGGTATACCCTCCAAATATTGTTCTCCAGCTTCATTTCAAAGTTGAAAGGCAGTTGCATCCCCTGCATATCCAGCGTGCCCCGCCAGATGCCTTCCTGTGGCTGTGCATATGCCGCCAGGCAAGAAAATAGGGTAACCATCAGTATGCTCAAAAACCTGCCTATCTTTGCCATCGTCTTATTTCTACTCATAACGTGCAAAGTACAGCAATCTTTTCCGACCTCAAAGTAATCGAGCTGGCCTCCGTGCTGGCAGGCCCCAGCGTAGGGCAGTTTTTTGCAGAATTGGGCGCTGAGGTGATCAAAATCGAGAACCCGGAGACAGGCGGCGACGTGACCCGCAGCTGGAAGCTGGCATCAGAACCGACCGATTCCGATATGTCGGCCTATTTCATGTCGGTGAATGCCGGGAAAAAATCGGTGCTGCTCAACCTGAAAAAGAGAGAAGACATTGAAAAGCTCTATGCGCTGGTGAAAACAGCGGACATCGTCATTGCCAGCTACAAGCCTGGCGATGCAGAAAATCTGAGGGTGAGTTATGCCGATTTGAAGGCATTGAAGCCCGACCTGATCTACGGTCACATCACGGGTTTCGGGCTCGATGAAGACAGAGTGGGCTACGATGCCATTGTGCAGGCGGAAAGTGGCTTTGTGTTTTTGAATGGTGAGAAGGAAGGTGTGCCACAAAAGATGCCCGTGGCTCTCACCGATGTTTTGGCCGGACACCAGTTAAAGGAAGGCTTGTTGCTGGCGTTGATTAAAAGAATGAAGTCGGGGAAGGGTAGCTACGTCACAGTGTCATTGATGGAAGCGGCCATTTCCTCGCTCGTGAACCAGGCCACCAACTGGCTGGTGGCAGGGGAGGTACCTCAGAGATTGGGTTCTGAGCATCCCAATATTGCGCCTTACGGCAATATCTTCAAAACAGCCGATGAACAGTGGTTAATGATTGCTGTTGGTTCTGACAAGCAGTTCAAAGCCCTGTGCCACATTCTGGATTTGAATGGACTGTCGCAAAAGCCGGAATTCAACACCAACGCTGCCCGGGTAAAAAACAGAGAGATGCTCAAGCCACTGCTTATAGCTGCCTTCCTGGCGCATGACATTGATCGGCTCTGCCAGGCCTTTCTAGCTGCCGATATTCCCTATGGCCGGGTGAACACCATGGATCAGGTATTTGCCACACCACAAGGCAAAGCCATGGTGTTGCAAACGATCAAAAACGGTTTGGCGCAGAATGGTTTGCGGCAGGCGGCATTTAGGATGGGAGAGGGTATATACAAAGAATGGCTTTCTACAGCGCCTCATTTAGGCAGCCGCTCAATCAAAAAGCCACTTGCAGGAAGTTGAATATGAGGTGATTGGAGAGAGCAGAACAGTAAACTATTATATTTATCACTTTCGACGGATGTTTTTTTTGTATGTTGTGGTTAACTGGGGTTTGTAAGTATTTTCATTCTTCGCCCCTAAAACAAGTCATCGATTGCTGTGTAAAATGAAGAGCAGGGGATTCATATTTTTCTTTTCGCTTTTGGTATCTCTATGCAAAGTCTGCAGAGGTCAAAATGACTCGCTTCTGGTAAGTAGGATATCGGAGGCTGCCAATTCGGAGGAAAAAGTCGATCTGTTAAATGATTTATGTAAGGAATTGTGGTTCTCTGACTTAGGGAAAGCCAATAGCTATGGCAATAAAGCGCTTGAGCTATCAAAACAAATCGCCTACAAGGAAGGAGAGGCAACTGCCCTGAATAACCTGGGCGTTGCTGCCTGGGTGCAGGGCGATTATTACAGGGCTCTGGATCTCTACTATTCGTCAATCAATATTCGGGAGGTTATTGGTGGTCAACTTGGGCTTGGTAATACCTATCATAATATTGGCAACATTTTTCGAAGTACAAAAAATTGGAAGGAAGCGACTAAATGGTTTGAGAAAGCGCTGGCCATTCGGCATGAAATTAATGATGAGTTAGGGATCAGCTACAGTAAAAATAACTTAGGACTAGTAGCTCAGCAACAGGGAGAATTTGATTTGGCGCTGACATACCTGGATCAGGCCTTGGCCATTAGGAAAAAAATCGATAACCCCAGAGGTGTAGCTACCTCGCTATTGAGTATTGGTAAAGTGCATATGGATCTCGGCGAATCAGACCTTGCCGGGCAACGGTTTGAAGAAGCGCTGGCAATTTGGAAAAGCATTAACCATATCCAGGGGCAGGGAATGACCTACTTGTCGGTCAGTCAGTTGGATTTTATCAATGGCAAGTTGGGAGATGCTTTGGCGAACAGTAATTTGGCTCTGGCACTGGCAAATGATATCAATGCAAAATCTGAGCTGATTGAAATACATGAGCATCGATCCAAGATATATGTTGCCTTAAATCAGTATGAAAAGGCATTTAACGAGCAATCATTGTCCATTGCCTACAAAGACAGTGTCTTCAATGAGAACAAAATCAACCTCATTGAACAAAGGAATTATGCCCAGATAGCTCTTAAAAATGAGCTGCTTGAAAGTGAAAATTTACTTCAGAATGAGTTGTTGAAGAAACAGGAGAGAATTTACCAGGCCACAGTGGTAATTTGTATACTACTTGCCATAAGCCTGTTGTCGATCTATGGTGTGCTCAGAATTCGTAACAAGACCAACAGAAAACTTGCGCTTAAGAACGAATTTATTGCTAGCCAGAAGCAGCTAATAGAGGAAGCCAACGCTCTGCTGGAACTCAAGGTGCAACAAAGGACAAATGAGCTGCAACTGAGCAATGAACGGCTCATTAAGTTTTCATTATTCAATTCTCATAAAGTCCGTGGCCCTTTGGCCAGGTTACTTGGTTTAACCCAACTCACTACAACTGCCAAGGAGGCTGAATTGAAGGAGTACATCAGGATGATCGATGCTTCGGCAAAAGAGCTGGACCAACAGATTACAGAAGCCGGTACTGAATTGACGAAACATTTGGATAGCCAGTAATAGGATAGCTGGCTTGTTGTTTGAATCGGCGAGTACGGAACCTTTGCCATACTTCAATCTGACAACTTAGCAAAGCTTTTGGACTACCAGCCCTTAAGCAGAGACCCCACAAACAACGACAAACGCCATCAAGGCCCAAGCGGTTTTTTACAAGTTTCCTTCATCGAAAGAAAAAAAGTGTTAATTTGACACTAATAACTTTAACTGCTTAATTGAGCCGGTCTTTTTGAGCAGTATTCAACTAGCACCCTATGACAAAAGTATTGACCGTTGTCCTCTTTCTGGTCTGTTCCTCGAGCTTCGCTCAGGATGCAGGGCTTAAACTTTGGTACAAAAGTCCATCTGGTGATACCTGGGAAAATGCCTTGCCCGTTGGAAACGGACGCCTGGGCGCCATGGTGTATGGCAATGTGGAAAGGGAAACGATCCAACTCAACGAGCACACCGTTTGGAGCGGCAGTCCTAACCGGAACGATAATCCCCTGGCGCTGGAATCGCTGCCGGAAATCAGAACGCTCATATTTGAAGGCAACCAGAAGGAAGCCGAACAGCTGGCCAACAAAACGATTATCACTAAAAAATCTCATGGCCAGATGTTTGAGCCGGTGGGTAACCTTAACCTGGCATTTGAGGGACATGAAAACTTTACGAATTACTACCGTGAGTTAGACCTGGAAAGAGCCGTTGCGAAAACGTCTTATATGGTGGGAGGTGTTACCTACACACGAGAAGTGCTGGCTTCATTTCCCGATCGGGTGATTGTGATTCGCCTGACTGCCGACAAGCCCAAGAGTATTTCATTCACAGCGTCCTATTCTACTCCGCAGCCAAAAGTTGTGGTACAAACAACTGCTGCTAAAGAACTGACCATAGCTGGCACCACCATTGACCATGAAGGGGTAGAAGGCAAAGTTGAGTTTAAAGGTATAACCCGAATCAAAACAGAGGGCGGCAGTTTATCTCAAAATGACACGTCACTGATGGTGACCAAAGCCAACGCAGCAACGATTTACGTGTCTATCGCCTCCAACTTCAACAGCTATAAGGACATCAGTGGTGACGAAAATCAAAGAGCTGCCTCTTACATGACGACAGCTTACCCAAAGTCGTTTGATGCAATCCTAAAAGGCCATGTGAAGGCTTATCAGGCCTATTTTGATAGGGTAAAACTTGATCTGGGTACTACAGAAGCTGTTAAGCTGCCTACAGATGAACGCTTGAAAAATTTCAGCACAGCCAATGACCCACAATTTGCAACTCTCTACTTTCAATACGGACGCTACTTGCTGATATCGTCTTCGCAGCCCGGCGGTCAGCCAGCCAACCTTCAGGGTATCTGGAACAATAAAATGAAGCCACCCTGGGACAGTAAATACACCATCAATATCAATGCAGAAATGAATTACTGGCCCGCTGAAAAGACCAATCTTGCTGAGTTGCATGAGCCTTTCCTCGCTATGGTGAAGGAGCTTTCAGAAACAGGGCAGGAAACGGCAAAAGTGATGTATGGCGCCAGGGGCTGGATGGCCCATCACAATACCGATATCTGGCGCACCACAGGGGCGGTCGATGCGGCCTTTTGGGGGCTGTGGGTTTCAGGGGGTGGTTGGACGAGCCAGCATTTGTGGGAGCACTACCTCTATAACGGAGACAAGGAGTATCTGGCCACTGCTTATCCGGTTATGAAGGGCGCAGCCACGTTTTATGTAGACTTTGTGGTTGAGCACCCCGAATACCACTGGCTGGTGGTAAATCCAGATATGTCGCCTGAAAATGCGCCTCAAGCCCACCAGGGCTCGTCATTGGATGTGGGCACCACCATGACCAACCAAATTATGTTCGATGTGTTCAGCTCGACGATGAAGGCCGCTGATATTTTAGGGAAAGATGCGGCGTTTGTTGATACACTCAGGCAGGTGCGTAGCAGGCTGGCACCAATGCATGTGGGGCAGCATGGGCAGCTGCAGGAATGGTTGGAAGACATCGACGATCCAAACGACAAGCACCGCCACATCTCACATTTGTATGGCTTGTATCCGTCGAATCAAATTTCTCCCTACCGCACGCCCGAATTGTATAATGCTGCCAAAACTTCGCTAGTTCATCGTGGGGATATTTCTACAGGCTGGAGCATGGGCTGGAAGGTGAACTGGTGGGCGAGATTGCTGGATGGCAATCATGCGTATAAACTAATCCAAAATCAGCTAACGCCAGTGGGCACCAATAATGGCGGGGGTGGCTCCTACAACAACCTTTTTGATGCTCATCCACCCTTCCAAATCGACGGTAATTTTGGATGCACGTCTGGCATTGCAGAAATGCTGATGCAAAGCGCTGATGAATCTGTTCACCTTTTACCTGCCCTTCCCGACGTTTGGGTGAGCGGCAGTGTTAGTGGATTACGGGCAAGGGGAGGTTTTGAAATTGTCGACATGCAGTGGAAGGAGGGAAAGCTGGTGAAGCTGATCGTTCAGTCGAACCTTGGCGGCAATCTTCGCCTGCGTGTACCAAATGCTTTAAAGTTGTCGGATGGGAATTTGTTATCGCAGGCATCAGGAAAAAATGAAAATCTGTTTTATCAAACAGATGAGATTTTAACGCCGATCATCTCTTCTAAGGTTGAGGTGTTGCCACCGCAGCTGCGGGCTACGATTTTGTACGATCTGCCTACTCAGAAAGGCCAATTGTATAATATGGTTGCTGAAAAATGAGCTAAAGACATCCTATGTACAAAAAGTGAACAGTTAAACCTACTTCATGAAACAACCAGTGATTCTCTTCGCATTGTTAGTCCTTTGCCGTTGTGCCGTTGCACAGGAAACTATCAAACAGGCTCCGGCCGGCTTTGATGCAATACAGGCATCCATACCGCATGGGAAAATTGATTCTGTGATGTACCCTTCCAAAACGGTGGGTAACGACCGGCGGATGTTGATTTATACGCCGCCAGGATACTCAAAAAAGAAAAAGTACCCTGTTTTGTATCTACTGCATGGCATTGGTGGTGATGAAAAGGAATGGTTGAATGGCGGAAGCCCGCAGGTGATTCTGGACAACCTCTACAAAGACAAGAAGGTGGAGCCCATGATTGTAGTGATGCCCAACGGCCGGGCCATGAAAGACGACCGTGCCGGGGGTAATGTGTTTGAACCGGCCAGGGTGGAGGCGTTTGCCACCTTTGAAAAAGACCTTCTCAACGACCTCATTCCGTTTGTGGAGAAAAATTATCCTGTGCTAACTGATCGTGAGCACCGGGCGATTGCAGGGCTGTCGATGGGAGGTGGCCAATCACTTAATTTCGGACTAGGCAATTTGGATAAATTTGCCTGGGTAGGAGGTTTTTCGTCTGCTCCGAATACGAAAGCGCCAGAAGTGCTGATTCCGGATCCGGCAGCGGCTAAAGCTCAACTGAAGCTGCTTTGGATTTCCTGTGGCGACAAAGACGATCTTATTAGGTTCAGCGAAAGAACTCACGACTACCTGGTGCAGCACCAGGTGCCACATATATACCACATTGAGCCAGGCGTTCATGATTTTAAGGTGTGGAAAAATGGCCTGTACCTGTTTTCTCAGCTGATCTTCAAGCCGGTGGATCTATCCGCCTGGTGAACTATATATTTTATACCTACTAACTAACACATCATGCTTACCAAAAAAATTAATCTGACCAAAGTTGCCATGTCAGCTGCCCTGGTCTTCCTGGCCGCCTCGGCCATGGCTCAGGATGGCACTATTTACCCGCTTGATGCTCCTGCCGAGCCAAAGGCTATTCTGCTTGGCACTGGGGGTGTCGATGATCAGCCTGCCAAAGAAACCTGGTTTCGTCAGTGGGGCGACCCCATGGCACGGAATATTTCCACTGCCACCCTCACGCCCTTCCTGCCCGAACCAGGCAAAGCTAACGGCACTGCTGTGATTGTAGCACCAGGTGGAGGTTTCATGTGGCTTTCGATGGGCAATGAGGGCTGGGAAGTAGCAGAGGCCCTGGCCAAGCAGGGAATTGCCGCCTTTGTACTTAAGTACAGGCTTCACCCAACGGCAGAGTCACTCGACGACTTTTCGGCCTGGATGAATCGACCCCGCCAGGCACCAGCTGCATCTTCCGATGCTTCAAACGAGGCTGCACCCGCTCGCCCGCCACAGCGAGACTTGTCTAACCAGCTAGAAGACGCTGAAGCTGCCTACGCCATGATCGTGAAACGGGCCAAGGAATGGGGCGTCGATACCAACCGAATTGGTATGATTGGCTTCTCGGCGGGAGCTGGCCTCACCATGCATTCCACCCTCAATTCCAAGACCATGAAGCTGGCCTTTATCGGCCCGATTTATGGCGGTATGGGCCCGGTGGAGGTGCCGAAAAATGCTCCGCCGATGTTCAGTGCGATCGCAAGCGATGACTTTCTTTTCCGTGGGCAGTATGGCGTGATCGACTCCTGGTACAAAGCGGGCATACCTGTCGAGTTTCACCTTTATCAGAATGGCGGACATGGTTTTGGCCTCGGGAATCCTAACCGCACCAGCAACCGCTGGTTCGATGCCTTTATACACTGGCTGGACGTGAACAGTTTTCTCATTGCGAAGGCTGGGAAGTGACCAGTAAATTGGCGCATACAGGAAACTTCTTACCAATTTCTGAATCATTGGTGTATTAACTTCTCTTAGGCTGCCTCGTGTGATAAAGGCTTGGTGAAAAGTGTTTATCACACGAGAGGCCAAAACTATGATGCTTCAAACACTGAAAAAACAGGCTTGGGGAGAATGAGCCTGCCTGAGTTTTACACCACGTGCAAATAGATAAACTGTCTGCGGTATTGGGCATCCTGACCCAGTTTATGGAGCTTCATCAGCGTTTAAAGAATGCCTTTTAGAACAAGGGGTTGGGCCTCGTTCCAAAGAGCTCAAGTCTTTTTTTCGTTGTCCACCTGTGAGGCTTCAAAAAATTGGCTTTTACTTCTTGATATCTACGGCATATATTGTGCCTGCCATCATATCAGGAACGAGCAAACGTCCCTTGTCTTCTTCCAAATAAAAGTCTGCAGCCGACTCTAGTCCATCAATCAATACCATTGATTCTTCAGTTTGACCATCGATTTTCCAAACGGTGCCAAGTGCCCAACTGCTAATGTAGTAATCACCATTACTATCTTGCTCCACGGCATCGGCACCTCTAAATTGACCTTTCAGGGGCGTTAATTCCCCATCTCGTTTCACCAAAAAATTGCCGAGGAAAAAGGCACCCACCATAATATCGCCATTGTTGTCAACGCCCACACCATTTGGATTCAACATTAATGGAGAAGTGTCTTGTGTTACCGATACCTGACCTCCCAAATCAACATGATAAATACGCCCCAATTGCGGAACCAGTTTCGCTTGCTCGCTGTCGAGCGGCCATAGCTTATTGTTTTCATCACGCATGTATTTGGTTGCTCCCATGTCCACTACATAGATGCCTTTGCCGTCAGCATCTACGGCAACGTCATTTAAGTACAACACTTCGTACGGGAAACTCTCCTTGTCAACAAAGATGCTTGCAGTGCCCTCTTTATCAACCTGCCAGATGCGGGTCAAATCCGAAAAGTATAAACGATCCCCTATGTAGACGATGCCTTTGGGCTCATCAAAACCTTTTGCAAAAACCTTTACACCACTTTTGGAAATTTCAACTATCTCACCATCGCCAGGTTCACTACCATTCATTACTGAAACATAGTAGTTGCCGTTGAACCCTTTCGTGATACTTTCTGGCTTCACACCTACTTTCACCGGAAATTGAATCTCAGGCAGTGAAGTACAGCCAGCCGACAGAACCATGGCTATGATTGTTATGCCAACGATCATCTGTCTAAGGCTGTAGTCGGCCACATCCAATGATTTTTTCATTTTCTATTCTTTTTAAATGTGTGGTTGCTCTTTTCATACATACTCAGTGTATGATGATTCAATCAAATTTAAACAATTTCAACAGATGCGTGGTTGCCAACGGCTGTGTTGTGGTTGGGATTAGAAAAAGCACTGTCTTTTCCATTCGCTTATAACCACGCCTTATTTTGATCCATCAACTGTGGTGGGTTTTTTTAGCCCCCACGAAGGTATCCTGGCAGATAAGACCAGATTCATTCATAGCCGTTGCTTTCCTCTTTTATTTCTTTATTCTTGATCACAATAAATGTCAGTATGGATCCAATGGGGATTCCGAATACCACCATAGTCTCGTCAATTCCCGTTGCACTGAAACCAACACCAAACAGTATTTGGAAGGAGAAATCAATGCTAAGATGACCAAGTGCTGTTAAGGTTATTGCAGGCACATTAAAGACCAAAACGCCAATTATTCTTAACCACTTTCGTTTAAGTTTACTCTTACGGATTCTGTTAATGGCCATGATGTTCACAGCTACGACACCAATCGCAATTAGTCCTGCAATGTAAAGTAGAAGGTATGAAGGAATTTCCTTTTTGTAGTTCAATAAATTGATGTATTGAATCTTGTCGTTTTGTTCGCTAATTGTTGCTTCTATTATTCCGAAGTGCGTATCGTTTTCAATTTGAATTTTGACTTTTAGCGGCTTAACTACAGCTTCATGCTCGGTGGAAAAGGAGAATTTCTTGCCAGACTTTGAAAAGGATAAATCAAATTCAGTTCCGAAGTTTTCAGTGATGGCATTTTGCAGGTTGGGCAGTGCTGTCTTTAGCTGATTTACTTGAGCCGTATCTGATAGGTCAACATCAAAATACGAAACAGCTTCATTGAAGTCTCCCTTAGCGATAGCATTAACCTGATTAACTGCGTTTTCATAACCTTCTGACGTTGAACTCAAAAATGAGCAGCTTGCTGCGAAACCTAAGAGTATAAAAGAGTAAATTATTCGATTCATATACTTGTCAAAATTGAGGACAAGGCATGGTGATCGTGCGGAGAGGGGGAATGCAGTTCCCTTTACACTAGCACTTAGCCACGCCTTGCCAACCGTAGCTTTAGCGAAGGCTGGCCGATGAATAAAATTATACTTTGTAGCGGAAATTCCAAGCCCACCGAATTTCAGGTGAGTATCCAACTCGCCCGAAAGAGCTTCTTCAAGAGATTCCTTAGTTAATGGAGTGAAGACACCTTCTTAGCCTAACATGCTGTCTTCGTAATTACCTCAGTAATGATCTTACGCCCACCACGCAGGAATTACACATGCTTTTTAATGAGCCTGGTGGCTCTCACCGCCGTGCAAAACGAACGCCTTGTTTGTTTTACCGTCTTTTAATTCGTGCAGCACCCAGGTATCTTCGTTTTCGCCTTCCTGTAGTGTCCAGTTTCTTTCTGGGTCAGCCAGTAGTTTTTTCACACTCCGGGGAAATGCATTGGCGGCACGGGCATCCTCCCAGGTTCTGATTGCTTTGAAAATAGCCTCTTTTTGAGGGCAGCTTTCAATATCTTTCTGATTCAGAACCAGGCTGTATGTTGTTCCAACGCCAACAGAAACAGCTTGTATATGCTCGTATTGCTCCACCGTTGATTGAGAATTAATGGGGAAATTGACCCCCATGCCCACCGGGAAGAAGTTGGCGTACGTAACGTCCCGCAGGTCTTTTCCCTGGCTGGTAGTGCTGCCCCATTCTCTGGTGTCAACATCATACAGGTTTTTTCCACCCCCAACATTCCAGATACTTTGATAATGCCATGAGCCTTCTGACAATGTGGCCCCCGTAAAACGAATAGGGGGAATGCCAAGAGTTGCAGCCCTTTCAAACATCTTGCGGAAAAAGCGCTTCGCCGAGTAGTAGCCATGGCCGTTGTTAAACAGAAACTCCTGCCCGTCGAAATCATAGTAGCCTAAACCGTTGATAAAACAAACGTCTGCGTAGTATTCGGCAATTTTGTCCTGCAGCTGCATATTGGGGATCAAACCATCATAACCATAATTCAGCGTCACCTGAAGCTTATAAATGGTGTCGTTGGATGGATGACTCGTAGCCATAGTTTCCCAGTACCCACGTTTTACATTCAGGAGCCTGTAGGGTTCTTCTTCGGAAACACCGAGATAATAGATCAATTCCTTGCCGATTTTTATCATGTTCAGGTTTTTGGCATGCCCTTCCCAGCTGGCAATTTCCTCAAGATGAGTTGGATCGTCCACGATAATGACGGTATCGGTGGGACTGATGCTTTTTGCCAGCAAACGCCTCTGTTGATAACACAAACTATCACTTGGCAGGGGACTGGCGTCTTTGGATCCGGGAGCCAGCGAATTGGTGATCGGGGTCCTTCCAATGCTAATTCCATACTTTGCAGCCATCTGGGAAAACTCCTTATGAGATTTGTTGCCGGAAGTTAATTTTATCGGCTTGTGCTCAAAATTATGCCCGTCTATGTAAGCTTCGTTTCCTCTGTCTGGCTTTAGAAATCCCTGGTCGTACAAGCTGATAGTCGTAAAGCCTAACCTCGATGTGTACGATATGATACTGTCATTCAAGTTTCCGCTGGTAAAAGCATCGGGCACGAAAGCGGTGGGATCTTTCACCCATTTCCCGTTGATTGTTGGATACGGCAAGCCTTCCTGCAACACAATGTCCTGAATCACATCCATCAAGGCAGTGCTGTCGGGGCTGCCCCACAAAGCAATGGATGAGCCTATATAATCGACCCCCGGCAATGGCTGAACCTCCAGATGGTTTGGCGTGTTGGCTGCCATATTCGGTATGAGTGAATAGTATACTTCTCTTTCAAATGTTCTGTCTCTGGAGTGGTAGTTAATGGAAATCCTTCCCTTTTCGTCGACGAGTGCAGAGTTGCCATACATGATTCTGTAGTACGGTTCCTTGTGTGCGTAAAAGGCAACATCGCTGATTCCGTTTCCTCCCAGGGTAAAAATTTGTCCTTCGTGCAATGAGTCGGGGAGGGGGTAAAGCTCCGGATCGGGAGAATGGATGATGTACTGAAAAGGCGCTGCGTCGGCTACAGTTTCAGAAGTGCCACCCAGGGTATTGTCGTTGAGGGCAAGCACGCCAATGGCATAATTGACCGTCTCGCTCGTGTCTCTGGCAACGCCAATAATTTCCCCAAACAGGTTCGTGATATTCGTATGATGGGGCCCCCATTGAATGCCATCAATTCCGTTGCGTGGTGCAAGGGACTGAAGCGTAAACTTCAAATACTTTTCCTGCGTCGTCACGCTGACTTGAGCGACCGAACCGTTAGAATAGCTTAGCGTGATGGCTTGATATTCTTCGCTGAATTTTGCGCTGACGGGTTCATAATATACTTTCCTTTTGCCATCGTAAAGCTGCATTAAGGGTGATGGCTTATCAAGCGGACTAAATTCCCGGTAGGGCTCTTCCCCGATATTTTGCATACTGGTAATAAAGCCACCCTTGCTGATTTGTATTTTAAGATAGTCGGTACTGAAATCGATCTTTCCTGCGTTTGTGCAATTGTAAAGTAAGACCGTAAGTATTAGCAACGTGATGTTGCTTCCAAGCTTTTCAATAGTGGACGTATTGGCCATCATGATATCATATGTGAGATGTGGGAATCCTGGCTACTTTTATTTTTGAAAGTTAGCAGGTGCGTTTTTCATTTGGCTAACAGTTTAGGTTTTGTTAGCAACTGGCTTTATTTCTTCATTTAAATCGTTTGTCCAATACAAATCACCACTGTATTTGTCAAGCAAGTAACAATACCGATTTTCTACTTCTTCCGAGGATAATATTTGTTTCTCTTTTAAAATCCGTAGAGCCTGAATTGAAGCACCATCTTTGTCAGCCCTTAAAATTAATTCTATCAAATCCGCTTTCATTTCTAGAATCAGTTCTTTTTCAAAATATTGAACGATCCCTAGCAATATCCAATAATGCCATATTTGGTCATTATTGACTTCTTGAAAAACCCTTCTTATTTCTGGAATAATGACTTTTCCAGCTTTTGTCAACATCTTTGAGGCGCCACCTGCGGCAGGCCAGTTCATATCTTGAAGAAATTCAAGGAATAGATGTAAATATGGCATTAACCTTTCATGTCCCAAATACTCAAGAAGAATTCCTGCTTCCGTTGACTTATGGCATGTTTGAGCTAACTCTTCAATCTCTTCGTTAGTGATATTGTCAAACTCTGCTAAACGTTCTAACTGAAGTTCAACGGGTTCATTCCAATCAATTCTATTTTTAAGTTTTTGATAGAGTTTCATTTCACTTGTTGCTATCGCCTCGATAAAATGAGCGTGGGAATGTTACGTACTTCCGTTTCCACTAGCACTTAGCAGCGCTTTGCCAACCGCAGCTTTGGCGAAGGCTGGCCTAGTTTAAATTTAAAACTTGTGGTGGGCTTTCCAATCCCCACGAAAATGCACCGATCGCTGAATCCCCATTCATGGAAGCAATTGTTAGCAATAGTCAATAACGTTCATCTTTCTTAAAAATACTTGCATCAATCAGGTAATCTCCTATTTCACGAAAGTTTTTGTATTGCCTTTCATTTGGAGTCCAACGATTTACCACAAAGTATCCGTCTTTATCATGACGTTCCAATATCCACTCTGATCCGTCAGTTCCCACTTCCCAAGCAACCGTTGTTGGCATATTGTCAAAGTTATTGTCAGCTAGTAGTCGTTCAAAATCTCTCCAGAACTCGCTTTTCAGTTTTTTAGATTTATCCTTGAGTTTAAATCGCTCTGGGGCATATGTATATGTAACACTATCTACTCGTTTCCAAGGTTTTATTAGCGTCAATTCTTTTTGGGTTAGAATAATTTCACCATTTAGATTCTCCAGTCTAAGAACAATGCCTGGGTGAAGTGACCTTAACCAAGTTAATCTATACACCTGTTTACCTAGATAAAAGTTGTAAAGTATGGGCTCACTCATGAAGCGCAATTGTTCAGAATACCATTCGACCGAAAAAGTGTCTAATCTTATTTCTATTGTATTCGAAAATTTGATTGAGTCGATGAAGTGTTCAATTGGAAAAAAATATGCGGAATCAGTTACCGGTTCACCTAATTTATTTGAAATGTCAGGATCGCTTAAATATGGATACAAAGTTGGTTCTGAGGTTGAAACTATGCATCCGGCAAGTATTATACTTACTATCAAAAGTGACTTCATTGTGTTCAATGGTGTTTATCGTTAACGACAATTCGGCATGATTACCAGCCATACTCCAATTCTAACTATTTTTTTATTTACACATCAAAGTAACTGAACGGCCTCCATATAGCTAATGTACCTCTTTGTAAACGCAGATTATACGTATAATATTCGAACAATCCCCTGCTATCCTCAGCCTGCGGCATTTTATTAAGCCCTAGTGATAAAAATGGTGCTGCCTACCTCTTCACCCACCTCCCCACACTATTGTGCTTCCCCTCTATCACCACCTTGTAAAAATCGGAAGGGTACTTCTTCAGGTCTATTTCAAAGGCTTCTTTACCTGCTTTCACTGACCCTATTTCGGTGTAAGTGTCGGATTCTCCCATTTCGAAATTGTTGGTTGTCGCAAGCAATATTTTCACATCGCCTTCCCGGTCGATGGCCTTCCAGCTTACTTTCAGCTTATTGCCATCCATTACCGCTCCGGGCTGTGCTACTGATACCTTTCCAACCATCGGCACCCCATCCAGCTCATACATCCTTACTTTTGCAGCTTCAATTCCCAAAAAACGCAACGCCGTAGGCAGGATGTCCACAATGGCATTTTCCTGATTTTTGAAGTAGGCATTTGGTGTGCCACCTCCCATCACTATCCAGGTAGTGCGCTCCCTGTCCGACTGCCCACCGTGGTCTTTGCCGCCTGATTCTGCACTGCGCCCATGGTCGGTGGTAATGAACATCATCCAATCTTCACCTTGTTCTTTTTGCCGATATTGAATGGCTTCCCAAATTCTGCCCATCTGATCGTCGGCCATGCGGATGGCTTCATCCGTTTTTTCACTGTTGCCGTGGGCGTGCCCCATGTCGTCAGTATACTCCACGTACACCCACGAAAAGTCAGGCCCCTTTTCTTTGATATAGCGGCTGGCTTCGTTCACTACATGCTCGTCGATGTTGTGCATAAACACCCTCTCCTTGTCGTGCGGGAAGGCTTTTTCATCAAGCTCAAAGCCATCGAAGTGGTAGTCTATCATCACCTTGTTGCTGGTTTCCAGCCCTTCGCCTACAAGCTTGGTGCGGTTATCAAGCCAGGTGGAGAAGATGGCAGTTTCTTTTTCTGGCGCCAGCTCTTCCACGAACCTGAAAGCCGACCAGTAGTTGTAGTTAGGCGCTTTGATGCTATTGCCCCACACATTGTGTTTGTTGCCCCAGGTGCCGGTAATGAGGTTGTTGTAGCCGGGTGCGGAGATGGTAGGTGTTTCAGAATAGGCACCCTTTTCGCCACCCACGTAGGCACGGGTATAGCCGCCGGTTTTGGCGATGGCATCCATATTGGGAGTGGCAACCCTTTCGAAGACTTCTGCTTCCACGCCGTCGATAATGACGAACACCACTTTTTGAGAAAAAGCATCGGCCGAAGCCATAATGAACACAAGAAAGACCAGCAAATTTTTCATATCAACTCAGCGAATAGTGGAGTGACAAGGTAAGGAGAGTAGCGGTGAATTGCTTCAATAATTGCCCATCGGTCGACAGCAAAATATCAATTTTTTAGTCGATGGTCGCCGGATCCTCCCACTTTCCCCCACCACTTTCTTCCTCATTTCTCGTGAAACGGCAGTAGGCACAAACCTGCGTTTGCTCCTCCGGCATTTCAAATATTCCAGCCTTATCTGGCTGGTTCATAGGCATTTGATTTCCTGTTTCCCGCCTTTTTTATCGCTTTGACGCCCATTCATTACATGCGAATGGTGGTAAACTGTGTGGTCGATAGTGGGTAAAAGTGGGAATTTTTCTACTTTTTGGCAGAAAAGTGTAAGAAAGTGGGAGAGAGTGGTTGGAAGTGTCATAATTTTATTACATTTGTTGAAAGTGTTGCTGTAGTTTTTCCTGTAATCCATTATGTCATTCTTTACTAGCGAATTCGAATGTAAGATTGATGCCAAGGGCAGGCTGGTTCTTCCAGCCCGCATTAAGGTCAATCTTCCCGAAGCTCCCGGAGCGTCTGCTCCCGGTCAGCCGGCGAATGAGCTTGTGCTGAGGATGGGATTTGAGCCTAACCTGATCTTGTACCCAATGGGTGAATTCAAAAAGATCCAGTCGAAGATTTCTTCGCTCAACGAATTCCTTCCTGAGAACAGGGCCCTGAAACGGAATTTTTTCCGAAGCATCGCCCAGATAGAGATGGACAGCGCTGGCCGAATACTAATCCCTAAAACCTTTATGAAATTCGCTTCTCTTGAAAAAGAGGCGATGGTGGTAGGAGTAGGTTCCAGCATTGAGATTTGGGATCCTGGGGTATATCAAAAGCATTTGATCAACAATCCCGAAGAGTACTCCCAATTGGCGCAAAAGCTGCTGGACGAATAATCCACATGCCTATGGCCCAGGAAAACTACCACATACCGGTGATGCTCAAAGAATGCCTGGATGGTTTGGCTATTCAACCTGATGGTATTTATGTCGATGTGACTTTTGGCGGCGGCGGACATTCGAGAGCGATAGTGGAAAGGCTTACCACCGGACACTTATATGGATTTGATCAGGATGCTGATGCCAAAGTCAATGCCGAAGGGTTTGACAAACGTTCTTTCACATTTGTGCCGAGCAATTTCCGCAACCTGAAGAAATACCTCAGGTTCTACGGCGTAACGGCGGTGGATGGTATTCTGGCCGATTTGGGCATTTCGTCGCACCAGATCGACGTGCCGGAAAGAGGTTTCAGTACCCGCTTTCAGGGCCCACTCGACATGCGAATGAACGTGAACAGCGAGGTGTCGGCCAAAGAGGTGCTGAATGAATACGGAGAAAGGGATCTGGCGAAGATCTTCGGCATGTACGGAGAGCTGAACCAGCCTATGAAGATAGCAAGGGCCATTACGGCCTACAGGGTGAACAAGCCCCTGGAGACGATAGAGCAGTTGAAGGAGGCGGTGGCCAGGTTTGCTCCCAGAGGGAAGGAAGCCAAATTTTTGGCTCAGCTGTTTCAGGCCATCAGGCTGGAGGTGAACGAGGAGATGGAAGTGTTGGAGGAAATGCTGGGGCAATGTGCTGAAGTATTGAAGCCCGGCGGAAGGCTGGTGGTGATGTCGTACCATTCGCTGGAGGATAGGCTGGCCAAGAACTTCATCAACAAAGGCAACTTTGAAGGCACGGATGAAAAAGATTTTTATGGCAATGTGGTCAGGCCGTTGGAGCCAATCAACCGCAAGCCAATTGTCGCAGACGAAGAAGAAATAGCCAGGAACAGCCGGGCACGAAGTGCCAAGCTGAGGATAGCAGAAAAGAAGTAGTTGAAAAATGGAAAATAGAGTAAGAAACAGTAAAAATGAGCCGAGTGGCAAAGGACCCTTTGCGGTGCTTAGCCGTTGGCTCAAACTGGAAGGTGTGTTGGACGACACGCTTCCGGCACGTTTTACGCCCTATGCACTTTTCATTACTGTCATGGGCATTATCTACATAGGCAACAGGCATTTTTCTGACAGAACGATCAGAAAGATCGACAATATGGAAGCTGAAGTAGAGGACTTGAGAGCAGACTTCACTACGCTGAAATCTGAATATATGTTTGCGAGCAAACAATCAGAAGTGGCCAGAAAGGTGAAGAAAGTAGGGTTGCAGGAGACAAGAATACCTCCTTATAAGATAGTAGTAAAAGAAGATGAGTATAAACGCAGAATAGATTGAATATCAAGAGCTCCATATTGCTGAGAGTCCGGGTGGCCTTTTTATTGGTCGTTCTTTTTGCGGGAGCGGTGGTATACCGTATTTTCTATTTACAGCGCATTCAAGGTGAAAAGTGGAATAAGATGGCAGAGCAAATCAGCCTTCGCTATTTGCCCGTGAAAGCCACCAGAGGCAATATCTATTCCGACAATGGCAGCTTGCTTGCTACCTCTTTGCCTTTTTTCAAGGTGGCCTTCGACCCTTCGCAGCCAAGCGATGAATTGCTCAAGAAGAACCTTGACTCACTGGCCTATTTACTGTCAAAGACTTTCAAAGACAACTCTGCCAAGGAATACCGCCGGAGGATACTGGAAGCCCGAAAAGACAAACGACAGTACTTGTTGCTGAGCAGGGCTGAAATCAACTACCAGCAAAAGAAGAAAATTCAAGAGTGGCCTGTTTTCCGGGAAGGAAGAAACAGAGGCGGAATCATTTTTGAAAAAGTAGAAAAGAGATACCATCCATTTTCTACCCTGGGCTACAGAACCATCGGTAGTGTGGATGAAACCGAAAAAGGGACTGTCGGTTTGGAGTACAGCTTCAACAACCAGCTCGGAGGCATAGATGGGAAAGCACTTTTCCAGAAGATGGCAGGTAGCTGGAGGCCCGTATTCGACGGCACTGAAGTGAAAGCCAAAGACGGTCTGGATATTGAAACGACCATAGATGTCAATTTGCAGGACGTAGCTGAGTCGGCACTTTTGGCCGCATTGACCGACCACAATGCCGACTATGGCAGCGTGGTGCTGATGGAGGTGAAAACAGGCGAAATCAAGGCCATGTCGAACCTCAGCAAGAACCCTGAAGGCAACTACTGGGAGCGCTACAACTATGCCGTAGGTAGCCAGGGCGCTGTGGAGCCGGGTTCAACCTTCAAGCTGGCCTCCATGATGGCGCTGCTGGAAGAAACCGATCTGAAGCTGACCGACACCGTGCAGACAGGCAACGGCGAGTATAAGTTTTACAACCAGGTAATGAAGGATCACAAGCCGGGTGGATATGGTACCATCACGGTGAAGCAGGTTTTTGAGTCGTCCTCAAATATTGGTATTGCGAAGCTGGTCGTAGAGCACTTTGGTAAAAAGCCATCAGAGTTTATCGATTTTGTAAAGGAAATGGGCGTTGGCCAGCCTCTCGGCTTCCAAATGGCCGGTGAAGGAAAGCCCTACATAAAATCACCCTCTGACTCTTCGTGGAGTGGTATTTCATTGCCCTGGATTTCGCATGGCTATGAGCTCAAGCTTACGCCCCTGCAAACACTCACCATGTTCAATGCGGTAGCCAACGATGGAAAAATGATCACACCTATTATAGTCAGGTCGGTGCGCAAGGCCGACAAGGTGGTGGAAGAATTTGAACCAAGGGTCATCAATAAAAGGATTTGTTCTAAAGAAACGCTGGCGAATTTGAGAGAGCTCCTTGAGGGGGTTGTGGAAAGAGGCACCGCTTCCAATATCAACGGAACCCACTATAAGATCGCCGGCAAAACAGGCACTGCCAAGAAGTATGTCAACGGGAAATACGTCAACCAGTACTACGCATCGTTTGCTGGCTATTTTCCAGCCGACGCACCTAAGTACAGCTGTATAGTGGTAATTGACAACCCTAAAAACTACCGGATTTATGGTAGCGACGTGGCAGCTCCTGTCTTCAAAGAGATCGCTGACAAAATCTACTCGCAGGATATAGACGTGCACAAAGAATACCGGCCGGCCGTTGCCTATCAAACGGAAGTGTTTCCGGTCGTTAGAGCTGGCTTTTTACCAGAACTGTCGATGATCTGCAACGAATTTGGTGTTTCGAACCATGAAATGGCCGATGATGAAGAGTGGGTGAAAACGAGACTGGTTGGGAAGAGCATAGGCTGGACAGCCAACAAGGTGAAAGAAGGCCTTGTGCCTGACGTAGCTGGAATGACTTTGAGGGACGCTCTCTTTGTGTTAGAGAATGCCGGACTCAAAGTGCGGATAGAAGGAGATGGAAGGGTGGAAAGCCAGTCGAGAATGGCCGGAACAAGGGTTTCGGAAGGAAGTGAAATTAAAATCAAGCTAGGCTAAATGGCCCTGTTAAAAGACATATTATACAAGACTAACCTAATCTCAGTTGCAGGTGATATGAATACTGACTTAGGCGGCATCTGCTTCGACTCAAGAGAGTCGAAGCAGGGCTGCTTATTTATTGCTGTTCGTGGAACCCAAACTGATGGTCATCAATATATAGATCAGGCGATAGCCAAAGGAGCCAGTGTGGTGGTTTGTGAAGACCTGCCAACGAAGCTGCTCGACACAGTTACGTATGTGAAGGTCGACAACTCGGCCAGGGCGCTGGGTTTTATCGCCTCCAATTTTTATGGCAACCCGTCTTCCAGGCTCAAACTGGTGGCGGTTACGGGCACCAACGGCAAAACGACGACAGTCACCCTGCTACACCAATTGTTCGGCAAGCTGGGTTACAAATCGGGCCTGCTATCGACAGTAGAAAACAAGATAGGCGAGGAGGTATTGCCCTCAACGCACACCACACCGGACGCCATTGCGCTGAACAGCCTGCTGAAAGACATGGCTGATCAGGGCTGCACACACTGCTTCATGGAAGCCAGCTCTCATGCCATTGTGCAGCACAGGGTCGCTGGATTGCAGTTCGCTGGTGCAGTGTTTACCAACATCAGCCACGACCACCTCGACTACCACGGCACTTTTGATGAGTACATCAAAGCCAAGAAGATGCTTTTTGATGGACTTCCGTCTTCAGCTTTTGCCCTGGTAAACGAAGACGATAAGCGGGGGGGCATCATGCTTCAAAATACAAAGGCTGCAAAGAAGAGCTATTCCCTGAAGCACATGAGTGACTTCAGGGCGAAGGTTTTGAGCAATTCCATTCAGGGTCTTGAGCTGCAAATCGACAATATAGACGTGTGGTTCAAACTGGTAGGAGACTTCAATGCCTACAACCTGCTAGCAGTTTATGGAACGGCTGTATTGCTCGATGAGCCGACGGAGGAAGTACTCACCCAGCTGTCGGATGTGGACCCAGCGAGAGGGAGGTTCCAGCTCGTGCCATCAACTACTGGCATTGTCGCAATAGTCGACTACGCACACACGCCTGATGCGCTGGAAAACGTGTTGAAGACGATCAAAAGTTTCCGCACAGGCAACGAAACAGTGGTAACGGTAGTAGGCTGCGGCGGCAATCGTGACAAGACAAAGCGACCACTTATGGCCGCCATTTCTTGCCAGCTTAGCGATAAGGTGATCCTTACATCGGACAACCCAAGGTTTGAGGATCCCATGGAGATCATTAAAGATATGCAAACAGGAGTAGGCCCAAGCAACTACCGGAAAACGCTCGTCGTGCCCGACAGGAAAGAGGCTATCAAAACAGCGATTAGCATCTCAAGTCCGGGAGACATTGTGCTGGTGGCGGGCAAGGGGCACGAAACGTACCAGGAGATCCAGGGTGTGAAGCACCCTTTTGACGATAAAAAAGTAGTGACCGAAGTTTTAAAAGCTTTTAGTGAATAACCAAGTATGCTGTATTACTTGTTTGATTATCTGGAAAGTGAGTTCAACCTGATGGGTGCAAGCGTTTTTCGCTTCATTTCCTTCAGGGCCGGCATGGCTGCGCTCATTTCTCTGCTAATCACAGTCACCTTTGGCAAGTATCTCATTGGCATGCTCCGCAAATACCAGCTTGGCGAAGAAATCAGAGACCTGGGCCTCCAGGGACAAATGGAGAAGAAAGGCACTCCAACGATGGGGGGCATCATCATCATCATGGCCATCGTTATTCCTACGTTGCTGTTTGCTCAGCTGGAAAATATTTACATCATACTTATGCTGGTCACAGCCATCAGCATGGGATCGATTGGCTTTTTGGACGACTACCTTAAGCTTAAGAAGAAAAACAAGGACGGGCTGGCCGGTAAATTCAAGATCATTGGCCAGGTAAGCGTAGGCCTGCTTGTAGGCCTGGTTTTGGTGTTTAACGACGACGTAACAGTCCGTGAGTTCACCTACAAATCAGTGAACGGTCAAATCATTTCCTCGTTCAGCGATGTGAAGGCATTGATAACGACCATTCCATTCATCAAGGACAACGAGCTCGACTATCACTCGCTGTTTGGATTCCTTGGTCAGTTCGATTGGGTGCTTTATGTGCTGCTGGTGGTCTTTATTTTTACGTCCGTTTCTAACGGTGCCAATATCACTGATGGTGTCGATGGCCTTGCAGCAGGCACTTCTGCCATTATCGCATTAACGCTGGCGATTTTCGCTTACGTTTCCGGTAACGTCACTTTCTCTCAATATCTGAACGTGATGTTCATCCCCAACTCGGGCGAGCTGGTGATTTTCTGTACCGCCCTGGTCGGAGCTTGCATCGGCTTTTTGTGGTACAATGCCTATCCCGCCCAGGTATTCATGGGCGACACGGGTAGCCTGAGCCTTGGTGGTATCATAGCAGTGCTAGCCATCATCGTGAGAAAAGAGCTCCTGATCCCTTTCATGTGCGGCATTTTCGTTGTTGAAAACCTATCGGTGGTTATCCAGGTAAGCTATTTTAAATACACAAAAAAGAAATACGGAGAGGGACGGAGAGTTTTCCTGATGTCTCCATTGCATCATCACTACCAAAAGAAAGGTATTCACGAGGCCAAGATTGTGGCCCGCTTCTGGACCATCGGCATTTTGCTGGCCATTTTCTCACTTGTAACCCTCAAACTACGCTAAGATGGAAGCAGTGAAAAATATCGTCATTTTGGGGGCTGGTGAAAGCGGTGTGGGCGCAGCATTGCTGGCGCAGCACAAAGGATTCCATGTGTTTGTGTCTGACGGCGGCGTGCTGAAAGAACGCTATCGTAAGGATCTCAACGCTGCCGGAATCGAGTTTGAAGAAGGGAAGCACACAGTCAAGCAAATCCTGGAAGCTGACCTGATCATCAAGAGCCCCGGCATCGCCGACAAGGTGGACATCGTAAAGAAGGCGAGGGAAAAGGGTATTGAAATTATTGACGAGATAGAATTCGCTTCCAGGTATACAAAAGCGAAGAAAATAGCCATTACCGGCACCAACGGAAAAACAACAACAACCCTGCTTACCTATCATTTACTGAAGGAAGCCGGTTATAACGTGGGATTGGCTGGGAACGTAGGCCACAGCTTTGCTCGCCAGGTCATCAAAGACAATTTCGACATCTACGTGCTGGAGGTTAGCAGCTTCCAGATCGATGGCATGAATACCTTCAAGCCCGATGTGGCTATTCTGCTGAATATCACACCTGATCACCTCGACAGGTACGACTACAGCTTCCAAAAGTATGTGAACAGCAAATTCAGGATCATTGAGCAAATGAGTCATGAAGAATGCTTCATCTACTTTGCGGACAAGGGACCTATTGAGGAAGAGCTGGCCAGAAGAAATGTGGAAGCTTCGCTCTTTGCCATCTCTTTGGTTGAGAACGTAAAGAACGGTGCTTTCCTTGAAGAAGACCATCTGGTGTTCAACATAGAGTCGAAGAAGAAATCACATAAAATTCCAGTGAACCAGGTGTCGCTCATCGGTAAACACAACATGGTGAACTCCATGGCTGCGGTGTTGACTACCCTGACCATGGAAGCCCCAATGGAAAAGGTGGTGAAGGCACTCAAGACATTCAAGAATGCACCGCATCGACTGGAAAAAGTAGCTACCATAGACGATGTGCTGTTCATCAACGACTCCAAGGCCACCAACGTTGATTCGGTCTACTACGCATTGGAAGGCATCGAGGCTCCCATCGTGTGGATAGCTGGCGGTCTCGACAAAGGCAATGATTACGATAGGATAGAGGCCTTGGTAAAAGACAAGGTAAAAGCCCTGATCTGTTTGGGAAAAGACAATACCAAGCTGACGGACTACTTCACTGGCAAGGTGGCTGTCATCAGGCAGACACAATCGGTAAATGACGCCGCCCGTTGGGGTGCAGATTTGTCGGCACCGGGCGATGTGGTGCTGCTGTCTCCGGCTTGCGCCAGCTTCGATCTGTTCAGAAACTATGAAGACCGTGGCGAGCAGTTCAAAGATGCAGTTGTCCAGTTAAAAAATCATGTAGGAAGGGGGCAAAGCGTATGATAAAGGAATGGATAGAGAACAACCTTAAAGGCGATCCCATCATTTGGGCTATCGTTCTTGCTTTGTCTGTACTGAGCATCCTGGTAGTGTACAGTGCCACAGGCACGCTTGCCTATGCCAAAATGGGCGGAGATACAGAGTATTACCTGGTGAAACACTCCGTTTTGACCGTTCTTAGTTTGGTGGCCATTTGGGGTGCGCATAAAATTGACTATAGATACTACTCCAAGCTTTCAAAGCTCGCCCTATGGGTGTCGGTGCCTTTGCTGATGTTTACCTACCTGTTTGGAAACACAATGAATGAAGCCTCCAGGTGGTTAACCATTCCCGTTATTAATCAGGCTTTCCAGCCTTCGGATCTGGCCAAGCTGGCCTTGTTTGTGACTATAGCCAGCATCCTGTCGAAGCGGCAGCAGAGTGAAGAAGACCTCAAAGAGTCGTTGATCCCCATCCTGTTGTGGTGTGGTGTCATTTGCGGGCTGATTGCCATGTCCAACTTCTCCACGGCGGTTCTCATTTTTGCCACCTGTATGCTGCTTATGTTCATTGGCCGTGTGCCTGTGAAATATCTCGCCATGCTGGTCATGATCGGAGCGCTTTCAGGAGCCGTGGCATTAACGCTGGGGCAACGGGGGCAAACTGTGATTAGCAGGATGCAGGCATTCGTTTCGGCTGACGAATCGACGCTGCCTTTCCAGGCCCAGCAGTCTTACATCGCTGTGGCAAGCGGAGGCATTGTTGGCAAAGGGCCGGGACAGAGTGACCAAAGGAATTTTCTCCCTCACCCATATTCTGACTTTATCTATGCCATCATCATCGAGGAATATGGCATGATAGGAGGGGTGACAGTGATCCTGCTTTACCTGGCGCTGCTCTACAGGGGCATGATTGTGTTCATGCAGAGCGAGAGGGCCTATGGTGGTTTGCTAAGTGCGGCACTGAGTTTTGCACTGGTCATGCAGGCCTTCATCAATATGGGCGTTGCCGTGGGGCTGGGGCCAATTACCGGGCTACCGTTACCATTGGTCAGCATGGGAGGAACGTCTCAGCTGTTTATGGGGATTTCAATAGGTATCATATTGAGCGTAAGCAGGGGTGAATTGGATGAATTCCCCAGCGATGTGAAAGGAAACGGAAAAAGAAAAGTAGCCGCAATGGCATAATATGACAAAGACAGGAGCATATCGGATCATTATCAGTGGTGGGGGCACCGGAGGACACATCTTCCCGGCGCTCGCTATTGGTACTGCCTTCAGGGAGCGATTCCCCGATGCTGATATCCTCTTTGTGGGTGCTGAAGGCAAAATGGAAATGCAGCGGGTGCCCGAGGCAGGCTTCAAGATCATTGGGCTTTGGATCAGTGGCTTGCAGCGCAGCCTGGCACTCAGCAATTTGATGTTTCCTTTTAAGGTGATGTCGAGTGTAAAGAAGTCACGAAAAATCATCAACGAGTTCCAACCAGATGTAGTCGTAGGTGTGGGTGGTTATGCCAGCGGGCCCTTGCTGTACGCCGCTACTTCTAAAGGTATTCCTTCTCTTATTCAGGAGCAGAATTCATACGCAGGCCTCACCAACAAATGGCTCGCCAAACGGGTACAGAAAATATGCGTCGCTTATGAGGGAATGGAGAAGTTCTTTCCAAAGGAGAACCTCATCATTACCGGCAACCCGATAAGAAAAGATATTACGGCAGCTGGAATCTCAAAAGAAGCCGCTGTGTCTGCATATGGCCTGGATGCATCGAAGCCAGTGGTGCTTGTGTTTGGAGGAAGCCTTGGTGCTAAAACCT
Organism: Imperialibacter sp.; assembly: GCF_040222385.1. Lineage (GTDB taxonomy): Bacteria > Bacteroidota > Bacteroidia > Cytophagales > Cyclobacteriaceae > Imperialibacter. The sequence goes on from NZ_JAVKDF010000023.1 coordinate 363,040, forward strand.
TGAATGAAAGTGTGCTTGCCGGATTGGCCGAATTCCAAAGGGCAGGCATACAGGTCTTATGGCAGTGTGGCCGTTTTTACTACGAGCAGATGAAACAACAAACTGCTACGCTCGACATGAGCGGTATTGTGCTGCTTGAGTTCATCAAAGAAATGGATAAGGCTTACGCCGCTGCCAACGTGGTGATTTCAAGAGCCGGGGCGCTGTCGATTTCCGAACTTTGCGTGGTAGGTAAGCCAGTTATTTTTGTGCCTTCTCCCAATGTGGCCGAAGACCATCAGACAAGCAATGCCATGTCACTTGTGGAAAAAGACGCTGCGTTATCTGTAAAAGACATTGTTGCAAGGGAAGTCCTGGTGGACGAGACGCTGGCCCTTCTTAGGGATGAAAAGAGAAGGTCGATGCTTTCGATAAATATTAAAGCACTGGCCAGACCAGACGCCACCGACAAAATAGTAGACGAAGTGGCCAAGCTGATGGGGCTGGAAGAAAAGGCATCTTTCTCCGACATTGAAAATGTTTACTTCCTCGGCATTGGCGGCATTGGCATGAGCGCATTGGCTCGCTGGTTCAACAACCAGGGGAAAAAAGTAGTCGGCTATGATCTTACCTCTACCGCACTTACTGACGAGCTGAAGAAAGAGGGCATCGACATTCATTTTACCGATGACGTCGCCCTGATTCCAGACAACTTCAAAGCCAGCAAAGCAAAAACATTGGTAGTGCTGACCCCAGCCATTCCTGCGGATCATACTGAGTGGGCCTATTTCAAAGCGGAAGGATTCGATATCAAAAAGAGGTCGGAAGTGCTCGGATTGATTTCCAAAAGCAAGTTCACCATAGCGGTGGCGGGCACCCATGGCAAGACCACCACATCTTCCATGATCGCTCATTTGCTGAAATCGGCAGGCAAGCCGGTCGAAGCATTTATTGGAGGTATCACAACCAATTACAACAGCAACTTGCTGCTTTCTGACGATCCTGAATCGCTTTTGGTGGCAGAGGCAGATGAATTTGATAGATCCTTTTTACGCCTACATCCTAACATAGCCGTCATAACCTCAGTCGATCCCGATCACCTTGATATTTATGGATCTGCTGAAGAAATGATAAAGACATACAGCGCTTTTGCCGGGCAGGTAATCCCTTCTGGAAGCATCTTCCTCCAGGGTAAGCTGCAGCAAACACTTATTTTGCCTGCCCGCAGAGCGTCTGTAAATCATTACGGGGAGTCATTTGACTACCGACCTGAAAATGTCAAAGTAGTCGAAGGGCAGTTTGCCTTTGATATGGTATATCCTGAAGGCAAAATGACTGATCTGAGGCTTCAGGTGCCTGGTTTCCACAACGTGGAGAACATGACCGCAGCCATAGGTGTGGCCTTACAACTAGGCATCGATGAAAAGGCGATCAGACAGGGTGTGGCCAGCTACAAAGGAGTGAAGCGCCGGTTTGAAAGCATTTTGAAAGACGATCATCATGTTTTTATCGATGACTATGCGCATCACCCTGAGGAAATCCGGCAGTTTCTTCGCTCAGTGAGGGAGTTGTATCCTTCCAAAGAGCTAACGGCCATTTTTCAGCCGCATTTGTACACCCGCACCAGAGATTTTGCTGATGGTTTTGCCGAAAGCCTTTCCATGGCAGACGAGGTGATTTTGCTGCCGATTTATCCGGCACGGGAGAAACCTATCCCTGGGGTAGATGCGGAGATGATTGCTTCAAGAATCTCGCATTCAAGGAAGCAAGTGATCAGCAAGGACGAATTGCTGGCGTGGACGAAGAGCCATGATCCGGAAGTACTGCTCACAATAGGAGCAGGTGATATTGATAAAATGGTGAAGCCGCTGGCGGAAATTTTAAAGACGAAGAGCTATGCTGCATAAGATAAAAATAAAAAGAGGCGTGTATTTCGTGGCAGGAGGCATCCTGTTGTTCGTGCTGATTGGCTTTGTGAGCAAAAAGCAAATGGACAAGCCTTTCAGCGAAGTCTATATTGACATTGACTACAGCCAGGGAAATTATTTCATCCACGAGAACGATATCAGGAAGCTGGTCAATGCCCCGGGCAACGAAGTGCTAACCGGATCATTCGCTGGTGACATCAATCTGAGGAATATTGAAACGAAGATTGAGAAGCATCCTTTTGTGAAAGAAGCCGAGGTGTTCAGGGATCTGAGAGGCAATATCAAAGCCAAAATTACCCAGAAGCGACCAATTGCACGCATCATCAACAACGGAGGTTTTGGTGCCTATATCACCGACGCAGGAGAAGTGATTCCTCTTTCGGATAACTACACAGCCAGGGTGGTGTTGGTGAAAATTCCTTCTTCCAAAAAGTACAAGGTATCGATTCAGGAAGACGAGGCGGGCATGGGACTATTTGAAATGGTGAACTATCTGGAGGGTAGCAAGTTCTGGAAGGCCCAAATAGCAGAGATTTCGATGGACAAAGGGGGTGAAATGATTCTCTACCCTCAGGTGACCAAGCAATATATTGAATTCGGAAAAGCGGAGGACATTGAAACCAAGTTCAGTAAACTCCATATTTTCTATACCAAAATCCTGCCTGAGAAGGGCTGGAATACCTACGAAAAAGTGAACGTGAAATATAAAGACCAAATCGTCTGTGAATAATACTCCTATGCAAAACGATAAAATTATTGTTGGCCTGGACATAGGCACCACCAAGATATGTGCCATAGTGGGCCGTAAAAATGAATATGGAAAGCTCGAAGTGATGGGCATGGGCAAAGCCGTTTCTGACGGGGTGATCCGTGGCATTGTGACCAACATCGACAAAACGGTGAGCGCCATTGAAAAGGCCGTGGCTGAAGCAGAGGAGCAGTCGGGCATCGACATCCGGGTGGTGAATGTGGGCATTGCCGGTCAGCACATCCGCAGCTCTATCCACCATGGCTCGATCACCCGCCAGTCCAACGACGATGAGATCACCGTGGAGGATGTGAACCGCCTGACCAACGACATGTACAAGATCGTGATTCCACCGGGGAGTGAGATCATCCACGTCATGCCCCAGGACTACATCGTCGATTATGAGGAAGGCATCAAAGATCCCGTGGGTATGTCAGGCGTGAAGCTCGAAGCAGATTTCCATGTGATCACGGCACAGACGAACGCCATTAACAACATCAACAAGTGTGTGCGCAGAGCAGGCCTTGAGATAGAAAACCTCATCCTTGAGCCACTGGCGTCGAGCCTTGCCGTGCTTAGCGAAGAAGAGAAGGAAGCCGGCGTTTGCCTGGTCGACATAGGTGGCGGTACCACAGACATTGCCATCTTCTACGACAATATCATTCGCCACACGGCTGTGATTCCTTTTGGAGGCAACATACTGACGACCGACATCAAGCAGGGCTGCATGGTGATGGAACACCAGGCTGAGTTATTGAAAACCAAGTTTGGCAAGGCTATCGCTGAAGAGGCAAATCCTAACGAAATCATATCTATTCCCGGCCTTAGAAACCGTGCCCCCAAGGAGATTTCTGTAAAGAACCTGGCGCATGTGATCGAAGCCCGCATGGAAGAGATCATAGAGATGGTACACACCGAAATCATTACCTCAGGCTTCCAGCACAAGCTGGCAGGAGGCATTGTGGTTACCGGTGGTGGTAGCCAGCTGGCGTGTGTGCAGCAGTTGTTTGAGTACATGTCGGGCATGGATAGCAGAATAGGCTACCCCAATGAGCACCTCGGCAAAGGCAAGCTCGAAACAGTGAAAAGCCCGATGTACGCCACAACTGTTGGCCTTGTATTGAGTGGTTTCAGGGCCCTCGATGAGCGTGAAAACCGGTACAATGAGAAATCGTTGCACAAGCCGGTGGCAGGCAAGTCAATCACCCGCAGGGATTTGACGGTGCCTAAGAACTTCTTCAACAATATGCTGGAGAAGACAAAGAAAATGTTGATTGATGATTTTGACGATAAAATGGAATAGGTCGCTTTTTTCGGATGACTTCTTCAGGCAATCTGACAAAAGGACTACACCTCAACTTCTATAGTTATGACAGGAAACGCATACAAGTTCGATCTACCCCAGCATCATAAGTCGATCATTAAGGTGATCGGCGTTGGGGGCGGTGGCAGCAACGCTGTCAACCACATGTTTAATCAAGGTATCAAGGACGTTGAGTTCGTCATTTGTAATACCGATTCTCAGGCGCTCAATAGCAGCCCTGTACCCATTAAGCTACAGATAGGTGCCAACCTAACCAGCGGTCTTGGGGCAGGAGCCAACCCCGAAAAGGGAAAGAATGCGGCGCTGGAGAGTAAAGAAGATATTCGGGAGCTTCTGAGTGAAGACACCCGCATGATATTTATTACCGCAGGCATGGGTGGTGGCACAGGTACTGGTGCAGCGCCGGTCATTGCCAAAGTGGCCAGGGAACTGGACATCCTCACAGTGGGCATTGTGACCGCACCTTTTGCTTTTGAAGGCAAAAAGAAGACGCAGCAAGCCGAAGAAGGCATCAGGGCTCTGAAGGAAAACTGCGATACTGTGCTGGTGATCCTCAACGATAAGCTAAGGGAGATTTATGGCAATCAGTCCATATCTGAAGCTTTCTCCAAAGCCGACAATGTGTTGACCACCGCTGCCAAGGGCATTGCGGAAATTATTACCGTGCCTGGCTATGTCAACGTCGATTTTGAGGATGTAAAAACAGTAATGAAGAACAGCGGCGCTGCCGTGATGGGATCGGCTGTTACCAGTGGAGACAACAGGGCCATTCGTGCGGCTGAGGAAGCCATTTCTTCACCGCTGTTGAACAACACCAACATTCTTGGTGCGCAGAAAATTTTGCTTTCAATCATTTCCGGTGAGCAGGCTGAGCTGCAAATGGACGAGCTGACTGCCATTACTGAGTACATGCAGGAGGCCGCCGGCGACGATGCTGAAGTGATCTTTGGCCACGGTGTCGATCCTGAGCTAGGCGACTGTATAAGGGTAACGATCATCGCTACAGGCTTTGACCAGGAGTCCATTTCGAAGATACTGGAAGAGAAATCAGAGAAGAAAATACACGATCTGGAGAAAGCCAAGCAGATCGATCTTTTTGAGCACCAGCCCAAAAAACCTGAAAGGCCAATTACCGAGCCGGTCATCAAGAAGCTGAAGGATGAAATAAGAGAAGAGGACGAAGCTGAAGCCGAAGAAAGGTCTTATGTTTTTGACTTCAAGAAGAAGGACACCCCTCCGTCAACTCCTAAGAAAAAGGACGACGATGATAAAGGGCTGTTTGAATTCGGAGAAGAGTACGAGGTAGTGGAAGGCAGCGACCTTGACCCGGGCGACGCCTTCCTTGAGGAGCTGGAAGGTTCGGCGCATCAAATGAGTAAGAAAGTGGAGTTGATGGAGCAGGCAAGGGAAAGAGAGCGCAAGCTCGCTAACCTGAAGAGCCCGTCTACTTTAGATAGTGATTCTTTCAAAGAGAAGCTGGAAGTGCCGGCTTACATGAGGAAGAAAGTGAAACTGCAGGACGTGCCCCATTCATCTGAAAGGAAGATTTCAAAGTTCAACCTGAATGACGACAACCAGATTTTGGGTAATAATCGCTTCCTGCACGACAACGTAGATTAGTTTTTTTGTTTTACAGTTAATAATTGCAAAGGTTTTATTCCTGTCTAACTTTTGTGAGCTGTCTCATGCCCCGACTTTGTCGGGGCTGAGCACGGCGAGTTTTTCCATCCAACACCGTTCCTGCGGATCGTGTGCCAAGCCCTGAAAGGGCGGCATCCAACTGCGAAGGGTAAAGCCCTTCGCAAAACAATGAAGCCCCCTAAAACCCAATTAGCTGCTCGGCCTGTAATTCCAGGTCCTTTTGGTAGACATCATTCGTGATCTTCTGGCCTTCGAGGTGTTTCTCAATAAAAGGCATCTTGGGCTTGAAGGCCAACACGTGGGTGCCGCAGTAATTCAAAACATCGGTGAAATGAGACACAGCCAGTCCGCCGCCCTGCCCGCCGGAGCTGAGCCCAACCAGAGCCGCTTTTTTGCCTCGGAAGGTGCCAGGATACTCCATGCCATCAATAAAAGCCTTGAGCACCCCAGGGTAAGAGCCGTTGTATTCCGGCACCAGGAACACAAACTTCTGCGAGTCTTTCATTTGCTGGCGGAACCGGTTGAACGCCTCGTTTTTGCCATTGTTTTTGTACAGCGCTGAGAAGATAAAGTCTTCAGGCAGGTCGGCCAGATCGATGATCTCTGACGATACGCCTTTGGTGGTCAAAATATCGGTGTATATCTGAGCGATGTGCCTGGAGTTGGCTGGCTCCCTGTTGGTGCCGACGATAATGGTGATGGGGTTGGACAATGGTTTATTCGTTTTCCTTACAACAGTTGATTGAGGCAAAAGTTTCTGGAGCTAAGGTAGGAAATCAGAGATAGAAGTCCGATTGCGATTTTCACCCCCATGATTGGCTAAGTGTTTAGTGGATTGTTCTTTGGGCTTTCCAGCTAAATCCAAAAAACAGTTTCCTTTTTGGAAACCTTTGTCTATCTTCAGGTGGCTATTCCGAAGCAAATAGCAAACAATCTTATTGCAAATAATGAGGATAATAGCCTTGAGTACGTTAAAAGCGTATTACCTGAAGCACCCCGAAACAGAAACCGGAATAAAGCTATGGATCGAAAAGGTGAAGGGCGCATTGTGGACAAAACCGGAAGATATATTGAATAGTTTTACTCACGCCCGACCAATTGGAAAGGGAAGAGTGATATTTAGCATCAATAAAAATGATTACAGATTGGTTGTACAAATTAACTATGAGCGACAGTCTGTATACATATGTTTTATTGGAACACATAGCCAGTACGACAGGATTGACCCTGAAACAGTTTGGGAGTACTAGACTTAAACTAAAGAAGTATGAATGATCTGCAAATGCAAGTTAGGCCAATAAGAAGTGATGCAGAATATCATCGGGCATTGGAGGAATTGAGAGGTATTTTTGATCAACCAAAAGGCTCACTGGCTTTCGATCGTGCTGAAGTGCTCGAAATTCTCATTGAGGACTATGAGAATAAGCATTTTCATATTGAAGTGCCAGATCCAATCGAGGCTATCAAATATTCAATGGAAGAAATTGGGATGAACCAAACCGAGCTGGGGCAAATCATTGGTGATAAAGCAAAAGCTTCTCTGGTGCTCAATAGAAAGCGTAAATTGAGCGTTTCAATGATACGGCGCTTGCACGAGCATCTGAAAATCCCCCTGGAGATTTTGATTAAGGAATACAGACTGGCGAATGAGTAATACGATATTATCTTTTATACTGCTACGCAGGGCTAATAGGAAACTTTACCCCGAACAGCATATTATAGAAGTCGCCGTTTGATCTGATTTTGGCAGTTTGTTCCGGCCCAATACCTATCTGGTAAGTACCGTCGATTTCTGTCATTTTCTTAAAGCCTTTGGTAGAGCTGCCACTGATGTATAGAACAAAGCTGTTTTTGAATTGCCAGCTAACGGATACACCTGCCTCAATCAAACCATAGTTTTTCCTCATACCAGGGGTTGCCACCATCGTTAAACGACTTTCATCACCCGCATGGAATGAACTACTATGCCCTCCGATGTTGGTTACTCCTCCGTCTATTTCATATCGCATATTATGCACAAAAGAATAACCGATAAATGGCGAAAGCTTTAGCCTTTCCATGAAAAAGCCAAAGTTGGATTTTAGCCTGAGAGGGATTTGAATAGCAGCATAGGACTGCCCCGAAATTAGGCCGACATTGGGACTTTTCAACCTAAAGCCCACTCCGTATTTATAGGCATTAAGCCCGGTCTCAAATAGGAGCCCCTGGCTGATTTCCTGCCCTACGATAAATCCGCCTGCAGGACTGTAGTAAATCGGCTTTTCTCCAACCAGTCCACCAGGGTCGTCAACTGAAATCTTCTCATACTTAGGTCCAAACTCAAAGCCGAGGTAGGTCTTGTGCTGTCCAAGGACACAGCTCGTATTGAAAGCAAAAAGCAACACCAATACACTGTATGACAGAGATTTCATTTGAAGGAAATTTTTTAGCGGGTGAGTCAACATGCAGGATTCTTAATTATTTAGGCTAGCGAGAAGAGTTAAGAGGGAATTTGATGCCAATCATTGAGTTAAGATAGTCGCCGGTAGAGCTTACGTTTGTTGACCGGGAGGGTTGATTATCCACCCAGTACTCTACTTCCAAGTTTATGACTTGGTTATCCCCTTTCAGGTAATTGCCCGTTAGGTAGACTATCAACTGATTTTTGAATTGCCATCCTAATAAAATGCCGACCTCGAGCAAAAGCGTGTTTCTGCCAGGGCCGTTGGTTGCATTGTACCGGAGACCAGTGGATCCATCGTCGGTTTCGAAACCATGATACCCAGCCGTATTTACGTAGTTTGGACTTGTGCTGACAATCAACGCTACACCGGCAGATGGAGCGATCTGTAATCTATCGGAAAGGAAATAAAACCTCTGCTTTGCCCGAAGAGGCACTTGAATCACAGAAAAGGAAGGAGCAGAGGCATACGCCGTACCTTTGACACCTATACCATGGTGGTACTTGTAGCCATACAATCCCGTTTCAAGTGTCCATCGTTTGCCAAAGTCCCAGCCGAAAGAAAGCCCTCCCGTCACACTATTATTATAAGGTGTTGAGTAAAGCTGGTCATCGTGCGCTGGAACCTGCATGATCTCATACTTGGGCCCAAACTCAAAACCGAGATAAGTCTTACGCTGCCCAGTTACTTCTTTAGAGAGAGTGACGACAGCTAATGTAACTAAGGCGAGTTTAGATATTTGCATTTTCTGTTGACATTAGGAGCCTTTCTTATACTGCCAAATCGGGCTGATAGGAAATTTCACACCGAGTATTTTGGAAAAATAACTTCCATTGGAGTAAAGCTGTCCATATTCGAGCGGCTCACTACCTGTTTTGGACACCAGGTCGGATTCAATCACTCTTTGAGGGCCACCAAAATAGTTGCCGGATAGGTAAACGATAAATGTGCTTTTGAATTCCCATTCAAGGGAAAGGCCGGCATCCAGCAACACAAACACTTTTCTAAAGTTTGTCGGGGCACCAACACTCACATAATCACCATCCGGATAATAGCCGAGTGACGTGCCACTGCTAGTAAAATCATTACCATAGTTGTTCTGAAACACGACGGAAAAACCTGCTGCTGGCGTAAGCCTTAGCCTGGTGCCAAAAAGTGGGATCGGCGCTTTGAGGTGGAATGGAATTTGAGAAGCACCATACGCTCTGATCCCTGCTGAGCCGTAGTTGTCCAAACTAACTCTTGCTGTGTACCTGTATGCATAGAAACCTGTTTCAAGGAGAATTTTTTCTCCAATTTCCTGCCCAAATAGTACTCCTCCCACTATTCCGTCACCCTCTTTATATTCTTTGACTGAATCACCACCGCCTATGATTCTGGATACCTCATGTTTGGGACCAAACTCAAAACCAAGGTAGGTCTTGCGCTGAGCCTCCGCTTGCAGAGCCGTGGCAACAAGAACAGTCAAAACGATAAATTGACTCAGTATCTTCATTCAAACGATAGTTGATGGTTCAAAAAATATCAGCAACTGTGATGGCTAAATAGCTAAAAATGTATCTATAAATACGAATATAGTAATTTTACTTATTAAATGTGATAATTATATCATGCCTCAAACTATTTTGTTTATGGTGCGGTGTGCGGGGGAATAAGAAACATTACAAAATCGACTTCGGCATCACTCCCCTCAGCCACACCTTGAACTGCTTGGCCCGGCCGGCTTCTGCATCAGGGTTGAAGTCTAGCGTCGTCTCCCAGGCGTTTTCTGGCCGTATGTCTACTTCCATGGCGTGACGCAAATCGCCAGCGACTTTGAGATCATAGACAACCACGATGCACTCGGTGTTGAGGTTGGCGCTGCGGGGGTCGAGGTTGAACGTGCCAATCACAGCAACGTCGTCGTCGATCACCATCGATTTGGCATGAAGGCCAAAGACAGGAGTGAAGTCCATCTTTTTCTGTAGGGCGCCCGTCATCACCTCAAAGCGGACGGCAGCATCGGGTTTGAATTCGTAAATTTTAACGCCCAGTTCCAGCAGCGTTTCCCTGTCTCGCTTGTAGCCACTAAAAGCTTCCAGGTTGTCAGTCGACGACAGGCTGTTGGTGAGAATTTTGACAGTTACCCCACGATCCACTGCTGCTTTGAAGAGCTGCTGGCTGACCTCGGTGGTTATCAGGTAGGGCGACTGGATGAGGATGGATGACTTTGCCCGCCGGATCAGACTGACGAGCGAATCGGTAGCTACGCCGCCACCTGCCAATCCCTGGCTGCCATCGTTTTTACCGGGCAGGTCGGAGATGAACTGCACGCTGTCTGTCCACACCAGGGAGCCGGATGCCTGCGCCTTTTGAAATTCGGCTGGTATCTGCTTCACTTTCTCCCTCACCTGTGGCCAGAAGTTTTCAGGGTTGCAGGCGTACTGGTGCAGGTAGGCATACTTCACATCGAGGTTGAGCTCTTCGTCGGTTACATGTGCCAGTTGGCCTACTGGCACACTGAGGTCACTTTCCCAAAACAGATCGAACGACTGCTGCACGTCTTGCACTTTCTTGCCCACCAGCAGCACATCCCTGTCCCGGAAATTGTATTCGTGGTCGTAGTCGAAGTACTCATCGGCGATGTTTCTGCCGCCGGTGATCACTACCTGCTGATCGACGATGAAGGTTTTGTTGTGCATGCGCTGGTTGAAGCCCTGAAAGTCGGTGGCGAGGGACAGCAGCTTGCCCGGCAGGTTCTTGCCGATATTGGCATTGGGATTGTAAATTTTTACTTCCAGGTTGGGGTGGGCATCCATGGCAAGCAGATCATCTTCCTCTGCTTCCACCATGATGTCGTCCACAATGATCCTGATCTTCACGCCCCGGTCGGCAGCGCCTAATAAGAAGTCGGCGGCAATGAGCCCCACATTATCTGTAGAAAAGATAAAGTACTGGATGTCGATGGTTTGCTCAGCCGCCTCGGTCAGCCATGCCCGGGTGATCATAGACACGTCGCCTTCCTCCAGCGAATGCACACCGGTTTTGGTAGCCAGCAGTGTGTCGTAAGGCGTCAGGTAATCCGACAATTTCACCGGCGCTGCCTCCGGAAGCTGGGAGCAGTAGTCTTCGGTGATGGGAGGGTATTTGAGTTCGGTTGGGCCGCAGGCTGCCAATGAAAAAAGCAAAAAAGGGACAAAGATTTGGAGTATTCTTTGTTTCATGGCTAGGCGAGACATAGATAGCAGTTTACCAATAGTAAAGGGCAATTTACGTTTTTTTAGAGAGGATTAGTTTGTGGTGAGAATTTGATATATTGGAAATACATAATCTCCCCAAACAATTCTAACGAAGGTTAATTGAGAATTGACGGGCATTAAGAGGGAAAATCAATGAAGCACGTTATTATTCTTTTGTTGGCTGTGTCAAGTTCGTGTTGCCTTGTGTCTTCAGGGGATTGCTTTTGTAATCCTGAAGACCCTTTTGTGAATGATCTTACTATAGAGTGGATTGAGCCATTGGAATCATCCACCGTTACTTTTACCTCTTTTGATGAAGGTGATCGGGAGCTTTACAAGGAATACAAAACCGGAACTGAGTGCGTTGGGGGAGACGAATGCTGTTCTGATTTCACTGTTCATATAGCAGGATGGTATGTTAGGGCTATAAATGAAACTAATAAAATATTGGAAGTTAAGTCATTAGGTGATGGCGTTTATTTCTTGACGAACCGGCCGAACAGCAGTTTGGCAGAATCTATTGGAGAGTTTAACGTTGCCACTAATGAATTGTATTCATTCGAAGATTTTGAATTAATCAAAACGGATACTACAATCAACAAGACTCTACAAATAAAAGTGGAGATAACAAACCTTACTTCTTCCACAACTAAATTCCAAAAACTTACTTACGTGACTAATTTGGGCATCGTCCAATTCACCGACCTTGATAATAGAATTTGGAAACTAAATTGACGGCAAGCTGGTCTGAATTTTTGCTGCTAAGATACCCCCATCACCCTCCTTTGAGCGGTAGCCGAAACGGCTACCCGCCCGGGAGGGCGTATGAGGCTGGCGATTGCATCGCCGATATCCGATTTCCCACTCAAGACCATTTTCACCCTCTTAGCAATTTCAATTTCTTGCACCACTGGCTACTTTCCAAGCTAAAGATTATCTTTAATTATCATGAACATCAAGGAAAAGATAATAGAAAGGGTTAACGGCATCAATGACCCGCAACTGTTGGACGAACTGCTCCAAGCTATCGAGCTGGAACATGAAATAGAACATTTTCATCAGCTTACCAGTGAAGAGAAAATGGCTATTGATGAGGGAATTAAGGATGCTGATGCGGGTAGCCTACATTCGAACGCCGAGGCCAGTCAACTCGTTAAAGAATGGCTAAAAAGTAAGTTGCACCATCTGGCTCTTCGAAATTTCAATCGCTGAGCGAGAAAACCGAAGGCAGTTCGCCGGGTTTCAAACCCGGTTTACGGAATTCCTCCACCGACCTTATTTGAGCATCAGCCGAAACAGCTACCCGCCCGGGAGGGCGTATGAGACTGGCGATTGTATCGCCGATATCCAATGGTAATTACTTTTGGTCAGAAAAAACCACCGAAACTCTCCAGCCCGGTGGTTCTTCAAATTCATTTGCCTTCGCCCTTAAAGCGAGCGGCTTACCTTAAACTTGGCGGTGATTTTTACATTGCTTTCATTAGCCGTTGAGCCACTTACCTCCAGCAGCCTCGCATTGCTGACCTCAAAAGTACCCTCCACGAACCCATCCACGGCACCAAACTTTTCAATGACCAGGCTGCCTGTGCTGTTGCCGGTGATTTCTCCGTCTTCTGCTTTGTAGCTGTAATACGACTTTGTCATATTGCCATTAGCCATCAGGAGCCAGGTGCCTGCCACGTTGCTTTCGAAGTTGGCATTCCATGCGAATGTGCCTTTGGGCTCTTCGCCTTCCCATAAAATAGTGAAGGAAAGACCGCTGTCGTCGTTAGCGTTGCCTGTGAGTTGATACGTGTTATCCGACAACTTCATAGACGATCCGGAAAAGATAACGGGGTCGGCGTTGCCGATTATCAACTCAATTTTCTCGTTGCCAACCGGGTCGCCTGTGTCGTCAGAACTGCAAGCGCAAAAAAATAGAACCATCCCTGCCAGCAGGGATCCAGTGAACACTTTTTTCATGGTTTTTGACCTTTACTAATTGTTAAAAAATCCGCCATCTAAAATTGATAGCAGGTGCCAGGCGTTCAACAGTCTAAAAAGTTTGGGGAAGTTGGATCGCCTGAACTTCATCTACAGACGTAAACTTTAAAAGAAGGTTTGGGAGGAGGCTGAAAAAAATTAGTACCCGTTTGTGCTTCTGCTTTTGTCTTCGCCAACTTCCTCCGAGGCCGTAAAGAAACAGGCCTGGGCAGAGAACGTTTGGGTTGAAAGATTACAAAAGTTTGCAGGCTCTACTCTGGTTGGTGCCGCCTCCAGCGTTAGTGAGAGCAGAAGGCTCGAAGCCTTTTCCGAAACTTTTGTAATCTGCTGTATCTGCCAACTTCACCCTTCCAAAAACACATCAATCCTCCCTTTTTGTCTTTCATGGTGCCGGAAATGCATGTGGGCATATTGCAGCCATTCAGTCGCATTGAAGTACTGGTGGCCTGGGTGTTTGGTCTTTCCTTTGTTTGTACTGTTTGAATGGCCGAGTGCCAAAATTCTCTCTTTTAACTTTTCGAATCCTTCAATAATCTCCTCCTTAGATGCAGGCTGCGGAGTAGAGGCGTTCGAAGGCGGTCCTTCAATCATTTTGTCCGGAAACTCGTCGTTGGCAAACATGGCTTTTGCCACTTCCGACATCTCGCCTTCGGCATGATCATTGGTTTGCAAGCAAACGTCCGCCTGACCCAGAAAAAAGCTGGTGGCGTCAATCAGGTGCATGTACACCTGCCCGAGAGACCACCTGTCTGGCTGAGGTTTGCGAAGAAGATCGGCAAATTCGTAACGGTTCAGGTCATCCTGCCAGTAGTTGATGGTGTTGATAAAAGGGGCTGTTTTCATCTTCAATCAAAGCTCAGTCAATTCAATATCCTTATAGCTCACTTTCACCTTTCCGCCTCCGTGCACCTGTAAGCCGATAAGGCCCGCTTGTGGGATGTCGTTGTCCGCTTCCGTGTAATCTACGGTTTGAACGCCATTGAGGAAGATTTGGATTCGTTTTCCCTCGGCAATAATCTGGTAGTCGTTCCAGTCGTTGGGTTTGAAAAGCTGCACACCTGCCAGTGAGTCGATGCCCGCCAGCACTTTATCTCGTCTGCTTTCGTCATACAGTGAACCAAAGTAGCCATTGCCGATATCCGCCTGGTAGCCGATCATTTCGTAGGCGGGTTCGGTGGCACGCACGCTCCTGAACTGCACACCTGCGTTGGTAAACCCGCCGCCGGTTTCGAGTTTGTATTTAAGGGTGAGATTAAAGTCGCCGTATGACTGAAGTGTGCAGAGGAATTCGTTGTGAGGGACAGTTTCGGTCATTGAACCACCCACGATGGCCCCGTTTTCTACACGCCAGGTCTTTGCGTCACCTTCCCAGCCAGTGAGGGTGCTGCCGTCGAAGAGGAGGGTGGGAGATGGGGAGGTGCAGGAGAAAATTATCACCAGAGCCGGAAATATTGTAGATGTAGGCAAGCGCACTTTCATTGCTATAAGGTTATCGCAGAACCAAAATACGAAAGTTATGCGGACTTAAGATTACAAAAGTTTGGCAGGCTCTACCAACTCTCTTTTTCCTTCTGGCTTTGACAGAAGTAGACAACCCGGAGCTATTTCTAAACTTTTGTAATCTAGAAAGCGTCACCAATCGCTGGCCATTTCTTTTGAAATACATAGAGACTTGTTTACAGAAGCAGGTCAGCTAAATTTATTTACTAGGTTCATAAGAGTTGGCGGTACTCAGATTACAAAAGTTTGATATCCTTTAGCAACTTTCTTGCTCGTTCTGGCCTTGGAAGAAACAGACAGCCTGGAGCTATTTCTAAACTTTTGTAATCTATGCTATCTTAACCCCATGGAAGCGGGTAAGTGTTATCACATCTATAACCGTGGAGTCAATAGACAACCAATATTTTTCAATACAGAGAATTATTGGTTTTTTCTGAGGAAATTCAAGCAATATCTCACTGGGTTAGTCGAAGTGTATGCGTATTGTTTGATGCCGAATCATTTTCATTTTTTTATTAAAGTCAAGGATGACACAGATGAAAAGTTCGCCGATAAGGCTTTATCGAGGGTGGAAAAGGCATTTAAGGATTTCTTTATCTCATATGCAAAGTCTGTCAACGTTGAACAGGGCAGAACTGGAGCTTTGTTTCAATATAAGTTCAAGAGAAAAGAAGTTGAGGAACCAGACTACTATAGTTCATTGATTGGATACATTCACTTTAACCCGGTCAGGGCCAAGCTATGTGAAGAAGTTTCACATTGGCAGTTTAGCTCTTACAATGCTTTTTTGAGTGACAAGCCGACACTCGTGAGCCGGAGCGAAGTTTTGGAGTGGTTTGGTGGACCAGGTGGGTTTTTGGCATTTCACCGATCAAATATCGAGTTTGCCACAAAGCGGGATTGGGAGATTGACTAGACTACAAAAGTTTGGTGAAAAGGCGTTGGACGGCTGATTCGGCGAGGGAGGCGATGGTATCCAAGTGCGAGGTCTGTCAAAACTTTTGTAGTCTGCTAAAAGCTCGTCTTTATTTTAAACCATCCTGGACGCCAGCTTTCCCCCTATATAGAGCAGTATTTTCTCAACCAACACCAAGTTCAGCACGTGCTGCTTGATTTCCTCTTTGTTAATCATCGGCTTATTATACTGCAAGGCGAGCCCTACAGCCGGATAGGCCCCTACATGGATATTTGGTCCAACAACTGATATGTTGAGCGACGTCATCAACGATTTTGATTCAACCATTACATTCATGATCGAATCGTCAAGAAACCGTTCCACCAACTTGTTCTCGTTGGGCACCACATAAAACAGATCGTGGAACTTGTGTTGTATTTCGTTTTGGCTCAGCACTTTCTCGCTCGAAAATAGCTTATCAACTTTTTTGGAGAGGCTTGCGCCCAGCAGGCCATCAATAGCTTTGTCTATCAAAACGCTACCTGCGATCTTATCTTTAGATCCGATCACCACTGGCTGGGGAAAATAAGATTGCTCCATCTCCAGTGTGCCCACGGGTCCTTGAAATTGAATAACGCCCCTGTTGCTGCTTGACTGTGACCGGGAAGTTGTGCTCGCTCCCGTGACTTTGGTTTCGGCGATTGTTATTGGCCGTTCGTTGGCAATACCTTCCAGCCGCAACGCAGTTTCCACCTTCATATACCGTCGGTCTCGCAGTAGATATGTTTCTTCGAAAAAGTCTGGCGACATAGGTTCAGTCCTCACATGGAACCCACGGGCTTCACCAAATGCCTCGTAGATGCCCGCTTTGAGCAGTAGTTGAAGTTTTTTGAATTTGTTATGGCGATGATAGCTGATGTAGATAGGGTAACCCATGGCAAAGAGCCCTGTCAGTGGCATAATAGCGATGAAGACTTTGGGGAGCGCAGGAAAAGAGATAAGTAAGATAATGGTACTCACGCATAAAATACCGAGCACAGCCATTGTCCTCTTGTAGACTCGATAATTGTAGCGCTGCATGATCTCCAGGCGTTGCTCCTCCAGGTAGGCCAGGTCAGTCGCTACTTTGTCGGTGATAGATTCGATTGGTGATGTGAGGCTATTCATTGTCGCAAGGGGCTTCTTCCACAATGGGGTAATTGTCGGAGTGAACGGCGTAGGTATTGCCTTCGAACTCTATGGTTTCATTGTCAGGGTGATAAACGAAGTCCAGCTTTGGAATTGCTTCATTGTCTGTTGAAATGGTGTATGTGTTGTCTACAGCCGAAATCGCCTTTATCTGATAATCAAAAGCATCCTGGTACCAGACGGTTGTCATCACCCAGCCGTTGTCGCCATTGTAGAAAGTCAGCCTGGGCACACCTCCGCCACAAATCAAAAACCTTACAAGCTGCCCCTCTTTTTCCGTAAGCATTTCGATTTCCAGCCCTTCGAGGTCAACCAGTAAATCCACAGGGCTTTCCGCATCCGGGTCAATTTCCATTACCTCTCCTGAGGCTTCCAATTCGTCTTCCGGTGCCATTCGGTCAGCCAGGAAGATGAAGTCAATGCCATTTTCGGAGTCGCCCAGCCATTGATAAACTCTTGCCGACGTCACGTTTCCCCAGTTGTTGCATCGGGCGTCAGCTAAAATGTTTGTTGTGGTGACGACTACCTGCGGCGGGGCACCATCGCCGCCGCCTTCCACAGCATAGCTTGTCACTGATCCTATGCAGTCGCCGGGATACTCCTTACGTTCTCCCTCTTCTTCCGGGCAACTTGCAATACATTTCGTCACCAGCTGAGGCTCGGTAGCCCAAATTAGCCTGGCTGCTTCAGTTCTTATCAGAAAAACCGATTCCTTGATGAGGTCTCCGTTCACTCTGTGGTCAAAGGTCAATTCAAAGTCGCCCAGCCCTTCACCGGAAAGATCTGGAATTTCCTTGATTGCGCCAGGAATAACCTTTACGGTATTGGCAATTGATACTAGCTGGGATTCCACCTGGAGGAATTGATCAGGCATTACAATCTTCACTTCTAATTCAGCACCGAAAAAAACTGTGTAGTAGCTGCTGGAGTCGTTGATGCTTTCTTTTATGCCGTAAAAAGTCAACCCGTTGGCCGTTACGGAATCAATTATAGATATGGAGTTACCAGAGTCAGCAAAGCTTCCCTTTCGAAGCGAGATGAATTCGCTAACGATGGTGTGACTGGCTTTTTCGCTCGTTTGGCTATTGTTGCAGGCAGTAACCCCCATGCCGGCAAGGCCAAGGAAAAGCAGATAAAATGATTTTTTCATATGAATGGAACGGTTCAGTTGAGTTGTAGCCAGTGCTATTGCTTGGCGTTGCCTATAAAGAGTTTTGTGTCAATGACAGCATTGGATTGCCTTGCCAACAACAAAATAAATTGCCATGCCAAATAGGCTGGCTGTTATAAAAAATAAAGGCTAATCTGCTTGATGCAGTACGGGAAACTGAGGGAAATCTAGTCGAAAGAATTTAATGTTACAATAGACGGTAAAACAAACTTTACTGCTGATTGGCTACTATGGTTTTTTGTCAGGTTACTCCTCCGGCACCTCAATCTCCTCGCCCCAGATGTACTTACCAAACCACTCCCAGTTGTGCCATACGGCGGCCAGCCTTTCCTTCGGCTTGGTAATGCCATGACCAAAGCCTTTGTACACAATCAGTTTCGTTTCAACGCCCACATCCTGCAAGCCCTGATACAATTCGAAGGCGTTTGGAATAGGCACCCGTTTGTCGAATTCGCCATGCTGGATAAGCGTGGGAGTTTTGGCGTTGTTGATATTGGTCATGGGCGAGGTCTTCAGGTAGATGTCCATATTGGACCAGGGGGTAGCGTTGAGGTACTGGCGGGTGAAAGGGTGGATATCGGTATTCACATAGTAGGTCACCCAGTTGGAGATGCCGGCGCCCACCGAAATGGCTTTGAACTTGTCGGAGTTGGTTGTAAGGAAAGCAGAAATGTAGCCACCCTGGCTCCAGCCCATGCAGCCAATTTTATTGCTATCGATCAAGCCCTTTTTCTCCAGCGATTCCACACCTGATAGCACATCCCAGGCATCGCCCACACCCAGGTTCTCCACATTAAGCGAGCGGAAGGACTCGCCGTAACCAGCAGAGCCCCGGTAGTTGGGCTGCAAAATCAGGGCGCCTTTGTTGACCCATTGATTAAGGGGGTACACGTAGCTGGCTACCGGCGACGGCGTGGAAATACCCGTCGGGCCACCGTGGATAATTACCAGCAGAGGATACTTCTTTTTCGGGTCGTAGTCCTTCGGCTTGCTTAGGATTCCCTCAATGGTTGCGCCGTCCTTGCTTTTCCAACTGATCACTTCGCTGTCGGCAGTGGCCCAATCGGAAAGCTGCTCGCTAAAGTTTGTGAGCTTCTTTTGCGCCACGGCTTTGATAGGGCTTGTATAGATATCTGTCAGGGAATTGTCTTCAGTTCCAGAGAACGCTACCACCTCGCCGTCTCCGGTGAACGACATGCCGTAAATTCTTGCAGGTGAAGTGAAGATGGGCTTGAACTTTCCATTGTCGGGGTCGATAAAGAAAATCCGACGCACGGTTTTTTGGTAAGCGATGCCAAATATTCCCTGTGGATTCCATACCAGGGAACCCAGGTTTTCATCAAATGATTTGGCTAGCTGTGTGTTTTCTGACCCGTCCAGTTTTATTCTAAACAACTTTTCATTTTTGTAAAAATTAGAAGTGGTGTCGCTTAGGTAGCTGCTGTAGAGAATCCACTGGCCGTCGGGAGACCACGCATCTAGCCCGTCAGAGCTTTTGTTTTTAACAAGAGGCGTTACCTTCTTAGTAGCCACATCCAGAATAGAAATGTCCGACTTCATGAATGAAGTGATATTGGGATCTGGCTGGTGGTTGAAGGCAATTTTGAGGCCGTCGGGCGACCATAGAAAATTGGTGACCGTGTAATTCACGCTGTCCAGTAAAATTTTGGTCGTCTCGTCTTTTTTCGTGGTGTCTTTTTTGTCTTTCGGCAACTCTCGCTTAAATAGTTTATCGGCATCAAAGGAAGTCAACCACAACCTGCTGAGGTTGTATTCCGCATCTTCCACCTCAAAGCCACCAAACTTTTCTTTTCTGGCCTTCTCAGCTTTCTCTTTGTCTTCTGCTTGTGTGAAAGCAATTCGCTTGCCATCAGGTGCCCATTCGAAACCAGAGATACTTCCCTTCGTATCAGTTAGCTGCACCGATTCTCCTCCTTCCAGCCGGATGACCTGGATTTGCGTTTTGCCGGTTTTGTCTGATAAAAAGGCGATCCATTGCCCATCGGGTGACCACTTGGGGCTCGTACTGCTGCTTTTGACATTGTTGGTGAGCTGAAAGGGCGTGCCACCACTTTTTGACAGCCAAATTTCCGTATCGAATCTGTTTTCTTCCCAGTCGGTGGAATTAACGGTGAAGGCGACATTTTTTCCATCGGGAGATATCTCGGGGCTGCCCGCAGATTGCAGCGACAACACTTCTTCAAAGGAAGGGTTTTTTAGCGATTGGCTATGCAAAGCGATGGAGGGAGCTGTTAAAAGGAAAAAAAGAAGGAGCTTTTTCATAAAAGGAGAGAGTATAAAGTAACATGCCTGGGCATTAGAACAGTAGGCTAATATAGCGCTGTGCGTGATGAAATCCGATGCTTTTATTTCAAATACGATTTGACAGAATTAGATTGACCAAAAATTCTATCTATCACTGTTTCTGATGTCCATTAATCTCAATCAAATTCAGGAAGCTGCTCATTTTATTCAGAGCAAAACCTCCGTTGTTCCGGAAACGGGAATCATCCTGGGTACTGGCCTTCATAGCCTGGTAGATGAGGTGACAATTGCCGATGTGATTGACTATAAAGACATTCCGCACTTTCCTGTTTCAACGGTTGAGTTTCACAAAGGCAAGTTGATATTTGGGCACATTGGGAAAGTGCCTGTAGTGGTGATGCAGGGCCGGTTTCATTTTTACGAAGGCTACAGCATGCAGCAGGTGACCCTGCCGGTGAGGGTGATGAAGCTGCTGGGCATTAAGCGCCTGTTCGTGTCGAATGCTTCAGGCGGACTCAACCCTGGCTTCCAAAACAGCGACATGATGATGGTGACCGACCACATTAACCTGTTTACAGAAAACCCGCTTCGAGGCAAAAACCTGGATACCTTGGGTGACCGCTTCCCAGATATGAGCGAGGCTTATGACAGGAGCATGCTAAAGCTGGCGAGACAGATTGCGAAAGAGGAAGGCATCGATTTGAAAGAAGGAGTGTATGCCGGAGTTGAGGGGCCGAACCTGGAAACGCCAGCAGAATACAAATACCTCAGAATTATTGGTGCCGATGCGGTGGGTATGTCCACAGTGCCTGAGGTGATCGTAGCCCGGCATATGGAAATTCCGGTATTTGCCCTTTCCATCATCACCGACATGGGCGTGCCAGGAATGATTAAGAAGGTAAACCTTCAGGAAATAGTGGATGCCGCTCAAAAAGCAGAGCCACTGCTGAAGAAAATGGTGAGTAGGATGGTAGCGGCAACGGGAGGGTAAAGGGCGCCAGGGCAATTTTCTGATCCCTCCCCTTAGGCCGGGGTAAATGGATCAGAAACCCCAATCTATCTAAGCCTGCAACAAAAACATCATTGCTATAAAATGCGTGATAGTGCCCCCCAGTACAAAAAGATGCCAGATGGCGTGCGCATACATCATTTTCTTTTGCGCAAAAAAGATGGTGCCCAACGTATAGCTCACACCACCACCTAGAATTAGTGAAAGGACCGTAACGTCCAGAGACACGAGCAGGGGCTTGATGATGAAGACAGCCATCCATCCCATGCCCAGGTAAAATATCAGCGATGCCTTGGGAAAACGGTACTGGTAGTACACCTTGAAAATGATACCCAGTACGGCCAGTAGCCAGATGATGCCAAAAAACACCCAACCAAGTGCTCCGCCTACTCCTAATAAAAGAAAAGGCGTGTAGGTGCCGGCAATCAGGATATAAATGCTGATGTGGTCGAACGTGCGGAGGAGTCTTTTCACCTGCTCATGCTGAAAGGCGTGATAGAGTGTCGAAAAGGTGTAGAGCAAAAGAAACGACCCTGCAAAAATGCTACTGCTGACCACGTGAATGGCTGAGCCATTTAAGACTGAGAATGTGACTAATAACGAGATGGCCACCACACTAAAGAGGATGCCTATCCCGTGGGTAAGGCTGTTCGCAATTTCCTCCTTGAGGGTCTGTGGTCGGTGTTCAGAAGCTTCCATAGTTTTTAAATGACTTGATGCGCAGAAAAGTGCCCGAAGTTGAGGGTAATTTACGGTTTATTAAACAATAGTTTTCCTGTCCCGGTTTGCTCCACACTGAGGGCCTTTGGATCATTGAAATAGATAAGATTTCCGTAGCCGCTCATTGTGCCTCTCAACGTATCTGTTGGAAACACTTTCATCTCGTTCAGTCCTTCGTGCTCCACCACCACCACCTTTGCCTTAAGCTGGCTACAGTCAACCAACGAAACCTGCTGGTTGATGAACAGGTCAGCGTAGTCGCTGGTGCCACTAATTTTTACGTTGGACTTGCCGTAGTTTCTCAGCACAAATCCACCTGTTTTTATGGTGAGGTTAATCTCAGTATAGCTGAGATGGATGGCCAGCCAGAGCCGGTCCAGCTGGATAGTGTCTCTGCTGTACATCGGGCTGGTGCTTCGGTGAACAATGAAGTTCAGATCAGGCGAAGAAATCGTCAGCTTTGGACTCTTATAGTGGCTGTTCCAAAGGCAAGTCGTTGTGTTCTCCACCTGATAACCCTGGTCAATTTCTGTAAACACCACGTTGGGCAGCAACTCTTCATAAGTAGTAAGTACTACCTGTTGAAAGGCGCCGCTTACCAGCTCTACTTCAATGTCATCCATGATCTCCAGGCTGGTGAACTTCTTCAGTTCTATCTCCTCTACTATCTCCCTGCCGTATTTTTCAAAGCACCGATCAACAAACCCATCCTGACAGGCTGACCCGGTTAGTCCACCAAGCGTCATCATTAGTGACTGCAAAATGCGTCTACTGCTAAAACGCATAGGCACCTCCCCAAATTACTGCGTAAGATCCCTTGAAATTCCTGACAATCAGGTGGCTTGCCACTGAGAACTTGTCGTTGATATGGAATTTCAGCCCTGCCTTCTGGTACCAGTCGGGGTCAGCGGTTTGCTTCACCACATGGTAGCCAAGCCCTGCCTGCAAACCCATTCGCCCAAATAGCCACTCTTGTTGAGCGAGGAGCCCGATTCTATGATGAAGGCTATTCCCTACCACAATGCCTGTGTTCACCTCATACTTCGTCGCCCAATCATAGAAGTAGTCGACGCCTATGCCAAGATAGACTTTTTCAAAAAACAGCCTTTCTCTCAGAACCCCGAGGTAAACCATCGCATACTTTTTTGCCAGAAGCCACTCCGGTTGCCTCAGCCCTCCTCCAAGCTGAAGAAGCCAACGGCTTTTTTTTGCTGGCTGTAGGCGGGGTTTGGAGAGTTCGTTTGCCGGTTTTTCTTTCTGAGAAAAAACATAGCCGACCCCAACGGCCATTTGTGCACTATTGAGGCCCAGGTTCGGAACCCTAATGCCTCCGTTCGAAACGTGCATGAAGGATAGTTCAGTCCGGCTGTACCACCTCTGGCCCCAGTGTCTTTTAAACCCAACACCAAAATTGATTTTGTAGCTAAGTGGAGCGCCAATGGCAAAGTTGAGGTTGCTTTCTTTTATGCTGAAATGAGAGCCGGAGTAGAGCAGCCCTACGCCCGTGTTGGCGTAAATGGTCGATTTTGCACACTGAACGACAGGTATATCGAGGAAGGCCTGCAGGCCCACGGCCTTCCCGAGGTTTTTGTTGCGGAAGTCGAGGTAAGTCAACTTCGCACGGAAAGCAAATTCTTTGGAAGTGTTGGCCCAATTGTATAGAGGAATAGGTGTTTTTTGATATCCGACACTAAAACCAGTGAGGGAGGTGTTGGTCAGGTGGGGGATTTTTTCATTGAAAAAGAAGGCGCCATGCTCACCCGTCAATTCTATACTTTGTGATGCTGCAATGGAACTAATGCTTTGCCCGAAAACATTTGATACTAGAACGAAAATAAAGATTATTGCAAGCGTATAGCGCATCGAACAAGTGAAAGACTCAAAAGTATGGTTTTGAAAGGTAAAACGGCAATTGTAACAGGAGCGAGCAAGGGAATAGGTCTTGCCATTGTAGAGGAACTTTTAGAGAGGGGAGTGAGGGTGGCTGGCTGGAGCAGAACAGACCCCGGAATTTCAGACAACGATTTTCAGTTTGTTAAAGCCGATGTGCAGTCGGTTGAGTCGATAGAAGCTGCCTACAAAGCCACAGTAGCAAAGTTTGGTACCACCATCGACTTTCTGATCAATAATGCCGGACTCGGCATTCCTTCGGCTTTTGAAGACACCAAGCCAGAAGACTGGCAAACAATGTTCCGCACCAATGTGGACAGCATTTTCTACATCTCTAGGCTGCTGGTGCCGCAAATGAAAAAAAATGACTTCGGGCATATTATTAACATTTCCTCTATTGCCGGACTCAATGGGGTGAAAGGCTACGCAGCCTACAGCGCCACCAAGCATGCGGTAACCGGGCTTACCCACTCTATGATGATGGAGCTCCGGGACTTTGGCATCAAAGTCACTGGCGTGTATCCGGGCTCTACCAATACACATTTCTTCGAAGGAAGGCATACCTCTACACCGCCTGAAAACATGATGCGGCCTGAAGATATTGCCAAGTCGGTAGTTGAGTTATTGGACACCCACCCAAATTACTTACCAGGCGATATTGAATTAAGGCCCTTAAGACCACAAGGAAAGCCTAAAAAATAATATTTTTGGGGTTGCATTCAGGATATGTCGCTAGAGGTACAAAATGTAAGTAAGGTTTTCGGTGCTCAGAGAGCGGTGGATCATCTTTCCTTTTCGGCTAAGAAAGGAGAAATTCTCGGGTTTTTAGGCCCCAATGGTGCTGGTAAGTCCACCACCATGAAAATGGCCACTACTTATTTTGTTCCTACAGAAGGAACGATTTCCGTGGCTGGTTACGACGTGGAAACCCAATCGGCTGAAGTACGCAACCACGTGGGCTACCTGCCCGAGCACAACCCGCTCTACCTCGACATGTACGTGCATGAGTACCTAGCCTTCATTGGCCAGGTGCATAAAATCAAAGGCAATGCCCTCTCCAATCGGGTAAAGGAGATGATTGACCTGTGCGGACTTGGCGTAGAGCAAAACAAACTGATCGGCCAGCTGTCGAAAGGTTACCGCCAGCGGGTGGGCTTAGCGCAGGCGCTGATCCACAATCCGCCGGTGCTTATCCTCGATGAACCGACCACCGGCCTTGATCCTAACCAAATCCTGGAAATCCGCCAGGTGATCAAAGAGATAGGAAAAGAAAAGACAGTCGTGTTTTCTACCCACATCATGCAGGAGGTGACTGCTATCTGCGAAAGGGTCATCATCATCAATAAGGGCAAAAAAGTGGCCGATAGCACGGTGAAAGACTTGAGTAAGCAGGCCAAAGGCCAAACCTATGTGGTGCTGGAGTTTTCGGAAGAAATGAGCAGCTTTGCCGGGTTGGATAAAGTGAAAGAAGTAGTCAATATAGAGACCATCGACGCCACGAAGATCCGGCTGACTATCGATGCTGACAAAGACATCAGACCGTCGCTGCTCAAGCTGGCGGGTGAAAATAGTTGGCCGTTGTTGGGTATTCAGCAAGAGGAGAACTCGCTGGAGAACATATTTAAGGAACTCACAAAAGAACCAGTTTCTTAGCCTATGTGGACAGTTTTTAGCAAAGAGGTAAATAGCTTCCTCAATTCCCTCATCGCCTACGTGGTCATTGCCGTGTTCCTCACGGGCATTGGCCTGCTCATGTGGGTGTTTCCTGAAACCAGCGTACTCGACTATGGCTACGCCGACATGGAAACGCTATTCAGCCTTGGCCCGTACGTGCTCATGTTCCTTATTCCTGCTATTACCATGCGGCTTTTTGCTGAGGAGAAAAAAGGAGGTACACTTGAGTTGCTCCTGACCCGGCCGCTTTCTGAAGTACAGATTATTGGTGGCAAGTATCTGGCAGGCCTCTTTCTCGTCGTGTTCACCTTGCTGCCAACGGCACTCTATTACTTTTCTATTTCATCGCTGGGCAATCCTACCGGCAATCTCGACACCGCTGGCATCCTTGGCTCTTATGTTGGACTGGTTTTGTTGGGGGCTGCTTTCACATCTATTGGGCTAATGGCCTCATCACTTTCAGAGAACCAGATCATTGCCTTCATATTGGCCGTGTTCCTGTGCTTCTTCCTTTTTACTGGCTTCACATCTATCGCCGCCATCAACGTGTGGGGCAGCTATTCGCTGTTCTTAGAGCAGCTGGGCATGCTTACGCATTACAACTCGCTAAGCAAGGGCCTGCTCGACTCCCGGGATATTGTTTATTTCCTAAGTGTGATTTTCATCTTTCTGC
This sequence comes from Imperialibacter sp., assembly GCF_040222385.1. GTDB lineage: Bacteria > Bacteroidota > Bacteroidia > Cytophagales > Cyclobacteriaceae > Imperialibacter. The sequence goes on from NZ_JAVKDF010000023.1 coordinate 389,287, forward strand.
TTATCACCAGGCTTAAACTTAACCAACGGATATGAACTGGAAAAGCAGACAGATGACCCGATGGTTGATATTGCTCAATGGCCTTTTTCTGGTTGTTTGGGTGAATATGCTGGCTGAAACCTGGCCGGTGCGCATTGACCTGACCGAGGAAGGAAGGTATTCTATTTCTGAGCCCACCAAAGAACTGTTGCGTAACCTCGACGAGGTGGTGTATGTGGAGGTGTATCTCGAAGGAGAGCTGCCTTCCAACCTGAAAAGGCTTCAGAAATCGATCAGGGAGACGTTGGAAGAGTTCAGCGTGTATGGCGGTAAAAACCTGGAGTTCACTTTCAAGAATCCAGTGGCAGGTGGTTCTCGTCAGGCGCAAGAAAAAATGATGATGGAGTTGAGCGCTAAAGGTATTCAGCCCACCGACCTGAGCTATACCAAAGACGGCAATACTGTCCGTCGTCGGTTGTATCCCGGTGCACTGATTTCCTACGGAGGTCGGGAAGCTGGTGTGATGCTGCTCAAAGGCAACAAAGGCGACGGCAACGAGGAACTGCTCAATCAGTCGATAGAAGGGGTGGAATACAACCTGGCCTATGCCATCAAACAGTTGGTTAATAACGACAGAAAAAGGGTAGGGGTGGTTGTTGATCATTACTCCATTGACACACTGGCGCTGGCTGGTTTCCAGTCGTTGCTGATGGAAAAGTATGAGGTGAGTGCCATACAGCTCGCCAGGCAGGTGCAACCATTGGCTGGCTTCGATGCCATTGTTGTGGCAAAACCCTCAGTAGAGTTTAGCGAAAATGAAAAATACCTGCTCGATCAGTACGTCATGAGTGGAGGCAAGCTGCTGTTTTTTATCGACGCCCTTAGCGTGGACATGGCAGGAGCAGAGGGCGCAGGCACCTTTGCCTTTCCAATTGAGCATAACCTGACTGACCTTTTATTCAACTACGGGGCACGCATCAACCAGAACTTTGTGCAGGACTTAAGCTGCGGCGAGTTTCTGGTCATCGACGGCATGGTGGGCGATCAGCCGCAGATGAAATTGATTCCATGGCCATTTTTCCCGGAGGTCAACCGGTTTTCAGGTCACCCTGTGGTCAAAAACCTGGACGCAGTCATTTTCCGATTCACGTCTACTATCGACACGGTAAAGGCCGACGGCATAGTGAAGACACCTTTGATGTTTACCTCTGAAAGATCCAGGGTGCTGTCTTCTCCCGTTAGAGTCAACCTCAACGACATCAGGGGTGGCATCAATCCTGAAACTTTCAATCAAGGGAGCCAGCCAGTGGCTTATTTGCTGGAAGGGCCATTTAATTCGCTTTATAGAAACAGAACACTGCCCAGAGGAGTGAATAAAACCGGTTTCAGGGAAAAAGGTGTACCCTCAAAAATAGTAGTGGTAGCAGATGGCGATTTCATTCGCAATGAGCTGAACCCTGAAAACGGGCAGCCAATGGAGCTGGGTATCGACCCCATTTCTCAAAAAGTGTATGCCAACAAAGACTTCATTGTGAATGCCCTTGAGTACCTCATGGACGATGATGGATTGATTTTGGCCAGAAACCGGGAGGTGAAGATACGGCCGCTCGATAAGCAGAAGATAGATGAAAGCCGCACATTCTGGCAGGTGCTGAATCTGGCAGGTCCTTTGGTGCTCTTGCTGCTCTTCGGTATTGCTAAAATGTTCCTAAGAAAGAGAAAATACACCAGGTTCTAAGGCCATGCATAAAAACACCACACTACTTATTTCCCTGGGCGTTTTGTTGCTGCTAATTGCCGGCACATGGTGGGCTGGGCGTCCATCGGAAACATCCATTGTTGGATACGATTTACTGGAGCTATCCGACACGACCAAAATCTCACGCATTGAGATGATTTCGCCTGAAAATAGTGTGGTATTGAGCAAAGCGAACGATAAGTGGCTGGTCAATGACAAGTACAAAGTGGATCGATCCATCCGCAATTTTCTTGTGGGCGTGCTGAAGCTGGTGAGGGTGAAAAGAGAAGTAGGGCCAAGTCAGCTAGCTGAAGTAAGGCAGTGGATGGCCACAGGCAGAAAAGTAATCATCAGCGGAGAGCAGGGTGTCCTCGCAGAGTTCACCGCTGCAGGCAACCCTTCGAAGACAGAATCTTACTTCACTGTGACTGGCGACAGCAAGGTGTATCAGGTGGAACTGCCCGGCTTTCCCAACTACGTCTCCGGTATCTTTGAATTTACCGAAAATCAGTGGCGCAACAGACTGCTGTTTTCCAGCGACTGGCGCACAATCCAGTCTTTAACAGTCGACTATGCCGATGACCAGAAGGAAGATGTGACCATTGCCTTTGATAAGACCACCCTGAAAGTGGTTGACTTGCCGGAAGCAGACACCCTTGTGTTGGAAAACTACATCCAGCAGTACGAGTCTTTTTTTACCAATGAGTTCATCAGCGAAGGGCAAATCCCTGTTTACGACAGCTTGATGAACGCAACACCTGTAGCAACTATCAGGTTGAGGGACATTGACGCTGCGAAGAATACGGAGCTTGATGTCTACCCCGGCCCAGCAGATCAACCCTATGTGCTGCTAAAGGATGCGGAGGGAAACTACTCTGTTTGCGATGCCGGCCGGGTCCGTTCGCTATTGATTTCGATGGATGATTTGAGACCCAAAAATTAGGTTGGTTTGGCTCTTTCGTTGTTTAAAATTGGAATAGCATTTTATTACCCTCAAATCTAATTTTTGTTATAACTTTGCCGGGTTAACAATCTTACCTTACAATACAGAAATTCTATGAAATTCATTGTTTCGTCATCATATCTACTCAAACAACTATCAGCTATCAAAGGAGTGATTACCACTAATCCGGTAGTACCTATCCTTGAAAACTTTCTATTTGAGATTACCGACGGAACCTTGAAAGTGACTGCTTCGGATTTGCAAACTTCTATGATCACCGAAATAGAAGTGGAGGCCAAAGAAAATGGCAGCATCGCAGTTCCCGCCAAGATTTTGCTGGAAACCCTTTCTAACCTTCCTGAGCAGCCAGTGACCATTTCTGTTGACGAAGACACCTACAGCATCGAGATCAGCTCCGACAACGGGCGCTACAAGCTTTCAGGCGAAAACGCCACCGACTTCCCCAAGGTGCCGGAAGTAACCAATGGTTTTTCGGTGAATATATCTTCGGACGTGCTTTCAACAGCCATTAACAATACTTTCTTCGCTACCAGCAACGACGAGCTTCGTCCTGCCATGACGGGTGTATACATTAAGCTTGACGAAACCAACACCACTTTTGTAGCCACTGATGGTCACCGCCTGGTGCGCTACCGCAGGGTGGATGTGGCTGCCGACGTGACCAACTCAATGATCATCCCCAGAAAGGCGCTGAACCTTCTGAAAACAACTTTGCCGGTGGCAAACACCAACGTAAGTGTGGAGTTCAACGTGTCAAACGCCTACTTCAAGTTTGATCATGTTAAGATGATTTGCCGACTCATTGATGAGCGCTTCCCAGACTACGATAATGTGATCCCGGCGGAAAACAATAACATCATGACCATCGACCGCCTGGAGTTCCTTAGCTCCATGAAGCGGATTGCGATTTACGCCAACAAAACCACTCACCAGGTAAGGATTAAAATCACCGGCAGTGAGCTGATGATTTCCGCTGAGGATCTTGACTTCTCCAATGAAGCCAACGAAAGGCTTTCATGTGAGCACGACGGAGAAGATATTGAAATCGGATTCAATGCTCAGTTCCTCATTCAGATGTTGAGTAACCTCGAGTCGAAAAAGATTTCGTTTAAACTTCAGGCTGCCAACAAAGCAGGCTTGCTCGTGCCGGTTGACAAAGATGAGAATGAAGACCTCCTTATGCTGGTAATGCCTGTAATGCTTAACAACTACGTGTAAGCGAACCTCGTTTTAAACCGATCATGTCATTTCCAGCCAGTAGCCGCTACTGAGGCTTTAGTGTGTCATTGTTTTTCATTAATTTGAGTAATAAACTCAAACAAATACCCATGAAAAGACGCACTTTACTCGTAATGGCTTGCATAGGTTTGGCGGGCACTATCAATCTTTCATTTACCAAGGCTGAATCATTTCGAAAGCTGGATCTTTCAGGAGCCTGGAGCAGCACCGCTACCGTTAGTGGCAAGCCTGCGAAACATATGCTTGTCATGACCGACGGATACTTTTCCATGGCTACCTATGCAGAGGCCGATGGCTCCTTTATCACCACGCTGGGAGGTAGCTATTCTAACACTGACAACTCACTATCAGTCACTTTGGAGTTCAATAGCTCAGATCCTTCTTCTGTTGGCCAGCCAACAACGCTGAATTTGAAAGAAACCAAAGAAGGTTTTACAGTGAGCAGCTCAGACGGCTCGATTTATTATGCCTTTACCAATGTAGATAAGGGAAAGCCAGGTGCGCTGGCAGGCCCGTGGCTGATGTCAGGCCGCAAGGCGGATGATGGCAGCATCGCCAACAGAGACACCAGTGGCCCTCGTAAAACCATGAAAATCCTTTCAGGTACACGTTTCCAGTGGATCGCCTTCAACACTTCTACTGGAGAGTTTTTCGGCACCGGTGGAGGCAATTACACCACCAAAGGTGGAAAGTACACTGAAAACATAGAGTTTTTCTCCAGAGACAATACAAGGGTAGGAGCTGCTTTGCAGTTCGATTATTCTCTGAAGGAGGGTGCCTGGCACCACAGTGGACTCAGCAGCAAAGGCGACCCGATTTACGAGGTGTGGTCTAAGAGGTGATTGCTCTCCGATGCAGTTTTTGAGTATCTTATATTGGCTGGTTTTGCCGGGAGGTTTTTTTACCTGGCAAAGCTCGCCTGATGCGCCCACTGGAATCCTGGCCAATGAAGAATATGTTGGTGCCTGGATGAGCGAAAGTGTCGACAAAGGGAGGCCTGTTACTCAGATTTTGATTGTTAGCGACACGTACTTCACTATAGCCTCCTTTCTGACAAAAGATCATCATTTCCTTTCTACTTCAGGAGGCACCTACAAGATGGAAGACGGCAAAATGTCGGTGACCATAGAGTACCACTCTCCTGATCACTACCAGGTAGGGAAACAGCATGTGTTGCATGCAAAACCGACTGAGACTGGCTATAAGCTGGTGGCCCGGGACGGCATGGTGCTGGGCGATTGGAAGCGAATCGACCCAGGCAGTAAAAGCGAAATGGCTGGCCTTTGGTACGCCGCAGCTTATAGGAATGCAGCAGGCGATACAATCAGAACTGACTATAAAGTAAAGACCATCAAGATATTATCCGACACCCGTTTCCAGTGGGTGGCCTTTGACACAATTTCCCGGAAGTTTGTGGCAACGGCGGGTGGCACTTATTCTGTCACGCAGACGGGTTATGTGGAGAGCCTGGAATTTTATGCGAATGCAGACGATAGGATCGGTAAATCGCTTGGATTCAGGTATAAGCTGGAGGGAACTAAATGGACTCACACAGGAAAAAGCAGTCAGGGGTTGCCGCTTTACGAGCTTTGGAGTAAAAAATAGTGCGGATGAGAAGACTCGAACTTCCATACCTTGCGGCACCAGACTCTGAATCTGGCGTGTCTACCAATTTCACCACATCCGCATTTAAGAATACAATATTAATACAACGACATGAAAACCGTACTATGGCGTCTATAGAATATCAATCACGATAAACTCAACCCGCCGGTTTTTTTGCTTGTTCTCCTCGGTGGTATTAGGCAGGAGCGGTTTCATTTCGCCATATCCTTTGGCTGCGAGCATTTTTTCGGGCACGCCCTTGTCCTTTAGCACTTCAACAATGGCTTGTGCACGTCGACCGGAAAGCTCCATGTTATCATCGTGAGTGCCAGAATTGTCCGTATGTGCTGCAATTTGAACGACCAGATTCGGGTGCTCCCACAGCAACTCATAAACCTCTTGTATCTCTGCCAGAGACTCTTCCAGCATTTTCGCCGAGTTGGTTTCAAAAAAAACTTCTTTTAGTTGGAGCTTCATGCCAACCTTAATAGGGCTTAGTTCCAGCGTTATTTTGATGTCAGGCCCCAGGTTTTCTTTTGCCAGATTGAACTCTACTTCGTTAAAGAGATGGCTGTCGGCTTTGCTGACAATGCGATAGTCTCCGCCTGCAGCAAGATTTAGTTTAAGCGTGTCGCTAAGCTCTTTGGCAAGGAGCACCTTTTTATTAAGCATGTCGAGCACTTTAACTTTGGCAGTGATGTTTTTCTTTGTTTCACTGTCGACTACTATCAAAGTTAACTTAGGATTTTGCTTGATGTTTTCAGGTGGCGCTTCTTCAGAGTTGTTGATGGAAGCCGTTGTTACTTCTGAGAAAGTCTTCAGGCTGATTTTAGCCACAGCAATTTGCGAAACGCTCAGAGTAATCAAATAGCACACGGCTACCCGAGCGAGTAGTTGGGACATTGGTTTCATGCAGGAACAGGTCGATAGAAAAATCGAATATATAAAAAAATATTTTTCTGACCCAAAGTCAGGTGTTAACGCTTATTTAACGGGTTTAAAACCTCTCTATTTGTGCGCCAATGGCGTTTAGACGTTTTTCTATGTATTGATAACCACGGTCGATTTGCTCCACGTTGTGGATGGTGCTGGTGCCCTCGGCAGACAGCGCAGCGATGAGCAGCGATACGCCTGCACGGATGTCCGGGGATGTCATTTGTATACTGCGCAATGGAAATGCTCTGTCCAGTCCAATCACCGTCGCCCTGTGAGGGTCACAAAGGATGATTTGAGCGCCCATGTCGATGAGCTTATCTACGAAGAAAAGGCGTGATTCGAACATTTTTTGATGGACAAGCACCGTTCCTCTGGCTTGGGTGGCGGTCACCAGGATGATACTGATGAGGTCGGGTGTGAAGCCGGGCCAAATAGCATCTGCAATGGTAAGGATGGAGCCATCAATAAAGGAATCAATCACGTAATGCTCCTGAGCAGGAATAAAAATGTCGTCGCCTCTGAATTCCAGGTTGATGCCCAGCCTTCTAAAGGTGTCGGGTATGATGCCCAGTTGATCAATGCGGGCATCTTTGATGGTGATTTCGCTTTGGGTCATGGCGGCGAGGCCAATAAAGCTGCCTATTTCAATCATATCGGGGAGCATGGTGTGCTCGGTACCCCCCAGGCTCTCAACACCCTCAATCACAAGTAGGTTGGAGCCAACGCCGGATATTTTGCCACCCATCCGGTTAATCATTTTGCACAACTGCTGGATATAGGGCTCGCAAGCCGCATTGTAAACAGTGGTGGTGCCTTTGGCCATTGAGGCTGCCATGATGATATTGGCGGTGCCTGTAACGGAAGCTTCATCCAAATGAAGATAGGTGCCGGTAAGCTCTTTGGCTGACACGTTGTAGAAGCCTGTGCCAAGGTGGTAGTCGAATTTAGCCCCCAGCTTTTGAAAACCAATAAAGTGCGTATCAAGCCTTCTGCGGCCTATTTTATCACCTCCTGGTTTTGGTATTTTTCCCTTTCCAAACCGAGCCAACAAAGGGCCGAGGATCATGATAGATCCACGCAACGATGCAGCCTTTTCCTTGAACTGATCGGACTCAAGAAAGTCCAGGTTAACGTCCTTGGCAGTAAAAATGTAGGATTCAGGGCCCGTTTTCTCTATTTGCACACCAAAATCAGCCAACAACTCTATGAGTTTGTTCACATCCCTGATATCAGGAATTTTCTTGATGTGTACTGGTTCTGCTGTAAGTAAAACTGCCGAAATTATCTGAAGAGCTTCGTTTTTAGCGCCCTGGGGTTGTATTTCCCCCTTAAGGCGCTGCCCTCCCTTTACCCTGAAAGAGGCCATCTAGTTTCTCCTGCGCTTTTGGAAATTACGTTTGTTTCTGTTGTTGTTGCCGCCTCTGTTGTTATTTTCTCGTTGTTGGCGGGGTTGGTTGGTGGCAAATTCTCTTTCTTTCACCAACGGGTCGAAAAGGTTTTGCTCCTTTACTTTCTCAATGCCAATCGTAAGATCCCCCTTAGAAAGCTGCTCAATGTTTTGAAGAATCACTTCATCGTCCACATTGTCACGGTTCCAGGCCAGCTGGAAGGTTTTCATAAGCTTACCAATGGAAATGACAGCAGCTTCACGCTCTTCAGCATCTTCCAGAGCCAGCGCCTTCTGGATCATCAGCTCTACATTTTTGCCGTAGTGCTTGAACCGCACGTTGTGCGTGTTATAGTCCATTTTCCTTGGCTTGCGACCAAGTATGCTCTTTTCAGGCATAGGAAAAGGACCGTCCACTTCAAGCTCGAAACCCGCCATTATGTAGAGGTCGTCCCAAACTTTCTGTGTGTACTCTGGATAATCTTTGGTGTTAGGATTGATCATCTTCATCAAATCCACAAGGGTTTCCGCAAAGCGGGTCCTTTTTTCTTTGTCCTCAATGGTCTTCACATAGTTGACCAGCTTTTGGACATTTCTTCCGTATTCTCTCAAAACTAAAGGGATTTTATCTTCATCGAAGTTATTCATAGGAACGCCTATTTGGTGCTACCCTAGCAGGGTTCCTAGCAATTTACAAAAATCGCAATGAAAGTTTCATCTAAAGGTAGAGTCTTCTTACTCCGAAATGAAACTTTTGGCGAAACTATTCTACTATTCTCAATTTGGCAAAGCTTAAAAGCAAAGTTTTTTCGCCAAACTGCTCAAAATCAATGATGGCCTTTCTGTTGGCACCGTCCACGTCCATCCTTATTACCTTCCCAAAGCCGAATTTCGGGTGTTCCACCCTGTTGCCGATTATTAAATTGCTGGTGTCGCTTGGTTTGAAATCGGATGAGGGTTGGTGGGCGGTTTGCTTTACAAAATGCCTTGGTGCTTGTGGTTTTTGCTCCGGGAAGCCTGCAATAAGCGAGCGCTTTCCAAAATGTTGAGCCTGCACGCCAGGTAGCGGTTCGTGGCTGCCAATAGATTTACTGACCTGCAGATAAGTGGTGTCGATGTCCGACAAAAAGCGGCTGGGTTCACAGGTTTTCAGTCTGCCATAACGATAGCGGTTGAGCGCATAGCTGAGGAAAAGATGCTGTTCTGCCCGGGTAATAGCCACATAGAACAACCTGCGCTCTTCCTCCAGGTCGGCCCGGCTGCTGAGCATCATTTGGGAGGGGAAAAGGTCTTCTTCCATGCCCACCACAAATACGTTTTTAAACTCCAGCCCCTTCGCCATGTGGATGGTCATCAGTGTCACGGCGTCGTCGAGCTCTTTGTTTTTGTCGTCGGCATCAGTAAGGAGTGATACCTCCTGCAGGAAGGCGCCAAGCGTTTTGTCGTTCGTTTCCGGATTGTCAACGAACTCTTTGATGGCGTTGAGTAGTTCCTGCACGTTTTCGTACCGGTTCAGTCCTTCCACCGTTTTGTCTTCGTAAAGCTCCTTGAGCAAACCGGAGTTTTTTGCGACCAGTTGAGCAGTGTCGTAAGCATCACTTTTTTCCATCGTGATGCGAAAGCTCTTGATCATGGTGACAAAGTTTTTGATGGCTTCACCGGCACGTCCACCCACAAAATGGTGGATATTTTCAAGAATCTCCCAAAGTGAAACACCCTGCTCATCGGCTGCAACAATAATTTTATCAACACTGGAGTCGCCAATGCCACGCTTTGGTAGATTGATTATGCGGCGAAGCGCCTGTTCGTCATTTTGATTGACAGCGAAGCGCAGGTACCCAAGCAGGTCTTTGATCTCCTTCCTTTGGTAGAACGACAATCCACCAACCACCTTGTACTTGATGTTCATTCGCCTGAGCGCTTCTTCCATCGCCCTCGACTGGCTGTTGGTGCGGTACAGCACAGCAAAATCGCTGTTATGGTACTGGTGGTTCATTTTTTGCTCAAAAATGGTCGAAGCCACCAGCTTCCCTTCCTCATTGTCGCTCACGGCCTTGATGAGCTCTATCAACCGACCTTCCTGGTTGGAAGTCCAAACGTTTTTGTGGAGCTGCGCTTTGTTCTTTACAATCACCGAGTTGGCAGCGTTGACAATGTTCTGTGTCGACCGGTAGTTCTGCTCCAGCTTGATGATCCTGAGGTCGGGGTAGTCTTTTTCGAAATTGAGAATGTTCTGAATATTGGCCCCCCGGAAGGCGTAAATACTCTGTGCATCGTCGCCTACCACAGCTATGTTTTGTCGGACGGATGCGAGCCTTTTTGTGATCAGGTACTGTGAAATATTGGTGTCCTGAAACTCGTCCACCAGCACATATTGAAACCGTTGCTGGTATTTGTTGAGCACGTCAGGGTGTTCTTTGAAAAGGAGATTGGTATTAAAGAGCAGGTCGTCGAAATCCATGGCGTCGGCCTTGAAACAGCGCTGCACATAAAGCTGGTAGAGCTTGCCAATATGCGGCCGCATCTGGCTTTCGTCGTCGGCCTGATACAACGGGTTGTTGATGTAGTCTTTCCACGAAACCAGGTTGTTTTTGGCGCCAGAAATGCGGCTAAATACAGCGTTGGCTTTGTAAACTTTATCATCCAGGCCCTGTTCTTTTACTATTGCTTTGATGAGCGACTTTGAGTCGTCGGCATCGTAGATAGTGAAGTTGCTCGGGTAGCCAATATGGTGGGCTTCCGAACGAAGAAGTCTGGCGAAGACTGAGTGAAAAGTGCCCATCCAGATATTTCTTGCATCGTTATCTACCACTTTCTCAATACGATTGCGCATTTCCCGGGCCGCCTTATTGGTAAAGGTGAGTGCCATTATTGAGAAAGGATCAACATGCTTGTACTTGATCAGGTAGGCGATTCTGTAGGTAAGTACCCTTGTCTTTCCTGATCCTGCACCCGCAATGATCATGGTCGGCCCTTCCGTATTAATCACCCCTTCTCGCTGAGGTTCGTTTAGTTCTTTTAGAAATTCCTCTTCCGCATCTAGACTCATGGCTGCAAGTTAACAAATGACTGGCTTCTCATGCGAGGAAACTTTTGGAGGAATTTTGATATCTGGAAAATTAGGGAGAAGGAGCCTGCGGAAATCTGCATTTGCAAGACGGCTAATGCCGGAATGTTTTGATAATGGTTCAAATACTGTCCGATTATTCTACTCGTTTATTAATTTGCCAGCCTTCTAACAAAGAACAGTGTATGAATTTGACTATCCGTGAGGCATCATTGGGAGATGCCAAGATTATTATTGACTTCCAGATAAAAATGGCCTGGGAAACTGAAAAACTGAATCTGGACAGGGCCGTGGTTGAAAAAGGTGTCATTTCTGTTTTCAACGATCCAAATAAGGGCACGTATTTTGTAGCTGAAGAGGAGGGTAAGGTTGTTGCCTCATTGCTGATCACCTTTGAGTGGTCCGACTGGAGAAACAGCACCATGTGGTGGATTCAGTCGGTGTTTGTGATAGAAGAGTCCCGGGGAAAAGGTGTTTTTAAAAAAATGTATCAGTTTCTCTCCGACAAAGTTAAAAGGATTCCTTCTCTGGCAGGCCTGAGATTGTATGTGGATAAAACCAACACATCGGCTCAGGGCGTGTACAGCAAACTTGGTATGAATGGCGACCACTACCAGTTGTACGAATGGTTAAAGTAGAAGGAAATGAAAAAGGTATTATTTGTGCTGGGTTTCGCATTGCTAGTCTATGGTGGCTACACGGCCTACGAATTCTATAATTCTTTGGGGTTGAGCCCAAGGGGGCAGGCGACCTACCAAACGCAGGACATTACCATTGATCTTGACTATGGCAGGCCTTACAAGCGGGGCAGGAAGGTTTTTGGTGGACTGGTGCCATATGGTGAATATTGGAGAACAGGAGCCAACGAAGCTACTGAGATTGAGTTCAGCAGAGACGTTGTTTTTGGCGGTAAGCCGGTAAAAAAGGGAAGATACCGGCTCTACACTATTCCAGAATCTGCCCGCTGGGCAATAGTACTTAACAGTGAATTAGCCCAGTGGGGTAAGTTCGAACCCAACTATGACCTGGATGTGCTGAGGGTGGAAGTGCCGGTGCTTAACCCAAAAAACGAAGTAGAACAGTTTACCATTGAATTTCAACCCGACAGCGCTGGAACGCAACTCGTTTTCAGGTGGAATCGCACCCTAACCAAAGTACCTATTACCTGGGAAAAGTCCGTCGCCAGTTCAATTCAGTGACTTCCCAGTTCAATGCTGGAATTGTGCACTTCGGTACAATAGGCTGCGCCATTAGGTAACTCACTGCTAGTTTAATAGTCTAAAGCTCAAAACTAAAAAGGACTATTATGCTTAAGAACTATCTCAAGATTGCGCTGAGGAGTATGGCGCGCCAAAAGCTTTTCAGCTTCGTTAATATTATTGGCCTTTCTCTGGCTATGTCAGTATCGTTGATGCTGATCACGATCATCCACAATCAGTATAACTATGATAGCTTTCATGAAGGAGCTGACCGGCTCTATCGCATTGAGAGCCATAACCCCAACGACCCTCGCCTTTTTGGCACTACCGCCAGCACGCCACTGCCTTTCAAAAAAGCGCTGGAAGACCAGTATTCCTATTTCGAAGCTTACACCAATTTAAGATCTGATTTTAGAAGGGAGGCACAAACTGACGACAAAGTGCTCCATGTGGAAGGGCTGCTGGCCGACGATAGCTTTTTCAAGGTGTTTTCTTTTCCCCTGGTAGAAGGAAATAAAGCCACCGCCCTAACGGAGCCATTTTCTGTGGTGGTGACCAAAGAGACTGCCGAAAAGTTCTTCGGTAAAAGAGACTCCTATCTTGGCCTGGTGCTGGATTACACGGAGGTGGGGCCTTTCAAAATCACCGGTGTGCTGGATATGTCAAACCTAAGTAGCCACATGAACTTTGAAGCGCTGGGGTCCATGAGCACACTGGGCGCAGTGGAAGAAGCGGGGGTATTTTCGGATAAAAAGAACGACAACTGGACAAACCTATGGGTCGGATACAATTACTTCAAGCTGAAGCCAGGTGTTGACCCAGCACAGGTGGCAGCCACTGTTCAACAATTAGCGGAAGAGAACATCCTGTGGCCTGAGGACAGAGACCATTACACTTTTGGTATTGCACCGGTGACGAAAATTGCCCTTGGAAATATGGCGGGTAATGAGCTGGGCTTTTACATTCCCAGTATTGTTTTATTTTTCTTCGGCTTTCTGGCTCTTGTAGTGATGGTGACGGCGCTTTTCAATTATACGAACCTGTCACTGGCGAAATCGCTCACCAGGGCCAGGGAGATTGGGGTTAGGAAAGTATCGGGTGCCAGCCGCCGCCATGTTATCCAGCAGTTTGTGGTAGAGTCTGTCGTTATGGCTGTGCTGTCTCTGATGCTGTCTGTGCTGATACTCAGGATCATGATTCCTGCTTTCAATGGGCTTGAAATATTTACGCTGGCCGAACTGAGGGTTGACTTTTCCTTCAGCTCGTTCCCTTATTTCCTCGGCTTTAGTGTTCTTATCGGGTTGGTTGCCGGCATTTTTCCAGCCCTTTTCCTTTCAAAATTCAGCCCTGTGCAGGCACTCAAGGGCTACCATGGCGTGACGAGCCCTGGCAACAAAAGGGGGTTTGTATCCAATTTCTCCATGAAGAAGGTGCTCATGATGATTCAGTTTGGCTTGTCCATCTTCATGATTATATCCATTCTGGTGATGAGGGAGCAAACTAACTTAATGGTGAACTCAGAATATGGCTTCAATGAAGATAATCTGATGGTGATAGAGTTGCAGGAGAGCAAGCCGGAGATTGCAGCCGCAGAGTTCAGCAAAAATCCAGCGGTAAAATCTTACACATTTGCCTCGCACAATCCGGCAGTGGGCAGAAGCCACGGAGCTGATTGCCAGAGAGATGAAAACAGCGAGCGATTTGGGCTCTATCATTTTTCAGTTGACAATAATTACGTTTCAACGTTTGGCATTACCCTGCTTGCGGGCAGAGACTTCGAAGCAGCCGACGGCGCAGGGACCGAAAAGTCTATTATCCTCAACGAAACCGCTGTGAAGGCTGCCGGCTTTGAAACTCCCCATGAAGCTATTGGGGAGGAAGTAATACTGAACAAAGAAAACAGGGTGCGAGTGATTGGCGTCATCAAAGACTATCATTTTCAGCCTCTGATGACCGGCATTGAGCCAATGGCGCTGCGCTTCAGGCCGGACGAGTATGAGAACCTGTATCTGAAAGTGGTTTCTTCGGACGCTCCGGCGCTGATAAGCGATTTGCAGGCAACCTGGCAGACCATTGATAGTAAGCGAGAGCTGAAATATAATTTTCTTGACGAGGAATTGGATCACACCTACTTCTTCCTCGACGACATAACCTCTATCGTGACTGCAGTTTCGTTGTTTGCTATCTTTATTTCTTGCCTGGGGTTGCTGGGAATGGTGAGCTTCCAATTGCAAACCAGGGTAAAAGAAATCGGCATCCGCAAAGTGCTCGGTGCCACAACGCAATACCTGATCATATCACTCACCCGACAGTTTTCCATTGTCATCATTATCGCTATTATCGTGTTTGTACCAATGAGCGTAATAGTAAGCCAGATGTGGCTGAATATGATGGCGGTGCGTGTTTCTGTTGGTATTGGCGTTGTGTCAATGGCGCTGCTTATCGTGGGCTTATTGGGGCTGGTAACCATTAGCTCCCAGGTGATTAAAGCCGCTACTGCGAACCCGGTGGATGCCTTAAGAAATGAGTAGATATTCTTAAGTATGTTGGTAAAGCTCTGGCCACTGGTCAGGGCTTTTCTTTGTTCTAACCCATAGCCCATGCTTTCAATCAATAGTTTCATTAAATTGTGCTGCTTACCCAGTGGACTAACCAGGCATTTATATGAAATCGTTGAACCCATTCTTTCTCCTCATTGCTGTTTTTTTTGTCTGCGGCTGCGTTGGTGACCCCAATGTTGGCGATGGCTATGATTTTGCAATTACCAATGCTAACCTCGTCACAATGACCTCTGACAAGGTGGTAACCGGGCAGGTGGTGTATGTGAAAGACGGTTTGATTGCCAAAATAGTAAGTGAAAAGCATTTCATGCCTAGTCAGGCAGCTACTATCATTGATGCGAAAGAAGCCTATCTGGTGCCAGGTCTCACTGAAATGCATGCACACATACCTCAGCCAGGTCCAGGCCCTGATAAAACGCTTGAAACGCTCTTCCTTTATCTTTCTCAGGGCGTCACCACCATCAGAGGCATGCTTGGCCATCCTGAGCATTTGAAACTCAGGGAGCAGGTAATGGCCGGAGAAATACTTGGGCCCAGGATTTTCACATCAGGCCCTTCTTTCAATGGAAATAGTGTGCCCACCGGAGAGTCGGCTGTGAAACTGGTGAGAGAACAAAAGGAGATGGGCTACGACTTTATGAAGCTGCACCCCGGCATTAAGTTGTCGGTTTTTGATTCAATGGTAACGGCAGCCAAAGAAGCTGGTCAGACTTACAGCGGCCACGTGTCAGTGTTTGTTGGCATACGTCATGCGTTGGAGGCGGGGTATGGAACGGTAGATCATGTCGACGGCTATGTCGAGGGGCTGGTGCCGGACACTTTAGGGCTCGATCCGGAAAGCAATGGGTTCTTCGGCGTCGACTGGGTGCCGTATACAGACATGGGCCTTCTGGATGGGCTTATTCAAAAGACTTTGGACAATAATGTGGCAATAGTGCCTACTCAGTCGCTGTTTGACCGCTGGATATCAACCAAATCGGCTGATGTATTGCTGGCCGAGCGAGAGATGATTTACATGTCGCAGCAGACCCGGGCAAATTGGAAAAGGTCGAAAGAGAACTTTTTGAGTGGGCCAACTTTTAGCGCAGCCAATGCCAACAGGCTTAATGAGATCAGGAAAGTAATGATCAAAAAAATGCATGAGGCAGGTGTGCCCATCATTTTGGGGTCGGATGCTCCACAGGTGTTTAATGTGCCGGGGTTTTCCGCCCACCATGAGCTCAAGTCCATGATCGACTGCGGGCTAACGCCTTATGAAGCGCTAGAAGCCGGAACCGTTAACAGTGCCATATTTTTCAATCAAAAAGGGAAGTTTGGTGAAGTAAGTGAAGGTGCCTCGGCCGACCTGGTGCTGGTGAAGGCCAATCCGCTGGATGACATTACCAATATGAGCAAGATTCAGTGGGTGATGGTGAGAGGCAAGCTGCTGGACAGGCAGTTTATTGATGGCGAGCTGGCTAAGATTGCGGATTTGTATAAGGAATAGACTGTCTAGAACCAGAATGAATATAAGGTAGGATTTAGGGAGTAAGTATTTGGCGACTACTTTCGGCTACTTTTAACTATTCTTTCTAACTCGTTATAATCCACAATTCTCGTGTTCTCAAATGCACCCATCGTGAGTAAGTCTTTGTCTCCTGTGACCAGAAAGTCTGCGTTTCCGTCATTAGCTAAAGCAAGAAGATAGTTGTCCTTGGCGTCCCTGCAGACGTTAATTTGCGAGTGTGGTTGTATTGTTATTGATCGTTCTTCTACCAGGATGACGAGTTCCCTAACAAGTTCCTCAGAAAAGTACTTATTAAACTTTGGTCTTGATGTAACTTCGATAAGTTCGCTGATCAATTCATCCGATACAACCAGCTCAACGGCACTTGAGTGAAGATATTTTGGCAAATCCTTCAAAACTTTGCCAATAAGAAAGGAAATAAAGATGTTAGTATCGATTACTACTTTGTACCTGATGCTTCCCTTCATCATACCTTTTTTGTCTTACCAGTTCAACTTCCTGGGAGATTTCTTCCATTGTTAGCTCGTCTGTGCGGAATTTCTGAAGTAAATCCTCGAAGCGCTGCAAGTACGTTCTGTCCTGAAGAGCTTTCAATAGCTCTCCCTGATCCTTCTTGCTCATTTTACTCACTAAATTGAAAAGCTGAGCTCGGCTTATTTTGAGGTTAAATGTATCGTTGGAAGCCATACTTTAGGTAAACAGTTAATTTGGAAGAAGCGTTTCTATAGCCTGATCTTTCTTCTCTGTTATTTACAAATAACGATATTTTTTGAATTTGATACGCATATCTCGTTTTAAACTGTTGGCTTTGAGGTCTGGTAGGTGATGATAACTGGGAAATGATAGGCGTCTTAGAATGAATCGTTGTTTTACTCCGTAAATAGCCAGAACTTTGCACCATGATACTGGTAGAAAACGCCGTCATCTCTGACGATATTAAAGAGCAGTTGTTTGTTTGTGACCTTACCAAGTGCAAGGGCGCTTGCTGTGTAGAGGGTGACCTGGGAGCCCCTTTAGAGGAAGATGAACTTCAGCAAATCGACAGCATTTTGGAAGATGTGAAGCCTTTTATGGCTGATGCGGGAGTAAAAGCCGTTGAGGAAAATGGAGCCTACCTGCTCGACGAGGAGGGCGACTTTTCTACCACTACTATCAACAACAAGGAATGCGCCTTCGCTATATACGACGACAGAGGCATTTTAAAATGCGCCATTGAGCAAGCCTGGCTGGCAGGAAAAACAAAATGGAGAAAGCCTATTTCATGCCATTTGTACCCTATCAGAATATCAAAATACGATAACTACGACGCCCTTAACTACCACCGCTGGCAAATATGCGCCCCTGCCTGTGACCATGGCAAAGAACTGGGTGTGCCTGTCTATAAGTTCTTAAAGGAAGCGCTGATCCGTAAATACGGGGAGGCCTGGTATCAGCAGTTAGTGGAAGAAATTGAAGGTTGAATATTTCCTTAGAAGTGAATAGGTACCAGCAGTGAAACCTGATGCGCCAATACATTGTCGCCACCTGTGACACTTCCCAACTGTGAAATATTGTCGAGGTAGTCAGTGGCTGTGTTCAACAGCGTGAATTTGTAGCTTAAGCCAAAGTTGTTTTGAAAGCGGTAGGCCGTGCCGATGCTAGTTGGCAGGAGCAAAGCAATATTGCCTGCTGACTCATTAGCGGCTCGAGTATTTGTTTGATTGGCCAGGCTAATTCCCTGCTCGTCTTTGGCATTGTATCTCATCAAACCGATTCCCTGCCTCAAAAAGACCCTTACCCGACTCCTCAGATAAACATTCCAGTGAAGCTGGTAGTAGGCTGCTACAAAAGAATTGCTAAAATAGGTATTGGGCTGTCTGCCACTTTCAGGGCTGACATCAAAAGCCGGATTGAGATCTTGTCCGGTAATATTACCGATGATAAGATTCACGCTGCCATTCCATTTCTTTTGAGTCTTAAATTGCAAGCTCGTGTACAGCCCACCAGTCCATTTGCTGTATTTGTCCCCCAGGTCTCCTTTGTATGCCTGCGTATTGAACCCAACCGACAGCCACTTCAGCGTGTCCTGAGCGACCACACTAGTGAAAGACATCTGAAGGAAAAGGAGAAAAATGATACGCATACAACGAAGATAATAGTTTAAAGCGACTTAGCGGCATCAGTTATCCATGCCCAAACTTCGTCTACATGCCTTTGCTCCAGCCTGGTGTTGCCGAGCACCATTCTGATGCAATACACCCCCTTTACTTTGGTGTGGGAGAGAAAGGCTTTCCCGGATCCATTCAGGGTTTTTATCAGCTGTTCATTCAGCTGATTGAGTTTTTCTAAGCTGTTTTCGTTGGCTGGCTTGAAGCGGAAGACTACTACATTCAAAGATCGTGGCAAGATGAGCTCAAAATCTGGGTGACTTACAACCCTCGCTTCAAAATCTTCAGCATAGGACATATGCCCTCTTAAAGTCTTTTGTAGCCCATCTATCCCAAAAGAGCGGATAACGAACCACAGCTTCAATGCCCTGAACCGGCGACCCAGTTGCACGCCCCAATCCCTGTAGTCGTTCACCTGCCCACGGGTGGCGGTTTTGAGGTATTCAGGCAGTATCTCAAAAGTGCGAATAAGAGCCTCCTTGTCCTTCACAAAGTAAGCCGTGCAGTCGAAATGTGTAAACATCCATTTGTGCGGATTGAACACAAAGCTGTCGGCCAATTCCTGACCTTCCATCATCCAGCGGCACTCCGGCAACAGCAGAGCCGTGCCAGCATAGGCGGCATCCACATGTAGCCACACATTGTATTTATTGCAAACAGCGCCAATTGCCTTCAAGGGGTCAACCGCCACAGTACTGGTGGTGCCTATGGCAGCCACCACCGCTAGTGGTGTATATCCGGCCTGAATATCCTTTTTAATGGCATCCTCCAGCAGATCAGGCTTCATTGCGAGTAGCTCATCTACAGGCACCTTCACAACGTTTTTCTTTCCTATACCAGCTACTTTGGCCCCTTTTTCAATCGACGAATGAGTCTCAGATGAACAATATACCCTGTATTTTTCGGTGCCTATGAAGCCTTCGTCATTCACACGGAAGCCACTTTGCTTTTCCCTGGCGGTAAGAAGCGCCACGAGGGTGGCCGTAGAGGCGGTATCCTGAATCACGCCGTGCCATGCAGTGGGTAAGGCCATCATTTCTTTGAGCCAGTTCATTACCATCTCCTCAAGCTCTGCTGCTGCCGGAGACGTTTCCCAGATCATACACTGAGCACCAAGCGTGGTGGTTAACATTTCGGCCAAAATAGAAGGGTAGCTTCCGTTGGCTGGAAAGTAGGCGTGAAAATGAGGATGCTGCCAATGTGTAATGCCCGGCATGATGATGCTCTGAAAATCTTTGAAGAGGCTGTCAAAACTTTCGCCTTGAAGAGGAGGGGAAGTTGGTAGCTGTTTAATTATATCGCCAGGCTTTGTGGCGGGTTTTACCGGATATTCCTCGATGTTTTCGAGAAAATCTGCCATCCAGTCGACGAGGCGATGGGCTTCCACTCTAAAGGTTTCTGGTGTCATCATACACAACACTAATCGGGTCTTTTCAATATAATTTCAAGGAGGCGTAGAATTCCATCAATTTTATGAAGTCAGCCGAGTCATTTAGTTGAACATGTTCTTCTTTCATAAACGACTTTATCTCAGGTTTTTTATCTGAAGTAAGTTTGAAAAACTCCTTTTTAGTCATTTCGTGTAACCTGGCGGTGGCCATATCAATGAAGTATCTTTCATAGCCCTTGATAACGTTTTTCTGAGTTATCACAGCATTGGCATTGAAGCCGTAGCCTGGCTTCAGTCCGGTAGTTTTTCTCCCAACCAGTGAAATGAATTGCGTTTCGTGAAGTATCTCCATGAAGATCTCATTTGTCATCTCAGTCACTTCGCTGTATACCGGAAACGACTGGAACTTGCGGTAGCTGCCACGCTCTTCATCAAAAAAGCCAAAGGAAGATATTTTGCTTGGGCCAGCCGTGTAGTTGACGCCCTCGTAGCTGAATTGTAGCAGACCTTCTATTGTAAGCGGGTTATAGGCAAAATCACATTCGATCACATCTCCCGATGTCATCACGATGGTGCCAAAATACCAATCCTCAATTTTTTCGTTAAGCTTTTCTGCATTTTGAGACCAGGATACCTGGGAGCCTAGCGAAAAGATGCAGAAAAAAAGCGCTCTGTTTTTCATTTCATACGAACTTCACAATGAGAGCCCAAAGTAATAGAATTCGACTGTAAGCATGGCTAATTTCATAGATAGATTTCGGTTTGGTTGCCACTTTCGGTGCTGACCTGGCGCTGTTTTCATACGGATTCACAGAAGTAGGTGGCTGCAAAAAAAAACTGGATTGAAGGCTGGGCTAATTTAAAGGGGCTAGACAAAATTACGCTGACGAAGTGCCTCGTAAATAAGAATGGCTGCGGCATTCGACACGTTCATTGAGTCAATTTTTCCCTTCATCGGAATAATCACCTGCTGATTAGCTTCTGTCAACCAAAAATCGGATAGACCAGTGGCTTCCGTGCCCAGTAGCAGGGCAGAGGGCGCTTTGTAATCAAAGGTGTGATATGGCCTGGCTTTGTCGGTGAGGGCCGCTGCATAGGTGGTGATGCCCTGGTTGGTAAACCAATCCCTGGCTTCCTGATTGCTGGCGGAGGCGACCGGTACAGTAAAAAGGCAACCTATGCTCGACCTCACTACATTGGGGTTGAAAAAATCTGTGTTGGGGTCGCACACTATTACTCCGCTAAGCCCGGCGGCATCCGCCGTCCGAAGCATCGCTCCAATGTTACCAGGCTTTTCCACATTTTCCAGTACCAGATAAAGGGGGTTGTCCTTTTTTGATAAATCAGCAAGGCTAAGCGACCTGGTAGCAGCAATGGCGATTACCCCGCCTGTACTTTCTCTGTAGGCAACTTTTGAGAAAACTGCGTTGCTCAGGTGGTAGGTAGTAGAATGCTCGAAGGAGATAGGGTAGTGGGGGTCTGCCTGGTACAGGTTTGGGTTGATGTAAATTTCCTGTAGTTCATAGCCACTTTGCTGAGCCAGGGAGATCTCACGCACACCTTCAATAACGAATGCCTGCTGCTCCTTGCGCTCCCTGGGCTTCTGAAGGGCAATCAGGTTTTTAATGCGTTGGTTCTGCGGACTTGATATTTCAAGGATCATGGAGGGCAAAAATACAGGGTATTGTGCAAAGTTCATCTCACGACCTCAACTAAATCGCCTGGTGCGCTGCAATGAGTAAAGTGAAACCAGAAAGCACCCAATTCCAACAATTCCGTTACTTTTGCACCTTACTTCCCCGTGCTACCTATGCAGTTGCTGTTCCCCCGACATTGGCAAGACTACGAACTGATCGATTCTGGCGACTTTCAGAAGCTGGAGCGGTTTGGAAAGTATACGCTCATCCGGCCCGAGCCTCAGGCTATTTGGAAAAAGAAGTTGTCGGACGACGAATGGAAAAAGCAGGCATCTGCGGTATTTGTGCGGGACTCGGCGAAGGCCAGGAAGAGCAGCAGAGAAGATGAAGGCTGGACTTATACGCAGAAGCTCAATCATCGTTGGCCTTTAAAGTATCAGTACAAAGACATGCAGCTCACTATGTCGTTGCAGTTTACCTCTTTCGGGCATGTGGGCGTTTTTCCTGAGCAGGCTGAGAACTGGGATTTTATCTACGATACGGTGAAAGCATGGCCTGAACCTGGAAAGGTGCTCAATCTGTTTGCCTACACAGGTGGCTCATCGCTGGCAGCCAGGGCTGCGGGCAGTGAAGTAACGCACGTGGATGCCGTGAAAAACATGATCACCTGGTCCAATGATAACCAGCAAGCGAGTGGCTTGAAGGACATCAGGTGGGTGGTGGAAGACGCTCTGAAGTTTGTGAAAAGGGAAGTGAAGCGGGGCAAGCAATACAATGGCATTATACTCGACCCACCCGCCTATGGCAGGGGTCCTGATGGTGAGAAGTGGGTGATTGAAGAGAGTTTGACAGAGCTGATGGAGCTATGCAGCCAACTGCTGGCACCCCGGCAGGCCTTTCTTGTCCTTAATATGTACAGCATGGGGCTTTCGGCATTGGTTTCAGCCAATCTGGTCGAATCATTCTTTCAGCCAGATAATATGCAGTTCGGGGAGTTTTACCTGCCATCTACGTCGGGGCAGAGGCTTCCTTTGGGAACGTTTTTAAGATTCACACGATAATTATGAAGCATTTAGCCAAAAGAGACGGCACCATCCTGGAAATATTGGGCGATGCCTATGCAGGCACTTCCACAACCAAGCTGCGCAAAATGCTCAAGTTTGCCAACGTGACGCTCGACGGGGAGCAGGTTCGAATGGCTGACACACCTGTCAAGACCGGTCAGCTTGTTAATATTGAAAAGCAGGAGAAGCCCTCTCTTAATGTAAAGGCACCGTTTCGTGTCATCTGGCAGGATCAATATATCATTGTTTGCGATAAGCCCGTAGGCCTCATTACGGCTGGCGAAGGCATCACACGGCGGCCCACCATGCACAAACTGGTGGACGACTACGTAAAGGATGCTACCAAAGGTGCGCAGAGTGCTTTCCCAGTGCACAGGCTTGACAAAGAAGTAAGTGGCCTGGTTGTTTTTGCAAAAAGTGAAGAGATACAGGAGAAATTAAAATCTGACTGGCATCAGTTTTCTAAAAAGTACATTGCCATTACGGAAAAGGAGCCCAATCCCAAAAAAGGTACCATTAGCACGCTGCTGGAGGAACGAGGCCTGAAGATGTTTGTAGCCAGCACGCCAGGCCCCAATACCAAGGAAGCTATCACCTATTATACCTATAAAGAGAGGATAGGGAGATATCACATGGTAGAAGTGGAGTTGGCCACGGGCAAGAAAAATCAGATTAGGGTTCACCTTGGTCATATTGGCTGCCCTATAGTAGGCGACTACAAATATGGGGCGAGCAATGCTTTCAAAAGGCAGATTCGATTAATGGCCACCCAGCTTTACATAAAACACCCGATAACAGGCAAAGATTTGGCTTTCAAAATAGAGCCATCTACGATTTTTACTCACCCAAAGGAGAAAAGTGAGGACTATAGATAGGTAATCTGTCCTGCCAATTCCTTCCTCTATTTCTTTTGTTTCGATCTTTTGGTTTCGCCTTGTCAGAACGAAATTCCCACCGCAAGCGATTCCGGGATTTATGCAATCAGCTTCTAGATGCTTAGTATAGAATAATATTCTGCTAATAGGCTATTATTTGAAATTAATCAGAATAAACTACATGAAGAAAAATATTTTATGTAAAAATTATAAAAATCAGACGTTTGCATTGGCGTAACTGCCAGCGCAAACGGTTACGAAAAAGTGATATTTTAATGAATTCGTAAATTTTTATATATTAACCATATATTCATTTAAAATTAATGCCTATTATTTGAACAAAATCATAACTATTACGTCTTTTGATATATAATTGATAAGCTCAAAAACGAAAAGTTATGAAAAAGACAAAGAACTTTATTGCTGTACTCCTAGTAGCTATGGGTACTTCTAGTGTTGCGTTTGCCGGAGGAGACACACTTAAATCATCATCTAATGTAAGAGTGATTTCTTTCAACAAGAATGATTCTTACAAACTTATATATAAGAGTGAAGGCAAGCAGAATGTGACAGTTAACGTTTTAGATGAAAAAGGCGTATCTGTTCACAAAGGATCCGTTAGAGTGGCTGATGGTTTTGCGCAAAACTTCGACCTTTCAAACGTTCCAACAGGTTACTACACTTTTGAAGTAGTTTCAAAAGGTGAAAAAGTAGCTCAAACTGTACACCACGTTTCTGAAGTTGACAAATTGGGTGAGCAGGTAGCTCTTAGCTCTAATGCCAGCACAAAAAAAATGGTACTTAGATCAAGTGCTTCAGTAGACTCACCTCTTTCAGTAGCTATCTACGGTGGCCAGGATGAACTTTTGTTCTCAGAGGACGTGAAGTCAGCTGATTTCTTCACAAGAGTGTACGATCTAAGCCAAATCAAAGGAGCGGGTGTTCGTTTCACAGTATCTTACAATAACACTGTTGTTAAAGACCAAAAATTCGATTTTTAAGCACAAAGCAGACTGTAAATTATAGTAAAAACATTCATTAATCCGCTTATCAATCTGGCTAGCCGCTCTTTCAAAGGGCGGCTAGTTTTTTGTAGGTTAGTTCACTCACAACGGTTCCATTTGGAACGACCTCTACAATCATAGACATAAAAAAAGGGCCTAAGCCCTTTCCAATATGCAATCTATCAATTCTTAATACCTCGAGAACCTTGAAGGCATGGCAGTTGATTGAGAAGAGTCACGCTGCGGCCGATCCGAGGATCTGTTTCCGTTGTTGTTTGGCCTTCCGTTGTTGTTCCACTTCTTTTTGAACGACGCCGAATTGCCGCTAGAGCCAGACTTAGGTCTTGACGAGTACACTTCGCTGGAAGTTGGTACTGGTGTAGCATTTACGTATGGGTGTTCCTCTATTACAGGAATCGTTTTTCCTATCAGCTTTTGGATGTCCTTCAAATAAGGTCTCTCTTCTCTTTCGCAAAAAGAAATTGCTTTTCCATCCGCTCCGGCACGTCCTGTTCGCCCAATTCTGTGAACATAAGTTTCAGGGATATTGGGTAGCTCGTAGTTGAATACATGGGTCAACTCATCGATATCGATACCTCTGGCTGCAATGTCAGTAGCAACCAACACCCTTGTTTTACGGGTTTTGAAGTTTGAGAGGGCACGCTGACGTGCATTCTGCGATTTGTTGCCATGAATGGCTTCGGCAGTAATTCCCTCCTTGTTAAGGTCTTTCACTACTCTGTCGGCACCATGTTTTGTTCTGGTGAAAACCAGTGCTGTTTCAATGCCCTTATTTTCCAGGATATGGTTAAGCAAATGCTTCTTGTCTCTTTTCTCCACATAGAACAGCGACTGCTCTATCTTTTCGGCTGTTGAAGATACAGGTGTCACCTCTACTTTCACAGGATTTGTAAGAAGACTGTCAGACAGCTTTACAATTTCGGGTGGCATGGTGGCCGAGAAGAAAAGCGTCTGCCTTTTAGCGGGTATTTTGGCAATCACTTTCTTTACATCGTGCACAAACCCCATGTCGAGCATGCGATCCGCTTCGTCCAATACGAAAAACTGAATGGTGTCGAGGCGAACAAAACCCTGGTTCATCAGGTCAAGTAAGCGACCCGGAGTAGCAATAAGCACGTCAACACCCCTGCGGAGCGCATTGGTTTGAGCATTTTGCGATACGCCACCAAATATTACTGTATGACTGATTCTGGTATACTTACCATAGGCAGCGAAGCTTTCGTCAATTTGTATCGCCAATTCCCTCGTTGGGGTAAGAATAAGGGCTTTGATACCTCTTTGTTCGGTTCTGGCGGTGTAAATATTTTGTAAAATGGGAATGGCAAAGGCAGCAGTTTTTCCTGTGCCTGTTTGTGCGCAACCCAGTAAGTCTCTACCTTCAAGAAGATGTGGGATGGCTTGGGCCTGAATAGGCGTAGGCGTAGTGTAGCCTTCAGCCTTCAGGGCTTTCTGAATGGGCTCAATAAGCCCTAGATTTTCAAATGTCATTAATGTTTTTTGTTTAAATATGGCTGATAACGAGCCGGGAAGGGTCACAATCAGCAGTCTGTCCTTAAAAGATCCTTGGTTGAATGGCAGACATCGACTTGAAGCGTGCGGCAGGCTGAGTATGTGAAATAATTGGCCTGTCAACTGAGAACCTGGCGCAAAGGTACGTTAAATAGTTGACAATAGCTCCTGGTCTCTCTTTATTAATAAATAACGGGTGCCAACGGTATTCTCAGAAACTTCAATTTCAACTGGCTTATATTCGAAATAGCAAACTGCTCGTATATTTGAGCACTTTTTTAAGAGAGAGAAGAGCCTTCCTGGCGAAAGCTGTTCCCGTTGATTAAACCTAAACTACAGTGATGTTTGAGGAACTTGATTACCAATCACTAATATCAAGAACATTTACGGAGCTTTACGGCTCAAGTCCCGCCATTGTTGTGCGGGCACCTGGCCGGATCAACCTGATCGGCGAGCACACCGACTACAATAATGGCTTTGTGTTTCCTGCTGCTATTAACAGGGAGATTATTTTTGCTATGTCACCTTCTACCCGGCCCGATACTTCTCTTTTTGCTTTGAATATCAATAAGGGAGCGCTGGTCAACCACAAGAAGTTGGTGCCGAAGTCCAATCCGGCGTGGACTAACTTTTTTACTGGCGTTGTGGCTGGTTTGCAACGGCGTGGGTTCGATGTGCCGGCTGTCAATTGTGTGTTCGGGGGCGACATCCCAAATGGGGCCGGCTTGTCATCATCGGCAGCGCTTGAGGTTGGTTTTGGAACAGCACTGACGCAATTGTTTGGGCTGTCTGTTGAGCCATGGGATATTATTCAGATAGCTCAAAAGGCGGAGCATGAGTTTGTCGGGGTCAAGTGTGGAATCATGGATATGTTTGCCAGCAAAATGGGAAAGAAAGACCACGCCATGTTGCTCGATTGTCGTGATCTTACATTCGACTACTATCCGCTTCAGCTTCAGGATCACAGCCTTCTGCTTATCGACACAAGGGTGAAACACTCTCTGGCAAGCTCCGAATACAATACGAGACGACTTGAATGTGAGTTGGGAGTTACTGTTCTTAAAAAGCATAAACCTGAGGCAAACTCTCTTAGAGACTTTAATTCATTTGAAGTGGAAGAGCTGGCGGATGAACTTCCTGAGAATGTCTTTCGGAGGTGCAGGTTTGTGACGGGTGAAATAGAACGTACACAGGCCGCTGCCCGTGATTTAAAAAAGGGCGATTTGCTGGCGTTCGGAAAAAAAATGAATGACACGCACCGTGGGCTCTCGACCGACTACGAGGTAAGCTGCCGGGAACTGGACTTTCTCGCTGCCGAAGCGGCCAGGTTTCCCGACGAAATACCAGGCGCAAGGATGATGGGAGGGGGATTTGGTGGATGTACCATCAACATCATCAAGAAAGAGTTTGAGGAGGAATTCAAGCGTCACATAGATCTCTCTTTTACCAAGCAATTTCATACAGCGCCCAACTTCTACGACATTTCTATACAAGACGGAGCGTCAGTGATTTCCTGACTCCGTACCTCACCAGATCATCTGTCGGTGTTAATGAATGTTAATTTGTTGTACAAAAAATTATTAAATAGTTTATTTGTATCTTTGTACAATAAATATATTGTGCAACTATGAAAAGAGAATCATTAGGCGAACTGGAGGAGCTTGTGCTTTTGACCGTGGGCTCACTAGCAGGGCAGGCCTATGCAGTAACTATCCTTGAGGAGATTGCCGAGCAAGCTGGCAGAAAGCCCGATGTTACTGCCATACACTCAGTGCTCCGACGGTTGGAGGCCAAGGGATTTGTTACGTCATCGATGGGAGGTGCTACTGCCGACAGGGGAGGAAGAAGGAAACGTTTTTTTACGCTGACGGTGGCCGGCCGCAAAGTGATCGATGAAACGATGCTGGTAAGGATGGGCTTGTACAAAAAGTTACTAACGATTCAGGGCTCATGAGTTCCAATCCTCCAAGGTGGGCTGATCGGTTTCTGGAGTGGTATTGCCACCCCGACCTTCTGGAGGACCTGCAGGGTGATCTGTATGAGGTGTATCAAAAACGCCGGACTGAGAACGGAAAGCGAGCCGCTGATTTGACGTACGTATGGCTCGTTATTCGGTCGCTGAGAATTTCGGCCATAGGAAAATCGAAAAGACTCAAAAACTCAATATTTATGATGACAACCAACAATTTCAAAATCGCTTTTAGGGTGCTGGCAAGGGACAAAGTCAACACAGCTATCAACCTGGTGGGCCTGACAATCGGCATTGCCTGCTTTCTGCTGATGGGGCTCTACGTGAAGCAGGAGCTAAGCTTCGATCATTTTCACTCAAAAAAGGATCGCATCTACCGAAGTTGGGTCAAAGAAGACTATGGCGAGGGGAAGATATTTTTTAACAGCGTTACGCCGCTCAGGTTTGAAGATTTGTTTGAGCAAAACTTTCCGGAAGTAGAAGCTGCTGTGCGAATAACGCAGGAGAACCATCTGGTGGGGAGAGGGGAGAACCGTATCGATGAGCAGGTGGCCGTCATAAGCCCTGATTTTTTCAAGGTCTTCGACTTTGAAGTAGTGGCCGGAAATAGGGAGGCACCATTCCAGGAGTTGCGAAGCGTGATCATCTCCGAGTCTTATGCCAGAAAGTATTTTGGCAACGACGACCCGATGGGAAAGGTGTTGAGCCTGCAAATCGCTGAAAATATAGAGGATTTTAAGGTGTCGGCGGTGATAGCCGATATGCCGCATGCCTCCAGCATACGGTTCGATATTGCTGTATCGGCGGAGAACAGCAGAAGATTTTATGGAGAAGGTGCCATGAATGCCTGGTTCAGCGTGCTTGCTGAAACATATGTGCTGATCAGAGAAAACGCTGATGTTCAAAACGTAAACGACAAGATGCAGGACGTGGTGATGGGGTATCTGAGCGAAGAGGTAGAAAGGGGGCAGTACAACATTGGTTTGCAGCCAATAACAGACATTCACCTCAACCCCGACGTACCGGCTGGCTTTGCTCCGGTAAGCAATCCTCAGTATGTGTATATACTTGGCGCTATTGGCTTACTGGTGCTCATAATTGCTTGCATCAACTACGCCACTCTCTCCATTGGGCAGTCTCTGCGCAGGGCCCGTGAGGTGGGCATGCGAAAAGTGCTGGGTGCCGGACAAAGTACGCTGGTGGTGCAATACCTGAGCGAAAGCCTTTTAGTAGCGTTAATTGCCATGACGATCGGTACTGTGCTCACGGTATTGCTTGTTCCCACGTTCAACACGTTAACTGGAACCCAAATATTTCTCACCTTCAGGTGGTGGCATTTGCTCGCTTACCTGGGTGTTGGGTTAGCCATAGGCGTCGCTGCTGGAATTTATCCGGCTTTTGTGCTGTCTGGCTTTCGTATCGTGGCTATTTTGAGAGGAGGAAGCCAGGGCGGTGGAAGGCACGTGGCGCAAAAGGGCATGCTGGTGTTTCAGTTTCTTGTTACAGTTTTTCTCATCAGTACTACACTGATCATGAAAAAGCAGGTAAGCTTCATGCAAGAGAAAGACCTGGGGTTCAATTATGAATCTGTTGTTTCCGTTACGCTTCAGCCGGACCCGGCTGCGCAGCGACTCACTCAGGTGATAGCTACGGGCATGGAAAATGGTAAGCTTCTGAAGGCTGCATTACAAAAACACCCCGATGTTACCGACATTGGTATGGCTACTCATGTTTTTGGCTCAAATGGATGGACGCAGCTTGCTTACACCGACGACAAGAATGTGTTCAGGCGGTTTGCCTTCCTGAATGTTGACGCTAACTACCTGAAGTCATTTGGGATAAAAGTAAAGGAGGGCAGGGATTTTGAAGAGGGAAACGGCCTCGACGAACGCCAGTCGATTATCATTAACCAGGCGGCGGCCGACTACTTTGGACTCGAAAACCCTGTCGACGACAAGCTGCCCGGTAAAGAGTTTGGCGAACACCGGATTATCGGAGTGACTGAAAATTTCAATTTCACTTCTCTTCATTCCCAGGTGGAGCCGCTCGTGATAGCGGAAAATGCTATGACCATTTTGCAGGGGATTTCCGACTTCAATGTGGGGGATTCGCCGGTTCCCAAGCTTGTGTTTACTTACACTGGATCGAACCTAACGGCGGTGCAGGATATCCTTGACGAGGAGTGGGAGGCAGTTTTCCCAAATGAGGCCCTGGATTTCAGCTTCGTTGATGAAAAAATACAACAGCAATATGAAAACGAAGCAAGACTAAACAAGCTAATTACCGTAGCAACAATCCTCTCCATAGTCATTGCAATTTTAGGTCTGCTTGGTCTTATGGTGCTGGTTGTGAACAGTCGCATCAAAGAAATTGGCATTCGGAAGGTAATGGGAGCTACTCCAATTACAATCTTCGCATTGCTTTCCAAAAGCTTTGTTTCTCAGCTGCTTGTCGCTATTGTGTTGTCGGTGCCGCTCACCCTTTGGCTGATGAGCAAGTGGTTGGCAAACTTTGCTTATCGCACCGAAATGGGCGTTGGGCTGTTCGTTGTTAGTGGAATGGCCGCACTTTTGGTGGCTGCGCTGGTCATTGTCTATCACACTTTGCGGGCCTCACGAATTAATCCAGTTGAAAGTTTGAGAGTTGAATAACATGGGCCTTGAAGAGGCCGGGTTAGCAGATTTGGAGTGCTTTTATCTTTTCTGAGCTCAGGGGTTTCTCGATATAGCCACTGACAAGCGGATGGTCGCTGGCTTTCTTTTTATCGTTGGGATCTACCGAAGAGGTTGTGATGAAAATTTGGAAGAGATTTGTTTGCGGCGATTGTGTCACCGCTTCAAGAAACTCCCATCCGTTCATTACAGGCATGTTGATGTCGAGCAGTACAATGCATGGTTGGCTGTCGGAAATCACTTTCAATGCCTCTTCGCCATTGCTTGCTGTAATAATTTCAACTTCACCACAACTTTGCCGCAAATTTGCAGTGGCGATTATCAAAAAAATTTCATCGTCGTCGATAACAAAAATTTTCTTACCTGACATAAAAAATGACTTTGAAGGTTGAGCCCACATTTGGCTTGCTCTCGACATTTATTTTCCCGCCCATGGCTTCAATCTGACGCTTCGACATATAGAGCCCAAGGCCCTGCCCCTCGTTGGAGGAGTGAAACCGGGCGCCTAGTTTGAAGAGTTTTTCCTGATGGCGGTCGAGATCTATGCCTGTTCCAAAATCCTGAATGGAAATAACAACGTTAGAGGCCTCACGATAAGATTCAATTTTGATGGTTTTCCGATCCTTGGTGGTCCCATACTTGATGGCATTTGTAATCAGGTTTTGGAGAATACTGTCAATATAAGCAGGAATGCACTTGAAAGTTAATTCAGGCGAAATGTTCTTCTCAATGATGATATTTTTCTCCTTTATCGTCTGATTATTCAGGGCCAAAACGTTGTTGACAGTGGTTAAAATGTTGCAGTCCGTCGTTGGTATTTTATCCAGGTTATCTTCAAAATGTATGAGCTCGTTAATGCTTTTGATGGTGGCATCGAGTTTCAACGTGCTCGTACGCAACATTTTTATGTATTCGAGGTTGCTGGGCTGTGTCATGAGCAAGTCAGTCAGACCCAGCAGGTTCGATACTGACGAACGGATATTATGAGAGGTGATAAACGAGAAGTCTTTAAGCCTTACGTTTTGCTCGGTGGTTTTTTGCAGCAGCTTATTAATGGATCTCTCCGTTTTCACCCTTTCTGTTATGTCCAGCACAGTTCCCGTTATCACAGGCTTTCCTTCCAGTTCGATATGGGTTCCATGCACCTCAATCCATATTTTGGTCTTGTCCTTTTTTATCCCCCTGGCAGTGTAATGGACGTATTTGACCGCACCGGAAAACCGCTGTTCGATATAACCCGCGGCCCGCTCATTGTCTTCCTTCGCCACCACGTCGGTGGGTTGCAGGCCAGTAAGCACCTCGTCCACTGTGTAGCCAAACATGGAGGCAAACTGGTCGTTGACATATATAAAGCTCTCTTTGTCAAAAATGTAGATGCCCGTAAGCGACTGCTCCACCAATGCCCGGAATTTTAGCTCGCTTGCATGGAGACTGAGTGCTGCTTTTTTCCGTTCGGTGATGTCCTGAAACATAGCAACAATGTGGTTTTTCCTATGTTGATAGAGGGAGATTGAAAACCACTTGTTGATTCTTTCTGCATACCGTTCAATAGTCTCCGGCAACCCGATATTCATTACTCGCATGAAGGCGTTAATGGTCACTGAGTTGCTGGCATTCAGATCGGGGAATAGCTGAGAAGCAGTTTTTCCTATGGGATTTTTAAGCTGAGTCATTGCCTCAAAGGCCGGGTTGCATTGAATGATGGCAAAATCGACCACCTTGCCAGCTTCATCCAGAACACCCTCGCAGTGCAGGAAACCTTCCGACATGTTTTCAAAAAGAGATCTGTACTGCTCCTCACTTTGCTCTAGCGCTTTGGCAGCCTTATTCCTTTCGGTGATGTCAATAGCAACGCCCATAATACACTCCTGGCCTTTGTAAATAATCTTTTTGCCAGTAATGTGGTAGGCGATTTTAGATCCATTTTTCAGCACAAAATTACTATCCATCCGATCTTCACCGTTGCTTAGCACGTTGAAGATTCTTTGCATGATGGTTGGTCGGTCTTCTTCCGTAAAAAACTGCAAAGGGTTCATTTCACTAATCTCTTCCGCTGAATAGCCACTGATTGTCTCGCAGTCCTTATTCCATTTCAGAAACCTACCTTCCTTGGAAAATAGATAGAAGACCCCGGGTAGGCTGTTGATAATTTCGTCAGAGAGATTTTTCTCTAGTAGTATTTCTTCTTCAGCCCTTTTGATTTGAGTGATGTCCTGAAAAGACCCCCTTAATTTTACTTTACCATCTTTGAGTGCGACAGCCTGTCCTATTGTTCTGACCCATTTTCTGTTGCCTTTAGCAGTTTTAATTTCAAGCTCCAGATCGTAAGACTTCCCGTGTTTGATGGCTTGCTGCACCGCTGCATCAATCATTTTCCTCGACTGAGCCGTATAAAATTTTGTACCAAAATTATAGAGGCCTTCAGGGTTTACCGGCACCTCATGTATCTCGGCTAACTCCCTGGTCCAGGTTTCAATGTCAGTTTCCGGATCCAACTCCCATCCTCCCACTTTGGCAATTCTTCCTACTTCATTGAGAAAGTGTCCGCTTTCCTTAAGCGCCTGTTCAACTTTCTTTTGCTCAGAAATATCAAGCCCATACACATTTACGTAGTCGTCGGCAGGCCCGGGAGTGGAAGTAAAAGAGTAAGTAGTATCCCCAATGGTAAGTTCTTTGCGGAGGATCGTTTTTACTTCAAAAGTTTGACTGATAAGTTGCCAAAGTGCTGCAGGTAAGGTTCTTTTTTCGCCGGCCGACCTGGCGGCAAAAAGGGGTTCGCTGGCTTTGTTGAAATAAGTAAGTGATTTGTTTTTAGCAACTCGCAAGACAGGGTTGGGGTTTTCCGAAGGAAAAGTAGAAAGCCTAAGAATTTCGTTTTCGTATTTCTTTCTTTCGGTGATATCCTGCACAGTTCCCTCAATCCCGATTATGGATTCATTTTCGTCAAGTAACGGTATCGTCCTTCCCACCAGGTTTCGTACCTCATCGTTGCGTAGAAATCTAAATTCGATTTTGGCGGGCTCCCGTGAAAAATTGAGCTGTTTGCGATAGTCAATGAAGGCTGCCTGATCGTCGGGATGAATTTTATCTGCTAGTGCTTGTTCTGAGGGGATTTTTGTAACTCCACAAATGCTGTACAATACCTCTGACCAAAAAACTGTGCCCTCTCTCCAGTTCCATTCAAAATAACCCAAGTTGGCTATTTTTTGTGCCGTTTTTAGCTGGCCGTTAATCTTGGTGAGAAGCTTCGAAGATTCAACTCTTTCCGTCACGTCAGAAAAGTTGTTAACGATACCTTCAATGTCCGGGTAGTCGAGGTAGTTAGCCATGTTGGCTTCCATCCAGTGCCAAATTCCCAGTTTGTCTTTGACACGATAGGGTGGAACAGTTATAACTTTTCTGGGGTGTTGAAGTGATGCCGAGAAAGCAGAGGTGAGTATGTGGACATCGGCAGGATGAATAAGTGCTGTTTGTTCCAGTTTTCCAAGGTCTTCAACTGAGTAGCCCAGCATCTTTTCAACAGAGGGTGACTGGTACTTCACCTCCCCATTCCCTGAGAGAATGGTTAAGCCATCTTTGCCATTTTCCACAAGAGATTTAAAACGTTTTTCTGATGCCTTTAATTTTTCTTCGGCCAGCCGCCGTTCTGTGATGTCCTGGGCTGTGCCAAAAATGGAGACCGGCTTGCCCTGGTCGTATACGATGTTTCCTTCTGCGTGAATCCAAATGACCTTTCCGTCTTTTCGGATCAGCCGATGTTCGCTGGGAGTGAGTTTTTCTTCTCCAGATGCCAGGCAGTCGGCAAGCCACTGGTTGATTATTGGCAGGTCATCAGGATGGTGAATATTGTCATTGATGTAATCGTAGAAAAATTCATCTGTTTCTTCATACCCGATAATTGTGGTCAGCCCTTTTGAAAAGACAAACTTGTTTGAAGCAAGATCCCAGGAGAAATTCCCCATCCGGGCTACTCTTTGGGCTTCTTTCAGGCGCTCTTTGTTGATCCTTAGTGTTTCTTCAATTTTCTTCTCCTCGGTTACATCCTGCACCAGCGACATGACTGAAATTACTTTCCCTTTGTTGTCCCTGGTTACCGAGTTGTACCAGACACAATGGATGATTTTTCCACTCTTGGTGTAATTTCTGTTGAAAGAAATGTTTCCGTCCACCTTGCCGGTCATCAACTCTTCAGCGGTGACGCTTGCCTTTTCTAAGTCTTCGGCATAAATAAGATTAAATGCCGACAGCTTATTGCCAAGAACTTCAGCCATCGTCCACCCAAAAATTTGCTCACACTTTTTTGACCACAGCGAAATGGTTAAATCAGGCGTATACTCCACCATGCCCAGTGGCGAATTGTTGAGGTGGGCGGCAAGGCGTTCCGGGAAATAGTCTTTCTGAAGGGCAGTCTCCGGATTTGAGGTTTTTTTTATGTTGATGCCAAGGATTCTTATGGGATTGCCGCTTTCATTTTTAACTATGTGGGCGTATAAATCGCTTCGCTGCGGTACCCCGCCACGGGTCGTGTAAACGCAATTCGTTTTGAAGCCGTCTTTTTTTTCGTTAAGGGCCACTCGAATACATTCTTGAACGGCATTGACTTCCGCTTCCGAAAAAAGGTTAGTAAGCCGAATCTCTGCTCCCTGCTTCCCAAAGTCGGTCAACCCAAAGGTCTCGCCTAACTTTTTATTAGCCCATATACGCTGCGTTTCCGTGTCCCAGTACCAAAAGCCATCCGATCCCTCTTCCTGCATGAGTTCGAACAGCTTTTCGTCCGACCTGATCAGTTGAAAGGCTTCTTTTTTTAAGTAGTCATCGAGCTTTTCAGCCATAGTTTTTGAAAACAAAAAACAACGGGGTAATCTGGATTTACTTGATTATGAGAACAGACATAACAATAGCGAAATGATGGAGGTAGAAAAAAGATAGCTGAACTTTGAATTCGCCAATTAAGACAAATTTCTCTTAGAAAAGTTTAGATTTATGCTAATTAAATTTACGAATAATTACTCTTCATGAAAATACATTGTTAGCGAAAAAGTGTACACTTTCACAAATAGGGTGTCCATATACGGGCAGTTAATTTGCGGATATTAATATAAGTGTTTGAAAACCAGCCTCATACTGAATTGGCACAATTATTTGCTCCCCATCCGGGAAGCTAATCTCTACTACTATGCTAAGAAACTACTTTCTTACTGCTTTACGTAATTTTTTCAGGAACAAAACCTACACGGTACTGAGTCTTACAGGCCTTACTTTGGGCGCTTCCTGCGTCATAGCCATTTACTCATTTCTTACCCTGCAGCTCAGCTACGACAAGCACCAAAGCCACCTGGAGCAGGTATACAGAGTGGTGAGCCATTGGAAAAGTGGCGATGACGATGTGAAGTTTGCTACTGTGCCACATCCGTTGTCCGGTGCGTTAAAAAGTGAAATCCCAGGCATTGAAGCTGCTACAAATTTGTACTCACTTTCAGCTCAGGTGAACATACCCCTGGAAGGAGGAGCATTAAAAAAGCTCAAGGAAGAGGATATCGGCTTTGCTTATCAGGATGTGTTTGAAATCCTTGATTTCGAGTGGGTGGCTGGCTCCTCTGCCAATGCTTTGTCAGATATTAACTCGGTAGTTATTTCTGCATCAACCGCCCGAAAGTTTTTTGATATCAACAATGAGTACGATAGAGCGCTGGGCCGGATTATTAACCTTGGCAACAAGCACGACCTGGTGGTGAAAGCTGTCTATCAGGATTTCCCGAAGTCGACCGACTTCCCGTTCAACATGGTAGCGTATTATGAAGCCCAGGAGGGGGTGAACGCCTACTTTGGGGAAGGCAAGATGTGGGACAGACTCAATGGTAATACGCAGGCACTGATCAAGTTGAATAGCCAAAGCGAAGCAGGCGTTGCCGAGTCGGGCATTAAGGGGGTTGTAGAAAAAAACAATACACTGGATGGCTATAGCGTTTTCCTTCAGCCATTGAGCCAGGTTCACACTACCGACTACGGCACCTATAGCGGCATGTCTCTGGAGCCAGCCACCATCAAGATTATCGTCGCTCTGGCTGTATTGCTTATAGTGATTTCCAGCATCAATTTCATCAATATTTCTACGGCCAGGGCTGTTAAACGAGCCAAAGAAGTAGGGATAAGAAAAGTGCTTGGAGGCCACCGACCGGCACTCATTCTCCAGTTTTTGTTAGAGTCCTTCATTATTGTGGCGTTGGCTCACGGCTTTAGCTTTCTTATAGCCGACGTGATGCTTGGGGCGGCTGGTGATCTTATTGATTACCCGATGACTATTAAGGATGTTCCGTTGACTAACTGGATCATCTTCTGTGCCATTTCGATCACAGCGGTCTCCTTATTGTCTGGTTTGTACCCTGCATTTGTGCTTTCAGGCTTTTCACCGCTTACAGCTATTAAGACGAAAATCTCCAACATTGACAGGCAAAGTAAGTTCCCGCTTCGCAAAGTGCTGGTAGGCTCTCAGTTTGCGGTTTCCATCGGGCTTATCATGGGTACTATCATAGTGATTTTCCAGCTCGACTATTTCCGGAGCCAGGACATGGGGTTCAGGAAAGATGGTGTAATAACCATCGAGTTTCCCGAGCCGGATTTAAAGCGATCAGAAGTGCTAAAGACTGAGCTCCTGAAGCACCCGGAAATTGCGCAGGCAAGCCTGAACCTGGGAGGCCCGCTTGCAAGCACCAACAACACCGGCCAGTATTTCAGCCCAGAAAAAGGGGAGGAAGAGGTTTTTACTGTGAACGTGAAGGAGGTAGATGAAAACTACCTGAATCTGTTCGATATTAAATTGGTGGCTGGAAGGAATGTAAACTCGACTGATGCTTATCAAAGATCGCCGGAGGGTGAATCGATTATCAATCAAAGAGTTGTTGTTACTGAAACACTTATTCGGAAAATGGGGATTTTTAACCCACAGGAGGCACTTGGAAAGCTATTTCAGGCAACCTGGGGAGGTAAATTCCAGATAGTGGGAGTGGTGGAGGAGTTTAACGCCAATTCGCTTCGGCAAGAGGCTGTGCCGGTGATGTTGAACTACGGGCCCAATGGTTTTTATGAGCTGTCTATTGCACTTGCTTCTACCGATCCCGAAGCGGGGCAAGAGGCCGTGGCAATTATCAGTGAAGAATGGGAGAAGGTGTTTCCTGAGTTGCTTGTTGAGTACAATTTTCTTGACCAGAAGGTAGCCAATCAGTACCGAATGGAAGACGTTATGGGCAAAGTGATGAGGTTTTTTGCCTTGATGGCCATGGTGATTTGCGCCATAGGGCTGTATGGTCTTACAGACTATATGGCAAATGCCAAGCGCAAGGAAATAGGCATTCGTAAGGTAGTAGGGGCTTCCGTAGGTCAGATTCTGAATATTTTCACAAAAGAGATTCTTGTTATCCTGTCTGTTGCCTTTGTAGTATCGGCAACGGGCACCTTCCTGGGCATGCAGAAGTGGCTCGAAAGCTATGCCTATCACATTACCATTGGCTGGGAAATCGTAGCAATTTCCCTCGGGGTCACCTTGCTCGTTACCGTAGTTACTATGGGCTACCGCTCTTACACTGCCGCCCGACTCAATATGGTGGATGTGCTCAAAGATGAATAATTATTGGACTTGAAATAAATGGAAAGGAGGGTGCACAGCCCTCTTTTTTTGTTTTATAGGTTTAATACCTACAGACTTGGACAGGGATACCACCTTTCCACCCCTCTAAAATACCGTCCGGCACGGATGTCCCGCAGGCTACATCAAGTCTAACTTTGGCATCAAAAAAAGACATGAAGAACCTTAGTTGGATGCTGCTCACATTATTGGTATTAGCGGGCTGTGGCAAAGATGACGACCCGGAAGGAGATCTTACCTCTACGACCGGGGCTTTCAATATCGCTGTGCCTCAATTTGGTCAGTTTCCCGTCCAATACATCGCAGTGAGCCCCAATAAACAGTACATGGCAGCTAAGGTTAGTTTTGTCACAAACACTACCGTTGAGTTTTACTACAGCAAGGACGCAGGAGCCACCTGGAGCAGGGTTTCAAGTGCTGCCAATAATTTTAACCGGAGCGTACCACAAAAGGTAAGTGATGATGGCCAAGTGTTGCTTAAGTACGACAACACTTTCTATCTGTGGGACGGTACTTCATTAGGCATGGTGCAGCACCCTGAAGGGGGCTACTATGATGTGGCCTATCTTGATGATGCCGGTAATCTTTACTATTTCATTGGCTGTAATTGCAGCGTTTCCGGTCTTAACAAGTTTTCGGTAAAGAAGAAAGGTGCTTCGGCGTTTGAGGTGGTAGAAATTCCTTCCAATAGCGCTTATTTTGATGTGGCACCCGAAGGTGGCATCTATTTTATCAACTCCCAGTCCGGCGACATGTCGAAGCACGATCCCTCAACGAATCAATGGACGGTTAGCCAGGGAATAGCCAGGGGCCTGCCTAATAAAAAGCAAGCGGCTGGAGCAGATGGCAATTTTTACTTTGCCAACCCTACTGGTGTCACTAAAGTAACTCCCGGCGGATCGATAACACAAATGGCCTTTAAAGGGGAAATGATTAACTACCAAAATCCACTGGATCTGAGGGTCTCGCCGTCCGGAAGGGTGTTTGTATTGCTGGCTGCACCAAACGGCATCTACGAATATACCGGCGGAGCATGGGAGTCGGCGGGCAAAGCAGGATACCACAACAATATTAGCGGAGGCATTTTTTCCATGGCAATGGCTGGTGAAACTATCTACTATGCAGGTGCAGCGGAGGGAGGGCTGGCTTATGGTCTGGTTGAACATAACCTGGATACCGATGAGAAGATAGTGATTGGCGAAGCGCTTGTTGGTCAGGAGGCGACCTTGTATGATGCGATTGAATCATCGAACGGAAAAACTTTCGTGATTCTGAACGGAGCTCTCTATGAAATGCA
The DNA here is from genome assembly GCF_040222385.1 of Imperialibacter sp. GTDB lineage: Bacteria > Bacteroidota > Bacteroidia > Cytophagales > Cyclobacteriaceae > Imperialibacter. The sequence goes on from NZ_JAVKDF010000023.1 coordinate 428,696, forward strand.
GGCCGAAGCGAGCCTCGTTCCCGTTGACCTGAAGCAATCAACTACCCTTTCCACGCTTTATGAAGATGTTGATGGAAATCTTTACGTATTCGGCAACAATGTGTACAGAAGCAGCGACGGCGGCACCACCTGGAAGGAAGCTTCCATTGGCTTCCCAAGTTATAGTGGCCATTCTGTGCAGCAACTCAGTGACGGAAGCCTTATCGCCATTGCCGGTTATAATTACGACTACTACCTTGGTGGAACAGGCTTCAGCGTACCGAAGTTCAGCGCCTATGTGAGCAAGTCTTCGGATGGAATCAGTTGGTCAGCTTCTTCTGTACTTTTTGAAGGCGGTTCACAATATGTTACCTGCGTAGACAAAGAGGGGTTTTTGTTTGGCGTGAGTGTAAGTACCAACGGCAACTACCAGCAGTTCAATCAGGGCATCAGAAGCGACGATGGTGGGCAAACATGGAAAGAGATTGAGGGAAAGGTACCCGATCTGGTTGGTAGTGACGGATCATTGTTCAGTGTAAAAGCTGTTGGCGCTGTGGAGGGTCTTAGCGGCCAAAGGTTTATCTACAAATGGGATGGGAAGGAGTGGCTGGAGCTTCCAAGTGAAATTGAACAGTCAGGTCAACTGTATACCATCAAAAGGGTTCACCAATTAAAAGACAAACGCCTTTACTTTTCTACTTCTGCGGAGGCTTTTAAATCTGTGAAAACATATTAGGGAGCATGAGCTCATTGTTTTGAAACAGGAGAGACTTAATGTTGGCTTGTTTTTTGCCATTTAGATAGCTTTTCACTATTTTCCGACTAAAATAAGCTACCATGAAGTGTTTCTTTCTTGTTTTCTCCGCACTCTTTCTGATTTCTACTTCTCTACTTGCTCAAGAGAGCATAGCTGAAGAGGGGGAGTATGTTATAGTGTCTACTGATGGCGCCGAAGAGTACATTTCAATAAACAACATTGTCGGTTATTGGTACAATAAGAGCGCTCAGGGCACTTTTAATGCCATACAAAGCAAAAATGAGCCTAAATATTTTTGGGTGCAGCAGGGACAAACGGTCACGGTGAACGACGACTGGGCAAATGACTATGCTACAAAACTTCAGAATACAAGATGGCATGTAGTTGGAAATCAGCTCTACATATATCAGCCAGAGATAGGACTGAAGCCAGTTAGAATTGAAAGAGTAGGCAAGTCAAAGAATTATGTCCTTACAGTGAACAATGTTGAGTATTCTCGAAAAATCAGCCTGACAGGCGTGGCCTCCCTTCGGGACTAAGAGGATTCGGTTCATCAGAATGGTTAATTTTTTCTCGAGGAATGTGCTTTGAAGCACTGTCTGCATTCTGCCAGTCACGTAAATCTTGCCGACCATCGTGTAAAAACGACGTATTGTCTATTATACTTCCAAAAGCTTGCTGATTGCCATTTGCACAGCTAAATTCATGTATCTTAGTTCTCCTGGAATGTTTGCTGATGGCAAGTTGGCGCAAACCATGGAGAGTTAACTCTGTTTATCTTATACGTCGTGTCATTTTAACTACCTACTTCAATGAAAAATAACGAACAACACCTGGCTTCACGCCGGAGTTTTATAGGCAAGTCGGCAACAGCTGCGGCCGGTATTTTAGTCGCTCCATCCCTTTTAAGAGCAAGCGGTTTTCCCAACATAATCAAAAGTTATGGCAAGCCTGACTCCATGATCAACGGAGTACAGTTGGGTGTCATTACCTACTCGTTCCGCAGCCTGCCTGATCAAAGTGCTGAGGCTACACTAAAGTACATTGTAGACTGCGGCATCAGTGCGGTGGAGCTAATGGGCGATCCGGCTGAAAGTTTCGCAGGCAAGCCTGAAAGTACTATTGACCGCAGGGCAATGTTTGGCCTGTATGGTAAGCAAAGAAGAGGGGAAGAGCTTACCGACGATGAGAAGAAGCAAATGGCTGATATGCAGGCGCAGTCGGCTGCCTACAACAAAGAAGTGGCCGCCTGGAGGGCAACAGCTTCTATGGATAAGTTTGCACAGGTAAAGAAAATGTACAACGACGCCGGTGTGCAGATTTACGCTTTCAAACCTAACGCCTTTGGCAAAGACAATACCGATGCTGAAGTGATATACGGCCTTAAGGCAGCGAAGGCGCTTGGGGCCAGCCACGTGACCCTGGAGCATCCAAGCGACGATGCGCAGACACTCAGGCTGGGTGCCCTGGCAGCCAAGCAGAAGGTGTCAATTGGCTACCATGGGCACGAGCAGCAAACACCCACTTTATGGGATACTGCGCTTAAGCAGTCGAAGTACAATGGATTGAATCTTGACTTGGGCCACTTTGTTGCTGCTGGCAATGCCGATCCGCTGGGCATGGTGAAAGCAAAGGCTGATCGGATCCTTAGCATGCACATGAAGGATCGCCAAAACCCAGAGCATGGGAAAAAGAACCTGGTATGGGGAACGGGCGACACACCGCTGACAGAAGTGCTTCAACTCATGAGTGAGCAGAAATACAAATTCCCTGGCACAATAGAGCTTGAATACGAGATTCCTGAAGGTTCTGATGCCGTAAAAGAGGTACAAAAATGCGTTGAATATTGCAGAAAGGCACTGGCCTAAATTCATTTGCTAGACGAATTGTTAGCCCTTGTTGTCTGAAAAAACAACAAGGGCTTTTTTTACTTTCCTACTTCTCACTTTCCCAATTTGCTATTCATATCTAATTGCCTTAGAAGGGTTCATCTGTGCTTTCCTGTAGGTAACAAGACAAGTTGTGAGCACTATGAAAAAGGAGAAGAGGATGCCAATGGCAGGGAAGAGCCAGATGGTCAATGATGTCTGGTAGGGGTACTGCTCCAGCCATTTGCTCAACGCCAGCCACGCCAGCGGAAGTGCCAGTAAGTTTGCGGCTATCAGCAATTGAACAAAATCTTTTGAGAGCAAAACGAGAATGCCCGATGCCGACGACCCCAGCACTTTGCGGATACCGATTTCTCTTGTTCTTTGATTGGCGATGTAGGTGGAAAGCCCGACTACGCCAATAAGGGCGATGCAAATGGCCAGTATGGAGAAAGTAGAAAACACCCTGCTGATTCGTTCTTCATTTTGGTAAAGCGCATTGAATTCCTGATCGAGAAAGCTGTATTGAATGGGGCTGCCCTGCATCCATTTGCTCCAGGTGGCCTCTATGCTTTGCACGGTTGCCTTTGTGGATGCCCCAGAGCCGATTCGAACGGATACCAGATTAGGACTGAGTGTAGCCAACTGCTGGGGAGATATGCCGAAGACGACCAGCGGCCCGACCTTCTCGTGTAGCGAAGCAAAATGAAAGTCGTCTACCACGCCAATGATGCGCTGGAGGGTGCCGGCGGTTGGTAATATTTTTTGCTCCAGCGGATTGTCCCACCCCACCATGTCTACTGTGGCCTGGTTCACAAGAACAGCAGCTGTGTCGGAGGCCATGTCCTTCGAAAAGAAGCGGCCTTCCCTTACTTTGATGCCGTAGGTGTCAGCAAAATCATAGTCGGCGTAAATCGCCGTAAAGAGATATCGTTCTGTGGCGGATACTCCCTGGGCATGAAAGCTGCCACCGCTCATTTGTCGGCCGGGTACATGAAAAGAGGCAGATGCTTTTTCCACACCGTTGACCTGCTGCAACTCATCCATAAAAGCCCTGAGACTACCACCCAGCTGGTTGCTTCGTTCAATGACGAGCACCTGGTCCTTGTCGAAGCCCAGTTTCTTGTCCATCATGAAGTTCATTTGGCGGTATATGAACAGCGTGGCTGCCATCAGAAATATAGACACCATGAACTGCGCCACCACCAGGATGTTCCTGAAGCCCCATTTTTTGTGGCTTAGCTTGAGCTCTCCCTTGAAAATTTTTAGGGTAGGAAAAGACGAAATGAAGAAAGCAGGGTAAAGCCCCGAGAGGGTGCCCAACAGCACGGTGAAGACCAATAGCAGTCCGGCAACATTTGGCAGGCTAAAATCCGTCAAAGCAATTTGCTTTTCTGCCAGCTGATTGAAGTAGGGCAGCAGCCAGATGAAGAGCAGACAAGAAATGACGACAGCTATCAGTGTAATAACGATGGACTCGGTAATGAACTGAATAACAAGCTGAAGCTTACTAGAGCCTACCACCTTTCTGACGGCTACTTCTTTGCCCCGTTTGACAGAGTTGGCAGTTGACAGGTTTACGAAATTGAAGCAAGCCGTACACAGGATGAGTACTGAAACGACCATAAAAAGGTACACATAGTTTTTATCACCGTTAGGCTTGATTTCATTCTGGAAGTTGCTTTCGAGGTGGATGCTTTGAATAGGCTGGAAGACATAGTTGTGCCGGTTGCCTGCTGCTTCATACTCGTCGAAAGTGATGTTGAGGAGGGACTCCACCTGCGGCCCCATATACTGCTTGACAACCGATGGGATTTTTGCCTTCACCTGCTCCGGGGTCACGCCGGGTTTCAGCAGGAAGTAGTTGAGGCATTGGTAAGACCCCCAAAAGGTGCCATCGTGGGCGCCGGGGAAGGAGCGAAGGGAGAAGAGCAGGTCAAACTCAAGGTGACTTCTGTGTGGCACATCCTCGGCGATGCCGGTTACCCGGTAAAGCGTGGAGTCACCCACCTTGATCATTTTGCCAAGCGCCTCCTGATTCCCAAAGTATTTTTTGCTGGTGCTTTCCGTTAGCACCACACTATTGGGATCTTTCAGGGCGTTGCGGGGATCCCCCTCTTTTAGCTGAACGCCGAACAGCCTGAAGAAAGTAGAGTCGGCAGCGAGCCTGTTGGTTTCGTAAAATTCAATATCGCCTATTCGTACCCTTGGCGGACTGGAGAACGGTGTGAAAAGACGGCAATAGCTTTCTATTTCGGGGATGTCTTGTAGCAGGGTCGGCCCTGCCGGGAAAGGCGTAGTGGCGAATGACACATCACGGCCCGGAAAGCTGCGGTGAAGGGCCAGGCGGTAGAACCTGTCGTCGTTGGGGTGGAAGCGGTCGTAGTGGAGCTCGTCCCACACGAAGGCAAGGATAAGCAACGAACAGGTAATACCTATCGCAAAGCCAGACAGGTTGATGGCGGAATGCAACTTGTTCTTCAGCAAGCTTCTGATTCCGATAAGGAGAGCACTTTTAAACATGGTTGAGTTTTGGAACCTTTATTAAAGATGCAAAATCCTCAAATATTCAGAAATGGGATAGTAAAAAATGGACAGGGAAGGAAGTGAAGGGTAAGAAGTAAACAGTTGGTAATTCAGTAGGCTTTAAAAGCTTGGTTGACCGAAAGTGAACCGCTCTGCGCTTTATGTTATAAGAATTGAGAAATGTTACAGAGGAGTTGGGAGGCCGAAAGCGCTCCTGCACTCCTTTCTTACGCTTGATGAAGATGGTTGGCCCTACAAATATTTTTTGATAACCTTCTCCCAAATGTCGTAGCCTTTCGACGTCATGTGGAGGTTATCTTCTCTGAAGATATCATTCATTACCTCGCCACTTGGTTGCAGCATGGGTGTCCAAACGTCTATGTACTCGACCCCCGTCTCGGTTTTGGCCCAGGCCTTCAGTTGCGTGTTGAAGTCGACATACTTGTCTTTAAGATTCCAGCGGGAAACGCTGGGCTTAGCGGAGATGAAGTAAACTTTTACATTCTTAGGTAGTTTTTCTCTTATCTGAGCAAGAATAGTCTCGGCGTCTGCCAGGATTTGCTCAGGTGTCTTTCCCGAGGCTATGTCGTTGTCGCCCTCGTAAATGAAAATTTTCGAAGGGGAATATTTGAAGATTAGCTCATCTGTGTAGTACAGCAAATCCGACATAGAAGAACCACCAAAGCCCCGGTTGAGAACATTCTTTTTCGGGAATCGCTCGGCCATGTCATCCCAAATTCTGATGGAAGAGCTGCCGGTAAATAATGCAAGCTTCTTGTTATTGACAGCCGCCGCTTCCTTGGCATACTTATCAATTTCTCCCTGAAAACGCTGGGGGTTTTGGGCAAGTAGGCTGAAACCACCGAGGAAAAGTGCACTGATGAGTAAAAGTCTTTTGTACATGTAGGTATCTTTTTGGAATGAGCTTCAAGATAATTAAACCCAAACAAAACCATTACCTGATTTCTTTTCAACGGTCGGGAAAAGGAATTGAGTATGTGAGGCGTCGAGGATAACGTCTGACGGCCCAGCGCAACCGGCCTGCTTGCCGTACCGACGCCTGCTTTGGTTTCCGGTCTTCCTTCCTCTTCTTCCTTAAGTAGTATACACCGAGTTAAACAACACGTAATCCGTTGTTAAATCAGTACCCCAGCCGGTTGCGTTAGCTTTTCCTTCATTCAAGTCAAGATTGATATAAATGTGAGATTCCCGGAGCACCCGCTTCATATAGTTGCGGTCGTAGTCGAGCGGCCTGCCTTTTTCAAGTACCTGTATCATCTCTTTGTCGTCGCCCAGATACAGGTCGGCTTTTTCGAAGTTGAAAGGCACATCGGCATTGCCTGCAGCACATACAATGCGACCCCAGTTGGGGTCACGACCAAACATGGCGGTTTTTACCAGCGTGGAGCTGGACACAGCCCGGCATATTTTTCTGGCGGTTACCTCATCGGTGGCGTTTTTTACAGTATACTCTAGAAACTTCGAAGAACCTTCACCATCAGACACAATCAATGTGCAAAGGTGCTTCATCATCTCTTCCAGCTTTTCTTTAAACACGTCGTAGCCCTTGCTTTTCTCCGATGTCAGCATGTCATTTTCAGCCTTGCCGTTGGCCATTACTACCACCATGTCGTTCGTGGAAGTGTCGCCATCTACAGTGATCATATTAAAGGTGCGGTCAACCACCTCTTTCAGGGTTTTCTGCAACAGCTTCGGTTCTATGGCTACGTCGGTGGCAATAAATGCCAGCATGGTGGCCATGTTGGGATGGATCATCCCCGATCCCTTGGCAATGCCCCCCATGTTAATTTCATGGCCATCGAGTTCAAACTCCAGAAAGCCTTCTTTAGGGAAGGTGTCTGTAGTGAGTATGGCGTTGGCAGCGAATGAGCCTGCATTGGATTTGCTGCTTAACTTAGGTGCCGACTCGATGATGCCTTTTACCACGTCTTCGGTAGGGAATGGCTCGCCAATAATACCCGTCGAGGCTATAATGATCGTTTTTTGATCGATACCTAGTGCCTCGGCGGCAGTTTTCAGCATGGCCTGAGCGCCATCCGCACCCTGCTGGCCTGTACAGGCATTGGCGTTGCCTGCATTGATGACAATGGCCTGAACTACGCCCCCTTTGATGTTTTCTCTTGATAGTTTAACAGGCTCGGCAACCACCTTGTTTTGGGTGAAGACAGCTGCACCGCTGGCTGGCACTTCAGAGTAGATCATTGCGAGGTCTCTTCTAAGTGATTTCACGCCGGAGTGAGCACCCCAGCATTTTATGCCTCGTACGTTGGTGATGTTCTTGATCATGATTATGGATTGACAGGGATGTGGTTTAGACCTAAAGTTTCTTCGAAGCCCAGCATGATGTTCATATTCTGAACAGCCTGCCCGGCGGCACCTTTTACCAGGTTGTCGATGGTGCTTACTATGATAATATTGCCCGTTCTTTCGTCGAAGTCAACAAATATATTGCAATAGTTGCTGGCCCGCACGTCTTTGATCGCAGGTGGTGTGTCGCAGATTCTTACGAAGGGCTTGTCTCTGTAAAAGTCCTGATAAAGTCCTTTCAACTTAGCGCCCGTTGTTGGGCCTGTAGGTCTTGCATAAGTCGTTGAAAGGATGCCACGATCTACCGGCAGCAGGTGAGGGGTGAACTGGAGCGTTACTCCAGTCGCTAGCCCGTCCAGTACACCTTGGATCTCAATGGTGTGGCGATGGTTCTTTAAACCATAAGCTTTAAAGTTATCATTCACATTTGAGAAGTGTGTGGTGGCGCTTGCTTTAATTCCGGCGCCGGTAATGCCTGACTTGGCATCGATGATGATACCTTTAGGCTCTATGAGCTTATTTTGAAGCAGTGGGGCCAGGGGCAAAATAGCACTGGTGGGGTAGCAGCCAGGATTAGCCACCAACTCAGCACCTTTGATTTTGTCGTAGAAAAGCTCTGGCAGACCATACACCGCTGTGTCGAAGCCTTTGACGAAAGTGTGTGGCTTTTTGTACCATTCCTCGTAAGTCTTTGGGGAGTCGAGACGGAAGTCCCCCGAAAAGTCAACGATTTTAAAGCCTTTGCCTGCAAACTGCTTCACATACTCCATGGAGACGCCGTGTGGCAATGCCAGGAAAACCAGGTCAAGGTCGAGTTCATTCACCTTGTCTGCTTTGTGCAAGGGCTGATCTACTATGCCGTTGAAAAACGGGTGGACATCTGAGAACTTTTCTCCCGCCCGACTTTCTGACGTAATGACGGAAATCTCTACTTCCGGGTGGTTGGCCAGAATGCGTACAAGCTCAGAGCCCGTGTAACCAGTGGCGCCAACAACGCCTATCTTTTTTTTAGACATGGGCTTTTATGTTTGTTAGTGATTCTTTCAACACAGTAATGGCCTGCTCCATCTCGTCATAGCCGATAGTGAGCGGGGGCACAAAGCGCAACACATTACCAGCTGTGGCATTGGCCACTACGCCGTTTTTGAGCATCTCCACCACCAGTGGCTTGGTTTCAAAATCGAACTCAGCCCCCAGCATGAGACCCTGCCCACGGACTTCTCTGAGAGAAGGTTCGTTCATGTCCAGGAGCGCTTTTCTAAGCCACGCACCTTTTTCTGTGGCGGCCGTCAGTAGGTTCTCTTCTTCGATCACTTCCAAAACGGCCATCGACGTAGCGCACACCAGCGGGTTGCCGCCGAAAGTAGTGCCGTGGTCGCCTGGTTTCATAACGGAAGCCATTTTCTCACTGCACAGGATGGCACCGATGGGGATGCCCCCGCCCAGGCCTTTGGCGAGGGTCATGATGTCGGGCTGCACGCCGAAATGATCTTTGGCGAACCACTTGCCGGTGCGACCTATGCCTGATTGGATTTCATCAAAAATCAATACAATCTCTTCCTCATCGCACAATTGACGCAACGCTTTCAGGAATTCAATATCAGCCACATTGATGCCGCCTTCTCCCTGAATAGGCTCTACAATGATAGCGGAGATCTGGTGAGTGCCGCCTTTCGGATTATTGTCCTGCAAGGCCTTCTTCAGTGCGTCTATGTCGTTGAAGGGCACTTGCATAAAGCCCTGTGGGATGGGTTCGAAGCCATCTTGCATCGTTTTTTTACCCGTGGCAATGGTAGCCAGTGTCCTGCCATGAAAACAGTTTTTCATGGAGATGACCGTGCCGCCTTTGGCTTTACTGTGGCCATATTTTCTGGCAATTTTTATCGCTCCTTCGGCCGACTCTGCCCCGCTGTTGCTGAAGAACACCCTGTCCATGCCGGAGATTTCGCACAGCTTTTTGGAGAGAAGTGCCTGTGGCTCGCTGAGGAAAAAGTTGGAGATGTGCATCAGTTTGCCAGCCTGTTCTCGTAGCGCCTTTACTACTGTAGGGTGACAATGCCCTACATTGCAAACAGCGATACCGGCCAGCATGTCGATATACTCCTTGCCGTCGGTGTCCCAGAGTTTGGCACCTTTTCCCCGCTCGAAAGTAATGGGGAACCTACCGAATGTGGGAAGGTAGTATTGTTTGTCAATATCGTGAAGCTGCTGACTGTTGTATGTACTCATAGGTAATAAATAGCTACGACATGCCCTCCGGCATGTCAGATAATGTTAATAATCCTGAGTTGGTTAATGCTTATAAAAACAAGGAATCACCTGTGCAGCCAGGGGTAGTAAAACAAAGGCGATGGGCACGGGAAAAAACTGGTACTCGGGGCATTCTGATAATTCATTGTTTTGGGGTATTAAAAGGCGAAAGCCCTTTGAATAACTTTGATCAACTACTTCAAAGATACACAGTTCGACCCGGAAATGTTCCGTTTAAATGATTTAAAACGACTTTTTTGGCGGTATTGGGCGCCGGTAGATCCCGGGTATTAACCGGCTATGCGTTTATACCACCGCTAACCCTTTCCTACGGCCGCTTATTTCTTTTTTTAGAAGACCACTGATGATGGAAGGAAAAAAATTAGGTGGGAGCGGTGAAAATAGTATTTGAAGTGGGGTGGTAGCTCCTTCTGAGGTAGCTCAGGGTGTCAACAGGGCTATTAGGATGCGGAGTCTCTGCGTTGGAGGTTTGAATTGATTCATAAACCGCCCTAATAATCTCTGGCTAACAGCTTTTAGAAATTACCTATATTCGGCCTTTGTCATAACCAATCGTTTCAATGAAGAGATTTTCCTCCCTTTTCCAGATTTTAGCTTTGTTCATTCTTGTCACCGGCTGCCAGCCAGAACAGCCACAGCAAGAGGTAGCCACCGTGGCAGCACCAACCACCAAACGATACGACGATCTGGTGGCGTTGTTCAAAGAGTGGAGGAGCTTCGAAACCCCACCTTTGAAAGACGGTGCACCTGATTACACGGCCGCTACTTTCGAAAAACGCTGGACGGAGTTTGAGCAATTACAGGGACGATTGATGGCCGTGGACACCACTGGCTGGCCGGTTGAAGAAAAGGTGGACTGGACAGTTGTCTGGGCGGAAATGAATGGCTACGATTTCAATCACCACATATTAAAGCCATGGGAAAGGGATCCGGCTTTTTACAAAGTGCTGTGGATGGAGCGCAGCGACGTGCCTGCGCATGAAGGGCCGACGAACCATGCGGCTTTGGATGTTTGGAAGTACAGCTTTCCGCTTAATACCGAAGACAAAATCCAGTTCCTCGACGAGCTGTCGGTCATTCCCGCTTTCAATGAGCAGGCCAAGATCAACTTAACTGGTAATGCCAAAGACCTGTGGGTAGCGGGCATCAGGGATATTCGCACACAAAGCGAAGACTTGAAGGGGCTGCTGATGCTGCCAGGTGTGAAGGACGACGCTGGCATGGTACAAGTCATCAATGATGGCATTGCGTCTACTGAGGAATTGGTTGAATGGCTGGAGAAACAGGCAGAGTCTAAAACCGGGCCATCAGGCGTTGGAAAAGAAAACTACACATGGTACCTGCAAAATGTTCATCTGGTTCCGCTTACCTGGGACGATGAGGTGATGCTGCTGAAAAGGGAGCTGTCCCGTGCCTGGGCTTCTCTGAAACTGGAAGAACACCGCAACCGCAACCTGCCTGAGCTCACCGCTGCTGACTCTCCGGAGGCGTTTAAGGAAATGGCAGAAAAGGCAGCGGTTAGTATGATGACGTTTCTGGAGCAAGACGAAATTGTAACGGTGAAGCCCTACTTCGAGCCAGCGCTAAGGGAGCACCTGGGAAGCTATGTGCCGAAAGAAAGGCGTAACTTTTTCCTTATTGGGATGCACTACGATCCAAGGCCGTTGTATTCACATTTCTATCACTGGTTTGAACTCGCCCGCATGGACAACGAACCACATGAAAGTGAAATCCGCAAAGGCCCATTGTTGTACAATATCTTCGACTCCCGCAATGAAGGCACTGCCACGGCTGTGGAGGAGATGTTTATGCAGGCAGGCTTTTACGATGAAGACCCGAGAGTAAGGGAAATTGTTTACATCATGATTGCTCAGCGGGCCGCCAGAGGGCTGGGTTCACTTTACGCCCAGGCCAACGAAATGAACAGCGTGGAGGCTGGAGGTATTCACTCCGAATACACACCCAGAGGCTGGATGAAAACTGAAAAGGAACTGCTCCTCTTTGAGCAGCATTTATACCTGCGCCAGCCCGGTTATGGCAGCAGCTACATCACTGGTAAGTACCTTCTTGAAAATGCCATGGCAGAGTTTGCCAGAATGAAGGAGGCCAACAATGAATCATTCAAAGTGAAAGACTTCTTTGACCAACTCAATGCCATAGGATGTATCCCAATATCGTTGGGGCACTGGCAAATGACGGGTAATGATGATCATTTGAAGGTGATCAGGGAGTAAGGAAGCGTTCTTCAGATCCCTACCCGAAGTTCTTGAGAACATCATCATTTGTTGTGGTGCAAGCGCTGAATAAGTTTGGCGCCTAGCATTATTTTTTTTTACTTTTATATCGAACTCACGTTAATTTTAGTGTTATGAAGACCAAATTGACACTGAACCTTGACAAGGAAGTAATTGAGCAAGCAAAGTTGTACGCAAAGGCGCATAAGGTGAGCCTCTCTAAGTTGATAGAAAGCTACCTGCTGTCTTTGATGGACAGAAGTTCGAAGGCTGGAGAAATAACACCGCTTGTTAGAAGCTTGAGTGGGGTCATTAAAATTGATAACGACTTTGACTATAAAAGACGTTGTGCCGACTATTTTCTTTAGAAGGACAACCGAAGTTGCAACTGTTAAACACCGAAAAAGTTCTTGATTTGCTAGCCCAAAGCCCTTGAAGATGGACTACAATATTATACTGCTGTAGAAAACAACCTTGATACAATCATCACCAGAGACCTTAAGGGTTTTAAAGCATCAGGAATCCCAGTGATGACAGCTTCGGAATACCTGAGTTCAACCAGTACATAATTGTCTTCCCTACTTAGGCGATAAACCAGTCTACCAACTAAGCCCAATGCCAAAGGCCAGCATCACAGGAGGCGCACCGTTTCCTTTGAATACTTGTTTCTCAAATTCTTCGTCGATAGACAGAATTTTTTGAATACCTATTTGAGTCACAAGTCCAAGGTCGCTGGATTTACTGAATACCAATCGACCTCCAAATTCCAGTCCCAGGGTAGTGATTTGCCCAAAACCACCATCTTTGTAGCTGAAATTGAAAAAGGAGCTGTTCTTTTCGGGGTTGGTGTGAATTTTCATTCCGGCAGTGAAGCCCGCCAGGCCACCTCCCAGGTGTATGCCAAAATAGTCGCTCGCTCTGATTTCATAGTCGACACCTATCAGCGTTATGCCGCCAATCTGATATCCTACCGCAGTGATATTTCTATTCTCCGTATAGGTGTCAGTTGTTGCTTCCTCCGGTGATTCCGCAGGAGTTTGTGCCGTCGAATTATTCTTGCTCTCTGAGGCTTTGTAGTTAGGGTTGTCTCCGCTTACAGGCTGCGTGGCCGAGAACAATGCAGCATCCGAACCAGGTACAGTATTTCTGGAGGGTTGGGGCTTTTCCGTTTTTCCATGCATTACCGACACCCAGTTGGAGTCGCCGAAGGCAAAAAGGCTTTTTGCCACCGCCTCCCTGATGTTGGCCTCATGCAGTTTGGTTACGTCGGTGCCGGTGACCTCCACATGTTGATCGGTGCTGAAGAGCTTGATTTCGCCGGTAAAAAAATCAACAGAAATGTCGGCGTACCCGACCTCGCCGACATTTGCCGGCTTTTCGGAAATCTCCAGTCGGTTGACTACCATCACGACTGGAATTTCCTGGTTTGTCCTAGGGAAAGCGGATTGTAAGTAGCTTTCCAGGGAATTCTCCAGTCCATACTCAAACTGGGCGAGGCGCAGGGAACCGTTTTGAACAATGCCAATCCTACTTTTATCGGTTCGGTTGTCGATTACCTCATCGATATAAAAACTTCTGTTGGGAATGTTAATGTAATCGGGGTTCAGCTTTACCACGTAGGTTTTTTGAGCAAACGAGGCGCCTGACGACAGGCCGATAAAGAGAAGGCAGAGTAATAGCTGGTTTTTCATGGTGATAGGTTGGTCTTCCTTACCCAGACTTTGCTGGGAAACAATAGGTTTAATTTATAATATCTGAAAATTAATGTCTTATCTGTGGTGATATAGTGTAGTAGTGTTAAAATTTAATGCCCCTTTGAAAAGTGTGCTTTCGGATAATTTTGCTCTACCAGCTCAGTCCAATGCCGATCGCTAAAATAGCTGCCGGAGTATCTCTTCTTTTAAACAGTTCGTTTTCAAAATCTTCGTCAATGGACAGGATTTTCTGAATACCTATCTGACCCAAAAGACCGAAATCACTGGATTTGCTAAGAATCAACCTCCCCCCAAACTCAAGCCCCAATGAGTTCATCAATCCCAATCCAGCATCTTTATAACTCAAATTGAAAAAAGGACTGTTCTTCTTTGGGCTGGTGTGGATTTTCATTCCGGCGGTGAAGCCTTTGATTCCTGCTCCCAAATGTACCCCGAAATAGTTGCTCACCCTGATTTCATAATCGAAGCCAATAAGAGTATTTCCACCAATCTGGTAACCTAAAGCGGTGATGTTTCTATTTTCTTTCCCATCCTTTTTGTGGTTATCATCGAAATCTGCAGAGACCAACTCGGTACTCTGCACAGGTTGTGTGAGTGAATGCAAATCTACAGATGAACTGGTAACCGAATTTCCTGAGCGTTGAGAATTTTCACTTTGGCCACCCATGGCGACTACCCGATTGAACTCTTCAAACGCAACAAGACTTAGGGTAATTGCCTTTCGGATATTTGCTTCATGCAGTTCGGTTATGTCCAGACCACTTACTCCAGTATACTGGTCGGAGCTAAATAGTTTCTCCTCATCTTTAAAAAAGTCCACGGAAATGTCGGCATATCCCATTTCGTTGGTGGCTGTGGTTTTTTCGGAGATCTGAAGTCGGTTGATGCTCATTTTGACTGGCACCTGAAAGGCAGCGGTTTTTGATAACGCCAATCGGAGGTAAGTTATCAGTGCGTTTTCCAATCCGTACTCAAACTTCGCTTCGTACGGATCGTTGAACTGTCCGGTTTGCACGATTCCAATCCACTCTTTATCGGTGGCTCTGTTATCGATCACTTCATCCACATAGAAGCTGCGGTTGGGGATGTCGATTTTATCATTCCCCAGCTTTATGATATAGGTCTTTTGGGAATAGCAGGTGTTTGCGAATAGAGATAAAAAGAGAATACAGAGCAGAAACTGATTTTTCATTTAGATTAATTACTGTTGTGTAACATTGGCTATCTCGGGTATTTTCGCTCTAAATATGTAGAAATAATTTCTTTCTAAACACATTTCTATAAATTGATGGATATGAATAGGCAAAAAGGGTGTTGACGTAATATTTTAAGATCAGATGATAGTTCCTTTTCCATGGATTCTGCAGAATGCAGTCTATTGGTGGCGGCTGCAATTGTAATAGTGCTGCGGGCTATTTATAGTTTTTCTGTGCCGTTAATCGCTTTGCATTTATTCAAAACTTTAATATGTTTGCATCCCGTTTCGGAATGAGACACGAAACGTAGTTCCTTCACTTCAAGCCTGGGTGGCGAAATTGGTAGACGCAAAGGTCTCAAACACCTTCGGGGGCAACCCCATGCCGGTTCGAGTCCGGCCCCAGGTACTCTTTTCTCATTTGATTCCCCTAGTCTGCTACGGTAATAATTTCATTCGAAGAGGCCATCGGCTTTTCCGCAAAAAGCACCCTTGTCTTCGCCCAGGTGGTTCTGAATAGCTCTGAATGCCTGTATCTTTCAAGATCGTCGGCGGTTTGCCAGTGGCTGTAGGTGGTGAAAGCGTTGGGCATCTCCGTGCTTTGCCATAGCTCAAGATGCTGACAGCCCTCAAAATGCCGGATTTTGCTTTTGGAATTGTTAAAGATGGTCAGGAACTCGCTGACTTTATCGGGATGGAAGGTCATGCGCACAATCCTGATAATCATAGCTATTCAGTTACAAAGTTGATAAATACAGGGGAGTCGTAGTGAAGCCCCAGCAGGTCCGACCCATGTCCGTTGTTGATGCCAATTTCCAGCAAACCCGATTGGTTGAAGATGAAAAAGCATTCGCCACCTTCTACGGAGAAATAGGACTCGTGAATTTCGGTAGAGCGCTCCCTTCCAAATGATATTTCAAAGCCTTTTTGCTGGTTGAGCTCCATGATGGTATCAAAGTCCTCTTTCGCAATGTTGGTGATCAAATTGCCGTAATGGTCGATATGAATCACATGGCCGGTGATCTGCTTTTTGGTTGTTTTGCCCTTTTTCTTGATCAGGGTATTGAGCTCTGGTACCATTTGCCCCAGGTCATGAATAGACTTGCCGCTGGCCAGGTAGGAGGCGGCCTGCGCATACATGTTTCTGGCTGGAAAAGTGGTTTTCTTTTTATTGATCAGGTCGAGTGTTACAATGGCTGTAGGCTTTTGCGTAGAAATCAGACTAAATATGCCATTGTCGGGCCCCACGAAGAAGTGATCCTCCAGCTTCACTGCCACTGGCTTGTCTTCTCTTTTTCCGGTCGAGTTCACGGCCACCATATGCACTGTGCCTTTGGGGAAATCACGAAAGACCGATTCAAGAAGGTAGGAGGCCTCTGCCAGGTTGCACGACGCTACCTCATGGGTAATGTCTACTATTTGCAGCCCCGGGTTAACGCTCATTATTGCTGCCTTCACTGCTGCCACGTAATGGTCTGACGTACCGAAATCTGACAGAAAAGTAATGAGAGCCATGTAGGAAGACGCAAATAATAGTTAGTTTTACAGGGGCAAAGTAAATAAAAATAAAGCACTTAGCTGATTACTAACAAAATCTAAAATAGATCATCATTTGATAGAAAAGGTCATCACACTGGAGAATATCTCCCTTCTCGATTTTCTGGGGATTGAGAACCAAAATATTAAGCAAATAGCCCAGGCATTTCCTCAAAGCAAGATCATATCCAGAGGAAATGAGATAAGGATACAGGGAAGCACGCCCGAAATCATCAGGATCAACGATATCCTTAATTCGCTGATTCAGCACTACAATAAGTTCGGCATGGTAACGGAAGAGAACGTGACTAACTACCTGACACAGGAAGACGAGACCGTGCTCGATGAGGACAAGGATGATGTGCTTATTTATGGCACCAAAGGGTTTAAGATCGTTCCGAAGACACCCAACCAAAAAGCGCTTGTAACAGCCTCCAGAAAAAACGACCTGGTGTTTGCAATAGGCCCGGCAGGTACCGGCAAGACCTATATTTCTGTGGCGCTGGCTGTAAAGGCACTCAAGAACAGGGAGGTGAAAAAAATTATCATCACCCGTCCGGCTGTGGAAGCCGGTGAGAACTTGGGTTTTCTACCAGGCGACCTCAAAGAAAAAATCGACCCGTATCTTCGTCCGATCTACGATGCACTGGACGACATGGTACCACCTGAAAAACTGAAGTTTTATCAGGAAAATAGGGTGATAGAAATAGCGCCGCTTGCCTACATGCGGGGCCGTACACTGAACCACGCCTTTATTTTGCTGGACGAAGCGCAGAATACCTCGGCCATGCAAATCAAGATGTTTCTGACCAGGATGGGCCCCACCTCGAAAGTGATCATTACGGGCGACAAGTCGCAGGTTGATCTGCCCAAAAAGCAAAAGTCAGGTCTTATTGAAGCATTGAACGTGCTAAAGGACGTGAAAGGCATTGGTTTTGTGGAGCTGGATGGCAAAGATGTGGTAAGACATAAGCTGGTGAGAGAAATTATCAAGGCTTATGATCAGTTTGACGAAGGAGAAGAAGACCGCAAATGAATGATATAGAGGTAAGGAAAATCACCTCGAACGAAGACCTGGAGCAAGCCTTTTACATTCGCCGCAAGGTATTTATGGAGGAGCAGAAGGTGAGTGAGGCGGACGAATATGACGGTTTGGATGAATCTTCAACCCATTTTCTGGCTTTTTATGGAAGTGAGCCTGCTGGAACTGCCAGGTGGAGATATGCAGAAAATAGCGTCAAGCTCGAACGGTTTGCTGTACTTGTTAGTTTTAGGGGAAAGGGAGTTGGTAAAGAGCTGTTGAAAAAGGTAATGGGAGATGTACTTGCGACCGTTCCGTTGGGAACCAGAGTCTTTCTTCATGCACAAGTGGACGTGGTGCCTTTGTATCAATCGCATGGGTTCGTGACCGTGGGAGAGGAGTTCGAAGAGTGTAACATTCTTCATATTGAAATGGAGTACGATCACAATAGCTGACTTTGAGAAAATCAGCTTGGAAATTGAGACCAGTTAAAGCTTAAACGATAGAGAATTGACAGCATTGGAAAGAATAACTCATTTTTTTGAGTTGGCAGGCGGGGATCTTCACCTTCTTAAGCACGATTATTTTGTTATTGGTAGCGCCGCCATGGTGTTGGCAGGGTGCGAAATGTACAAGATAGGAGACATCAACCTGCTGACCTCCAGTGCAGACGCTAACTTCCTCAAGGAACAATGGAAAGACAGGCAGGTAAAGGACCATGTCTATGCCTATGACAGAATTTTCAGGTCTAACTCGGGCAGGTTTCGCTTCAAAGGAGTTGACGCAGAGGTGATGGGAAACCTTGAAGTGAATGCGGGACAACAATGGGTGCCATTGCTTGTCAGGCAATTTATGAACGTGACCGTGGCGGGCATGCAAGTGAAAATACCCACTATCAAGGAGCAGCATCGGATTTATCGTTTTTTCGGCCGACCCAAAGATATCCAAAAGGCTCAGCTGCTGTTGAAGCATTTATGAGAAGTCTTTTCGTTATTATCTTTAGCACGAACTTTTCCAATTAGAGCGGCAGAATTACTATTTTTAGAAAAATAGTAGCCAATTGATCCGCTGGAGTGCCATCCCTTTTGTTAGAATTTTTATAGCCTGCGCTGCTGGCATTGGCTGCCATGAGTTGTTTCTGAGAGGCACCTGGCTTCCTTCTTCGTACATAGGGCTTGTTTGGCTTGTCGTATTGCTTCTGTGGTTTTATTCCAGAAAAAACGCTGCCCGAAGTCTGCGCTACCTTTTCGGTATCGTGTTTATGCTTTCCATAGGCCTTGTGGGCATCCTCAGAAGGCAGTCAACTGAGGCCATATTTCAGGAAAATCATTTATATACAAGCAAGACGCCGATAGATTTCTATAAAGGAATTCTGGTAGATGATCCTGCAGAAAAGACAAATACCTGGGCGTTTGATGTCCAGGTCACTGCCATTAGGTCGGGCGATTCGTTGCTGCGAAAGACTGGATTGGTGCAGGTTTACCTGAAAAAAGACTCAGCCACCACGGCCAACCTGAGTGCCCTGAAGTACGGGACGGTACTTTGGATCCACGGAAGCCCGGAAGAAATCAGACCGCTGCGCAACCCTGGCGGGTTTGACTTTAAGCAGTACATGGCCAGGAAAGGCATTCATTTTCAGGACTATGTTACCTTCAACGACGTGCTCCTGGCTGGCTCAGACCCTCCCAACAGGTTAGTGAGCGTTTCCATGGGCTGGAGGAGAGAACTGCTACATGTGCTGAAGGAATACCTGCCGGATGTGTGGGAAAGGGGCATAGCTGAGGCGCTGATACTGGGCCAGAAAGACGAAATTGACATCGAACAACGCCGAGCCTATGCGGCGGCTGGTGCTATGCATATTCTGGCAGTGTCAGGCCTGCATGTCGGCATCATCTACATGATCCTGGCATTTTTGCTGAAGCCATTGGAGAAGCGTAAATACGGCAAGCTTGTGCGGTTTGTCGTTTTATTTGCCTGCCTGTGGGGCTTTGCACTGATCACCGGCATGTCGGCTTCGGTGCTGAGGGCTGTCACCATGTTTTCTATTGTGATGGTAGCAGAAGGCCTGGGTAGAAAGACCAATATCTACAATTCGCTGGCGCTGGCTGCCTTTCTGCTGCTCCTTTACGACCCCAACTTTCTCTTTCATGTGGGCTACCAGCTTTCGTTTCTGGCGGTGCTGGGTATTGTTTATCTGCAACCCTTTCTGTACCGCCAATGGGCTGCACCTCATTGGCTGCTCGACAAAACCTGGGCCATTACCTGCGTTTCTCTGGCTGCTCAGCTGGCCACAGGGCCATTGAGCATGTACTATTTCAATCAGTTTCCCAGTTGGTTTTTGCTGTCCAATTTGCTCGTCATCCCGGCAGCATTTCTGATCCTTAGTACCGGAGTGGCTTTATTTGCTGTTCATTATGTGTCATCATTTTTGGCGGGAACAGTAGCTTTTATGCTGAAATGGATGGTGTTTGGCCTCAACTGGTTTGTTGAGTTTATTGAGCAACTACCGGCCAGCCAAATCTTCCCTATTTCCTTTTCCTCCGCACAAACCTGGCTGTTGTACGGTGCCCTTCTGCTGATGCTGTTCTGGTGGCAGAGCCGTGATTACAGGTGGTTTCAGTATATGGCTGCCTGCCTGCTGCTCTTTGTTCTATCGAAAGGACTTTTTGTAGCAGACAAACATCAGAAAAGGGAGCTTGTGATCTACGAAATGACCGGCTACACTGCCATGGATTACCAGGAAGGAGGGAAGGTGTTTCACTATTTTGATGAAGCCTTTAAGCAGGAGGAACGGCTATTCAACCTTAATGTGAGACCTCATCTCATCCAGCAGGGCACAATGATCCCTTTTGTTTCCCATGCCGACAACTGGCTCCCTCAAACAGTGTTGATAGAAGACACCCTCGTTGCAATAAAGGCCGGCAGCTTGAAAGTGTTTCATCTGCTGAACCCACTGCCGAAGCGCAAAGCTTTTTCAGAACCCCTGGCGGCCGACCTCCTGATCGTATCCAACCAGAGCTTTTGGCCGACGGACCTTGGGAAGTACTTTGCGCCAGAGGAAATTGTCTTTGATGGAACAAGCAGGTTCAACTACCTGAGCAGAACTTCGAAGGCGTTGCAGACAGCTAGTGTAAAGGTGTATGTCATTCCATGGGAAGGTGCCTATGTGAGAGATTTGAGAGAGCGAGAGTTGTAGCGTAGCTCTCGCTGACTTGCATTTTTTACCGCAAAAGAATCTCCCTATCTACGTTTATCTGATCCAGAAAATAGCCATTGTGTGACACCACCAGCAGCGTGCCCTCATATTCGTTGATGGCCCCGGTCAAAATCTCAATGTTCTGGATGTCGAGGTTGTTGGTAGGCTCGTCCAACACGATAATGTCGGGTGACTGGTGGGTAATGGTGAGGCAGCAGAGCATCAGCCGCATTTTTTCACCTCCACTTAGCGCACTGCATGGCTTGCCCCATTCTTCTTTGGAAAACAGAAACCTGGCCAGCCTTATTTTGACCTCGTGTTCCAGCAATGGTGGCTTGGAGGTGTTGAATAGCTGGGCTTGTTCATACACAGTGAGCTTGTTGTCGATCAGCGAGTAATCCTGGTCGATGTAGATGGCTGAGCTGCCCGCTCTGTAGATGGTGCCCGATTGGGGCTGTGTGTCGCCAAGTATTAGCCTGATCAATGTAGTTTTTCCTGAGCCGTTCAGTCCTTTGATGGCCATTCTGTCGCCGCTGCTGACGCTGAAGCTGAGTGGCTGCTCCCAAAGCGGGGTTTGGTCGAAATTGTAATTCACATTCTTTCCCTCTACCAGCAATTTGCCCCGGTGGAGATTGGAATTATCAAAGCCAAACTTCATTTTATCCTGATCCGGCAGCTCTTTTCTGAGTGAGCTGAGCTCCTGGGAGATCTCGCCTATCTTTTCTGCGTGAACGCCTTTGAGCCGTGATGTGCTTTTTTCGGCCTTGTCCTTCATGAGGTTCATTATGATGGTCGGCATCCCGGCTTTCTGCTGCTTTTTCTTTCCCCGGGCATCCTGCTTTTGCTTTCTTTCAGCAGCCTCCCGTTCCACTTCTTTTGCCTTTCGCAACGCCTTCTCCTTGCTTCTTACATCGTGTTGCAGCGCCTGGCTTTCTATTTCCTTCTGCTCTACGTAAAACTCATAGTTACCTCCGTACATTGTGATTTTGCCCCGACTGAGCTCATAAACATTGTCAAGCAAGTTCAAAAGCTGCCTGTCGTGGCTTACTACAACCATCGTGAGGGAATTTGACCGCACCAGCTGGTAAAGCAATTCCCGGCCGGCGGAGTCGAGGTGGTTGCTGGGCTCGTCGAGCAGTATGAGTTCCGGTTGGTGTATGGCAATGCCAGCCAGAAATATTTTTGTCTTTTGCCCTCCACTTACAGCGCTCATGCTGGTGTTTGCAGGCAAGCTTCCAAGCCCCCAATTGGCCAGGGCTTCGCTGCACCTTTCTTCTATCGTCCAGTCGTCGTCAAGCAGGGCCATATTGTCCTCCGTAACGTTGCCTTCCAGAATTTCGTGCAGGGCCTGGATTTTACCGTCAACTTTTAAGGCCTGTGCAATAGTCAGGTGGTTGAATTGCCCAAACAATTGCGGAACGTAATAAGGCTTTGAGCCGGACTGCACTGCTCCGGAGGTCGGTTCCAGCTCTCCTGCCATGATTTTCATGAGCACACTCTTTCCTTCACCGTTGTTGCCTATGAGGGCTACCTTGTCGTGTCGGTTGATCGTGAAGTTAAGATGGCTGAACAGCACATCCTTATTGGGATGGGTATACGTAATGTCTTGAAGAATAAGCATGTTGAATTTCTTTCGGTAGAAGTGAACAAAATGCAGCGGAGGGGGAGAGGCTGCCTACTTTATTTGAAAGAAATTGGATTTCACATGGAGTGCTGCTGCTTAGACTTTTTGTGTTACGGAAGTAAGGAAGATTTTGTTGCAATGGCTCGGCTTTCAACGAACCATTGCAACCAATCATAGGACAAAATTAGGATGATTTCCATTTTAAACCGAACAATGGCCTCAGGAATTTCACTCTTCTGATCACTTCATAAGTAGCGAAGCAACCAAGGGCCGTGAACATCAGTACCATTACAAACTGGATGGGTGCGGCGACATCGAGCTGGAAAATGAATTTTGAGCCAAGATAGAGAAACACCATGTGCAGGATATAAACAGGATACGCTGCCTGGCTCAGATAAGTAAGTGCTTTGCCACCCTGGTTGAGGTATTTGTATCCAAAAGCAAAAACTGCGAAGATCCAAAAATTCGACTCGATAGATTGCAGGTAATTAGGGGCGGCCTGATTAAATACGACCATGCGAACAACAAACAGCGCACTGGCCATTGCAACGAATATCCACTTCCACTTCAGGATCATTTCCAGAAAGGGTTGTCCGCTAAGTACGAAGCAGAACCCAAAGAAAAACGCCAGCAGCCCAAGGAAGAAACCGTGCCAGGTAGTAGCATAAAGGGAATAAATACCCGGACTCACCAGCCATGCCTCTGCGGCGAAGGCCGCCATCACCGTCAGGAACCCAAGCGGATTGCTGAACAGCCATTTGATCCCCTTGGCCAGACTCCCTTCCTCATGATGTTTTAGGTAGAAAAAAATGGGAGAGAGGACAAGTACATAGATGAAGATGTTGCCAAGAAACCACAAATGGCCCGGGTTGTATTCGTAGCCGGCCGTCATCTTGTAATGCGACTTCCAAAGGTAGATGTGGATAGGCACGATGGCGAACATGCCAAAAAGAAAGGGGATCAGTATCCGGCCGGTGCGTTCCAGCAGCAGCTCTTTCCAGTTCCTTCGGCGTAGCGCAAAAAAGACGCCCATGCCTGAGACAAAGAAAAGCAAAGGTATCCGCCACACATTCAGCATCGACATGGGAATCCATAGTGATTCCCATGTCTTTTCAGAAGTAATGAATCCAATCATCACTCCCCAGGTTTGGAAGCCGATGGCGATGTGGTAGATCAGTAGCAAGCCGATGGCGATTACACGCAACCAGTCAACATCGTACCTTCTGTGTGTTGTTGTCATTTGAGTAGTCTTTGATACTTATTATTATTTCAGCATTTCAGCTACTTCGGGCCTTGTTTTTTCAATATAGGCGTAGTCGAGTTTCATGCCCATTGGAGCAAGCATGGTGGCCATCATTTCATAGCTGCCTTTTACGTCGGCATAGGGCCCTGCGACACTCTCGTAGGCTGTAGCTCCATACTTGTTTTTGATGGTTTTGTCGGCGCCCTTGTAGAGCAGCATTTGCACAATTTCCGGCCGACAGAAAAATGCTGCTGAGATCAGTGCGGTAGAGCCTTCGTTGTTTTGGAAATTGATGTCAGCACCTGCGTCGATAAGAATTTTGGCTGCCTCCGGCTTACCAAACACAGCCGCAGAAATCAAAGGGCTTGACCCTCCGAAAGGGTCTTTCTTGTTCAGGTTAGAGCCGGCAGCAATGTGTTGCTTCAACACTTCAATATCACCGGAAAGCACCGCAGTGTGGATATCCATTTCTGGTGCGGAAACGCCGGATGCTGCGGTGGTGGCCTCGCTCATCTTTGAGTCGCTCGTACAGGCGGAGGCACCTAAAAGTACAATTACCAGCAACAGCTGAGTGAAAGTTGTCAAACCATTTTTCATCATCGTTTTCATTGTTCTTCTTGTTTAGTTTCTGAGAAATTTTGTTTGAGACAAAGTTCCGTCAAGGTCTGGCGCAGCACTAAACACGATTGCAGCCGAATTCATAAGGTTTGGCGAAGAGATGAAAACTATGACGACTTGATATAAATTATGACGCAAACCTGCTTGAAAGCATGCTTGCATTACTCATTCCAGAACGTTTGTGACTTCCACTTGGAATCACCATTTTTGTAGAGCTTGCACAACATTTAGCTGCCTGATAATGGAGAACCAAAGCCCAACCGGTCTGACGGAGGGAAATGATTTTTTGACCCAGCTTACAGTCATCATCGGCGAAAACCTTTCTGATGAAAACTTTGGTGTGTCGGAGCTGGCCAGTGAGGTGAGCATGAGCCGTTCGAACCTACTGCGCAAGATCAGCAAACTGACCAGGCTTTCCGCCAGCCAGTTTATTCGCCAGGAGCGGCTAAAAAAGGGCATGGAGCTGCTCAGGCAAACTTCCATGAATGTGTCGGAGGTGTCGTACAAAGTGGGCTTTGGCAGCACGTCTTATTTCATCAAATGTTTTCGTGAGTATTATGGCTACCCGCCGGGGGAGGTGGGGAAAAGAGAGCATCACGAGCCTGTGAGTCCGACTGTTGCTGAGAAAAGAAAATCGCTCAGGGTGCCGTTGTTAGCAGTGGCGGCCTTTCTGGTTGTGGGAGCCACTGTATGGTGGTTTTTTTACCCCCCAAAAGACTCGGGCCCAGTGCAGCCTGCGCTCGATAAATCGATAGCAGTGCTGCCCTTCAAAAACGAAAGCAACGACTCCACCAACGTTTACCTTATTAATGGACTGATGGAGTCGACCCTGACTAACCTGCAAAAGATGCGTGACGTTCGGGTGATCAGCCGCACATCTTCTGAAAAATACCGGAACACGAGCAAGTCAATTCCTGAAATGGCGAAGGAATTGAACGTCAGCTATTTCGTAGAAGGGAGCGGACAGAAAATTGGTGACAACATATTGCTGAACATCCAGCTGATAGAAGCAGCCACTGACCGCCATCTTTGGGCCAAGCAGTATCGGAGGGAAGCGAAAGATATTTTTGAATTGCAGGAAGAAGTAGCTAAAAACATCGCCGAGGAGATACAGGTGTTCATTACACCGGAAGAGGAAGAAAGAATTGGAAAGCGGCCGACAGAGAGCCTGGCAGCCTATGATTTTTACCTGAAAGGAACGGAGCTATTCTATCAAAGTACTGGCGAAAGCCTGAAGGCGTCGATTCCTTATTATAAAAATGCTATTGACATCGACAATCAATTTGCCCTGGCCTATGCCGATCTCACCATGGTGTATTTTTACCTGGATATCTATCGATCAGACAAGCTATATAGTGAGGAAATAGGCCAGAGCTCAGAAAAGGCGTTCGCTCTTGATCCGACGCTGGCGGAGAGCCTTGTGGCAAAAGCTCTGGCCTACATCTATGAAGAAAAGAACGAGCAGGCAGTACCTTACCTGGAAAAGGCGCTGGAGTACAATCCCAACTCGGGTGTCGTCCTGCATTTTCTTTCCGAGTATTATTTTTCCCGCCGACCTGATACGGGAAAGTATTTGGAGTACGCATTGATGAAGGCCCGGGTGGATGTGGCAGCAGACTCCTCCACCCAGAGTTACAACTACCTGCAAATAAGTAATGCGTTGGTGCAGGCAGGGTTCGTGGATGAAGCACTTTTTTACATCGACAAATCCATTGCGTATGAGCCCGGCAACACTATAGCAAGGATGGTGAAAGTATTCACCCAGCTAGCCAGAACCAGAAGCTTTGCTAAGGCAAAAGATTTTCTGCTCAAAGAGCTGGAAAATGATCCCAACAATATAATGTTCTTGCAAGAGTTGGGTAACACATGCTTTGTGCTGAGGGACTATGAAAATTCTTATCGTTACTACAAAAAATTCGTCAACCTAAAGGACAGCCTCCATCTTGATTTGTATGCCCACGCCAACCTTAAGATTGGGATCGTGTATGAAAAAATGGGTTTCACTGAGGAGGCCGAGCAATTTATCAGTCGCTATAAACAATATGCCGACAACGATCCCACGATTTACATGCATGTGAACCAGGCTGCATACTTCGCCTATTTGAAAGATTGGCCACGAGCCATCGGGGAGGTGACCTTGTTTTCAAAACAGGACAACTTCTACATTTGGGTGCTGATGCTGGATATGGACCCTATGTTTGAGCCCATCAAAGATCGGCCTGAATTTCAAAAGGCATTTGGTGAAGTCAAGGCCAAGTTTTGGAAGGATCATGAGGAGATCAAAGCCCACTTGGGAGAGGAGGGGCTGCTGCCGATAAGACTTTAGTCCCTAATCAAGCTCGCCGGGTTTGTATTCCATGTTTTTCCAATGCTAAGTACCACGGTAGTTATTCCAAGCGCCAGCACTCCCAGGCAGGCCGCCACAAACACCCATGGGCTGATGCTGTCTCTCAGCGCAAAAGATTGCAGCCACTGTGACACCAGCCAGAAGCACACTGGTGCGATGATAGCAAACGAAAGACCAATGAGCACCAGGTATTCTCTTGAAAACAGGCGCACTATGGAACCATAGCTGGCACCGATAATTTTCCGCACACCCACTTCCTTTTTCCTTTGGGAAATGGTCAGCGAGCAGAGGCCGAAAAGCCCGAGACACGACACCATGATGGTCAGCACGCTGAAGGAAGTAAATAGGGTGAGCGCTCTGTCCTCCGCATCGTACTGAGCAGCCAGCGACTGATCCAGAAAATGGGCCGCAAAAGGTTCGTTGGGAAACAGTTTTTTCCATTCACTTTCAAGCAATGGCATTTGCTCTTTCACGGGGTAGTCGGAGCGGAAGCGTACCAGCATATGCACGGTAACGTCATCTCCGAACATGATGATTGTGGGCTCCACTCCCACGTGAAGCGATTGAAAATAGTAGTCTTCCATCACGCCGACCACTTTTACAGAACCATCTGCATGCACCTGCTCGCCGAGGGGATCGTCCCAACCCCACAAGTCTGCGAAGGCTCCATTAACGATCGCAGTGGTATGCTTATCTACCTGTCGGGTGGGGTCAAAATTGCGCCCTTCAAGCAGCGCTATGTCCAGCGTGGGAAGGTAGTCTTCATCAACTGTGAACACATTCACCAGCCTGCTCTCGCCATTAGGCTTCACACCCAATGTGCCTTTTCGGGGTTCTTCGTCTGGGATGGCACCGTAGCCCGTGCCTGATACTTTTTCTATGGCGCTGTTTTGTAGCAGAATGTTCTTGAACACATTGAGGCTTCCTGCTGCCAGCGAATCGTCTGGCGTATCAATCACTACCACGTTCTCTTTACGGAAACCCATGTCGTAGTTGCTCATGAAACGCATTTGCTGGTGGATAAGCAACGTGCAAATGATCAGTCCCATGGCAATGGCAAACTGCACCAGGATGGAGGCTTTGCGGAACCATTGGCCCCGGATGCCGGTGATTTTTCCTTTTAATGCCTGCAATGGTTGAATAGAGGAAGTAAAAAAAGCGGGAAAGCTGCCCGCCAGCACACCCACGAGCACCACTGTGGCAAAAGAGAGGGAGAGGAAGGTGAAATTAAACAGGCGGATGGCTTCGAAGCTTTTTCCGGTAATTTCATTAAACAGGGGCATGGCTATTACCACCATTATCATGGCAATAAGAAAAGCCATCAGGGCGATCAGCACCGACTCGCTCAGGTATTTAAAAACTAGCTGAGGAAAACGTGCGCCGACGATTTTACGGATGCCCACTTCCCGGCCCCGCTCCAGCGACTGCACCAGCGAAAAGTTGATGAAATTGATGCTGCCGATCACCAACATCAGCAGCGCCACTGAAGCGATGATAGAAATGAAGGCCATATTGCCTTTAGGCGTATCGTCGTAAGTGGGCTCCCGAAAATGGACGCCACTAAGCGGCTCCACAGGCATGGCGATGGTGAGGTCGGCCTCGTCGAGCAGCTCGTTGAGGGTTTTTTCAGCGTCGCTCACCATTCGTTCTTTAAAGGCAGTAAGCGCTGGATCGGACTGGAGGTACTGTTCTTTGAGCAGCACATAAGTATGGTATTCAAAGTCGAACCATCCTTTCTCCGCCTGGCTGTCCATTGACACCAGGGCAGTAAATTTACGGTCGGTGGCAGTCGGCAGGTCGTTCATAAGCCCTGTTACCTGGTAGGGCTGCTCATTGATAGTTAGCACTTTGCCCATGGGCTCCTCTGCTCCAAAGTATTTTTCAGCCAGGGTTTTTGTCAGCACAATGCTGTTAGGAGTTATGAGAGCGGTGCCTGGGTCCCCTTCAATGAGGGGAAAGGTAAGTATTTGAAAGATTTCCGGGTCGGCCTGGAGGATATCGTTTTCCTGAAAGACGCTTGTGCCGTACTTGATTGACCGGACTGTCATGGTGGTCATTCGCACCGCTTCCTCCACTTCGGGGAACTCCTGCTTCAGCATGGGTGTCAGCGCCCCGGGTGCGGTAGACACTTTGGTGACCGACTCACCCGAGTTTATTTCTGAGGCGACCACGTATATCCTGTCCAGTTTCTCGTGGTACTGGTCGTAGCTGAGCTCTTCGGTGATATACAGCCCAATAAAAATGCACGCCGCAAAGCCAATAGCCAGGCCAAACACATTGATGAAGCTGAGCGTTTTGTGACGGGAAAGGAAGCGAAGGTAGGCAGTTAAGTTGTGCATGAAAATGGTGATTGCGGAAGTTGCATCAGCAAGCAAGTCCCGTTGTTTGAAAACTGAACAATAAGCAGAGTCAATTATAAACATTTTGGTTGGAGCCGGCCACTTTTCGCCCTACCTGTCAGGATGCAGAATGACAAGGATAGTTGCTTTGCCGATACGGTATTTTTACCGCCCGAAGCACCGAGATTGCCTTTCTATTAAAAATGTCCAATTTAAACCCGAAACGTTAATCTTTTCGCTATTTTTAGTAACGACTTGGCTGTTAGTTACATGAAGCGCTTTCACTTTTTTTTCCTGGATGGATTTGACCTTGATGAGGAGGGGTTTGCAAGGGCCCGACTGATGATCAGCTTTGCGCTTGTGGAGGTTCTCTTTTGCCTGGTTTGTTTTGTACTTCACCCCTACCTGAGCTTCTACACGCCGAGAATTGCCTTTCTGCTGCCGGTGGTGCTGCTTTTAAGTACGCTTTTTTTGCTCCGGTTAAAAACAGGCCTCCACCTTGCTATACAAACTACCATTTTTTGTTTTTGGATATCGTTTTGCGTCGGGATGTATTTTTCCGGCGGGCTGCTGTCACTCATTGCACCATGGCTTGGGCTGTTGCCGCTGATGGCCTTCACGCTTGTTAACCAGAAGAACGCATTTGTGTGGGCAGGCATTTCACTTACCACTTTCGTTGTTTTCGCTTTTGTCCACGATAATCTGGCGGTGCCAAAAGCTGGCAATGTGTATGGAGCCCTCGTGGCTCACCTCGGGCTGGCGGTCGTGATCTTCGTCTTCATCCAGCTATTCCACAGGATCCGCCAGCACCTGCTAACGACGATTACCGATAGGAATAATAAGCTGGAGGTAAGTCAGGAGGCGCTGGCAGCCAGGGTGAAAGAAATTGTTGACCGCAACAACAGCCTTGAAAAACACTGGCATACCCTGCTCGACATTTCAAAAAGCAGGAGCATCAGCTTCGGTACGCTAGAGGAGGCACTGCGGGACATTACCAAAACAGGCGCCGTTAGTCTTGAGGCGCACAGGGTGAGCATTTGGCATTATGACCGAACGAGCAACAAAATAAAATGCCTGCTGCTGTACAAACTGAAAGAGCAAGATTATGAAAAAGGGGCAGAGCTGCACGGCGAAGATTTTCCACGCTACTTTGAGGCACTGCTCGACGAAGAAATCATTCCGGCGGATGATGCGGAAGTTGACCCTAAGACGTTCGAATTTAAGGACAACTATTTGAAGCCCCACAACATCCTGTCAATGATGGATGCACCTTATTTCCTCGATGGAAAACTGGGAGGTGTGATTTGCTTCGAGCATCAAGAGCATCGCCACTGGCTACCGGAGGATTTGCTTTTTGCGAAAGCTCTGTCGGACATTGTGCCGCTGGTGATCAGGTCGATCCAGCGAAGAGACTATGAAGCGAGAATTCGGAAGCATAAGAAGGAAGTGAGCAGACTCAATCAAAGCCTGGAGGAGCGGATCAGCGAGAGGACGCAGGAGCTTGAAACGCAGAACAAGCAGTTGGCAGAGTATGCTTACATCAACTCCCATCAGCTAAGAGGGCCGATCTGCAGAATTCTGGGGCTCGTTAACCTGATCGAAGAGAGTGATACAAAGGAGAAGGAAATGGTTGGTCTTTTGAAAGCGTCGGTGGTAGAGCTGGATGATGTGGTGAAAAAGATCAACGAAATTGTGGACGCTGGCGCATCTATCGACCGAAACCAGCTGAACGGGTGGGTGCCCTCAGAGTCGTGAAGGAAGCTGCCGGCCCTCGCCTAACAGTTTTCCGCCGAGAGTCTCTGACTCATTTTTTGATTGGGCATTTTGCCATACCAGCACCGCCGACCAGGCGCAGGAGCAGATGGAGGTAATGTAGCGGTGGGTTTAGCACAGGAAAGGAGAAAGGCGGCTGAGAGGCTGCCTTTTTTGATGCTTTCAGTTGCGGAGGAAATTCCTGGGTGCAAATAAATTTGTATATTTGTTAATATGAAAGACGCAGTAAAAGACGCATTGAGAGCTGAAAAAGCAATGAATGAGGCTTTAAAGAGAGAAAAGGCATCCCGTGGAGGGAAAAAACAGTTAGTCGCTCCAAAAGTGATAGTTGTTGCAGAAAAAATCTGAACTCAGCTCGTCGTCATTTTTTATTGTTATTGCCGGACCCAACGGTGCTGGCAAGTCGACTACGAGTAAAGAAATACTTAGGCCGTATGGGTTAGAAGCCTTTGATTGGGATAAGGAATTCCACTCAGTATGGAAGAAATTCGGCTTTGATCCCCTGCTTACCGAAGGAATCAGGGAGTCTATCAACTCAAAATTTGAATCGTATTTGTCTCATTCTTTTTCCCAAGATATGTCGGTAGCCTACGAAACAAATTTCCACTCAGAATAGAATATCCAACTAGCAAAAAAAGCTAAGAAATTGGGTTATACAACGATTCTATACTTCCTGGCACTTACCGATCCTACCATTGCAATTCAGCGTGTGCAGGAAAGAGTCAGGAAAGGCGGCCATGCAGTGAGTGAGTCCACGATTAGAGAAAGATTTGCCAGAGGCCTGCAAATATTCGACGATAAAGCTATATCGGCTTTTGACTGAATAGCATTGTATAACTCTTCTAATAGCTTTGAATTGCAATTTGTGATCGAAGATCAAATGCCGATATTCATCAAAGATGTTGACAACGATTTAATCACATTATTACCTAACCTGAAGGCTCTTTTAGGATACGGATAATGTTTCGATACATCCTTTTTTTGAGAAATCGACCCAGCCCATCCTAGCAGCAGAGCTTGGCAATAGCAGCAAGCGCTGGTGCGATGGCCGGTTGGCGAAACTGACCCGGACGAAGTCTCGTGCCACTAGCGATAATACTATAGGAGATTGATTTAATTTAACTGGATACGAGCCGAAGGCTCGCACCAGCAGGGGCTCTTCGATGATGTACAGCCCAATGAAAATACAGGCGGCAAAGCCAATGGCCAGACCGAAGACATAGATGAAGCTGAGCGTTTTGCGGCGGGAAATGAATCTAAGGTAGGCGGTTAGGTTATGCATCGTCCGATGGTTTATTTAGCTATATGATCGACGTGACAACAATTGTCGGATAGTACCTAGATGCAACAATGCCTTTTTTGGTTGGAGGGCTGCTTGAGGTAGCGGTCGCCTGGCATGCTCCTGACTTTTTGGAAAATGGAAAGTAGGTCACACAACTAAACGTATCAAACACCTACTCTTCCGGCTGCCGCACCACCAGCTCAACACCAAAGCCACTGGCGAGCCGCTTGGCCGCATCGATGGCAATTGACCTCTTTGGGTATACAAATGAAAACACAGGCTTGGTTCTGTTGGCATACAACAGAACCTTGTGGTCAGTTATTTCCCCCGAAAGCGTCGGACTGATGCCGTTGGACGTGTTGGTGGTGCTGTATTTGGTGGAGGTTAAGGTTACCGTGGCGATAGACGGAAGCTCCACCCACTCACCAATTTTATATCCGAAAATTGACGTGTAGTGTTTTATTTTGTTTCCACTAAAATAGATGAGTGTTCCGCTGTACGATGACACTATTGCAAGGCCAATTACCACAGCGCCGACTCCCACGATCAAAGTCTTTTCCAGCGAACTCCCGCTCTCCATTAGCATGGGACTTATCAGGGCAAATACGCCCGTCAGGATCATCAGCGACCCCAGTAGGTGTGGGCCGGATAGAAGGTTTCTCTTTTTGAAATCAAATTGACTCATGAAGTTCGTTGGCTGTTTTCAGAATGGGCCTCGCCGTCAACCTCAAAGGCTCTCATGCAACCAGCACTTGAGAGCTTTCGACGTCGTACTCTCATCGTATAACAAATTTAGCCTTTTGGAGCTTATCATACTGCCCAGATAAATGTATCAACTCCACCACAACTTTGTCAAAGCGTAAACCAACTGCCGTTAAGCTCAGTCCGTTGGTTTCTGCAATGGCTTCGGCTATTTATTTTTCAGTGTTTGCCATAAGTCCAAAGCGATCGCTCCTCTCTGATCAACTTGCCTCCTGGGCGAGGAGAATGCCATCATTTTGTGCCGTTGATCAGTGCGTCGAGTGTTTGCTTATCAGCTATTTGGTTTGTAAACCTGTCGTAAATACCTGTGCCCAATTCCAGCGCTCCATTGTCCCAGAAAAAAGGAACTATGCCGGACTCAATGGCTTTCTTTGTCACAAATTCATGGTAATAGGCTCTGGAGTTAAGGTGCAATTGAAGGGCATCTCCCGTCAGGTTAGTTCTCTTCATGGCCCCATATTCTCCCAGAATAACCGGAACGCCTTTTTCGATAAACTGTGATTCCATCAGGTGAAAAGCCTCTGCCACGAATTCCTCCTCACCCCAGTTGGCGTTCCGATCTGTTTCCGTTGTTGAATGGAAGTCGGGACCCCAGTAGTAAAACATTTTGCCCCAGTCGGCATCTGCTTCAAGTCCGCAAAAATTCCATGGCGTATAATAGTGTATCTCTGCCATCATCCGATTGTCCACTTCGTCAACCGGTAGTTCACCCATCAGTTGGTTAGTTTTTTCAATATCCGTGCTGGGCCCCTGGATAACGAGCACCCGATAGCTGTTTTTGCCTCCGGTTGATCTTACGGCATCCACAAATGTTTGGTGGTAGGACTGCAGCACTGACATTTGGGTGCTGTTTTCTATATTGGGCTCGTTAGCACTGGCAAAAAGCAGGTGCTCGTCAAATTCACGCAGGTGGGTGGCTATCTGCTCCCAAAAAGCCTTCTGCTTGAAATTATTCTCCACCTTTTTGGCTTCCGTGCAATTGTTTTCAAGCCATCCGCCATCCCAATGGATATTGAGCAACACATACATGTCTCTGTCTGTGCAATATTTCACCACTTCCTTCACCCTGTCCAGCCATACCTGATCGATTTTGGCAGTCTGCGCATTTTCCATGTGCTGGTCCCAGGAGCATGGGATGCGGACAGCATTGAAACCGCTTTGCTTGACCATATCAATTAATTCAGCGGAGACAAGCGGATTCCCCCAGGCGGTTTCTCCGCCGATGGCTTCCAGCGAGTTGCCCATATTCCAACCAAGCTTCATTTTTGCAGCCAGCTGAACTGCATTGGAAGTCATGCCAGTAGGGTCAGGAGGCAAAGGGTTAGTATTATAATCCGGGTAACGGCCACTGTTTGTGTCTTTAGGATCGGTATCCGGCGTTGTATCTTCACAGGAAAAACTCAAGATCAGTAAGAAGGCGAGGAGCCGGAAAAGAGAGTTCTTGTTCATATGTTTATTTCCACCACGTTTCGCCCTCCACCATATATTTCTCTCTTATGAGCTTCTCATTGAGTTCGATCCCAAAGCCCGGCCGGTCGCTGAGCTGGATATGGCCGTTTTTAATCACGTCCTTATCGTAACCAAGCACATCAGGGTCACCATTGATGCCATTACCTGCCTTGTTCTTAGGATGGAAGATAAACGCTTCGTGTGCGACAAACTCCCGTACCGATGCAGCAAAATTGGCGGATGCAATCGTGGCAATAGGACCAGCCACATTGTGCGTACATACCGGGATATAATAGGTTTCGGCCATGTCGGCAATTTTTTTGGCCTCGAGCAGCCCGCCTGCCATGGAAACGTCAATCTCTATCATGTTCACGCCCTGGTTGACGATAAAGGGCCGGAAGTCGTCCCGGGTATACAGGTTTTCGCCTGTCAGGATGGGTACTGGCGACTTTTCCGTCAGCTTCACCCACTGTTCGTTGTAGGCAATGGGAAGAGGGTCTTCCAGCCAGATGGGCCGCACGGGAGCCACAGCGTTAGCCAGCCGCAGGGCACTGTCGAAGTCAAACTCCCAATGGCAGTGAACGGCGATATCGAACTCCAAGCCCAGCGCTTCCCGCATATTGGCGTAACCCGTTGCATTCCGGTCGGCCTCTACGTTGGACAGCCGACGGTTGTCGAGCCTGTCCCACTGCTGGTCTCTTAAGATATTGGTTTTGCAGGCAGTCCATCCCTGGCTTTTCATTAGTTCAGCAAATTCGGCGCAAGAGTCTTTGCTGAGCATGTCTTGCGGGCCCGACGAGGCATAGGCCCTCACTTCCTTCACATGACTGCCGCCGCCCAGTATTTTGTGCACCGGCTGTTCGGTGATTTTGCCGATCAGGTCCCACATGGCAAACTCCACACCGGTGATGGCGTGGGTGGCCAGGCCGTGGTTACCGCCGTAGTAGGAAGTACGGGTGCTCATCTTGAATACGAGGTATTCCAGGTCCAGAGGGTCCTGATCCATCAGGATGGGCTTGCAAACATTATGGATGATGTCTTTGGCTCCGTAGCCTGTTTCGTCGTGATGGCATTCGCCAATGCCTACCAGCCCCACATTGGTGCTGATCTTCACCAGCGGACTGACCCGAAAGCCAATTTTAGTCAGCACACATTGTACGTCGGTGATTTTTACTTTCCCGGAAAGTGAGTTAGCCAAGAGATCGAGGTAGGGCATAAAGGCCAGGGCGGGCGTGGCCAGGGCCATGTTTCGGACAAAGGTTCTTCGTTTCATAGGTAGGTAGTGTGTTTGAGCGTCCTATAAAAATAGGGAATTATGCCCTCGGCATCCAATGAATAAGTGAAAGAGTGAGATTCTTTGGACTACATTGGATTCCCCAGCCGATATCTTATAAAGCGTTGATCTCCAATATACAAATCATCGTCTTCCTTGAAACCAAGGCGTAGCAAGCCACTGACCCTTGTTCTGGTGGGAGGAAACAACACGGTGACAGAGTCCAGCCCCATTTCGATAAATGCTCTATCTATAATTTTCTGATACAATGTTTTCCCAATGCCCCAGTAGTTTGGATGTAAAACCAGGGCCAAATCAGCTTCTCCACCCTCAGGCTGCAAGCCACCCCAGCCGGCAAATTCATTGTTCACGACGAATGCCCACGGGCCATATCCGTGATCATTCCACAGTTTCATTTTAGATGCAATGAAGGTGTCGCAGGCATTTTCGTCGAAATGATCTTTCAGCAAGGGCATCTGCCGCCTGACGAGCGGGTGATTCATGAGCGTGATGATGTCCGACTTGTCTATTTCCGACAGTTGCTTGAATTCTATTTCCATTTTTTAATTTCTGAGTAGGGGTAATACGATCGATTGCAGCGCAGGCAGCACATCCTCCCGGAACCAGCTATTCTTCTTTTGCCATATGTTGTTGCGGGGCGATGGATGGGGAAGAGGCAGATAGTCTGGCAGATAGGTTTGATAGTTCCTCACAGTCTCGGTCAGTGTGTTTTTACATCTCTGTTTCAAATAGTAGGCCTGCGCATACTGCCCGATCAGCAGTGTGAGTTGTACTTCCGGCATTGAGGCGATCACTGGTTGATGCCACAACGGCGCACATTCCGGCCTTGGAGGCAGGTCGCCACTTTTTCCGGTGCCAGGATAGCAAAAACCCATGGGCATAAGTGTCAGCAGCTTGCCATTGTAGAAAGTTTCCCGGTCTATTCCCAGCCAGCTTCTCAGGTTGTCGCCGCTGACATCGTCCCACGGAATGCCACTTTGCTGCACCTTCATGCCGGGCGCTTGCCCGATTATCACTATTCGGGCCGATGAGCCCGCCTGAATGATGGGTCTTGGAACATAGGGCAGGTGTTCTTTACACAAGCTACAGGCTCTGATATCGTTGAGTAGTTTATCCATATATGGAAGCAGAAAGCCACCCGAAGCAAAGGCTTCAGGCGGCAGGTTTCACATGGCAGGAACCGCTATTCTTTGCTCAGCTTTTTCCAGTTGTTGTCGGCTTTAGAAGCTAACTGGTTATGATTGCCTTCCAGCCACAGCTGCTGAGCATCCACTTCCATGTTGTAAAGAAACAAGTAATACTTTCCGTCTTTCACCACAAATTTATTTGGATCAACCCTGAATTTTGCTCCAACCGACACGCCAAAGGCACAGTAGCCTCCGTATTGCGGCAAATACTTCTGAGGGTTGGCTTCAAAGGCCTTCTTCTGTTTAGCGTCTGTGAAGTAGAAAGCCACACCTTCGTGGGTAGCCTTGAACTCCTTCTGGCCTTTTTGGGCAATCCCTAAATCAAGGTACGACACGGGGCTGTAGCCTTGCAGAGCGATTTTGCTATCGTCAATATTGTAGCTGGTTTTGATGTCCTGCGAAAAGCCGATGGTTGAAA
This sequence comes from Imperialibacter sp., assembly GCF_040222385.1. Taxonomy (GTDB): domain Bacteria; phylum Bacteroidota; class Bacteroidia; order Cytophagales; family Cyclobacteriaceae; genus Imperialibacter. The sequence goes on from NZ_JAVKDF010000023.1 coordinate 465,658, forward strand.
TGAGCAATGCTGCGAATATGAATGAAAATGTTTTCATTGTTTGTCTGTTTATATGGTTTTAAAATGTTTGAATAGTAGCTATTGATTACGATTTTGAACTGACCGCTTCGGGTTTGTGCAGACTTACTACTGTTAACACAGCCACGCCGTTGATCAGGTAGTAGTAGGTGTCTAGCCCTTTGAAGGAAAAGACAAAGGGGGCCAGTACGAACACCGCTCCAACCAGGGCGTCTACAATGAGGTGAATCCGATAGGGAATCACCCGCATCACACCCAGGTGATGGTCAGTAAGCAGCGTGAGAGCAAAGGCAGCAACTCCTGTGGCCACGGAGAGTTGAAAGGCGAACATATTCGACTTACCGAGCCCCAGTACAAAAGGCAGAGCCATCAAAGCCACCGCCACCGGATAGTCCAGGTAGGCATGGATTCTTTTTGTTACGAATTTCATCGTTAGCGTTGTTTAAGCTTTGAAATATTGTTCCTCCACGATCTGTCCGTTTTCCCACGAAGTCTTGAGGATTTCATGCCACAGAATTTTGCTACCATCCTTCATGTCGAAATCGAAGGTGAATTCAGCAAAAGAGGTGTCGCCATTGAGAGAAGCGTTGTGCAACTGAATACCATTTACTTTGGCTATAGCGTTGGCAAACCCCTGCATTTTAGCTAGCATTTCTGATTTGTCGTTTGTTGCAGTCCCGTCAAAGTCGATGGTTTTGGCATTGGGTGCAAAGTACTTTTCGGTTGCCTCCACGATCTGCCCTTTCTTCACCATCTCGTTTTTAGCCGAGAAGATTTCGTTCAGCGATTGTTCCATTTTCTTTCTTTTTTAGATCATTTGTCAAAATTGACAGCACAAAAGTGCAGCGATCAAAAGGCAGTAAAAATGAAGCAGGTCAAGAAAAAAGGTTGATGTAGTTCAACTTCTCCGATGCGCCTTTTTGTTGCGGATTCGTGACAGAAACTCGGTGGTCATACCCAGATAAGAAGCCAGGGCGTATTGTGGCACCCGCTGAATGAAATTGGGGAAGTTCAGGATGAAATTTTCGTAACGGGCTTCTGCGGAGTGGCAGAGGTTGAAGATGATCCGCCGGTGTTCAAACGCCAGCCCTTTCTCGGCCATTATTCTGAAGAAGGTCTCAAATTTATGATTGGCCTTTTTCAACTCCAGCTCTTTAGCGTGTTCAATTTGAAGAAGGACACTGTCTTCCAGGGCCACGATGAAAAGAGTTGCCGGATGCTGGTAGATGTAACTGTTGAAATCCGACACCCACCAGTTTTCGATGGCAAACTGAAGGGTGTGTTCCTGCCCATCGTGTACTGCGTAGCTCCTGAAGGCACCCTTTACCACAAAAGCCCGGTGCTTGTTGGTGAAATTTGGCTGAACAACGAATTGCCGCTTTTTTACTTGAACCTCCTCAAAAGGAGCTACAAACTGCTCTGCCTCCTCGTCGGTGAGGGGAACAAAGCTGCGGACGTACTGGAGAAGTTGCTCTTTACTCATTTTTCAGGGTGCTTTCTCAAGTTGAAGATGTGATGCCGCCACACCGGCCTGGTATTATTTGCAGAACAATTTATTTGATTTCCATCGAATTGAGCTAAAATACATGTACCATTTTCACTATATGTCTGCTGCCCGCCAATTTTCGGCACATCACCTGGGCTCGGTGGGTTTCCTTAACCTGAGGTTTCAATTTTTTGTCATGTGCGAGTGTAACTGTTTAGCTATGCCTTAGCTGAGACATCCGGCACGGCTTTTACGCTTTAGCATTTGTTTGTTGATCCCAGAAATAGGCTTCGTAGTCAGTTTCCGGGATATTGGATACTGCTCCTAAAATGCGGGCGATGGTAATGATTTGCCCCCGGTGGTACGAGTTGTGATTGATCACATGCATGATGAAGTCGTGCCTGCTCCTCGTCATGACGGGCGACTTGATGTCAGCCGCAAGCTCCGGCTCAGTGAATTTTGTATAAGTTTCAATCATCTGCCTGGAGCCTAACAACAATTGATCAATCACTTTGTCAATGGATTTAGCCACAATTGTTTCATCAAGCTTCTTCACATCACCTTCGGTAATCACTTCGTACCAGAAGAACTGTGCATTTTTCATGTGCTGCAAGGTCAGGTCGATGCTGGCAAAACTGGCGTTAGTCTCTGTGTAGAGAACTTCATTGGACAACGTTTGTAGCCATTGAGTCAATCTTTCATTGGCCCAGTGGTTGTAGCGGATGTAGCTGGCGATGGTGTCTTTTAGTGTCATTAAATAATAGTTTCTGCTACCAGGCCTCCATTTGGCTAGAGACTTTCTGTAAATATTCTGATTTTTCCTGAAGGTTGGAAAGAGCCCAAACTAAAAGAGTGACGTGCCATGCCATAGGCCTGACTGTTGCAAAGATTAGGCCTGTCATTCAACGAACTAAATGTTGTATCGTCCGAAAGTAAGTTTACCGTTAGTTATCTGTAAGTATGCTCTTTTTGTGCGATTTTGAGCCAGCCGGGTCTAGATAGATACAGTCCATTATCTCTTCAGGACCATGTTCGCTTGTTGTGTTAACAAGGTCGAACGTCCTTGAATATTGGTTGCCAGTCATGAAAAATTCAGTGTCAAGTCGAATATATTGGACACCTCCTGAATCCAATGTCACATGAATGGTTGTACCCTCTTCGTATCGATTGCTGAGAATTAGCCCAATTTCATATCGACCTGGCTCAAGATAGAAATAGGTATATCCTCCATTCTCAAGTAAGATTTTTTCCTCTTGATTAATTGCCAGCCCTGGTTTGATCCAGCGATTTTGAGATTTGGCAGGTCTATAGACATAGAGGAGTGAAGATTCATTTTGTGGTTCAATAGCTTTAATAAAGGCAACTTTCCTGGTTGCGGAGCAAGAACCAATGACAATAAGGAATATAACAGGAATTGCAGTTTTCATTCTAAGTTACTAGGGGTAGAATATTATTCGAGCTATTAAAATAGCTCCAAAATTCCGACAATACCCTAAAATTGCCTGGCATTCCTCACCCCACCTCCAAAATATACCCGCTGCCGTGCATGTTCTGGATCTTGACGGTGTCGTCGGTGCTGAGGTATTTGCGGAGCTTAGAAATATACACGTCCATGCTGCGGCGGTTGAAGTAAGTGTTTTCGCCCCATACCTCCCGGAGGATTTTGTCGCTTTCCACCAGCTCGCCCATCGACTCGCACAGCAACTGCAGCACCCTGGCCTCTTTTTTTGTGAGGTGAATGGCTTCCTCATTGCGGAGTAGCTGCCGGTTTTTCAAATGAAAGGTGTAGCTGCCAACCGTGTAGCTTTCAGTGGTGGCTGCCTTGTCTGGCGGGCCGCTACGCCGCAGCACTGCTTGTATGCGCATGATGAGCTCCTCTTCGTCTACTGGCTTTACAATATAGTCGTCGGCACCGGCCTTGAAGCCCTTCATTTTGTCGATTTTCATCGACTTGGCGGTGAGGAAGATCAGGGGGATTTTAGGGTCAATCCCCTTCAGCTTGTCGGCGAGGGCGAAGCCATCCATTTTGGGCATCATCACATCCAGGATACAGATGTCGAACTTACCTGGCTTAAAGGCTTTCAGGCCTTCTTCACCGTCTTTGGCCCAATCTACCTCAAAGTCATGCATTTGCAGGTATTCTTTCAGGATATACCCAAGGCTGTTATCGTCCTCTACCAGTAAGATACTGCTCATGATACCTGGGGTAAAAAGATGCTGAACTCGCTGCCCACACCCAGCTGACTTTTGAGGGCAATGGTACCTTTGTGGAACTCCACAATCCGCTTCACATAGCTGAGCCCAAGGCCAAAGCCCTTCACCGTGTGAATGTCGCCTTGCTGGGCCCGGTAAAACTGATCGAAAATGTATTTCTGCACCCGTTCTTCTATGCCTATACCGTGGTCTTTCACCAGTAGCTGAATGTCGTTTTGCTCGGTATCGGCAGTTGTAATGTCTATCCGAGGTGCTCCATCGGTGTACTTCTGCGCATTGTCGATGAGGTTGTACAGCACATTTTTGATGTGGGTTTCGTCGGCGGTAATCAGGTGCCTCTTTGCCTGTAGACTCAGCTTTATTTCGCCTTGCTTTTCTGCAATGATCATCTCAAAGCTTTCGGCAACCTGGCGGATCAGCTCGTGCAGGTCGAGGGTTTTCTTTTCGAGGTGCAGGTTGCCTGAGTCGAGCAGGGCCATTTGCAGAATCTTGTCGACCTGGGTTTGCAGCCTTTTGGTTTCGGTGCTTACCAGGTTCACATAGGAGCTCATTTTTTCGGAGGTCTTGATCTCTTCTTTTTCTTTCAGCGACTTAGCGGCCAAGGAAATTGAAAAAATCGGTGTTTTGAATTCGTGGGTAAGGTTGTTAATGAAGTCACGCTTCAGGTCAGAAAGCTTCTTCTGGCGGTTGATGGTGTAGATGGTGTAACCGAAGGCCCCGAGAATGACAATAATGAGCAGCAGGCTGTTGCGGATAATGTCGGCCGATTCTCCCAACACGGCAGCCTCCTTGTTGGTGTAGGTCATGGCGATGTCGAGCTTTTTAGGGTAAATCATACAGAAGCACAGGTGATTGTCGGCCTCCATTACATTTTTGGCTTGTGGCTGCACGGGCCAGTTGCCACGGTGGATCATACAGCCATATTCACTCGATGTGTAGCCGTCTACCCTGTAGTCGAACCTGGGATAGTTCAGCGCCAGCACCTTGTCGATCTCGGTTTTTAGTTTTAGCTGGAGTGGATCGGTGAGCTCGGAGGTGTTGGTAAATGCAAAGGAGCCAGTTCCTCTGATATCACTGACCAGGTTTCGCAGCTCGTCGTTGTACATGGAGTTGTCGTAGAGATCGGAGAGGATGTCGGGCACCGCCATGCTCATGACGTTCTTGTTGACTTCCAGATCCCGTTCAAGAATGCGGTATTGGTTGTACAACAGTACCCCCAGCGAGGTGACTACCACGAAGAAGAGGAGGATGAAGGTGTACTTTGATAGTTTCATGTTGTTCGCTCACCGTCATCGAGGGAGCATATTGATTATTTCATTGTGTGCAATAGTCGACTGCGACTGAAGCAATCTTGGTCATTAGGATAACGCTTCGAAATAAAAAGATGGCCATCTGTTGGTTGCAAAGTCATTCATCGAAAGGCTGGCTTCACCAGCTTTTCTTTTTGTTACTTTTCCAAACGATGAAAAGTAACCCGTTTCGGCGTCGGTTCGCCGCAGCGACCGAAAAATCTTTGGGAAAATAAGCGCTCAGGCCAAAGGCGCTCAGGCTTCCCGCCATTTTCCCTCCAACCCTCCTGCGTGGGCGCTCAATTTGATTGAAGTTGAGCAGTCAATAATGACATTTCCGTTTGGGCCCACTAGCTTCCCTGATATTGTTGGCTTCACCAAATCTCGCATATTTGCTTTCAAAATTTAAGTGTTTTTAATCACTTGAACCCCTTTTTAACCTTTCTTTAACACTTTTAACTTTTGCTTAAGTGAGTTTAACGCTTTGTTAACCCAAAGAGAAGAGAGGAAGCCCTAAACTGCATGAAAAACTCAAAGTCATGCATAAACTCAAATTCATCGGACTCCCTTTTTTATTGCTATCCTGTCAACTGTTGGCCCAGAAGACCAATATCATCGTGGATGCCAATTGGTTAAACAACAGGATGAAGCAAAACAACCTGGTTATTCTCCACATCGGCATGGAGGAGAACTACAAAAAGGAACACATTCCCGGCGCTGTTTTTATTGCGGGGAATGAGTACACTGTAGACAACGACCCGCACGTTTTTGACCTTCCGCCAGACGCTACACTGAAAAACACCCTGGAAAGCAAAGGAGTTAGCTCGTCAACCGACGTGGTGATCTACACCGGTGAAAACTGGATTCCGATGGTGACCCGGCTTTATTTCACCTTCGACTATCTCGGCCACGCCAGCAAAACCTATGTTCTGAATGGTGGTCTAACGGCCTGGAAAGACGGTGGAGGAGCCCTGTCTTCGGAGACTCCATCCCCTGCAAAAGGAGTTTTCAGCATTAAGCCTAACCCAGGGCTTGTGGCCGACCAAGCCTATGTGCTGAAAAGCATCAAAGACGCCAATACTAATATTGTTGATTGCAGAGCAGCGGTTTTTTACAATGGCATTGAACCTACTCACGGCGCCAGAAAGGGCAGGATACCAGGCGCCAAAACCATCCCCTATACAAGCCTGTACGAAAAGACCAGCACAGGTGCCTACGAGTTCAAGTCGCTGGAAGACCTGGGGGCCATTTTTATTGCACAGGGGCTGTCCAAAGACAAGCAGCTGGTGCTCTACTGCCATATCGGGATGCAGCTGACGGTCGTTTACACGTCGGCTAAACTGCTGGGGTATACCGATATCAAAATCTACGACGGCTCTTTTCATGAGTGGGGGCCGAACGAAAAACTCCCGATAGAAATTGACTGATATGTCAAAAGAACTAAAAGTACCACAGTCTTACTGGAATCCCTACGTCTGCGGCATTGGGCTAGGGCTTGTATTGCTGGCGGCGTTCGTGGTGATGGGCAGAGGTATCGGTGCCTCAGGAGCCATGAGCTCGGTGGTAGCTACGGGTGTGAAAACCGTGTCGATCTCGCATGCGGAAGCCAATGCCTTTTACAAGGGCTACCTGGGCGATGGCACCGTCAGTCCGTTGAAGGACTGGCTGGTGTTTGAGGTGCTCGGCGTGCTCATCGGCGGGTTTCTCTCAGGCAAGCTGGCGCATAGGTTCAAGTTCAAGGTAGAAAAGGGAGCGCTGCTGACCAACAACCGACGGTTTCTCTATGCCTTTGTCGGCGGCATCATCATGGCCTTTGGCACCAAGCTGGCAAGGGGCTGCACCAGCGGACAGGCGCTCACAGGCGGAGCCCTGATGAACGTAGGCAGCTGGATTTTTATGATTGCATTATTCGCAGGTGCCTATGCCATGGCGGGCACTTTTAAACGACTTTGGGCATGAACGGACCCTTTTACGAATTGGGTTGGATAGGAGAGGAGGCCAGCCTGGCCTTTGCACTGGTCACTGGCGTGGCCTTCGGTTTTTTTCTGGAACGAGCGGGCCTCGGCAGCGCCAAAAAGCTGGCAGGGCAGTTTTACTTCCGTGACATGACTGTCTTCAAAATGATGTTCACGGCCATCATCACAGCCATGCTGGGTGTGTTCTGGCTTAGCTGGGCCGGGCTGCTACAGGCCGACATGATTTACCTGACGCCCACCTTTGTCTGGCCGCAGCTCATCGGCGGACTGGTATTTGGTGTGGGCTTTATTGTGGGCGGCTACTGCCCGGGCACGTCCTGCGTGGCCTCTTCCACCGGGAGTTTGGATGGACTGGTGAACGTCGCCGGGCTGCTGTTTGGCATCTTTTTGTTTGGAGAGCTGTATCCGTTGCTGGAAGGTTTCTACACAGCAGGGCCACTGGGCCAGGTCACCATGGTCGACTACTTCGGCGTACCGGAAGGTGTCATGGTGTTTTTGCTCGTCAACATGGCATTGGCTGGGTTTTGGGCATCGGAGAAACTGGAGAAAAAGTATTCGGCTCAATGACTCAACTCACCTTTAACCAGAAGCTGGCGGCTATGGCCTTTTTACTGGCTGTTGCCTCGTTGATAGCGTCGCTGGCGTTTCCCAACGGCCCGAAAAGCGTGAGTCAGGAGCCCCGGTTTGTGTCGGTGCTGACGCTGGCTGAGCAAATCAAGAACAAGGAGCCGTTAGTACTCATCGACCTCAGGGCGTCCGATTTGTACGATGAGTTTCACTTGCCAACGGCGGTAAACATGTCGCTTAATGAAATACAGACGAATGGCCTGGAAACAGGCGTAACCTATGTTTTCTATTCTGCCGACGACCTGCTAACCCGCCATCTCTGGATTTCACTGCCGCCAGAAACCAAACGGCGGTCGTCTATTCTCTACGGCGGCGTGCACGACTGGTATGATCGTTTGCTTTACCCCACGCTTCCGCTGGTGGCTCATGGTGACGACTCAGTAATGACCGAAAAGGTCAATGCGCTGACCCGTTTTTATGGCGGGCAGGCGGAGTTTGAGAAGGACAGCTGCGGGCTTGCCTACTACAGCAGGGACTTGAACAAAGCCGCTTGGCCCGTGGTGAAAAGGGTGGGTAAGCTGGCTAGAAAGGGCTGTTGATGGAGTCAATAGTTCTGCCTATGACGCTTGCGAGATAAAAGCTAATCATGAACGACATTAAACAAACACTCAACCTGGAAGCGTACTTCGCTTCTTACAGGAAAAATATTATCGGCGTTGATCAGCAAATAGCCACGGCCAGGCATGCCTCCGTCCCCATGTTGTACGCTGACTGGACGGCCAGCGGGCGCTGCTACTGGCCCATTGAAAACAAGCTGCTGGGGGAGATCATGCCGCTGATGGCCAACACGCACACGGACACCAGCCATTCCGGGGCGTTCATGACAAAGACATACAAGGAAGCCCGGCAATTGATAAAAGCCCATGTGCATGCTTCGGCAGATGATGTGCTTATTGCGGCAGGCTCAGGCATGACTGAGGTGGTGAACAAGCTACAGCGGCTCCTGGGGCTTCGGTTGCCTGAGCAATTCAAAAAGTATGTCCACCTGACAGAGGAAGAAAGGCCTGTTGTTTTTATCACCCATATGGAGCATCACTCCAACCAGACTAGCTGGCTGGAGACCATCGCCGATGTGGTAGTGGTGCCACCCAACGACAGGGGAGAGGTAGAGGCCTCCCTGTTTGAAGAAGCAGTAGCTCGCTACGATGCCCGGCCGCTGAAGATCGCCGCTATTACCGCCTGCTCCAATGTGACAGGCATCAGCACACCCTACCACGATATTGCGAAGATCATGCATGGACATGGTGGATACTGCTTTGTGGATTTTGCCTGTTCGGCGCCTTATGTGAACATCAACATGCACCCACCGGAGGAGGGAGCACACCTGGATGCTGTCTACTTTTCTCCCCACAAGTTTCTGGGTGGACCGGGCTCTTCAGGTGTGCTGGTGTTTAATAAAAGGCTCTATCAAAACGAGGTGCCCGACAACAGCGGTGGTGGTACAGTCGACTGGACCAACCCCTGGGGTGGACGGAAGTACGTGGAAGACATTGAAGCAAGGGAAGACGGAGGCACGCCGCCGATCTTGCAAACAATCAAGGCAGCGCTGTGCATTGAGTTGAAGGAGGAAATGGGTGTAGAACAAATGGCCAGGAGGGAGGAAGAACTGCTGGCCATTTTGTGGGAAGGGTTGTCCGAGATTCCCGGTGTACGCATACTTGCTCCTGAGCATAGGAACAGGCTACCGATTGTGTCTTTCTATATAGAGGGCCAGCACTTCAACACCACCGTGCAGCTCCTCAACGACCACTTTGGCATCCAGTGCCGGGGAGGCTGCTCTTGTGCAGGTACGTATGGCCACTATTTGCTTGGCATTGATCAGTATCAATCAAAGCAAATCACTGACCTGATCGATCGGGGCGATACCTCTGCCAAGCCCGGCTGGGTGCGGATTTCCCTTCATCCGACAATGACGGAGGAGGAGGTGAGGTTGATTGTGGAGGGCGTGGGGGCGGTGAGTAGGATGAAGTGAGTATGAGTTTCTAAGTGGCGATGCAATCGCCAGTCCCGTATATTCTTGTTTCTCCCGCTATCGGGATTCAAATGAAGACGATTACGGAGCTACAGGGGTTATTCGATGTCAACCAAATTTTCGTAACCGTATTTTTTAAACTTTTCAACGGTCGCTTTATCTCTTCTTAATGCGGATAATTCATTTTTTACTTGAATAGCAAACCATTGCTCTGGTTGGGTGTGTGAGAATGAGCTTAATTTCATTGCTATTTCTGCGTTGAGCTTTCGCTCCCCAGACAAATATTTATGAAGATTTCCGTCTTGCATGTCAAAGTATTGAGCCAAACTTCGCTTGGAAATATTTAGCACCTCCAAATACATTTTCACAAAATCAAGAATTCGTAATTCAGGTTGTGGTTCAGGGTTATTGGCATAGTCTTCAAGTTGATACTGAATAGACAACAGCTTGTTTCTTATAAGCCTTTCTTTTGGCTGCTTTTTAGACTGCTCCGATATAAAATTACTTAGCCTGGTCTTCTTATCGTTATTCCAAATCTCGTTAGGTGCTATCTCCTTCGCTTTCATCATTAATTGTTTAGAAATTCATCAATCAATTGTTCACCACCTTCCGGAGGAATGACCATCGTGGTGGTGCTACCTAGTCTTAGCGCTTTGTATTTAGATGAGTACAAAGCCATTAGTTTTGCTTCGTCTTCCTTCCTTTCTTCAAATACATCAAATGCAAGCCACCCTAAATAATCACCCTTTCCATTAACAAAGCTTAGTCTGCAGGCGAAGGCAATCAGGCATTCCGCAACATTTTTCAGCTTACCTTTCTCATGTCTATTGTGTGGAGCTATTTCAATATAAGCCATATAGGGCTCCACAGTATTCTTCATTTCAAAAATCAAGCAACCTTCAATTATTTCCGGCGAATGAGGGCAATAGAGAATATAAGTCTGACGATTTTTCTTTTTAGCGTGCTTGTTAAAATTAAATCTCCATCCCTCGGTAACGGAAGGTAAATCAGTTCGTACTTGATCATTCGAGACAATTTTTGCACCTAATATCTTACCACTTTCTGTCTCAATTACCTTAACATTCATCCATTGCAATTTACGAAGATAAGACTGAAATGTTATACAAATTGTATAATACTTTCCCGCTCTAGTTCAGGCATCCGGCCGGATACGTGAGGCATGTTGGGTGGCGATACAATCGTCTGTCTCGTTACATCCTCTGCCGCCGTGGCTCGTGTCTTCACGAGCCACTCTCGGCAATGCAGGGCTAGCTATTGACTGGTGAGGCGTTCGGCGAAGGGTTGGAGGCTACAGCAGATTACAAAAGTTTCGTTACCAGCTCCAAATTTTCCAGCACGCCCGGTGGGACGATGGAGAGCAAACCTCAGAGGCTATTCCAAACTTTTGTAATCTTAGTTGACGATAGTCAGAAGCCTCACCTCACTACCTCACTCACCAGAATCACGGGAACCACATTGGTGTAATTGGCAAAGTCGGCTCGTATGGCATCTCTGTTGGGGGCTATGGCATCCTGGTAAGCTTTCAGGTCTTTTATGTAGAATGTGCCAATCGCCATATAGGGCAGAGGTGCGTTGGGTATGCCGCTGGAAAGGCCCTTTTCAATGGTGTATTTCACCAAATTATCCCCTAAGTACCCCGCCACCATGGGCATGTGTTTGGTTTTATAGTAGTCCATGTCAAAGGTTTTGCCTTCGGCAAAAGGGTACATGACGGATACCTTAATGAGCCCTTTTTCAACGACGGTCTGCTTTTGCTTCCTGGCTTTTCCAGGCTGTTTTTCCTGGCTAAAGGCAGCTACAGATGCGAACAGAAGCAATAACGACAGGATGAGTTTAACTTTCATGATTGAGTTTTTTAGTAATGAAATTTACATGAAAAATATTCATTCAGGCAAAGTTATCAGTAGCAATTGAAGGTAAGAAGTGGTAAGACCGGCAGGTTAGGGGGCCGATTGCGGCAATTATCTTAACTACATTCTACCGCAGTGGCTCGTGTCTCACGGGCCGATCCTGGCAATTGTCGACATTGGTTCGTGAGGTACGAACCAAGGGGGTAGGTCGTTTAGTGAAAAATATATACAGCGAGAACGACGATAGCCAGACCGCACAGTAAAGTCATTTTACCAACCTGTTCCATCTTTTTTAATTGGAGTTCTGCATCACCTTTCCCTGCCTTCCTGGTCAACGAACTAATCAGTGTAAGCAGCACCAGAAGTACGACGACCAGCGCCAATTTGAGCATTAATAATGGCGATGAAGGTAGAATTGCCCAATAGGGGGTAATTAAATACAGGCCTGAAATAATGAGCAGTCCTAGTCCGATATGGCCCATTCTACTCAAAACCATTGAATGCATGCGAAATTTTGTTGCTTCATCAGCCGACATCTTTGAGGTGGCAATGCTTAAAAAAGCATGGGCAAAGCTTGTCCCCAAGCCCATAGTAAGCCCGATAAAATGGAGGATCAACATCAACTCTCTCATAGGGTAATATTTACAGTTGTTTAACTCATGCTGTCGCCTGCCGCAGTGGCTCGTGTCTCACGGGCCACTCCTGGTCATTGTCAACATTGGTTAGTGACACATGAGCCAAGGAGATAGCTTTTTTTACCGGAAGTTAGGCGATAAAACTTTCATCCCAAAGCGTCTGTTTCGTTGGCTTGAGTCTGCAGCAGATTACAAAAGTTACGCCACCCGCTCCGAAGTTTCCGGCACGCCCGGCGGCACGATGGGCATCAAAACTCACAGGCCATTCCAAGCTTTTGTAATCTCCGGCAAAGAACAGTAATAGGCTAATTACGGTAATTGGGCTAAGCAGCCAACCCCCTACTTCCCCACAAACCTCAGCTTCGCCATCCGAATCCCGTCCAGGGCATCCGTCAGGGCCACGAGGTAGTACTGGCCTTCGTGTAGCACCACTTCCGGAGCGGCGATGGGGAGCGTGCACACTTTGTTGGATTCATCATCCACACCGAAGTAGTAGGGGTTGGCGGAGGCGTACACAGTGGTTTGGCTCTTCTGGCCGTAGGTTTGGGTGACGAACAGGTAGTACAGGTCATGCTCCGGGAGGTACACCACGTGGGGGCATTCGTCGGAATAGCGGGGACTGTTGAAGTTATAGGGCGGGGTGTGCGACACGATCGTACTCTCGCTCCAGTCTTTCATGTTCACCGAGGTGCGCACAAAAGCAGCGCCGTCGTTGATAGGGTCGGTCAGGTGGCTGGTGTAGTAGCAATAGTAGGTATTGCCCCGCTTGATCACCATTGCGTCCCTCGCATAGGACTCGAACTGCGGATTGCCTTCTTTTTTGAATTTGTTGATGTAGCCATATTCTGCAAACAGATCAGGCTGCCCATTGCCGCCCAGCACCCGCTCAAAATGCTTCCCGTCCGTTCCTTTGGCCAGACAAATGCGCTGCCAGTCGCCATAAAACAGGTAATACGCACCGGCCTCCCTGTGCACATACGGCGCCTGCATGCCGCCGGGTGTTTCGCCCAGGGAAGGATCGGCTACCCACTTGATGCCCTGGGGCGACCAATTTTTATCGGTGAGGTTTCTGCCCTCCCAGCCGTACAGGAAACGGGTGGTATAGGCAGTGCCAGGGTGTTTGGACCCCCGGATGCACGACCACACCTGCCAGGTGCCATCGGCGGCCTGCCAAATGCCAAAGTCTACGGGTTCCTGCTTGTCGGAATTATACGCTCCCAAGTCGGGATTGCTGGCAATTCTCCACCACTCGCCTTCAATGGTGGGCACAGGGACAGTGTTTGATTGTGAAAAAAGCTCAACGCTGGCTAGTAACAGGAGTAGGGTGAAAAGGTGCTTCATCATTACACAGTGGTTCATGACAGGGGAGTGATGTAATGATTAAATATAAGGAAAGTGTGGAGGCATTCCGATTGGAGCGGGCATGGATTATCACAAGCGGGGGACGGTACTAGCTAAAAGCTCGCACCAGCGTTCACTGCTATTGGATGGTTTAGCTGCTCGGAGCGGGGCAGATTACAAAAGTTTCGTCACCAGCTCCAAAGTTCGCCGCACGACCGGTGGCACGATGGAGAGCAAACCTCAGAGGCTATTCCAAACTTTTGTAATCTTAGTTGACGATAGTCAGAAGCCTCACCTCACCACCTCACTCACCAGTATCACAGGAGCGGCGTTGGTGTAATTGGGGAAGTCGGCTCGTATGGCATCTCTGTTGGGAGCTATGGCGTCCTGGTTGGAGGCCGTAGCAGATTACAAAAGTTTCGTCACCAGCTCCAAAGTTCGCCGCACGACTGGTGGCACGATGGAGAGCAAACCTCAGAGGCTATTCCAAACTTTTGTAATCTCAGTTGACGACAGTCAGAAGCCTCACCTCACCACCTCACTCACCAGGATCACAGGAGCGGCGTTGGTGTAATTGGCAAAGTCGGCTCGTATGGCATCTCTGTTGGGAGCTATGGCGTCCTGGTTGGAGGCCGTAGCAGATTACAAAAGTTTCGTCACAAGCTCCAAAGTTCGCCGCACGCCCGGTGGGACGATGGAGAGCAAACCTCAGAGGCTATTCCAAACTTTTGTAATCTCAGTTGACGACAGTCAGAAGCCTCACCTTACCACCTCACTCACCAGAATAACAGGCGCAACGTTCGTGTAATTAGCGAAATCTGCCCTTATGGTGGCTATGTTTGGGCCGATGGCCGCCTGGTATTCGCTCAGGTCTTTTACATAGAAAGTGCCGATGGCCATATAAGGTAATGGTGTGTTGGGAATGCCGCTGGCCGTGCCTTTTTCGATGGTATACTTTACCAGGTTCGACCCCAGGTAGCCAGCCACCATAGGCATGTGTTTGGTTTCATAGTAGTCCATGTCAAAGGTTTTGCCTTCGGCAAAAGGGTACATGACGGATACCTTAATGAGCCCTTTTTCAACGACGATCTGCTTTTGCTTCTTGGCTTTGCCAGGCTGCTTTTCCTGACAAAAGGCAGATACAGAAGCGAACAGAAGCAATGCCGATAGGATGAGTTTAACTTTCATAGTTGAGTTTTTTAGTAATGAAATTTACAGATAAATTTTACTTTGTGAAGCCCCTGCTCGTAATTGTATCTGTTCGCCTACACCCTGGAAGGCATAGCCTCTCACCCTGTTATTTTCAAAGACTGAATAAGCCCATCCTTCAGTTTTAAATGATAGGCCAGAACGATAGGACTTCCCGGAAAATTGCCTGAAACTTCGGCTTTCAAAACTTCTTCGGTTGCTGAATAGCTGATCGGTTTCATTACGGTTTGGTATGCCTCATTGGCTTTTTTAATCCATTGCTGAATTTCCTTTTTTCCCTTGTGTGTTTTGCCCTCGTCAAAAACGACAGCTGTTTCAGAAAAACAATTTGCGTAAGCCTGGCTGTCGAAATTGTTTTGTGCCTGTGCTAAATCTGTGATTACATCTGGTAAAGTCATTGTTTGTATGTTTTAGTTGTTAAATCGTTGGGATGGTACCTCCGTCGATGACGAATTCGGTACCGGTTATATAGCCGGCTCTTGGCGATACGAGAAAGCCCACCAGCTCTGCTACCTCTTCCGGATTGGCTGGTCTGCCGTAGGGGATGCCACCCAGGGCGTCCATAACGCTCTGCGTTGCCTGCTCAATACTGATGTTTGAGCTCTCGGCAATGCGTTCCATCATGGCTATTGAGCTTCCGGTTTTAATCCAGCCTGGTGAAACCGTCAGCACACGCACCCCTTTGGGTGATACCTCGTTCGATAAACTTTTACTGTAATTGATGAGCCCAGCTTTTGCGGCTGCATACGGCAGGGTGGAGTCGAACAACGGCAGCTTGCCCTGAATGGAGCCTATGTGGATAATGACACCGGATTTTTGTTGGATCATGCCAGGCAAAAATCCCCTGTCGAGCCGTACCGGGGCCAGTAAATTTGACTGAAGCGTTGTGGTCCAGTCGTCGTCGGTCAATACGGAAAAGCCGCCACCGGGTGTGTCCGAACCACCCAAATTATTGACCAGAATGTCCAGCTTGTCGAAGGCTGACTTTACTTCCTGTATCACTTTGGCTGTGCCCTCCGGGGTGCTTAGGTCGGCAGGAATGAAGTGAAGGTTTTTATGTGATTCGTCAGGACTGTTCCTCGCCGTGATGATCACCGTAGCCCCTGCTTGCAGCAGCCGTTCGGCAATGGCCTTTCCCGTGCCCTTTGTTCCTCCAGTCACCAGGGCGGTGTGGCCCGATAGCTCATTATTGAAGTTAAAATGTTCCATTTTGCATCTCTTAGTGCAGGGCAAAATTGGGCTATACGAACAGCTGCCACAAGTACGGGCAATCGAATCACATAGGGATAAATTTGTCCCATATGCCATATTTCGCTGCGTTGGGCTATTTTTGTGATATGTATGAAAGAAAAATTCCGTTGAACCTGAACTGCGGTCTCGACCTGATCGGCGAAGTGCTGTACGGCAAGTGGAAGATCAGATTGCTGTGGTTTATCAATGAAGGATTTCAGCGCCCAAGCGAGCTGCAACGAAAAATACCCGACGCTTCACGCAGGGTGTTGAATGTGCAGCTGAAAGAATTGGAACAGCACGAATTGGTGACGAAGAAAATTTACCCTGTAGTTCCTCCCAAAGTGGAGTACTCCCTGACTGATTTTGGCAAAACATTGATTCCTGTCATTTCAGCGCTGGGCGACTGGGGAGATAAGCATGAGGAGCGTTTGCGGTCTCTTATTTTGAAAAGTGAAGGGATGCAAGCGGACGAATGAATGTACTCCTGCACCAATTTTGATTTGTTGAGTGGCGATGCATTCGCCTGTCTCATACGTCCTCCCGGGCGGACAGCCGTTTCCGCTATCGCTCAAACGAGGACGATGGGGGTCTGCTTTATCAAGCGAGGTTATTCTTTAGCTGTTCCACTTGGCGGGCAGATACTGAATTGCGAGCGCTTTCGATCATGCCTTCAATTAGTTCGGGACTGAATTCGAGACCAATTTGCTTAGCATAACTCTTGATGAGCGATTTTATGTAGATTGTACTTCTATTGAGCATCATGGCCTTAACTATTTGCGCCTCTAAATCTGGAAAACCACTTGGAGTGAATTTCTTTCGAATAGCATCTGGCATCTGGTGAGAGTAGTCATTAGCAACATCTTCCAAATATGAGGCAATTGCTGTAGAATGAGGATTGACGGTTCGTTTTAGGCTATCAATACTGGACGCCAGGCTTTCCAGTTTTTCTAGTATATAGCGACCCTCTTCAACCTCTATCTGCTCAAGCTTTTTTGGAATAGTTCTGCTGAAAGCTTTTAGAAAAGGCGAATAGTCCTTGACCTTAGCGGCCAGCAGTGTAGCTGTTATGCTGGCTGCGAGATCTTTCTTGAAATTTTCAATTTCATGGTAATGAAGCGACGTAGGATATTTGAGGTGTTGCACCGGGGCGATGTCGAAATTGTATTTACTCAGATCGTCTTTGATAATGATTGTCGGCATGTCAAAGGCTAGTCGCATTCCGAGTTCAAACATAACATTCGGATTTGCACTACTAACGTCACAAATCACGATGTCGTTTAAGTAAAGGTTATGGACAATACGCTCGTGAATAAGACCGGATGGTTTGTCGTCACTAACTAGTGCTGCTTCGAGTTCGAGACTATCGGTCACTTCGAGCAGGATTCGTTTCACATCTTCCCAGTGATTATTGTCGTATCCAGAAGTTGGCGATATCGGCATGATAAGACCACATTTCTTCGGCTTAGTCCCAGTCTTGGTCGAAGCTTTTTCGACTTTTTCATCCTCTAGAGGCTTTCCATTCTCACTGTTGGTTTTTGTCATCGTCGATAGTGTTCGGTATTTTTCAACTAAAAAAGTTACTGAAGATACCACAATGTCACGAAAATTCAACTGACGCTGTCTGGAAGGTAATGTTGCATTCCAGCTGTTTTGGTTGACTCTGACAGGCGGCTTTTTGGGTCATAATCCGTGGCACAACCTCCACATTGTCGTTTCAGCTTTTTCTTAAACGAGGACGATGGGGGTTAATGGTTCACGCTAGTCTATTCGATTATGATGTTTTTTTATTGATTCTAGGCTTTCTTTGTGGCGCTTGAAATTCCTTCCTCTATTTCATCGGCAGCTTTTCCAATGATGTCTTTTGTTCGTTCTTCGACAGTTTTTACTATTGATTGGCCTTTAGGTCTGTCTCGATCAAGAATATTGAGAAATGGGTTATCAGACTTCTGATAATCGGATATTAATTTACCTGGATTCTCATTGCTCACAGTCAAGAAATTGTGAAGCAGCTTTATTCTGAGTTCCTCTGACAAAGCACTGTCTTCTATGCCTTGTATTTGATTTGATAGTCCTTCAATAGTCATGCTAAGCACTTGTTTGTGAGAATATTCTTCAATTAATCTTTTTGATAAATTAACCTTTTTGTTTGCCGAAATTGTGATCCATATTAGGGGCGCATATAGCGGCATAAATGATAAAAGTATCTTCGGTGACCTTTCAATAACTTCAATCAGGCTTGAGCCTGTAGAAAGAAAAAAAATACTAATGGACATCGGAATCAGTGAAACCATGGATAGATAGAAGATTCCTCTATTGAAACTCGATTTATACTCGTTAAAGAGTAACTCCTCCTCCTTCTTCTTTGCAATAAATGCAGAGCTGAGTCCCGCTGTTAATGCATCTGGTAGTAGTGACGCAATACGTTTGTTAATTCCATCATATTCTCTTCTGGCATCTTCTTTAGTTTTATCTATTTCGAGGCTATTTTTACTAATAAAAAGATTGTACTGTTCCTGACTGGAGTTTTCAAGGGTTTCTATTTGCTCAGCTAATTCTGTGGTCTTTTCATCTAGTTCATTGTATGCGGTTTCCAGCGCAGATTTTAATCCCTCGATATTTACAATTTTACCATCTTCATCCTCGTCCTCATACCCGACAATTTCCCGATGTAGTTCATCTATTTCAGATTTCTTTGCTAGAATACCTTTATATGTGGTTGTTGCTTTACTTGCATTTTCCTGTATTTCCGTCAGTGTGGTGTTTAGTTTTTCAGCCTCACTTTCTAGATCTGGATGTTCATCAAAAATGTCAGTGATCTTGGTTAATGCGGTTAAGAGTTCACTGCTTCGTGCATCAATGCTGTCACTGGATTCTCTAGAATTCTGATTCAGTTGCTCAATTTGATCCTTTATTTTTGATATTGAATCAGCTTTTTCGATTAGCATTGACTCTGTTTTTGCAATTCGTGCAAGAATCTCAGAAGACTCATTTGATCGTTCCTCAGCCTTATTTCTATATTCGGCAGCTTTTTTTGATGCCTGCCGTGCCTCTTTTTCAATGTCTGAAGGTCTTTCTTCGATTCTTTTTTCTAGGATTGTTAATCGATCCCAGAGCTTTTTCCTTTCGTCCTCCAGATACTCAATCTTTTTAGAGTTTTTACCATCAAACATGTTTAGTATTATTTAAGCGGTGAAATTTTTGCGACTCGTAAAATCTGGCTGTGGAACACTCTATTTCTAGGTTTTTTCAATTGGTTAACATAGATCTTACCAACCACTCCTAGATACCAACAGGTAAAAAAAACTCAGATAATAGAATAAAACTAGCTGGCAAAAAATCCGGCAAACAAGCTCACGGGCCGGAACTAAAAATTAACGGAAATAATACTAGTGAAAAGGGGGGTTATTCGCCAATGATTCCGGTTATATTTTCGAGAAGCGGTGTGCCAGCACTTATTTCAAACCTATTCCAGGAATAGGCGATTGGTGTCAACCTATTGTAGGAATAGCTCTTTAACCTGTCAACCTATTTCAGGACGTGAAAGACGACCAACCAGCTTGTAGACCCATAGGAGCCGAAAATACCTGAAAAACCGCCTTCTACCCCCTCCCAGAGGGGGGTACCCCCCTTCCAGATACCCCCTCCCCCTGATTTTTGTGGTCACTCTCACCTTTTTGGTGAACTGGGTCATCTTTTTGGTGAACTGGATCATCTTTTTGGTGGTCGCTCGCATCTTTTTGGCGAACTGGGTCATCTCTTTGGTGGTCGCTGTCACCTTTTTGCTGAACTGGGTCACCTTTTTGGTGAGAGCTGTTATCTTTTTGGTGACCGCTGTCACCTCCGAACAGACAGCTGGCGTGTTTTTCGTGGCACATGTCTGCTTTTTGGTCACCGCTGTCACCTTTTTACTGACAGCGGTAGGGTTTTTACTAACAGCTGTCACTTCCGGGCTGACAGCGGTAGGTTTTTTAGCGACAGTGGTGAACATTGAGTATATCCTGCGCCACCCCTGGAATGAGTCGGAGGCTAGCCGTTCCTCCCTGTTGTGCTTCTTGTTTCTATCGGTACGGGTATCGGCGTCTTCCTCTTGCCTAAGAAGTTTTGCCTGATTCAGCAATGAGAGCAGACTTCAACAGCATGAAGTACCGTACTTTGTTCGTGAAACCGTCTGCTTGCTGCGGTGAAAGTTGGCGCCGGTTGGTGTATGGAAAGGCACCTGTGGCGTTGGCGGTAGCGGGGTGTAGACCTGGCTCCTTCAATCAGTTGCGCATAGGCCATTTTGGGCTACTGCAAGGCCTTTTCTGATCTAGCGCAAGACCTTTCCAAATCTAGCGCTACTCCCAGCCAACAGTAGCGCTAGATGTAACCAACAGTAGCGCTACTTATACCCCCATAGTAGCGCTACTTCCAGCTCGCAGTAGCGCTACTTTTTCCTCCCTGTAAGGCAACATGCACCTCCATGCAGCGCAACAAGTTGTTGCCTTTGCACCCAAAAGGAGAGGGGGAGTAGCGCTACAGGCAGGTGGTTGTTAGGGTAGAGGTAGATGGAAGTAGCGCAAGACCTTTCCAAATCTAGCGCTAGATCCATTCACATCTAGCGCTAGATTGCTCCCGGTCTAGCGCTAGATTCAACTCCATCTAGCGCTAGATGGATCTCCATCTACGGCCAGATGCCGGTCGGTCTTCGGCTAGATGCATCTCCATCAACAGCAAGATAGATTTCGAACTACAGCAAGATGCATTTCGGTCTACGGCAAGATGGATATCCATCTACAGCTAGATGCATGTCGGTCTACGGCTGGATTGAACTCCATCTACAGCTAGTTCCATTCCCATCTAGCGCAAGTCCAAAACCTGCGTTTGCGGTGGCAGTCGGGTCCAGCATCGCTCCGCCGGCCGACTACCTAAGAAATAAAAAATACTATTTTTTCAGTACCTTGAGTTGTGTAACAGTTACTACCGGGTCGCAGTGACTTTCGGCATTATCGAACCAACCATGGATACACCTATGAAATCAAAACGACTACCTGCCCACCTTGCCTGTCTTTTACTGGTAGGTGTCGCGATGCTTACCGGCTGCCAACCAGAAACCAAGCAAGCAGAAGAGGTTAAAAAAAGGCCTAATATCATTTTCATCATGAGCGATGACCACGCCTACCAGGCCATTAGCGCTTATGGCGGGGCATTGGCCGAGCTGGCGCCCACACCCAATATCGACAGGATAGCCCGGCAAGGCATGCTGTTCAATAATTGCCTGGTCACCAACTCCATTTGCGGGCCCTCCAGGGCGACTATTCTTACGGGAAAGTATAGCCACCTCAACGGATTTATCGACAATACCATTGGCTCAAAGTTTGATTTTAGTCAGGAAAGCTTCGCCAAGGTGCTGCAGCAGGCTGGTTATAAAACAGCCACCATTGGTAAGCTGCACCTGGGTGGTGTGCCCACCGGGTTTGATTACTTTGATATCCTGCCCGATCAGGGGCGCTACTACAATCCCCAGTTCATTAACAAGGACGGACAATACGAGGTGGAAGGGTATGCGACGGACATCATCACCGACAAAACATTGCAGTGGCTTGACTCTGCGAAGGAAGATGAAGAACCTTTTATGGTGATGATGTGGCACAAGGCCCCTCACCGAAACTGGGAGCCTGGCCCCAACGAATTGGGCATGTATGAAGATGTGACCTTTCCTGAGCCGGAAAGCCTGTTCGACGACTACTCCGGCGACCGGGAGGCAGCCTCGCTCAACAACATGACGATTGCCAAAACCATGAAGATGGAAACAGACCTCAAAATGATGGAAAATGCACCGGCATCCATGACTGAGGCCCAAAAGGAAAAATGGAATGCGGTGTATGGGCCTATCTACGAAGACTTCAAGCAAAAGAACCCGACTGGCGATGACCTGGTGAGGTTCAAATACCAACGGTATATGCGTGACTATCTGGCATCTGTTTCCGCTGTGGACAAAAGTGTGGGCCGGTTGCTGGATTACCTGAAGACCAACGGACTGGACGAGAACACCATTGTGATCTACACTTCGGACCAGGGATTCTACCTCGGCGAGCACGGTTGGTTTGACAAGCGATGGATGTACAGTGAGTCGTTGCGCACGCCATTGCTGATTAGCTGGCCCGACGTGGTGAAGGCGGGCTCGGTGAGCAATCAGTTGGTATCTAACCTCGATTTTGGAGAAACACTGATCGACATCGCCCAGGCACAGATACCAGCCGACATGCAGGGAGCGAGTCTGGTGCCGATTCTGAAGGGGGAAACGCCGGCCGACTGGAGGCAAGCGCACTACTACCACTATTACGAGCATCCGTCGGAGCACAATGTGATGCGCCACTACGGCATCACCACCAGCAAGTATAAGCTGATCCATTATTACTATGATATAGACACGTGGGAACTGTTCGACCTGGAAAAGGACCCACAGGAAATGCAGAACGTGTACAACGATCCGGCCTATGCCCAGGTAAAAGCCGAGCTGCATCAGCAGCTGGACCAACTTCGGGCCCAGTATCAGGACAGCGATTCTCTCAATCAGATGTTCATCGAAGAGTATCATGAGAAAGTAAAGGAGAACCCTGTGATTGAATACTGGAAATATTCAAGGGAAGAGATTGGAAAAATGTTGCAGGAGATGCGGGCGAAAGAGGCCGAATCGAAATAGTTATGTCATTTGTTTACGACTCAACTGGTTCAAGCGTCCGCCGGGCCGCTTAGGCTTGGCCCCCGAAGTAATATCACGCAAAGGCGCCAAGACGCAAAGGAAGAACTGGTTGTGGCTGCCTCCGAAAGATCAACAGCCTTTGCGATCGGATTTGTCCGGTCTGCGCCTTAGCGTGCTATTTTTCTTCGCTGGACATTTTAAGCCACAATGGAGCCTGGCCCGTGAGACACGGTACAGGGCGGAGGAATGAACCTGCGCCGGAGGGCAAGCACTGTCCTACTGCGGGATTTGTTCCACCAAAATTTCGTTTCCCGCTTTGTCGTAATAGGTGCAGGTCATTTTTTCCATACAAATGATCCATTTTTCGATACCATAGGTGGCACACATTTTTATGAAGGTGTTATAATCCGTTTTGCCTTGCTGATGGGCCACCAGCTCCGTTTTAAAGGCCTCAATATTGGCCGTGTCGGCTATTGCTGTAGCGTCATATTTCGCAGGTACTTTTGCCGTGTGACTGTCTCCATGATAGTCGATATGTCCATCGGTTACGTAGGCCTCATAGTGGGTTACACCCAGGGCTTTAATTTCCTGAATGTAAGAAGGGAAGTCGGCGCCTGACTTTACTTTGCTGTGGGCAGCTTTGATTTGGTCTACTGTAAACATTGGTTTCTTCATTGCTTTGCTTGTAAAATGATGGTGCAAAGGAGCAATGAAGAATGGCCCTTTGATTGTAAAAAATCGTTTTTCTACAAGAAGCGTTTGAATTGCTCGGGTGTGTCGCCGGTGAACTGTTTGAAGCTCTTGATGAAGTGTGCCTGGTCGAAGAAATTGTGCTCGTAGCAGATGTTGGTGAGCGATTTTGTTTCGCTAAGGTTGTCGAGCACAGTGTTGAACCGCACGATGGAGGCAAATTTCTTGGGTGTGGTTCCCACTACTTTTCGAAAGCGCTTTTCGAACGGACTCTGGCTGATGGCCAGCCTGTCGTTCAGCTCCTGAATGCGGATGGTGCCATTGCTCTGGTAGATAAGCCGGACAGCCTCAACAATGAGTTTGTCGGCCTGAATATTTTTGAGCCGGGCAAGAAGAAACAGCTCCACCAGTTTGATGCGTTGCTGGTCGGATGTGGCAACGAACAATTTCTCTTCCAGCTCGCCGATGCTGTCCCTGCTGAAAATTTCTTCCAGCGAAAGGCTCAGGTTGAAGAGCTCGTGTGCAGGATGTGAGGCGAAATGTGTGAAACCAGTTTCAGTAAAATACACCAGAATGGAGCCAATACCCGCAGCGTTTTTGAAGACCTTGAAACTATCGGAAATACCGGTGATACCTGCGGTAGCCAGGTTTGTGGCCACATTGCCTTTCACCGTCGCCAGCTGGCCTTTGTACTGAAACCCAATAACAAGGCCTGCGGTAGGGAATACCTTGTACTCATTTTCCAGCTCACTTTCCGACACCACAAAGTGCCTGATATAGGGCTTTAGTCTCTCAGTCGGAAGATGTTTTTCAAACTTCATTGGGTTGTTGGCCGCCTGGAAGTGTTTTCGTGAGGCAATTGGGATAAAAATACACAAAGTGGGCGGTAGTGCAAGCCCCATGGCGGTGGAGACGGAGACCTTTGCGTGGAGCCTTTTTTTTCTCGCAGAGACGCCGAGACGCCAGGGAGGAGTGGCTCTCATCCGCCCAAGTCTTTATTTCTGCCCCTCTTTCCCCTTAAAATCTGTGAGGTTCGCTCCATCATAGCGATACACGCCATCGGTGCTGCCAAACCAAATGTTTCCGTCATTGGCCTCCAAAATCCCAAAGACCAAACCTGGGTTTCCGCCCTTCCAGGGGTCGATCACCGTGGGCGTAGCCTTTAAGCCAGCCAATGTCATGGCATCGTAGCGGGAAAGGGCCCAACCCTTACCTGTTTCGGAGCTTGTCCAGATATTGCCCCGGCTGTCTTCGTAGATGTACCCGCAAAAATCCTTCGAGATTTGCGTCAGTTTGTTGCCCTGCCCGTCCGGTAGGCGGGTGCTGTACCGCCACATGCCGTCGTTTCCGCCGAACCAGAGTTGCCCCTTGCTGTCTTCGATGACCGTACGAACATTGGTAAAAGGCTGGTCGTCGTGCAGGAGGGCGGTGAACGTTTTCCCGTCGTACATGAACGTGCGGCCCCGGGTAGCGAACCAGAGTTTGCCTGAGCGGTCTTCCATGATGGCATTTACCTCCATGGGCGGACGGGTAAGATCCGGGATTGTTTTGCCTGTGGTGTCTTCCACCATCGTTTCTCCTTCGATCAGGAAATTCCGAAACGAGGTGCCGTCGTACCGGCTGGCCCCTCCGTTCACACCGAACCAGATATGGCCGGCTTTGTCTTCATATATCCAGGTAATCTCATTGTTGGGAAGGCCGTCTTTGGTGGTGAAATTCGTAAAGTTGACGCCATCATACCGATAAACACCCGAGCCAATAGTACCGAACCAGAGGTGGCCCTTCGTGTCCTCCAAAGCGGAAAAGAAGCGGGCATCGCTTATGCCTGTGGTCATGTTGGTAAAGGTGCCCTGCCCGTCCGGTAGGCGGGCGTCGTAGCGGAACACGCCCTCCCAGGTAGCCATCCAGATGTCACCCTTTTGGTCTTGTATCACAGCCCGGGTAATGTTGGTCGGCCCGGTGTAGGCGGCTACGGTTTTGACTTCGGCGACTTGGGGAGTTTCCGTGGGCTGGTCGGCTTTGGTTTGTTGTTTGCACGAAGCGCAAAAAACAGCCGCTAAGAGCAGCAGGTAAACAAGTGTGTATTTTTTCATGGATTCTCTTTCACTGCCCGTTCTCTTGAATGGGCAATGGCTAAAACTACGGGAAGTGCGCACGGAGCGCTATAAACGGATTGTAAAAAGAATGTAAAAGTTTTGTGGCCGGGGGGGGCAGGTAGTGGGAAAGGCCTCGAGGCAATCACCACTTGATCGCATCATCTGGTGGGACCAAATTGATCGAATTTTTGCAACCTTTTGGCTACTTTTATTTCGATGAGTGCCAGAAGGCCGACTATCAAAACCTCAATCAACAGATAAATCCACCCCAGGTTTGTGATGGTTCCGTAATGATACACTGCCAAACCGATAGACAAGCAACAATACAGCAAGTTCAATAGTGCAATTCCTTTGAGGAAGGGTCCCAATTGGTATGCCACACGTCGATAGCAGTAGTAATCATAGACGGCAAATATTACCGGGAATGCCGCCAGCGTATACAAAGTTGCTGCGGGTATGCCAAAAAGTGTCTGCAGTTTGACCAGCACAACCCCCAACAGGAAAGCGGATAGGCTGGCTCCAAACCCGTCGAACAAAAAGAGTTTTTTGGGGTTATTTTTCGCCTTTTCAATCACTTGTTGTAATGGCGCCATATCATTGTAGTCTGGATTCCATTTCGGTCGCCATGTTCTGAGGTGGCACTGCGAGCCGAAACTTAGTAAATTACAAAGGAGTTTGCGAAATCTATGGCTTCACAAAAGGTTTGACGTGAAGCGCTGACGGCTTGCAAACAGCACTAAACTTTCGTAAATCATTGAACATCCTATTTACTATATACAGGGTTAGCCACTTGCTTCTTTATTAGGCTAAAATTGGTTCAGTCATTACAATAATCACGTGTGCAAATATGTGAGCCAAGAAAGCACTTTCTAATCCTTTTTTCCAGTAAAGCCAACCAAATATTAATCCGCCAAATGTGTTTCCAATAAGTATATAACTCAATAGACCTGTTGAAGGATATTCAACTGCCTGGTAAGCAATTGGAAAATGCCCAAGTGCAAATAGGATAGAAGCGATGATGATCCCGGTCCAATATGTAATTGGTTTTGTTTCCCCAAATATTTTAGAGGCTATCCAAACTATTAAAGTCATTAACCCAAATCGCATAAGAATTTCCTCAGTTAATCCTCCGTATAAAAATCTGGCAGCTAAGGTGGGTTTTAATGACTCACCTAATTCCAAAAATTCTGTTGGAAGAATTGAATTGAACATAAAACCAACAAGACTTATCAAAATTCCAGACATAACACCTCCCAAAACCCCATATTTTAAAATGCTGATGGTATTCAAATTATCATCCATTACACCCACCATTTTCTCAATGAGCGGTACTTTCAAACTAACTTTTTGATAAAGGAAAGTTCCTATAACTACTGCAACAACCAGCATTATTGTTGGGTTGACTAAGGTCAACATTTTTATTTGTTGAGGGGTAAAACTCTCTTTTAGGAGCGCTTCTGCTTCTGAAGGCAAACGTATTTCCATTGTAAGAATCGACAGCACGCCAATGATCCCCAACCCAAATAGTATTAATCCCAAGAATGCTTTCTGTTTTTTCATTTATTGAAATCCATTTTGTGGTTTTTTTGCCGTTTTGTATAACGAGAAGCATGGCTAGGGCAGATTACGTGGCAATTCCTGATCACATGCCAAACTGCTTTGAAACAGGCTATGCTAATTCAGCATTAGTATCGGTCAAAATAACTAATCAAAGCGATCTCATTTTCTTTAACCATTTGCTTATAACAGGATAATATTCAGGTGATAATATTTGAAAATAGGGAAACTCTTCATTCAAAAATGTCATGGAATGAGTGGTGTTTTCGAAAGTGGCCATCTGGTAATTGGTTGACTTTGATTTTTTGATAGCCTTTTCAATCGTAAGGTAGCTGTTGAGGGGAATCACTTCATCAGCTAATCCCTGAATGACCAAAACAGGTTGAGTTATATTCTCAAAATAAGGAAGTCCTTTAAAATTTAGTTTGTAGTCCTTCTGGATATCACGTTCAGGTATCCAACAGTATTTTAACCAATCTTCTTTACTGTTTTTATTTTTTAGCTGCTCCAACGATTCATAGGAAATATTTCCTGCCAGATAATTATATCCAGCTTCCTGCATTTTTAAGGCTTTATGAAGTTCTCTTTCACCTATTTGATTCCTGTTTAAATTTTCCCAATAGTTTAAATCACTTTCCAAAAGTGTGCCGTCGGGACAGCTGATTGAAATTCCAAAACCCAATTCAGGCATTTTTGATAAAACATAAGGAATCTTGACACCTCCCTGACTGCTTCCTTTAATGCCAATTTCGGAAAAGGGAAGCGCTGAAATTTTAGAAAAAAACTCAATGGCATTTATATCATCTGAGCTGAGCTCTTCGATAGTTGCCGATTGCCAATCTCCTTCAGACTTGCCAGTTCCCCGTTTATCGTAATTAAAAATAGTATAACCTAAACTGGCAAAATAATAAGCTTCTGCATTGGTTGCACTTCGGTCATTGCCTTGAGAGGACGTCAGGAAAAGAAGACCCGCATTGATTGGGTTTTTTGGTTTCCACAGTGTCCCTGATAGTTCAAGGCTGTTCGACGAAAAGCTGAGTTCTTGTTTGTCAATGACGTCAGATTCAATTGAAAATTCTTGATTTAAGTTGGTTTCAAAAGTGTTTAATAATTGCTCTGTTTCGTTCGAATACACTTTTAATTCTCCACGAAAGCTTTCCTCTTGTTTGATATATTGATAACTATATGTGTAGTAATCGCTTACTACAAAAAATTTCAAAGTGTCTTTTTCCAGGGTTGTCTTTTGACATGGAATTTCATACGCATTCATATGGATGCTCGTAAAGAACGCATTGGTTTGGTTCTCTGTTTCTACCAGATTGATCTGATAGTCTATCGTCGATTTTCCGAAGTGGATAGTTCCTGACCAGGTTTGAGCAATTAATTCTCCAAAAGAGAGCAAAGCTAAAATTGATAAAAATGATATATGTTTCATGAGTTTTGATATTTCATACCGAATAGGGATGCCCCTCCATTTCCTTTTTACAGCCATCTTTAGCTTCTCGTAATATGTTGCTCCTGGATAATTGGTATTTCGATATGGTTAAGAGATATATGGCCCCATTCGTTTGTAAGTGAAAAAAATGACCTGTTTGTAGAAAATCCGAATGCCATTTTATCTGCAAACGCAAATTTCACAAGGTTAAAATTGTTGCTTTTAAAGCCGCCCACAGCTAATGGGAAATTTGTATTTACCAATTTCGACCATGGGTTTTATCACTGCGATTTTAAACTCCGAATAGTCTAAACCCGGCTTAATCCAATTTTATAATTGTAGAAGTGTCTTTAAGGTTTTGTTTTTCTACTACACCATCACCTTTATAATAAACGTTTGAAGTTCCACTTGCTGCAACATCCAACGCCTGATTAATAGTTAACGAGATATTGCA
This sequence comes from Imperialibacter sp., assembly GCF_040222385.1. Classification (GTDB taxonomy): domain Bacteria; phylum Bacteroidota; class Bacteroidia; order Cytophagales; family Cyclobacteriaceae; genus Imperialibacter. Next base: position 494,443 of record NZ_JAVKDF010000023.1, read on the forward strand.
ACTACCATTAAGGTTGGCTTTTAAGTTTTTGGTTGCAAAATCAAAACCAGTCATTTCAGAAGCCCCTGCCGCATCAATATCAAAGGAGTCTGAGTTCCCGGAGATATCCAGTGTCGCTAGCCCGATAAGCCTGGCAACCAAATCATCAACTTCAATACTCCCTGAAACTCTGGCGGCATCATTAATTTCCAACTCTAACTGTGGTGTTTTCAATAGATTGTCGAATTCAATGGATGCGGTACGATCAGCTTTTACTATTGTAAGTGTCGCCGTTTTAATGTAAATATTTAAAACAAGCGCTCCGCTGATATTGGTATTCTCGTTTAGGCCAACAGTTAATTTGTTGCCCGACTGTTTCATTTCTATTAAATGATGCAGATTTTCATTTGCTTCCACCTGAACAGATTCTTCGGTTTCCGAAAAACTTACGTAAACATTAAACACATCGGAAACATCTAGCTGGCTAATGTTTGAAGCCGTAAAATTGGTTGTTGTTATTATTGCCGAAGGAACTAAGTTTACATCATCTTTTTCACAGGAGGTGATGATGAAAACCAAGCCTATTGTCGCTAATAAAACTACTTTTGTGTTTTGATTCATTGCTTTATTTTTTAATTTTTCTTAGAAGTTTATTTATCGCTGAGCTGTCATATTTTTATTCTGCGCTATGCTAAAAATGGATGTCAAACAGGATGTTTGAACAGTAAAAGCCTGATCTTTCAATCGCTTTTCTTGCGGCAAGATTATCCAGTGTGGTAGAACATATTGGTTTTCTCTTCGCCTTCAACAGTCGATTTACCTGCATTTGCATGACACGTGTAGCTATTCCTTTGCCTTGATACTCCCTTTTTACAATGATCCCCAAATCGGCAATACCTGGTTGAGAATCACTCATTCTACATTCACTAGTGGCAATAATTAAATCTGACGCCCTTACCAGGTATATTTCTTTCCTCGAAACAAGATTTTCGGTATAACCAAAAGTATCATCCATGCCTATCTGGTCCTTTAAGAATTCTTTTACAGCAGGAATATCATCGCTTGAAACTAGTTCTACAGTGAAAGCTACCTTCAAGTCAATTGGCTTATTTGAATGCTGAAAACAAAAAGTGTTGGCCTGAATTGACTTTGAATTATTCAAGCAAGCATTAAATGAAACGGGCTCGTTAGAGCTTAGACTTGCCGAATTGACAAGTTTGGTTCCGACCAAGCTTTTAATAACTTGATCCATCTTTGATGTGGATTCCTCCAACAGAAATAGCTGTAGCAAACAATTCTGGTCAGTAATGCAGCAATAACCCAGGGTAACGCCCTTGCTTTCAATAAGGTAAGGTTGAGCAGATGCGATGTATAGCTGTTCCCACATGGCATCAATGGGAGCGGTCAGATTTTGATATAGTTTAGCCCTTAGTTCACTAATCTGGTCTGGGTCATTTGCTTTGATAAAGTTCATGCTTGGGAGTATTTTTTAATAAGCAGTTCTTTAATCTGTCCCAGTGGAAATTCCTTGTAGACTCCCAAATAGCTTAATGCAATTCCATCTAGTTCCGCAATGAACATATGGCTTTTTACTAGTGAATTCTCAGGGTCAATCTCATTGAAAATGCTGAGGGTCGCTTTGAGGATAAAAGATGACCTTTCTGTAATCAAGTCGGCCAACACCTCTCTCGTGCTTGGCTGAACGATCATATTCAAATTAAATTGAAAGAACAGCTTATCCACCTGCAACTGTGAAAAGAAGGACTCTATAAGTTGTATTAACCTTTCTTGGGCAGATAGATTCACCTGGTCTATTTGGTTCATTTCCACAATCAAGTCTGTCGTTCTCTTAAATATCTCCCTCAGCAATCCATCCTTAGATTTAAAATGGTGAGATATCAAACCCTTCGACACATTGGCGGTTTCACACACTACCGAGAGGGGCGTATTCTCAAATCCTCTTTCAGAAAATAATTGGGTAGCGATTTCAATGAGTTCTGTTCGTTTATCCATGGCCTTCGAATACTGACTGCACGTGCGTTCAGTTTGTAAATCTACAGATTAAATTCTAATTAGCAAGTGCCTGATTACTTTATCGTAGAATTTAAGGTTTATTCCCAAGCATAGAAGCTGGTACGCTTTGACGGGTCAGAATGGCATATAACGTTGGCTATAAAACGTATGCGGTTAAAAACCCACCGCAGTGGTTCGTGTCTCACGAACGACTCAAGGTGATGATGAGTATTGGTTCGTGGGACACGAACCAAGGGGGGTAGTCATTTCCTCACCGCCTCATAGTAAAGCGCCAGCTGACCGGCTTTGAGGGCTTTTGTTTTGATAAGCTTCAGCGTTGCCATGTCGTCGATGTCTTTGAACAGCCGCAGTCCCTTTCCTGCGATGATCGGGTGCATGCAAAGGTGGTATTCGTCGACTAAACCATGTCTCGTAAGAGCGGAAATTAAACTCGGGCTACCCAAATAAATGTCTTTGCCGGGTTGCTGCTTTAGTGCCAGCACTTCGTCCTGAAGGTTGCCTTTGGCTAGTGTGACATTGGTCCAGGCCACACTTTTCAGCGTGCGGGAAAAAAGGATTTTTGGGACGTTTTCCAGCAGCACAGCAAATTCATCTATTGGCTGGTTGCCGGTGGGGTTTTTCACTACGGCAGGCCAGTAGCTTTCCATCAGCTGGTAGGTGGTTCTGCCATAAAGCAGCACGCCGGCGCTGCGCAATGCATCGTTGAAATGCTTATGTAATTCGTCGTCTGCAATTGCTGACGTGTGGTCGCAGAACCCGTCGAGGGTCATATTGATGGCAGCGATAATTTTTCTCATAGTAATTGTTTGTTTAGGGTTGCGCCTGCCTGCTGGACCAGGTTGGTAGGTGGGTAGCCAAATTGTTTTTTGAAAGCGAAAGAAAAATGCGACAGGTTTTCAAAACCAGTTTCGAAACAAACCTCCACCGGTTTTCTTTTCTGCTCGGCCAGCTGGTAGTGTGCCAGTTCCAATCGCTTTTGCGTCAGCCACTTTTGGGGTGTCGTGTTAAAAGCTCGTTTGAAATCCCGTTTGAAAGTGGTGAGGCTCCTTCCGGTTAAGTAGCCAAACTTTTCCATCGGCATATTGAACATGTAGTTCTTCTCCATAAAGCTGATTAAGTCCACCTTATGGGGGTCATCAAAATTGGCCAGCACACCATCGATATCCGGTTCAATGGCTCGTAGGATGCTAATGGCTTCTTTTATTTTCAGCGATGCCAGGCCTTCTGGTAAACCATCTTTCATGTCAAAGTAGGGTATCAGAGACGCCAGGCAGCTTTCGAGCAAGGGGTGACTACTGAAGCTGCGGATTCTTGGCACAGGGGCAACCTTTGTTTTTATTTCAATACCGCTGTAGAAGTTTCTCAGGATGTCTTTGGTGAGCAGCATGACCACCGTTTTATGCGGCAGGCCATCTTTTGGGTAGTTGATAACGGTGGCGGGCTTATTCCTGGGAATAAGGAAAATGTCGCCCGTTTTGAAACGATGAACGGCATCAGTTTGCACAATTTTCGTTTCGCCGGAGATAAACCAGATCAGCATGTGATGATCAAAGACGATCTCAGATTTAGAGAACTTGTCCTCATAACAGGAGAGCTTTATCTCCGGGGTTAGGTATTTCGATATAGGATCCAATGTATTTATCACAGTTTAAAAATAAGCAATTTAAAATATCGGTCTATGACCCGGCCAATTCAAAAATGGTGATTTCAGGAGGCATGCCTACCCGTCCGGGATATCCCAAATAGCCAAAGCCTCTGTTTACATACAATTGTTGTGTTCCATTCCTGTACAGGCCTGCCCATTGTTTGTATTGCAGCTGTGCCGGAGAATAGGTTTTACCTCCCAGGGTGACGCCAAACTGCAGCCCATGGGTGTGTCCGCTGAAGGTCATATCTATCTCCTTGTAGTGGGGAGTCACTTCCATGTTCCAGTGCGATGGATCGTGACTCAGCAGTAGTTTTACAGCTGCTTCGTCACTGCCCTTCACTGCCGTGGCCAGATGGTTATTTGCAGGAAAGATAGATTCTGTGGCGGAGATGTTTTCCACCCCAATGATGGCCAACTTTTCTCCTCCCAGGGTGATGATTCGGTTTTCGTCGACGAGTAAATCGTATCCCATGAGTTTGTGGGCATGCCTGATGTCATCCAGATTTTGCTGCCTGGCTTGCTGATCGGGAAATTTTAAGTAGGCTCCGTAGTCGTGGTTTCCCAGCGTACTGAAAACCCCCATAGGCGCTTTCACTTTGTCGAAAATGCCAAGGTAGTCTTTTACTTCCCAGGCCCTGTCGTTCACCAGATCACCGGTGAAAAAGACCATATCTGGTTTTTCTTTCAAAAGCATTTCGACTCCTCCTTTTGCGGCCGTTTTGTTAAAAAAAGATCCCGTGTGGATGTCTGAGATCTGCCCGATGGTCATGCCTTCGAACGCCCTGGGAAGATTGTTCAGTACCAAACGAACCCGGCGCAACCGGTAGTCGTGTGCTCCGGAGACAATGCCCCAGGTAAGTGCCGTTGCCGGAATGGCGGCAGCCATCAAAGAGGCTTTCATCAGAAACTCAGAGCGGGTAATGACCTTGCCGTTACTACTTGTGGCTGCTGCTGGCAAATCATCGCCAGGGCTGATTTTGTTCGCTGCCCATCTCACAAACCTGGCTGCGTCGTCGATCAGAAGGAAAGCCACAGAAACCAGCTTCGAGCAATAGACAACGAATAGACTTGACAGGATAAAAGTGCGGGCTTTCACCCCAAGCAGCTCCGGATCAACAAAGTTATAGGCCCAAAGCCCAAGCAACACTGCCACTGTCAGACTCCAAAAGGCCCACTTTACTACTTCCAGCGTTTGGCCACCGGAGGAGTGAAACACCACTTTCAATGCTTGCCATACATACCAGTCGATAAGTAGCAATACGCATGTCAGTATAGGTATTACAAGGAATTTGCTTGCTGTCATTTTTTTGAAGTTTGGAATTATCGCCGATTCCATCGATCACGGGGAGGAGCTGTTGGCACCTCCCCGTTCGATGCTGGTTCATGCGGCTTTGTTTGAGTAGATGAATTGATCGACATAGGCTGCGTACGTTGTCATCAAAAATGACCATGCCTTTTTGCTGATCTCGATTTCTGGAAAAAGAACCTCAAACGCATGATAGCACCCTGGGAACAACTCAAATATCACGGGAACGCCCGCCTTTTTGAGGTTGTCCACGTAGTCGATGGTTTCATCTCTGAAAGGCTCCAGATCGCCCACAAACGTGATAGTGGGAGGTAATTTGGAATAGTCTTTTGCCCGTGCCGCAGCTGCATAGGGCGGGATTTCTGCTCCCTGGTTGACAAGGTTCCTGAGATAAGCGGACCAGCCCAGCTTATTTGACTTCGCATTCCAACCCGCTGAGTTGTTGTCCTTTGCCGACTCGGAGTTTTGTCTGTCATCCAGCATGGGATAAATGGGAATCTGGAAGGCGAGCTTTACATCCCCGGTATCTGTTGCTTTCAGCGTAACAGCGGCTGTCAGTCCCCCGCCAGAACTATGCCCGGCAATGATGAGTTTGTTCGGAATGATGCCCAGCTGTTTCACGTTCTCGTTCATCCACAGCAAGGTGTCATAGCAATCGTTGAAGGCTGCCGGATAAGGCGCATCATAGGCTTTGCGGTAGTCGGGTGCTACCACCACGCAGGGTCTGGCGTCAATAAAGCGTTTGATGACTGAAAGGAAGTCTTCCGGATTCCCGAGCAGGTAACCTCCGCCATGGATATAAAGCATGCCAGGCAGGTTTTCAGTTTGTGCTGCTGGCCTGAATATTCTGACACGGATATCCGGGCCACCATTTCTGCTGGGGATGAATCTCTCCTCGCCTTCGATGCCCTCAATGTTCCTTCCTTTTGAACGGGCGCTATTGGCATTCAGAAGACTGATCCCAATCCGGTTCATGATCAGCCTCGATGACATTTTCATTATTGCATAGGTAGGCTGAAGCCCTTTGTTGTGCATTTCTTTTGTGACCTTCATAAACTTCAAATTATTGAGTGATTAAATCTTTCAGACCGTTAGGGAAAAATGCTTCTACAAACGGCACGGTGTTCAAAAACTCCCGGTGAGAAGTGATTTTTCCATCCTTGGTCGTGATATGCCCCATGTAAAGCATCTTGTAAGGCCTGCCATTGGCCAGGGTGGCTTCACTCTCGTATTCGGCCACCACCTCAGTAGGCGTTTCCATCAAAATATTGACGCTGGTAAAATGAAAGTTGGGAGCCATTTGCAGCATCCCCTTCATGGAACCGGCTATTTGTTCATGGCCTTCAAATTTTGAAGGCATACCAAACGTGGCTACATAGGGAGCTTCCAGGTAGCCGTCTTCTGCAAAGAATGAAGCCGCCTTTTCAGGGTTACCCTCACTTACACAAGTAAGGAATTCTTTGAAGGCAGCAGCAGCTGACTTTGGTTGTTCGTCAGCGATGGCGAATTTGACGCCAGTCAATTCTTCACTCAAATCCCATAAACGTCTGGCTGCGGCTTTGTCCAAAGAGTAGGCTTGCACACCATCTGCACCAGCAGGTTGATTGCTATCGGTTATCAATCCGGCGATGTCTGCATCTTCACAGTATACGCCCCCGATATTATTGAGCAGAGGGCTGGTGGCACACCAAATAGTAGTGGCAGCTCCCTGAGGCACCGTTTTCAAACTTGCTGCTACTTCGGGAAGCATGTTGCCTTTCGCATCCAAAAAACCCATTTGCTGAAATAGCTCCAGCGGTGCCTCACGAGCCAGGTCGGTACCCCCTACTGAACCAGGATGTACAGCGTAAGCTCTTATATTAAATTGCCTGGCCCTGCTGTCCAGCTCCACTGAGAAGAGGTTACTGGCAGTTTTGGATTGCCCGTAGCCCTGTAGGGTTTCGTAATCTCTGCTTTCAAAATGAGGGTCTTCGAAGTTGAAGGGAGCAAACTGGTGTCCTTGAGACGACACGTTGACTACTCTCGCCCCGTTCGCCTTCAAAAGGGCTGGCCACAATTTTGCCACCAAATGAAACTGTCCAAGGTAGTTGACTGCCAATTGCGATTCGATGCCCCGACTGTCTCTGCGCAGCGGCACCCACATGATGCCTGCATTGTTGATCAGCAGGTGAAGAGGTCGTCCGGATGCCAGAAAACACTCGGCGAATGCGTCGATGGATTCCGGGTTGATAAGGTCGATTTCCTTCAGTTCGACATTGGCGATTCCCTGCAGACTTTTCTCTGCCTTCTCAATGTCTCTAACGGCAACGATTACTGTTGCTCCAGCACCCGCCAGCACTTTGGCTGTCTCCAGGCCGATGCCTGTGCCACCACCTGTTACGATCGCCACTTTGCCAGTAAGGTCGATGCCTTTGATGACCTCGCTTGCTGTTGACTTTGCGTTAAAGCCAGAGCCTATCGGCTGCTGCAACGCTCCCTGATAATTGTTCTGTTCCATTTCTAATTTTGTTTTGATAAGACAAAACTAGACGGAACAAATCCGGTCGACTTTGTTTAAAAGGCCGAAGATACTTTGTTTAAAAGGTCGGGTAACTGTTTTGACTTTTGCACCGAACCTGGTCATCACAGCGCCCTGCTCCAATGCCCGGAAATCTCTCATTTTTGTGGAGAGATGAATGAGGTTCTTCGGTAGCGGCGAGACACCCAAAAGACTAAAGCCACAAACGGAAGACGCTTGTGGCAGTGGGCATCCCGCCCAATTAGCAAAGGCATCTCCTATCTCCCTACCCCCCAATCATAATAACAACCCGCTGGTAGCGGGTGAGGGCTGGCTTGCCATTGTCGGTCGCTTCTAAGATCACGTGGATGGTTTGCCCGGGCCGTACGTCGTCTGGCGCCAGTACTTCGGCTTTTGAAGTGCCTGACTGTTCTATCTCTACCTTGCCACGGTAGGTGCCCACCGGCAGTTGAGACCATCTCAAAGTCACCTTGTTGCCATCGGGGTCAGTTGCTGTGCCACGGAGGCGTACTTTTTGCCCGGGTGCTGCCACCACCGTCAGCGGCCCCTGAATGGTTACCTCCGGCTCGTGGTTGGCGTCGGCATACCTGGGGGTCACAGCCCATTGCATGCGGGCGGCAAAATCCTGCTGCGCCTGTGGAAAGAAATTGGGGTAGGGCAGCTCTTCGGCTTTGGGCTCGTTGTTGGCGCTCCCCATTCTGTCGGCCATGGCATCAGCGCTTGCGTCGGCAGGCATGGTAAAAATATCGGCAGCTGCTGGCCCGGCTTCCACCTTGCCGCCCCAGCCTCCCCAGGTGCCTTGTTCGTGGGCACGCAGCCCGTTGCCCAGCATGTTCATGAAGGTGTGGTTGTCGCCTTCACCCAGCCACGAGCCCTTGGCTTGCACCGGCATCCACACCACATAGCCCATCTTTTTCAGCTCTTCGGTGGTGTGGCCAGCTATGCCGAAATAGTCGACCACGTCGCCTTTCACCATCTGCTTGCCGTCGCCCCACACCCGGTAGAGGGCGCCAAGGGATCCCCGATCCGATACATTTTCCTTCATCCAGGCAGGGGTGAGGTAGGGGGCGTTTTCCTCCGAAGCTCTTATCTGAGCTCCGTAGCCATAGTTGGGTCCGCCTCTGAACTGCCGGTACTCAATCTCCGGCCAGTTGGGTTTGATGTAGGTGGAATAAGTGGCGTCCTGGTCGCCGGAAGGCAGCAGCACCACTTTGCGGCCAATTTTTCTTTTGATCTTGTCCCATTCGGTGGTGTACTGGTATTGCTCTTCGATCGACTTCAGCGCACGGGCAATGGTGCTCTGTCCGCCCCAAGCAGTGATGTAAAGCTGACCAGGCTCATTGTCTATAATCAGCGACCTGATGAGGTCGGAACCGGGCGAGTCTTTGGAGATGTCGCCATCGAACTCAATGTTGCCGTAGCGGATTTTCGACTTCAGCTCGTCGGGAGAAGGATACTGCCCGTTATGGGTTTTGAGGTTAGGGTAGGCTTTTTCGTAGGCTTCCACAATGTCGTGAATAAAGCGCTCGTCTTCTGCCCAGCGCCACGACTCGCAGGGGCACAGGTCGAGCCCGAAGCGATCATATTCTCTACCTGGCACAAACCATTTGGTGCCCTTGCCATCGCCCTTCCAGTGAAACTGGCTGCTGGCATAGATAAGGCCTTCAATTTTCAGGTCGCTGCTGTAGAGCAGCAGACGGATGAGGGAGTTGTTGTCGTCGAGCTCAGGGTCGGCGGTGATGATGATACGGGGCTTGGCCTGTGCTGCGACAGTTTGTGCGGCCAGCTTGTTGAGAGGCATCACTGCAACGCACAGAAAGATGAAAAGGAGGAGGCAATGGCCTTTCGGCGCCTGAGTTGTTGAGCACATGGTTGGCAAAGGGTGTTTCGTAGCCGACTGCACCTCGCAGCCGTTCTTTTGCCTAAGATACTAACAAATCTGTTTCTGGCAGCAGGCATTGTTTCATTCGGTATTGACTAGATGATTCAGCTGCTGTCTTGTTCGGGTCCACCGCCTGAATCTTTAAGCAGAATGGTTTAGGAGGCAGCGGATCTTTGAGAAGTAGAGGCAGAGGCTTGCCCTGTAGGAGAAACATTGGCCTTGGCGGCACGGCGTGAACCACTGACCACCACGCCGCACCCGGTTTGTCTTAAACCTGCCTTAAAGGCGACTCCTATTCATATCGCAAACTCTCTGCCGGATTGGCATTGGCCACCTTGGAGGTTTGCCAGTAGATGGATGCAAAGCCAATCAGGAAGAGAAAAAGTACACTCGCCACAATTTCAATGACGCCCACGCCACTGCTGTACTTGAGCAGCATGCGGAGAAAAATGTAGTCGTAGAAAAAGTAAGCGAACGGAATGGCCAGCATTGCAGAGATCACAATCAGTCTCACAAAATCTTTGGTCAGTGCATAGTAAAGGCTTTTGTTGGTGGCACCCATAATTTTCCTGATGGCGATTTCCTTCGTTCTGTTTTCGGTGGTGTAAGCCACCATTCCCAGCAAACCCAGGCAGGAAATGGTTATGGCCATGGCACTCAGGTAGCTGAAGATCTTGATCTGCGCCGTCATGAAGTAGTACGCTTTTTCAATTTCATCGTTCAGGAAAGTAGCTTCAAAAGAAGGCTTTTGGTCAATACTCATCCAAATGGCATCCAGGTCGCCAATCGTGCGCTTGATATCCGTGGAGTTGATGGTGAGCAGCGCATAGTTGCTGTTTTCCAGTGAGTGCCTGAACACGAGAGGGCTGATGTACTCGTTGAGTGGCTCAAAGTTGAAGTCCTCTAAAGCACCCACTATCCGGCATTGGGTGCCGTCGGCCAGTGTAAAGGTGAGGGAATCGCTCTTGGTTTTGAAAACGCCCATGGCCTGAATGAATGCCTGATTGACCAGCACCTGCTCTTCATTTTGATTGGAGGCAGTAAGCCTTCCTTCTCCCCAGGCGAGTTTCATATGGAGTTGATCAATAAAATCCTCACCGATAAAAACTTGTTTTACGGGCAGGGTGTCCACTTGGTTAGGGGTCACCTCGAGCTGTGTTGGTAGAAAAACGCCGGGCAGGTTGGAAGCTGCTGTAACCGATTTTACATCAGGATGCGCTTTGAATTCGTTGAGCAACACTTGCTTGTCGATCCCCTGAAAAGGCACAGCTAGCACATTGTCCGAATTAAAACCATGTTGGTAGCTGAACACATAGGCATACTGCTTGCCGATGGCGGCCACGCCGATGATGAAAACCAGCGACAGGAAGAATTGAAAGACAAACAATCCTTTTTTGATTCCCGAAACATTGGCTGATTTGTTTTGCAGTTGTCCCTTCAGCGTATTCACCGGGTTAAGCCTCGAGAAGTATAGTGCCGGAAAAATTCCAGCCAATAAACCAATGACCAATGCAAGCACAGTGATGGCTATCACGAGCATCAAGCCGAATGACGTGTCCAAAGACTCAGCGGCCATTACCATGTCGAGAAACTCCGGTTTGATGAAGTAGAAAACAAACAACGAGCCGAGCAGTGCCAGGAATGTCAGCAGAATTGTCTCAACGATGAACTGCATCTTTATCTGTCCCTGACCTGCGCCCACCACCTTCCTTATGCCAATTTCCTTGGCCCTTTTCAGCGCCCGGGCAATAGAAAGATTGGTATAGTTGAAAATAGCCGGCAAAAGGATGAGACAGCCAATAGCCATGAAAAAGAGCAAACTGGGCAAGTCCCAGCCAACCCCCAGGCCATTACTGACATTCCACGTGGGAATCACATTGTCCAACCGTGTAGCCTGGAGATTTATTTGCTGGTTGGGGTGAAAGGAGGCGGCTTGCGCAGATACCTGGGCCAGGGCTTCGGTCAAAGTGGCTTCGTTAGTACCGGCCTTTAGCAGTAAGTACAGATAGTTGTCTCTGAAGTTTATCCAGTCAGTATTCAGGCGAGCCTGGCTGTTTATTTGCTCAAATGTTTGGTGGGAAGTGAGCAACTGGAAGTAAAAATGCGTTTCTTTCAGGTCGTCTATTACGCCGGTTACGTGTAGCTGCCCGTAGTCGGACTCAAGCACCTGCCCGACAGGGTTTTCGTTTTTGAACAACGTTTCGGCCGTCGACCTGGTCAGTACCACGCTAAAGGGCTCTGTCAAAGCAGTTTTCGCATCGCCGCTAAGCAGTGGAAAGGTAAATACATCAAAAAATGTTGCATCGGCGAAGTAGCCATTGAAGTGCATAGAGTTGCCCTTGTGCTGCACCTCGGGGCTGAATCCCTCTTTGACTTTCACCACCTTTTCAACGAACGGGTATTTTTCGCTCATAAAATCAGCGGTGGCATTGAAGGTAGACGCATACAGCCTGGTATCCTCTTTGTCGGCTATCGAGGTGTTGACCTGATAGATGCGGTCCTTGTTTTCTTGAAATTCATCGAACCTAAAAATGGACACGGCAATGGACAAGGCCAGCACACAAATGGACATGCCAAGTGCCAGGCCAATGATATTGATGCTGGTAAAAAGCTTTTGCTTGGAGAAGTTCCTGACGGCAATTTTGAAGTAGTTCCTGATCATGGCGAGGGAGTTTCCTGAGTAGTAGTGGGAATAGGCGGCGGCATCTTTTCTTTTTCTTAGTGTGTAGGAAAAGGCAAGAGATGCTACCTGTCTGAAGTAAATAAGCTGTGCTTTAAACTTCCCCTTGTCAGCGACGTTGTAGAGAAAGTCTTCATCCAAATCGCCAAGCAGGTCTTCTGTGTCGGCCGTTTTGGCCCACCATGCAAAAGCTTTTTTGGCAAAACCGGGAGGAGAGGGGTGCTGGGAGTTCTTCATAGCGACAATTTCACTTTTGTGTTGGCCCACAGTTCATCCCGCAGCGATTTCACATCGTTCAGGGCTGCAATGCCGCTGGATGTAAGCTCGAAATACCTTTTTCTTCGCCCACCTCTTTCGTTGGTAGGCTCACCGAGATAAGACGAAATGAACCCCTTTTCTTCCAGCCGTGTGAGCGTGGAATGCATGGCGCCCATACTGAGGTTTCTGCTGGTTCTTTCGTTAATGTCGCGGATAAGCCCCAGCCCATAAGCCTCTTTGCCCAGGTTGGCAACAGTTAGCAAAACAAGTTCTTCAAACTCTCCTAAGTAGCCTTTCATTATATCTTTCTATTTGTGAGATGATATATGATACGGGTCTTTTGATTATATGTTTCTGTTTTTGAGATAAAAAAAATGAGGAACCCATATTTAGGCAGTTTCCGGGCTGCCAGCGGTAATTTTTTTCCCTCACAGCTTGCCTCCTTCTATCCACTCCTTAAATTCACACCAAAGAGAAGCAACATGGACCTGATAAAATATGAGACTGGTGAGCGCCTGGCGTGGATCACGCTCAATCGACCTGAGAAGAGAAATGCGCTGAGTTATGAATTGGTAGCTGAGCTGAAGGAAGCTTTTCAAAAAGCCGCCTACGATCCCAAAGTGAAGGTGATCATTCTGAGAGCAGAAGGCACTTCTTTTTGTGCCGGTGCCGACATCGCCTATTTGCAGCAATTGCAAAGCAATACCTACGAAGAAAACCTGGATGACAGCATCCACCTGAAGGAGTTGTTTGAAATGATCTACACCATCCCCAAAGTAGTAATTGCTCAGGTGCAGGGCCCTGCCATTGCAGGCGGCTGTGGACTGGCCACGGTTTGCGACATGGTGTACGCAGTGCCCGAAGCCCAGTTTGGCTACACTGAGGTAAGGATCGGCTTTATTCCTGCCATTGTGATGGTGTTTCTTGTGCGGAAGCTGGGAGATGCAAAGGCAAGGGAGCTACTGCTCACTGGCCAGCTGATCGATGCCAAAAAGGCGTGGGAATTGGGTATTGTAAATGAGGTAGTCGTCGCCGATAAGCTTGCAGGCAGGGTGGAGGAAATGGCGGCCAGGCTGATTACCAACAACTCGGAGCAGTCGATGGGCATGACCAAGCAAATGATGGCAGAAGTGCAGCAGATGTCGATTGTTGACGCCCTGCAGTATGCCGCCGAGCAAAACGCTGTTGCCCGCTCGACCAAAGACTGCAAGCGGGGAATGGCCGCTTTTTTGAACAAAGAGAAGATCAGTTGGTGACGACTTTGAGCGAAATGACTTCTAATTAGGAGCGTCATTCCGAGAGAGCAGGAGAATGTTGATCTATGTACCTGCTCGTTCAGCGATAGTGGGAATCTTCGTTAAGCGGGACCGGACGTAATTAATACCAACCAATTTTTCCAACCAACGCTGGTTCTTCTCTCTTTCTGCCCTTAGCTTTAGATTTGTTCTTACTCAAGATTCAAGCGCATCATCATGAAAAGTCCTTTAGTCCTGTTGTTTACCTTTCTCATCAGCTTTTCCGTTAGTTTGGCCCAAAACGCCATTGCTCCGCTTTTTCCGGTAACAATCACTCACGACTTTGCTGACCCGGAAAAGACTTTCAATGAGGTAAGGAAGTTGATTCTTGGCAACTACTACTCCGCTGAAGTTACAGACCAGGCGCTCTACTGGGCCGCCATTGAGGGGATGCTGCGCCACATCTCTCCGCCAGAGAACCCCGACTTGGCGAAGATTTGGACACCGGAGGAGTACGAAAACATTCTGAACTCACTCAAGGGTGTAAAGGTGTCGCTTGGCTTCAACAGCACATTCAACACCAACGACGGCAGCCTCACGGTAACAGAAGTGCTGAAAGACTCGCCTGCCGTGGGCAAGCTGCAGGTGTACGACCGCATCGTGCGCATCAATGGCGAGGCACTGAAGGGCAAAACATTGGCCTTCGTCAACGATCTGCTCGACGGGCCGGCCAACTCAGAGGCTACCTTGAAAGTGGTCCGGGATGTCAGCGTGATGGACGTAAAGCTGAAAAGAGCCGCCTTTCCTTCCAACGACCTGAAAGTGACTGTACTTCCGGGGAGGCCAGCGGCCCTTGTAGAAATTAAAAATGTGTCGCAGGGGCTTACGCAACAGCTGGCTGCCGACTTGCAAAAACTGAAAGAGCAGGGGGTAAAGAAAATACTGCTCGACTTGCGCAACAACCCGGGCGGGGTGCTGAACGAAGGGGTGAACATAGCCAACCTGTTTTTAAATAAGAATAATATTATTGTGCGCACAGTGGCCCGCAGCGACAAGGCCACACCGATTGTGGCCGACCGGGAGGCACCGTTCGACTTTGAAGTGGTAGTGCTGGTCAATAAAAATACGGCCTCTGCGGCCGAAATCATCGCTTCTGCTTTGCAGGATCACAAGCGAGCCACCATTATTGGTACCAAAACATTTGGCAAAGGGGTAATTGAAACCACCTACACGCTCGAAAACCAGTACAGGGTCAAGTTCATCAGCAGCGCTATGTACTCACCTGTAGGGCGGTCGTGGCAGGCCAGCGGTGTGTTACCCGATTTTCTGGTGCAGCAGGAGCCGTCCGTGAGTGAGTCGATGGCGAAGCTGCCCATCGACCAGCGGGTGAGCAACGATATTTATATCCTCACTGCCATTAAGCTTTTGCAATAGGTATCTTCGAAAAGTGAAAGCGCCAGCCGACATATTAAAGCAATACTGGGGATACGACGCCTTCCGGCCGCTGCAGGAGGACATCATCCAAAGTGTGCTCGACGGCAAGGACACACTGGCGCTCCTGCCCACAGGCGGTGGTAAGTCTATCTGCTTTCAGGTGCCTGCCCTGTGCGTGGAAGGTATTTGCATTGTGGTGTCGCCGCTCATTGCTCTGATGAAAGACCAGGTGTTCCAGCTGCAAAAGCGGGAAATTGAAGCAGAGGCCATCTACTCGGGCATGAGTAAAAGAGAAATTGATATCATACTCGACAACTGTATTTACGGCAATATCAAGTTTCTGTACGTTTCGCCTGAACGGTTGCTGACCGAGATTTTCATTGAGCGGGCAGCTAAAATGAAGGTGTCGCTGTTGGCCATAGACGAGGCGCATTGCATTTCGCAATGGGGCTACGACTTTAGGCCTCCCTACCTTCAAATAGCCGATTTCAGGGAGAAAATATCCGACGCCAAACTCATCGCTCTCACCGCCTCAGCCACACTGAAAGTGCAGCAGGACATACAGGACAAGCTGAGGATGAAAGCGACGGCTGTTTTTATGAAGAGCTATGCCAGAAAGAACTTGTCCTACTCGGTGTTTAAGGTAGAAGACAAAGGCAGGAAGCTGCTGGAGG
Source organism: Imperialibacter sp. (assembly GCF_040222385.1). Taxonomy (GTDB): domain Bacteria; phylum Bacteroidota; class Bacteroidia; order Cytophagales; family Cyclobacteriaceae; genus Imperialibacter. The sequence continues at coordinate 510,091 of NZ_JAVKDF010000023.1, forward strand.
TACTCACCAATGTGCAGGGGTCGGCCGTGGTGTACGTAAGAAGCCGGAAGCGCACCGAGGAGCTCGCCAAATGGCTCATGTCGAACCGCATATCTGCCTCCTACTATCATGCGGGGCTGAACGCCATGGAGCGGGCCAACCGGCAAACCCACTGGATCGACAACAAAGTGCGGGTGATGGTGGCTACCAATGCCTTTGGCATGGGCATCGACAAGCCCGATGTGCGGGTGGTGATCCACGTCGATATTCCTGACAGCCTCGAGGCCTACTATCAGGAAGCGGGTAGGGGAGGCCGTGACGAGAAGCTTGCCTACGCAGTCATGATTTATCTGGCAGCGGACGTCAGGGAACTGAAGGAACGCACCCTTCGCTCATTGCCGGAGGTTGAGTACCTCAAGCAGGTATACCAGGCACTGGCCAACTACTTCAAGCTGGCGGTGGGTAGCTCACAATTTGTGTCGTTCGACTTTGACTATGACCAGTTTATCAAAACCTACCAGCTGAATCCGTTTGAAGCCTTTGCTGCGCTGAAAAAACTGGAGGAGGAAGGGCTGATCCAGCTGACAGAGAGCTTTTACCAGCCATCGAGGCTGTTTGCTCAGGTCGACAAGCAGGAGCTTTATAAAATACAGGTGGCCAATGCTGCGGTTGATCCGGTGATCAAAGCAACTCTGCGACTTTTTGGTGGGGAGCTGTTCACTCATTTAACCACAATTTCGGAGAGCGACATTGCCCGATTGGCCAACTGCACCAGGGGTGAGGTGGTGAAGCAGCTGACCTATTTGGACACACAGGGTGCTTTTGTTTACGAAAAAATGAAAGATGCCCCGCAGGTGCAGTTCCTTACGCCCCGCCAGGATGCAGCCAAGCTTTCCATCGACAAACAGCGCCTGGCGCAACGAAGAGAAGAGCTGATTGGTAAGGTGGAGGCGATGGTAAAATACCTGCAGCAGGAAGTGAGGTGCAGAACACAGGTGATTCAGGAATACTTTGGTGAAGAAAATGACATCCCCTGCGGGATGTGCGACTACTGCATCAGGCAAAAGAAGATTCTTCAGTCGGAAAATGACTTCAATAAACTACTGACACAGCTGATGGATGAAATTGGAAAGAATCAGGTGTCGTTAGAGCAACTAATGAAGGGGCATTCTGGCAAGACAAAGGAGGCGAGAATGTACGGGATCAGGCATTTGCTGGATGAAGAAAAGGTGCGATACAACGAAGTAGGCAAGCTGATGCTCACTTAGCCAACACCGTTGCCTGAGGCACGTGGCTATTTTCCATTGTTGGAATACTCACAATAAATTCGCAGCCCCTGCCAATATCACTTTCCAACTGAATATCCCCTCCCAGTGCCAGCGTTAGCTTTTTTGCGATGGACAAACCAAGGCCTGTGGACGACTCGTTCCCAGTTGCCCTATTGCTGGTGGTGGTGTATTTGTCAAACAAAGTCAATTGTTCCTCTTTAGAAATGCCCGGCCCATTGTCTCTCACGATGATGGCGCAATGCTTTAGCTGCATGGCAAACTCCAGACTTACCGTGGCACCCGACTGGCAGTATTTTATGGCATTGGATAAAAGGTTGGAAAGTATCTGCGAGATGTAGTCGCCGTCAGTTAATACCTCATTTTTATTGTCTGATGGCGTAAATAACAACTCGATATCCTTCGACGCAGCTTTTGGGCTAAACTCGCTCATTGTTTCAACTATCAAATCATTGATGCTCACCATCTCAAGCTCTGGTACCCTGCTGGCTGGCGAAGCGTGCTCATTTCTGCCCAGGAATTTAGAAATGCTACTATTGATTCGCTGGCAAATGGATGCTATCAATTGCACATATTCTTTTCTCTCTTCGGCAGTAGTGGCTTCATGCTCCAGCAACCCGGCGATGGAAACAATATTGTTTACAGGGCTGCGCATGTCGTGGGCCACAAGCTTAATTAAGTCACTTTTTTCGTCATCAAGCCTCTTCAACTCGATATTTTGGTTGTTCACTTGCTCATTTACAGCATATAGCTTCTTTGTGACTTTTTTGAGCTTCCGTTGGTTCAATGCAATAAATGCGAGCAGGGCCACAAAGAAAAGTGCAGCGGCCAGATAATATTTTGACAAGGTGTTGGTGCTTGCCAACTCCCCCTGTGTAGCTTCAAGTTGATTGTTGAGAGCTTTGATCTTAAGGTTGGATTTTTGAATTTCGAAAGACGCCACCATATCGGCGATGTAGTTCTTGTAGCCTTCCGAGTTAATTGAATCCTGAAGGGTGTAAGCCCTTGAAATATCCCTTAGAGCAGGCCCTTCCAACCCCATTTTTTTAAGGATTTCTGCTTTGGTGAAGAGTACCCTTGTCAGCAGGGCAATGGCCTTGGTCTTCTCACTCTTTATGAGCGCTGAGTCGATCATCTCAAGTGCACTCCTCAGGTAGTTTTGTTTCAGACAAACGCTGGACAGATCCAGCATTATCTCTCCCTTTTCAATATCGTTGGTGCCCTCGTCAATGACGGTTTTTGCTTCAAAAAAGGACTTCTTAGCCTCTTTGTAAAGGCCTTTTTCCAAATAGAATTTCCCCAAAGCCCTGAGTCCGGCTGCGTTGATTCTCGGCGACAAGTTCTCTTTTCCTATCAGCACCAGCCCCAACTTATAATTCTCGAGGGCCAGCGTGTCTTTATGCATGCCTGCGTATATGTCGGCCAATAGAACGTGGGAGAGTCCACCTTCAATTTTGACCTCGTTGCTCAGGCTGAATTGATCACATTCCCGCACCCGGTCAAGCGCCTTTTGAAACTCTTTGTTTTTCACATAAACAGCCGCCTGATCGTAGTAGCAATAGGCCACCAGCTGGTTTTCATTTCCCTGGCGGTAAACGTCCATGGCCTCATTTAGGTATTTCAAAGCGTATTCATGGAAGCCGAAGGCAGAGTAAACAAGACCAATGCAATGCAACGATTCTCCAATGAGCCGGTAATCATTGATCTCAACACTAATATTTCTGGCCTGTTCAAGCAGTGTTAGGGCTGGAATAATTTCTCCGTTATTTAGCTTCATCATGCCTTCCTCCTTTGTTGCGAAGGCCAGACCTGCTTTGTAGTCAAGCTCCCCGGCTAAATTTTTTGCTTGCTGTATGTAAGCGCTGGCTTTTGAGGGGTCGGATATATTGTAGTACAGCGAAAGTTTGTTGAGCACGTCCACAAGCTGCTCTTTCTCACTGGTTTGGAGAAGGTTGATCAAGCTGTCCCGACTTTTGTCGGAGGGGAAATAGATGGAGTCAGCCCAAAGATTGGCTGAAATAGAGAGAGTGACAATGAAGAGAAGAAGTGATTTCACCTTTATAAAGCAGTCTTTTATAGGTTAAAGCACTCTAAGGATATAATTAGGTCTGTGGTCAACGAAAATACAAAAAGGCGGCTTTAAAGCCGCCTTTTTTTTATTTATTTTCAGGGAGTAGCTCTATTGAAGGGCTTTTACGCCCGGAAGTTCTTTGCCTTCCATAAATTCAAGAAGGGCTCCTCCACCTGTTGATACGTAACTTACCTTGTCTCCGTAGCCGAGTGTATTAACGGCAGCAGCAGAGTCGCCTCCACCAATAAGAGAAAAAGCACCATTGCCAGTTGCTTTCACTACGGCATCGGCAATTTTCTTTGTGCCGTTGGCAAACTTCTCCATTTCAAACACACCCATGGGGCCGTTCCAAAGGATCGTTTTGCTTGATTCCACCACTTTCGAGAAAACGGCAGTGGCTTCCGGTCCGATATCGAGCCCCATCCAGCCGTCAGGTATAGAGTGGTTGTTGGCCACTTTTGTATTGGCGTCGTTGCTGAAGTTATCAGCTATTATCGAATCGATAGGCAAGTGAAGCTCAACACCTTTTTCCTTGGCTTTCTGAATCAACTCCCTGGCGAGTGAAAGCTTGTCTTCCTCTACCAGTGATTTGCCAATATGGCCACCCATTGCTTTGAAGAATGTGTAGGACATGCCGCCGCCAATGATGAGGTGATCAACTGTATCCAGCAGTCTTTCGATGATCAGTATTTTGTCGGAAATTTTAGCACCACCCATAATGGCTGTAAAGGGCTTTGTGGCATTTTCAAGTACCTTCTGTGCGTTGTCAAGCTCTGCTTGCATCACGTAGCCACACACTTTGTCCTTCATGTAGTTGGCCACGATAGTAGTGGAGGCGTGCGCCCTGTGCGCAGTTCCGAAGGCATCGTTTACATACACATCACCATGTTTAGCGAGTTTTTGTGAAAACTCCGCATCACCTTTTTCTTCCTGCTTGTAAAACCTCAGGTTTTCAAGTAACAAAACATCTCCTGGTTGTAGAGCGGCACTCATTTTGAAAGCTGCGTCGCCAATACAATCGTCGGCAAACTGAACCTTTGTTCCAAGGGCTTCACTTAGGTAGGCTACTACATGCTTCAGCGAGAACTTGTCTTCCGGCCCTTCCTTCGGGCGGCCTAAATGGCTCATGAGTATCACCGAGCCTCCGTCTTTTAAAATTTTATTGATTGTTGGAATGGCTGCCTTTAAGCGGTTGTCGTCTGTTATATTGTTTGACTTGTCGAGGGGCACATTAAAATCGACCCGTATTAGCGCTCTTTTTCCTTTAAAATTGTACTGATCTAGTGTTATCATAAAAGGTTTTTAATTTTTTAAAACCAGGGAAATAATTGGCTTGAGAATGTGGGCTAATGATAGATGTAAAATTACTTTTTTTCAGCGAGTTTGAAAGAGGTTCGCCGGGTCTTTCGTTTTCCGCTACGCCTGGGCACGCTTCAGGCGGTCATTAATGGCCTTCCCCAAACCGATTTCCGGGACATATTCGGCAACAATGCAGTTCGCAGTGGTTTTGTCCATTTTTCGCATGGCTGAAAACAGATTGGCAGCCGCTTCATCAATGTTTCCCGTTTTCGACAGGATGAACTTATGGTTTTCGGGCACCTCAGGGTAGTCTTTCTGAAATGAAATAACCGCCACTTTCAGCGGGTTTAATTTGGAGATCAGCTCTTCCAGGTCGCCAATAACTACCCTTTTAACAGGAGCATAGTGGCTTTTTAGCATGCCTGGTGCGGTGGGGTCGGAGCTCATATTGGTTCTTATGCGCACTGTGCCAATGAGCTTTTCTATTTCGTCAATTCGCTTACCACCCAGTCGATAAACAACCGGCTTATTGTTTTCGAACCCGATAATGGTTGACTCGATACCGACACGGCACGGCCCCCCATCGAGGATGTATGGGATGGACTCGCCAAGCTGGTCCTGCACATGGTGTGCGGTTGTGGGGCTTACATAGCCAAATGGGTTGGCGCTGGGTGCCGCCAGCGGGTAATCAAGTTGCTCCAGTAATTCCTTCGTGAGCGGGTGGTCGGGGATTCGCACCGCCACAGTTTTTAACCCGGAGGTAAGCAGCAGCGGAATCCTTTTTTTCTTTGGAAGCAGTAGCGTAAGTGGGCCGGGCCAAAATGCCTCAGCGAGGTCAAGCGCTACATCCGGGATGTCTTTAACAAAGGTCTTAACTTTTTCGAGGCTATTGGTGTGTGCAATAAGCGGATCGAAGGAGGGCCTGTTTTTTACCTGAAATATTTTTAAAACAGCGGCATCATTAAAAGCATTTCCCGCAAGACCATACACAGTCTCAGTGGGCAACCCTATAAGTTGCCCCCGATCCAAAAAGGATTTTGCTTTGTCTGTGTCGATCCCTATTTCCGCCATGAAATTTCATCAGATACTGCGAATCTACAATTATTCTGTTTATTTCGTGATGTATTAAATTACACGCAAAAAATATTTTAAAGCTATGAGTCAAAGAACAAGATCTATCATAAAACTAATCGCTGTACTCGTTGTGCTGCTACTTGTTTTGGGTGAGTTGAGTATTGTCATTATCCCAGCTATTGCTGCCTACAAATTTTGGCTGATGGTCATCGCCTTTATGTTGGTGCTGATTAGCTCCAAATAGGATAAAACAAAGATTATCTTGCAGATGCCTCTGATGAAGTTTTGACTATTCAAAGGTATGAATTAACGCTGCCTACGATTAATAGCCTAATATTTTGCAGAAAGTAAGGAAATACTTACATCAGTTTTTTGCTTTCATAGCACTATTTTGATGTGTTACCTTCCTGAAAGGCGTGCAAGTGTTGTTTTTTGCACCAAAACTTACATGTATAATATCGCCAGGTTTAATACCTGAATAGTATCATTGCAGCGCTCTACCTTTGAGTTAATTAATCAAATGGAAAACGATCCAATTGATTAGGTTCTTTAAGGTTTAATTAAGGTTGATGGTGGGCCCCGAGCAGATTTTGTCTGCCGGGGTTTCTTATTTTTAGTGGTTGAGTATCAGCCTGACAGTTTTTTGTTCACCAGAGGCCAATTGTATCCGGCAAAAGTAAACTCCATCCACCACTGCCGTGCCCGTTACGTTCGTTCCATCCCATGTCATAGTAGTGGCCCCTTCAAACTGTGTGCCCCAAACAAGCGTTTTGATCTGCTGTCCGGCGGCATTGTAAATGATGGATTTCACAATTTGTTTTTTTGGTATTTCGAAAGGAATGCTAATCAAATCAGTGAAAGGGTTGGGGTAGGGGGCACCGACAATAAATTTCTCAGAAGACGACGGTCTTTCGATCACCAAATGATCGGATATAAAAGTTTCAAATATGCCATTTCCATGGGTAGCAATCGCCAGTCGCCCGTCAAGCGGATTGTAGCTCAGCATAGGCACCACGCTATAGCCAACCACGTCTGCACCTTCTCTGGCCCAGGTGGTGGTGGTTCCCGATAGCGCTTCGGTTGCGTAAAGCCCCGACCCGGTGCCAACAGCAGCCATTAGCTCACCGCCTTTCATAGGGATGAGCTGCCCCCAACGGACACTGGGGCCATTTCCCGTTCCATCTGCATGCTCTTCTAGGTTACCACTTATGTCGGTGAATGAAAGGCCGCCATCGTCTGAAAAGAAGACACTGGGAATGCCGTAGTTGGAAAAGACCACCATGATGTTGTGGTGATCGGACGGGTCAATGGAAATGGAGCTGATGAACGCTTGCGGGAAATCAGCACCTGTAATTTCTTCCATATCAAAGGCTGTGTCTCCTGCTGAAGTCAGCTTGAAAAGCCTGCCGGTACTGTTACCATACAGTAGCCATTTTTCTCCCGTGGTGCTTATTTCCATAGCTGTAATTTGCCCTTCGGGGATAACCGACGACTCGATTCGCTGCCAGTTAGTGCTCGTCTTTTCCTGCGAGCCGTTAGTGATCTGGCTTAGGTTTGAGTTCCTCCAAATGATGTTTCCACCGGCCAGGAACATGATATTGTTATTGCCCGGGTCAAGCCTGAAAGGGTTCACGAACAGGTAGCCATTGTCGCTGTCAAGCCCCCCATTTGTTGGGTCTACCCTGGCATAGCCGGTGAGTTCGAATTTAGTATTGAACGTAAGCCGGTAGATTTGCGCCATTTGTGCCGACACATACCAAAATGTGCCATCGGAGGTGGTTTGGCAATAGCTGCCATCTCCAGAAAAAACCTGGTCCCACGGAGGGTTTTCGCCGGGCGCACTTCTCAGGTAGGTACCATTGTCCTGCATGCCGCCCACCATCAGGTCGCTGTACTCATATTTGGGGATGTCGATGGTGAAAAACTGGGAAGTCAGGTAGCCATTGTTGAGGCTTAGCCAGTTGACTTCTTTCGACAGTCCACTCCAGGTAATCGACACGCCGGCGTCGTGACCAGAAAGCATTTTTGCCGGATCAGCGCTGTAGAAGGTGAGTACATGCTGGTCGGCGTGGTGGTTTGGGTACTGGCTGGCATTGTTTTCCGGGTCGTATCCTCCAATCCACTCGGTGTTGTCCTTGCTTTTAAAGCCGTCGGACGAACGAAACAGATTGGTACCGCCCATGAACACGATGTTTTCATCAGTTGGGTGAACCTCCAGTAGCATATTGTAGCCGTTTTGGGTGTCAAACTCACCCACTCTGCCACCAAAGTCTGGTATGTTGGCCGATAGGTTCTCCCAAATATACTTATTGCCAGAAGGCAGGTAGGTGGCTTTCCACAGGTTAGTGGCGGCGGCATCAACTAAAAAGTAGATGACTCTTTCGTTGGAAGGCGACGGTGTGATGACTATCCTTCTGTATTGAGCTGGAAACCCTGTGGGGGTAATGTCAACCCAGGATAGTCCATCTTCTGATCTGTAAATGCCGGCTTTTGCCCAGTTGTTGTCGGCATTGCTTGTGGTACTCAATGCTCCATACTTAATCCCGTTTTTTGTAACTGACACGTCGCTAAAGAACGGAAAGGTTTTGTCATTCAAATCGGTACCGGGTGGCTCGCTCAGCAGGTCTGCACCCAGCACAGTTGCCCAGGTCTTGCCGCCGTCGGCAGAGCGGATGATGCCTCCAATGGTGGCGGCGTACAGTTCGTCTTCATTGCTGTTGGCCGTATTGATGGCCAGTTTGTAGATATACTGAAAAGGACTTCCAAAAGTGGTGACATCCCCTGATACAGTAGCACTCAGTGGTTGCCAGGTGAGCCCTTTGTCGGTCGATTTGAAAATACCGTCGCCTCTGTACGGTGTGGAATTATTCGCTCTGGCTGAGTTGAAAAGGGAATATTCGCCCGTGCCGAAGTACCAGGTATCGGTGTGGCCAGCCCGAGTGTCCTGCACCAGGCAACTCACGCTGTTGATCATCTCGGGGGGAGTGATTCTTTTCCATATAATCCCCTCATTTTCAGTTCGCCACAATCCACCGGAAACGCCTCCCGCCAGAATTACCTTTTCATTGCTGCGGTCGATGGCCAGCGCACGGGTACGGCCGCCTACGTTGAAGGGTCCTCGTGGGATGTATGCCCTTTCCTCGGTTCTCGCAAAACCACCGAGCTTCATTTCTCCGCTTGTAGGCAGATGTCGGGTAAACTTGAGGGCCTTGCTGTGAATACCTGCGGGGATTGCTCCTGACACCGGATCCGCCAGCATCATGCGTTCAAAGTTGGCTCTGGCATCCGGATCTTCCTCAACGCCCAGGCTGGTGGGCGTAAACGGCGTGGCCAGCACTTCAACTGACTGCTGGTCGCCGTCGTTTGAAAACTTTCCTAAAAAGTAAATCGAAAGGAGGCCGCTGCCAAGTAAAAGTGCGGAGATAAAGAGAGCCCTTCTGTTCATATCAACTTCACGGTATCAGGTTAGCGATTCCTTTAGCTTGTGTGTTTTCTTAACCATTCGGAGAATCGATTCTTCAAAGCCCGCTTCTGCTGTAACAGACGACAAGGACACCCACCTTACATCTCTGCTTTCGTTGCTTACAACAAGAGGAGCAGAGGCTTCAGCCATGGCAATAAACCTGATGTCGTAGTGAAAATGGACAGGCTCGTTGCCTCTTTCAGGAATAAGGTGGATATCGATATCAAAAATATCTTTGGTGAGCCATTTATAGTCACCAAGCCCTGTTTCTTCTTCGAGTTCTTTGGCGGCCACTTTCAACACGTCCTCTTCACCATCGGCATGACCGCCTGGCTGCAGCCATTTGCTGAGCTTTTTGTGGTGCAACAGTACTACCTGATCGAGGGCTGGAGAAACCACCCAGGCAGAGCCGGTGATGTGGCCAGAAACCAAATCTCTGCGGAAGCAACCTGGAAAATTTTGAAGAAGAGATACAAACCTTGGAGCGTAATGAACCTCACTTGAATGCGCTGTAACGTAATGGTCCAAGAGGCTGATCAATTCTTTTCGGGACATCCGGTCTACTGAATCACAATGTTTACCTTGTTCATTCGTCCTTCTTGTAAGGGAGCTGTTTCGGCGCCTTCGCCGTTGTTGTCAAGGTCTCCTTTTCTGGCCACAACAAAGTAAGGCTTTGGCTCCAGTTTGGTAAAAGTTACTCGTCCTTTGCCGTCGGTCAACTGCGACTCCTGCACAGGGTTTTCCTCTGCAATATAATTCTCTTCTGTGTCATAAAGGGTTACAGTAACGCCCTCTTCTGCATTACCAAGACTATTTAGAACAGTGATTCTCAGGTTGGTGGGGAGCAACTGAGTGGAAGACGTGAGCAGCACGAAGCACGCAATCATTAAAATATTAATGCCTGTAATTTTGTAAGCAATTCTTTTCATTGTTTTGAGATTTATAACGGTTTTAAGTTCATCAGTCGATAGAAAACAAATGTGAGATCAATTCTCTATGGTCTTCGGCAGGCTCATACTGTCTGTCGAAGTAGATATTAGCCAATAGCTTAATATAGCTTGGCTGATCATCGATCATTATGTACTCCACAAGAATGTTACCAAAAAGTTGTTTGGACAGCTGATCAGTAGTACCCATAGGTGGTTTTAGGTAGTGTTTCTCTCTGGTTTCAATCGTGTCGTTCTTCTCCGTGATCGTCACATCGCTGTTTACCTGCCTGTAGCCCAAGGTTTTGCTGATTTCCGCCAGGTAGTCGAACAGAAACTGAAACTCCGGCTTATCGAAATCTGGCGAGTATGTCAGCGCAAATCCGTTGGACGCCGAGGAGGCAAACACGTGCACATTGGGTTCACTTTGAATTCCTGATTTTTTGAAATGGTAGGAGCGGCTGTAGTCCGAAATCATTTTGGTGGCACGGCCATCCAACTTCCATTGCTCATAGCCTTGCAGGTATTTTTCATTTCTTACAATCACCTCATGAAGGATGATCGAAGTTTCGCTGCCCCGGCTATTGAATAATTTCTGATATAACTGATCGAAGAATGCCATTTCCGAAAGATAACGAGATGCAGGGTGGATTAGTTAAAACAAGAATAGATTTTTATAGATTGGTCCAAATTATTGAGCAAACATGAAGAAAATACATTCAGACGAGGCACCTAAGGCCATAGGCCCTTATTCGCAGGCGATCAGATCCGGAGGCCTCATATTCTGTTCGGGGCAAACACCCATTGTGCCCGACACCAACAAAATGGTTGAAGGGGAGATAGGGCCGCAGACCCAGCAGGCATTGATGAATTTGTCGGCAGTGTTGAAAGCCGAAGGCTTGTCGCTGAGCGACGTAGTGAAAACGACTGTGTTTCTTAAAAACTTCAGGGACTTTCCAGCGATGAATGCTGTATATGCAGAAGTGTTTGGAGAGCATCAGCCTGCCAGGAGCACAGTGGAGGTGAGCAGGCTGCCCCTGGATGCATTGGTGGAGATTGAATGCATTGCTGAGGCCAGTTGATAACAAAAGGCGGCAGAGGCGGGTTATCATACCATGTTATCTATCGCATTGATTTTGATGTTGTCAGTTGGATTGAGTGAGGCTCAGCCTGGCGATCCACTTGAGCAGTTTGCCTGGAAAAACAGGGTCATCCTTGTCTTTCATTCCGAGTCACACGTGGGCACTGCTCTTGAGCAAGTGGCGCTATTCAAAAAACGGCAAAAAGAGTTTAATGACCGTGATCTTGTGTTAGGGGTCATTGATGGTGGAAGAAAGGGGGCAATTGATGGAACGCTGATTGATGCTAAAGATGCCGCAGGTTTGCAGCAAACCTTTAACCCAACCAATGGTGATTTTTTAGTCGTTCTGATTGGGAAAGACGGCAGCGTTAAGCTAAAGGAACAAACTGTGGTGCCGGCCAGCACAATTTTCAACTTGATAGATTCTATGCCCATGCGGCGGTCCGAAATGAGGAGAAACCAGTAGCGTCAGCTAGCCCCACCAAGGGGAGGCAACTAGCTTTTATATAAAGTGACTTCATTAACGAGTGTTCGCCTCTCGTTGAAGCTTCGAATGTTTTGCAGAGTAGTCAACGCAATTTGTTCCAACGCCTCACTGGTAAGAAACGCCTGATGTGCTGTAATCAGCACGTTAGGGAAGGTCATGAGGCGGGAGATAACGTCGTCGTCGATGATGACATCAGAGAAGTCCTGAAAGAAGAGGTGCTCCTCCTGCTCGTAAACATCGATGCCCAGGGCGCCAAGCCGACGACTTTTCAATGCATCGATAGTAGCAGGTGTGTCGATGAGCGCTCCCCGGCTGGTGTTGATTAAAAAGGCTCCCGGTTTGATGTGCTCCAGTGCTTTTTCGTCTATCAAGTGGTGTGTTTCAGGTGTCAGCGGGCAGTGAAGCGATAGGATATCAGACTGAGCCAGCAGCTCGTTCAACGGGTAGTACGCAATGCCCTTCTCAGTCAGTTCCGTGTTTGGGAAGGGATCGCAGGCAATGACCCGGCAGCCAAACCCCAGCATGATACTGGCAAAGGTAGCCCCAATTTTACCAGTGCCAATCACTCCAACAGTTTTGCCGAAGACATCGAACCCGGTCATGCGCTCCAGTGAGAAATTGCCCTCTCTCACCCTGTTATATGCTTTGTGCGTTTTTCTGTTCAGGGCAAGTAATAGTGCGACCGCATGCTCGGCCACGGCGTGAGGAGAATAGGCGGGTACTCTCACCACCTTGATGCCTGCTTTGGCAGCGGCTTCCAGATTTACCTGATTGAACCCGGCGCACCTGAGGGCTATCAGCAAAACCTTCTTACTTTTCAACACATCAATGACTTGCTCATTGATCGTGTCGTTCACAAAACAGCAAACAACTGCTCCCTCTGGAATGACCACTGCCGTGATGGGATCCAGAGACGCTTCTATGAAAATGAAGTCGAATTCCTTATTGGCTTTTTCGAAGTATTCTTTGTCGTACGATTTGGTGCTAAAGAATACGATTTTCATGTTCGTTTACGCTATTTGGACTTTCTCTTGAATCCTCCCTTTTTGGCAGGCGCTGCTTCGGCCAGCTCCACACATTCGGCGTAGGTAAGCTCCTTAGGTTCTTTACCTTTCGGAATTTTCACGTTCTGTTTGCCAAACTTGATGTAAGGGCCAAAACGACCGTTCAGCACCTGAACTTCTTCGTTTTCAGTGAATTTCTTGATGAGCCTGTTGGCCTCCAATTCTCTCTTAGCCCTGATGATCAATACAGCCTCTTCCTCGGTCACCGTCATTGGGTCAAAATCTTTGGTAAGCGAATAGAATTGACTTTTGTGACGGATATACGGGCCAAACCTGCCGATAGCAGCCACCATTGGTTCCTCTTCAAACATCCCGATTTCCCTGGGGAGCTTAAACAGCTCAAGGGCATCTTCCAATGTTATATTCTCCATCAGCTGCCCCTTTTTCAGGCTGGCGTATTTGGGCTTCTCGTCTTCTGTTGCCTCACCTATTTGTGCCAGAGGGCCAAAACGCCCGAGCCTTACAGTCACCTTCTTGCCGCTGGCCGGGTCAATGCCCAGCTCTTTGCTGGCACCTACTTCCGACCGGTCAACCTTTTCGGTGCTTTCCACCCTTGGGTGAAACTTGCCGTAAAAGGAGTCAATCATAGTTTGCCATTGCACTTTGCCGGACGCTATGTCGTCAAACTCTTTCTCCACCCGGGCAGTAAAAGTGAAATCGATCACGTTAGGGAAATGGAGCACCAGGAAGTCGTTGACCACCATGGCCAGGTTGGTAGGGAAGAGCTTCATTTTTTCGGCACCATAGTTTTCAGTACCTGTTTTGGCCGTGATTTTGCCGTTGGCTAGCGTCAGCTCCCTGTATTTTCTCTCCTTGCCGTCACGAGACTCCTTAATAACGTATTCTCTTTTTTGGATGGTGGAAATGGTCGGTGCGTAGGTCGACGGACGGCCTATGCCCATTTCTTCCAGCTGTTTTACCAGGCTTGCTTCAGTGTACCTGGTAGGTGGTCGGGTAAACGATTCTTTGCCAGTTATTTCCCTCAAAGTCAGCTTTTCACCGACCTTCAATGGCGGCAGCATTCCTTTAGCTTCTTCTTCATCCTCCTCGTCGTCGGTCGACTCGATGTATACTTTAAGGAAACCTTCAAATTGGATCACTTCTCCGGTGGCAGTCAATACCTCATCGGTAGTGGAGATGCCAATGGAAGCGATGGTTTTTTCTATTTGCGCATCCGCCATTTGAGAGGCGATCGCTCGTTTCCAGATCAGGTCGTAAAGCCGCTGTTCATTTCTTTCAGCACCTGCGGTGTGCGCTGAGAAGTCGGTAGGCCTGATGGCTTCATGAGCTTCCTGAGCACTTTCTGACTTGGTTTTATACTTTCTGTTTTGAACAAAATCGTTGCCATACGAAGACTTAATTTCGTTGGTGGCCCCACTAACAGCTTCCTCTGAGAGGTTGAGCGAGTCAGTTCTCATATAAGAGATTTTACCCGACTCATAAAGTCGCTGAGCAATGGTCATGGTCTGACTCACCGAGAAGCTCAGCTTACGACTGGCCTCCTGCTGAAGTGTTGATGTGGTAAACGGAGGGGCAGGCGATCTTTTGGTGGGCTTTTTCTCCAGGTTCTTGATGGAGAACTCTGCGCCGTTACATTTTTCAAGAAAAGCCTGTGCTTCTGCTTCAGTTTTAAACTTTTTGCCAAGCTCTGCTTTCAATACTTTACCACCTGCAAGCAGGAAATTAGCCGTGATTTTGAAAGAAGATTCAGAATTGAAGTGCTCCACTTCTCTTTCTCTTTCTACCACAAGTCGGACAGCCACAGATTGTACCCGGCCAGCTGAGAGACCAGTTTTGATTTTTTTCCAAAGAATGGGCGAAAGCTCGAAACCAACCAGGCGGTCGAGTATGCGGCGGGCCTGCTGAGCATTCACCAGGTCAATGTCAATACCTCTTGGATTTAGTATGGCAGCGTCAATCGCCTTCTTGGTAATTTCTCTGAAAACGATCCTTCTTGTATTCTTGTCGTTCAGATCCAGCGCCTCCTTTAAGTGCCACGAAATGGCTTCTCCTTCACGGTCATCGTCACTAGCCAGGTAAATCATCTCAGCTTCCTTCGATAACTTTTTCAGCTGCTTGATGACATCTTTTTTGTCGGCCGTTATTTCGTAAGTCGGCTTAAAACCATTTTTAATGTCGATTGCTTTGTCCCCCTTGGGCAGGTCACGAACGTGGCCGTAACTCGACGTAACTGAATAGTCCTTCCCTAAGTATCCTTCAATTGTTTTTGCCTTTGCTGGCGACTCGACTATTACAAGGTTTTTCGACATTTCTATGGGTTTTTTCCTTTCTACCAAAATGGTGAGGCGGTCAAATATCTTTAAAAAAAAACAAAAAAATCAAATGGCGGGAATTTTGGTAGGCTCGTTTTGCTATATTTCCACCGCCATACTGACTGATATTTAACCACGTTATAAGAGAATGGTTAAGAAATTATTGATAGTGCGACATGCCGAAGCTGGAGAGTCCGACCATGGGTCAAAGGACATCGAAAGATACCTTACCAGGTCAGGCCAAAGAGAGGCAGTTCATACCGGTATGTACATAAAACGGCATGATTTGATCCCCAACCTAATGGTTACCAGTGCGGCTGTCCGGGCGTTTCAAACTGCGCAGATTATAGCGGAGCAAATCAAGTATCCGGCGGAAGAAATTCAGGAAGACCCAGAGCTGTACGATGCCTCGGTCAGAATTTTTTTAAGAATTGTGAATGAGCTGGATGTAAATTGCCAAAGTGTGCTATTTGTTGGACACAACCCCACCGTTAGTTATATGGCGGAGCTTCTGACAGGAGAAACTGTCGGAAACATGGAGCCGGGCAGTCTTGTTGAAATTCATTTCCCCATGGATTCATGGAAAGAGGTGTCGCAAAACACTGGCAAGCTGATCCAGTATATTACGCCCAGCCAGATAGAAGAAGACGAACATAGGCCGGATAATTAAATGCCGGCACTCAAAATACTTGTTGCTCCCAATGCGTTCAAAAGCGCCGCTACAGCCGTCGATATTGCTCAGGCGATCAGGAGAGGGCTTCAAAAAAGTAAATGCCATTCAGATGTAGTATGCAAGCCAATAGCCGACGGTGGTGATGGCACCTTGCCTATCCTGGTTGATGCACTACAGGGGGAGATTTTCAAAAAAGAAGTCTCGGGCCCATTGGGAAGGTTGGTGCAGGCTCCTTTTGGGTACATAGCCGATAAAAAGCTGGCTATTATTGAAATGGCCGATGCCTCGGGCCTGCGCTTACTTTCAGAGAAAGAGAGAGGCGCCATGAAAGCAAGCAGTGCCGGTACTGGCGAGCTAATGAAAAAGGCAATCGATCTGGGGGCTACACATATTATATTGTGTATTGGTGGTAGTGCAACCACCGATGGAGGCATGGGCATTCTCACCGCCCTTGGTTACAAATTCCTTAGTAGTAGTGGAGAAGAACTCGCCGGATCGGGCGAAGCGCTAGAAAAAATAGCTCAGGTTGAAGAGCCGAAAGGGCTGGAGGGATTGCATATAACTGTGCTGTGCGACGTGAGCAATTCGCTGTATGGGCCTTCAGGCGCTGCTACAGTGTATGGGCCTCAAAAAGGAGCAACGCAAGAACAGGTAGCTCAATTGGACAAGGGGCTGCAACATTGGGCCTCACTTATTAAGCGGTATAGAGGAATAGATGTTACTTCCCTTAAAGGAGGAGGTGCTGCCGGAGGTGTCTCTGCCGGGTTGGTAGGTTGGATGCATGCTGAGCTGAAGCCCGGTGCTGAGTTTGTCTTGGAGCTTTTGGAAATGGACAAGGCGATCAAACAAGCTGACCTGGTGATCACGGCTGAGGGAAGCCTTGATGAGCAGACCGCAGAGGGCAAAGGGCCGTTTGCGCTGTTGGAGATGGCAGAGAAGCATGGAAAGCCCGTAGCTGGCCTGGCAGGACGTATTCCACGGGAAATTCCCGATAGTGAGCTCCGAAGATTTTTGGCGCTGCTGCCCATTGGGAATCAGCCTGAAAGCCTGGAAACTGCGATGACCAACACGCTGACTAATATAGAAAGAACGGCCTTTAACATTGGCAATATTTTGGCTTTACGGCAGCTATAAACTTAGTAGCAAGTTTCTAAAGTATTCAGTGTCGTAGCTAGCCATGCCAAACTGCTGCACTTTTACCTGGCCATCAGGCGCAATCACAAAAGTGGTGGGTATCGACTGAGAATGAAAAACAGCTGGCAGGCCGCTCACCAGGGTATAAACCGGAAATGTATACTCCTTCTTCTGAATAAATTTAATTGCCTTTTCCCGCTCGTCGTCCAGCGAAATCATAACAAACACCACTTTGTCACTCCCCACTTTGTCGTAGAGGTCTTGAATTTCTGGCATTTCTGCCATACAGGGAGGGCACCACGTTGCCCACAGATTGATGAAAACGGTTTTGCCCTTAAGGTCACTAAAAGAAGAAACTTTCCCTTCCAGGTCTTCAAGTTGAAATCGATAATCCGACTCTGTGAGTGACAGCGTACTTTCGGGCTCGCTCGGCGACATGATGCCTGTAGCCAGAATACCTCTTTGCAGAGTGCCGATGACTTCCGTATGCAGACCTGTGAAATATAGTGTGGCCATAACTCCCAGAATTACAGCCCATTCAATAATTTCCCTTTTCTTTTTCTTATCCATTTTATCTTAATTCATTAGAAGTCAGCAGGTTTTTGGCCTCCGCAGCAATCAATACAAAAAAAGTCTTCATTTGATTCCGAAAGCCTTTATTTTCGAGCCCTGTTTCGAGTAATTTCGAAAATCACTTTGAGTAAAACACGTATTTAATAGACCCTAATCAGAAGGCAACGAAGACATGAGCCAGGCACATTACCTCAAAATCGCAGCTGAATTAAGCATTTCCCCTAAACAGGTCGTAGCTACCGCAGAGCTTCTCGACGAAGGCGGAACTGTTCCTTTTATTTCCAGGTACCGGAAGGAAAGAACAGGAAGCCTCGACGAAGTTTTCATTGCAAAAATACGTGACAGGATAGGACAACTGCGTGACCTTGACAAAAGAAGGGAGGCCATCCTCAAGTCGATTGATGAGCAAGGCAAGCTGACAGATGAGCTAAAGGCACAGATTGATGCTGCCGAAACCATGTCGTCGCTGGAAGATATTTATCTGCCCTACAAGCCCAAGCGCCGCACCCGGGCTACCATAGCCAGAGAAAAGGGACTGGAGCCGCTGGCGCTTTGGATCTTTGAAAGACAAGCTGGTGAATTGGCTGGTGAAGCCGAAAAATACCTGGATGAGGAAAAAGGAGTGGCATCAGCAGAAGAGGCTTTGCAGGGAGCACGTGACATTATTGCAGAAATCGTGAATGAAGACCCCGATGCCCGAAAGAAAATGAGGGAGTTGTTCAATCGCAGCGGTGTTGTCTATTCGAAGGTAATGAAAGGCAAAGAGGAAGAAGGACAGAAATACAAGGACTACTTTGAGTGGTCTGAGTCTCTCGACAAGGTACCCTCTCACCGCCTGCTTGCTATGAGAAGAGGCGAAAAAGAGATGATCCTTATGCTGGATATGTATCCACCGGAGGAGGAAGCGACTTTGTTGCTTGAAAGACAGTTTGTGAAGGGCAGCAACCCCGTGGCCGATCAGGTGAAAGAGGCTGTACATGACTCATATAAGCGCTTGCTGAAGCCAAGCATGGAAACGGAGGCACGGCTCGGGTCAAAAGACAAGGCTGATGTGGAGGCCATTAACGTATTTGCTGAAAACCTGAAGCAACTGCTGATGGCTGCGCCACTAGGGCAAAAGAGCATTCTCGCTGTCGACCCGGGATTCAGAACGGGTTGCAAAGTAGCTGCCTTGGACAGTCAGGGTAAGTTGCTGGACTTTGAGGCCATTTACCCGAATGAACCTCAGAAGGCGGTGCAGAAGGCTGCTGCGACAGTGGCCTATATGGTAGAGAAGTATAAAATTCAAGCCGTAGCCATAGGAAACGGAACGGCAAGCAGGGAAACTGAGCAGTTTATCAAATCTATCGGATTGCCTTCGCATGTGCTGGTGGCCATGGTGAACGAAAGTGGCGCCTCTATCTATTCTGCGTCGGATGTAGCCAGGGAAGAATTCCCCGACCAGGACGTCACAGTTCGTGGTGCCGTGTCCATAGGTCGCAGACTCATGGATCCACTGGCTGAGCTGGTGAAGATTGATGCTAAGTCGATAGGAGTTGGCCAGTACCAGCACGACGTGGATCAAACAGAGCTAAAGAAGTCGCTGGACGATGTGGTGATGAGTTGCGTGAATGCTGTGGGCGTGGAGCTGAACACGGCAAGCAAGCAACTGCTAACTTACGTTTCAGGCCTTGGGCCACAACTGGCACAAAACATTGTTGAGTTCAGGAATGCCAATGGGCCTTTCAAAGACAGGGAGTCATTGAAGAAAGTACCCCGCCTGGGAGACAAGGCCTATGAGCAGGCTGCCGGCTTCCTGCGCATCAGAGACGGTAAGAACGTGCTGGATACCAGTGCGGTTCACCCGGAGCGGTATAATTTGGTGGAGCAAATGGCCAAAGACCTTGGTTGTGGTGTTACTGATTTGATGACCAGCAATGAGCTACGACGTAAATTGGATTTGAAAAAGTATGTGTCGGAGGAGGTGGGGCTCCCTACTTTGACCGATATTATTGAAGAGCTAGCCAAACCCGGTCGTGACCCAAGGGAGTCGTTCGAGGTGTTTTCTTTTACCGATGGAGTGAATGAGATGGCCGACCTTAAAATGGGCATGAAGCTCCCGGGCATCGTTACCAACGTGACCAAGTTTGGCGCTTTTGTGGACATTGGGGTGCATCAGGACGGCCTGGTTCATATCAGTCACCTGGCCGATAAATTTATCAGCGATCCATCTGAGGCGGTCAAGCTACAGCAGAAGGTCATGGTGACAGTAGTAGAGGTTGACCTCGCCAGAAAACGGATTGCCCTGTCGATGAAAGCTGACCCCTTTGCCACAGGCCCTGCGCCCAGAAAGGCAAGTGATAAACAGGACGAACGACCAGAGCCAAGGAGACAGGAGCGAAGAACCTTTCAGCCTCAAAAGCCACAAAAATCAGACGAGCCGGATGGAGATTTGCAGGCGCAGTTGGCGAAATTGAGAGGAAAGTTTGGGGGCTGATAAAGGAGCTTTGAATCCGATTTGTTTTTTATACGTATAGATTTTTTATCTTTGTCGTATAAAACAATGAAGGTATGGATGCTAAGATCACTTTGAGTTTTGATGCCGCCGTTATTGCCTCAGCCAAAGCGTTCGCCGAGGAGAATAATATCAGTTTGTCCAGGCTAACCGAATACCTTTACAGGCAAATGACGTCCCGGCACTATCAGTCCCTGGAAGATTTGGAAGTATCCCAATGGGTGATGATGGTGGCCGATGGGCAGGCAGAATATAAAACTTCAAAGCCAAGGAAGGCGGCAAAAAAAGAGTACTACGAAAGCCGCAAAAAGAAGTGAAGGTGCTGATAGATGCCAATGTGTTGGTTTCAGTGCTCAATAAGGAATACCCAGTATTTTCCAACGCAGCCAGGGTGTTGAGTTTGGCAGGACAGCAGGGTTTTGAGTTGTACGCCACTCCGATGAGTCTGGCCATCGCTTTTTATTTTTCGTCTAAGAAAAGTGGCGTAGTGCAAGCCAAGAAGAAGCTTGCCATTCTGAAAGAGCATATTCTCACTGCTGTGATCGATGATAGCGCTGTCAATAATGCTTTGACCAATAAAAGTGTTCATGATTTTGAAGACGGCATGCAGTACTTTGCTGCGCTGGAGGCAGGGTGCCAGTGTATTGTTACTGAAGATAGAGATGATTTTTACTACTCCACGATAGATGTTGTGAGTTGTGAAGGGTTTTTAAAGAAGTACTATTTTAATACTTGACCATTACAAAGGCTGCCTTAGCTAATCGATTGGTTGCTAGTGTTTTTCCAGAGATAATCGGTATCTTATGGTATGAATTCACACCCTAAGTTCTACCTCTTCTCTATTGTACTGGTTTTTTCTTTCATCGCCAGTTCATTTAGGTTCCATGGCTTCAGTGCCGACATTGCGAATCTGCTGCTTGAGTCGGCGAACGACAAGCAGAAAGCTAAACTGCTGATGGCCTTCGACGATAACAAAAGATTCGATTGGGCCTATGTGCCTCCTTATCAGGTAGCCAGAAATGGGTTGCCATTAAAGGAAATGGACAGCAATCAGAAAGACCTTGTGACGCAACTATTAACTATGTCGCTCAGCGAAGCTGGCTACAACAAGGTCAAACTGATCATGAGCCTGGAGGAGGTTCTTGCTGAGCTGGAAAGCAACCCGAGAAGGGATCCGGAAATGTATTTTGTGTCTATCTTCGGCAAGCCAGGCACTAGTGAACCATGGGCCTGGCAATTTGATGGGCACCATATCTCTCTCCACTTTACTATAGTAAATGGAGAAGTTTCCTACACTCCAAGGTTTTTGGGCTCTAATCCGGGTGAGGTGAAAAATGGTCCTAAACAAGGCCTGCGGGTGCTTAACAGGGAAGAAGACCTGGCTTTCGAACTGTTGAATTCGCTGAAGGGAGCACAAAAGCAGCAAGCTATTTTTAGTGGAAGTACGTTCAATGATATTGTCTCTAAAACTGTAGCGCAGGTAAAACCACTTGAAAGGGTCGGCATTGCTTACATTCAGCTCTCGGATCAGCAGCAAAAGATGCTTTGGGCGGTCATCGACGAGTACCTGTCTGCAATGCCGACGAAAGACGCCAGTAACAGAAAAGAGAGAATATTGAAAGAAGGAGCCGATCTCATTATGTTCGGATGGGCAGGTAGTGAGCAGCCTGGTAGTCCTCATTATTACCGGATACAAGGGCCTTCTTTCCTCATTGAGTTTGATAACTCACAGGGTAATGGAAATCATATTCATACCGTTTGGCGAGATTTCGATGGTGACTTCGGTAGAGATTTAATCAAAGAGCACTACGCAAGGGTGAAGCACTAGAACGATCAATGTAACGCTAGCTCATATTTCTGCTCCATCAAGGGTTTGCCGAAATCGGAAAATGGCTTTTCCTCGGTCAGGCGAAAGCCATATCGCTTGTACAGCGAGGCTGCTGCCGGAAGCTCATCCACTGTGAGAAGGTAAGACGACTCGTACCCAAGACTACTCAGTTCGCTCATGTACAAATCCATTAGCTTCTTTCCCAGTCCAATACCCCGGTAGGGCTTTTCCATAATGAAGTAACGGAGCTGGGCGGCTTTGTTTCTGTGCATGAGTGCAAGAAATCCAACTATCTTTTCATTGTGTTCACAAATCCACACCCTATCGAGGGTGCTGTCATATTGCTTGTAAAACTCCACGAAACTTTCAGCCACGTAAGATTCGAAACCCAAACTGTAACCGTATTCTTTCGAATAGATGTCGCCGTGCATGTAGATCACATACCCAATGTCACCGGGCCTCAGCTCAGTTCGTATCGTCACACTTTCAAGAGAGATGGCAGCTTTCATAAAGTCTTCGCTAAAATTGATTTGATGCTTTGGAGCTGAGTAGAAAGAAGGTCAATCTCTTTTCGGCTCAGTTTTTTCAGTAACAGCGCTATGTCGTCATGCGAGGCTTTGTCGAGCCTGGCAAACTCCCGCTGCCCGGCTGGCGATAGTGAAAGCAAAAACGCTCTGCCGTCTTCGTCCGACCTGGTTTTCTTCAATAGGCCTTGTTTCAACAGCTTATCTATTATTCTGCTTAAATATCCCTCATCCATTTTAGTGGTAGCTTTTATATGCCTGGCAGTGCAGCTTCCTGTGCTATTTATTTCGAACATGACCCGTGCTTCGGACAGAGAATATGGGCTGTCGAGTATATGCTTGTCGAGCAGCCCGATAACACTTGTGTAAAACCTGTTGAAATCACGAACGGCGGCTATTGCTTTTTCACCTTCAATCATGAGGTGAAGAAAATGATATTACTTGACAAAGTCAAGTAATTGAATGCTCAATTCCTCGTAAGGGAAGTGATGATTGATTGGTGCTGGGGATATTCTTTAATCAACTTATTCCTTTCAGCCATTTCGAAGTCCTGAAAGTCAAAACCTGGAGCGACAGTGCAGCCGACCAGAGAAAATTCCCCGCCGGCAGCCACTCTTGAGGCAAACCAGCAGTTAGCTGGAACGACTGCCTGAGGCTTTTGGTCTGCTGAAATGTCAAGGCCAAGGCGAACCTCTTCAAGTATGCCACTTTGATCAATGATGTATATCGAAAGTGGGTCGCCATCATAAAAGTGCCAGGCTTCATCTGATTTTATCCTATGAAATGCAGAAAAATTCCCGGCCTCCAACAGAAAGTAAATGGCGGTGGAAATGCTCCTTTGCCCGGCTTTGGTGGCGGTGGTGTCAGCACTTCTATATGTCTCTTTAAAATAACCACCTTCAGGGTGAGAGTCGAGATTTAGTTGCTCTATGTAGTAACTGGCGTTTCTGTTCATTCACTTTCTGGAATTAATTAGTCAAAGCATTTGCATCAACTAAACGATTAGTTTATCTTTCAGCATGAGAAACGCTGGCCTTCTTTTTCTACTGGCTCTCTGCCTTTTTGCCTGCGAAGACAAGGAGGAGGCAGCTTTTGAAGCGTTTGAAAATGAAGATTTTGAGCAATCTTTGACAATTTTTAAAGAATTGTCAAGTCTTGATCCCCAAAACTGGTATCACCTTTACAATATTGCACGAAGTCTTGAGGAGTTGGGTAGGTACAACGAAGCCATTACCTGGTATGGAAAATCGCTGAAATACAATGAAAAGGCCAATGAGATTCTGATAGCGAGAGCCCGGTGCCTGTTGAAAACAGAGTATTTGGATGGAGCAAAAACCGACCTTTTTCGGGTGCTGAGGAGAGACGAGGAAAATTTTGAGGCAAACTATCTGATGGGGCGGGTGATGATGGCAGACAATGATCCATGGGCTGCGCTAAGCTACTACAACAAAGCCATAAAAGAGGATGACAGTGATGTTACGCTGTTCTATCATCGGGCAATAGTGATGGGTACTGTCGGTAATGGCTACATGGCCCTAAGGGATATTAACTACGTAATCTCTCAAAAGCCCAATTTCAACCAGGCCTATTTCAACAGAGGAATTTTGCAAATGAGGGCGGGTAAATACGCCGAAGCCATTGACGACTTTGACACCGCAGAAGCACTTGAATATGCGCCGGCCGATTTGTACGTTAGGCGAGCCGACTGCAAATCCAGTGTAGGGCTCAGTAGTGCCGCCTGCACCGACTACAAAATAGCTTCCGACATGGATCCGAAGCATTACAAAAAGGTGTTTATAGAAATGTGTGCAGTGTCTTCCAATTAGAGGCTTAGCCCCTAATTGGAATAACCTGTAGTGAATTCAATCAATAGTCAGAATATTCGGCAGGTACCAGAAACCTCGTTACATTCTTTGAAACATTGTTTTGGTATTTTGGCATCACCTTTAACTTTTCCCACTCCGGTGCAGTAGAAAAAGCTTTCCAGTGCTCATCTCTGCTTGCTTTGTTCTCAAAGGTGGTCATGTACATGAGGTTTGGCATGGTGGAGCCTGAAATCACTTCTCCATAGAACACTGCATTGAATCCAAGCCTGTCGAAAAGCGCTACCTCTCCATCATTAAACATTTCTACTTTGTTTAGGTGGATTTTTTCGGTAGCCGATTCGTAGCTCCTAAGCTCATACACACGCTCACTTTTTGGGCCGCTGAGATTCGGCGTTTTCATAAAGGGCATTCCTGTAAAAGCCTGAAGCAACGTGCTCTCAATCCTGGCATAAGGAGGCTGGTTGTAAGCAGCATTGATGTATTCGCTTCCGGCTGTTTGATACTGTGCGTCCTTCGAAAGCGTATTGGCGAGGGCGCTGAATTGATCGTACGAAGCAAACGGGATCAACACATAGACTTTTCGAACGGTGTCTGTCTCACTTAGTATGGCTTTAAATACGCCAACTGACTTGATATTGGCCCTGTGAAGAGCTGGGACAAAGGCGTCTTTTAAATAGTTGTCAACCACTTTCTCCTGAGCATCAGAAGCAAGGGTATATACTTTTAGTTGGTAAAACTCCCTCTTCGACTTCTGAGCGAAGGAAGCGGATGAAAAGGCCACCAGAAAGGTGATAATTAATGCAATGCCTGAAATTTTCATCTTATTGATGTTTAAGTAAGTGTGAATTTTGGTATTGTAAGTTGCAATCTAATAACTCACGTTATGGATTCATCTAGAATTGGCGAAATAGTGGTGTATTTTACATTTGTGGCAGAACATTTTTAACTTAGTGGTAAATTGTCGTCACCAATGAGAAAGTCTTGTGTATCTACCGCCACTATTATTTTATTTTTTTCACTTGCTGTTTCGGCTCAGAAATTAAAGTACAAAGATATCTTTCCCTTAATGCAGGCATCTAAATGGGATGAAGCTGAAAAACAACTGGATTTGTTTATCGCTGACCCCAAAAATAGTGAGGAAGCCAATGCTCATTACAGTCTGGGCAAAATACTTGAGCGAAAGGCATTGTCCGAAAATATCGTTACCGATACTGCCCAGATGTTTATCCACATCGATGCCGCTGATCTCCATTATAATAAGTCACTGAAGCTGATAGATGAAAAGGAGCTAAAGAAAAATGAAGAGTATTATCAGGAGTTCAATAGAAGGGATTTGAGAACTGGTGAGTTTGGGATCAAAGTGTCCGATGTTCATCTGGATATAGAAAACAAGGTGAAATCCCTTCAGGAAAGAAGGAGTAATGTCAGGGCTTTTTTAAAAGAGGCATCGGTGGCGAATAAGTTGTACGATGAGGCACAAAACATACTGCAAAATTTTAAGATTGACTTCCCAGATCAGTCTTCCTTTCTCCTGGGTATGGACAAGGAAGTTGAGCAGGAGTTTGTGAAGCTCGAAGGAATTGTAAAAAATCTTGAAAGCGCTATGGCAAATGCTGAAGCGTCACTAGCTAAGATACCATCACCTGGGCTTGCTCACACTCTTACGGAAAAAACGCTGTACGACCTGGCCGATTTCAGCAAAGGTTCTCTTGACCTTACCAGGGAAGGCAACATAGAGTATTGGGATTTGAAGGCTTGGATAGAGATGACAAAATCTGAGCAGAAATCTAATATCGGCCCATTCAGGCAAGAGCTAATTGCTTATGATCGTGACCTGGTGGCAAAAAAGCAGGCCTTTGTTCAAAACCCATCTGGCGTTAGCGGGCCTTTCGAATTTGACCCGACGATTTTAGCCAAAGTCAGAGGCTTTGGCGCAAATACCCTGACTGAGAAGGTGGTCAGTTTCAAAGTAGAAGAATTAAACTACCTGATTGAAAAACAGCCAAGTGTAATGCCCGACAGCGCTAAAGTCGACGACCTGTATATGGCTGTTTCAAACCTTATTGGAAGGCTGGATAAAATGAAAGGGTTCATTGCCATTGACAAGCAAAAGGCTGAGGGAGGTTTTCAGCGGAACCCTGTTTTTTTTACGAGTCGATATGTTTCTCCCGACCAACTGCTGAGCTATGCCAATGAAAGGGAGAGCTTTGTTGATACAGAACTGAGCTTGTGGAGCAAGAGAGCAGAGGACTTGAAAAAGAGAAAGAGTTGGTTGATTGCTGAAAATGCTGACTCAATTGCACTGACAATCAAGGACAGCGTTGCCATAACAACTGGATTTAGCACAATACACATTGCAGATAGTGCGGGGCTTTATGTAAACGGGCTGAAGCTCGTCGGTAAAGACTTGAACTTTGTAGTGGCAAAGGCGACACCGGCGTACACAGTGGAATGGATGTTGAACGAAAAATTGCCGACACCAAACAAAGACTTTTTCTTTAAACCTAAAAACGCCGGGCATGCCCCAACCGCTGACGGATTCAGGACTTTTTTTATTCACTACCCACTGAAGGAGAAAACACACCTTTTCATCACCACCGTCGACAATGCAGGGAAAGCGCTCTGGAAGGCCTCTCTCGATCTCGATCATCCTCCGGTATCAGTCTCCTTTAACAAAATGGTGATGGAGACGATCATTTACCTCGAAAAACCTGCAGGAGACCCAACTGCCGATCTTGCCTATATTGTCATAGACAGAACCGGTAAAGTAAGGAAGTAGCTGTCACTTGTGTTTTATTGACACCTTTAAGCCTGCCAGCGCAAGGCTTTTTGTACTTTAGCAACTCCGAATATTATTCTGGTAATACCCACTAATTCCCTTCTTACAGTAGGCTTGACAGAGGTCTTGGATACGATAATTCTGATTTTGAAATTGCACACGATTGAATTACTTTAAATTTAACAATTCCGTAGCCGAACGACGTATATTTTGCCATATATACAATATTTAACCAATTTTTGTAAAAATTTCAATTTTGCCGTAACATTGCCTTTGATAATCACCTTAAATCAAAGGTTTTTTTGCAAATCACTTAGTAACTGGTTCAAAATTAAACTTAACTATTATGTCAAAATCCAAACTAGAGTACATTTGGCTGGATGGATACAAGCCTACTCAAAGTTTAAGAAGTAAGACTAAAATCGTTGATGGTTTTAGCGGTAAGCTTGAGGACGCCCCCATGTGGTCATTTGACGGAAGTTCAACAGAGCAAGCTCTTGGCGGCTCCTCAGATTGTTTATTAAAACCTGTCTTCGTTTGTCCTGATCCTGCCATTGAAAATGGATACCTTGTGATGACCGAAGTTCTCAATGCCGATGGAACCGCTCATGTCACAAACGGCAGAGCAACGATTGATGATTCTGATGACGATTTCTGGTTCGGATTTGAGCAAGAGTATTTCCTTATGGATCCTGAAACTGGTAAGCCAGTTGGATTCCCCGCTGGAGGCTACCCTGCTCCACAGGGACCTTACTATTGTGGTGTAGGTGGTAAGAACGTCTTTGGAAGAGAGTTTAAGGACGAGCACCTTGATTTGTGTTTGGCTGCAGGTCTCAACGTGGAAGGAACCAATGGTGAAGTAGCCACAGGGCAGTGGGAATGGCAGATTTTCGCCAAAGGAGCCACACAGGCTGGCGATGAAGTGTGGGTAGCAAGATACCTGATGGAAAGACTCTCTGAAAAGTATGGCTTGTATATCGAGTATCACCCTAAGCCGCTCGGTCAGCTTGACTGGAATGGTTCAGGCATGCACGCTAACTTCTCCAACACCTACCTCAGAACCGCTGGTTCCAGAGAGAAGGTTGAGAAAGTTTGTGAGGCCTTCAGAGGTGTGGTAAAAGAGCATATTGCTGTCTATGGAGCTTACAATGATCAGCGTTTGACTGGTAAGCACGAGACCGCTTCTATTCACGATTTCTCTTATGGCGTATCGGATAGGGGTGCTTCTATTCGTATTCCGGTTTACACCGCAAATCACGGATGGAGCGGCTACCTGGAAGACAGAAGACCTGCGTCGAATGCTGATCCCTACAAAGTAGCTGCAAGGATCATCAAAACTGTGAAAACTGTGAAATAAGGTTTTCAGACTTGTTTCTTTTTGCATAATGGCCTTCTGAATTCAATTCAGGAGGCTTTTTTTTCATCTCTTCATAATTGACACCATTATCACAATGGTGCCTTTTTTTACCATCAATCCCAGGATGCGACAGCATTGATTCTATCAATCGATGCTCAGGTGTTTTACCCCGATTGCTAAAATTTTGAATTGGAGGGTATTGACCACCTAATATTCGGCAATTCTCCAGGAGGTCGAAACTAAAGTTAGATATACTACTTTTTGGGCAAAATAATTATTTGAAGCGACGACTATTGCCAGATCGTTTTTAGGCATCGTTTCCATTGAGTAGTATTTTGATAAATTATCAATGAACAGCCATATATAATATGAAAAATTTAAAAAACATACACTTTTTGAATATATCATAATACGAAACCTCTACTGTTATGAATATGTTAAAATTGGAGTCGATATGGGTGATACTAATAGCAATTATTTTAACGAATGTAAAAATGACAAGTGTATAGGGTAAAAAGTAAACGTGAAAATGATTGATTTGCAATAAATGATATAAAATTGGGTCAAAATTGAATCACTAGTTAGTAACTATTGAAAATTATTCATTCAAATACATTTAAACCTAACACTAACAAGTAGTAGTATGATGAAAGTCTTTACACCCGTTCTTGCTTACGTTAGCTCAGCTCAGGACTCTCTGGCAGTCGACAGTGCTGTGGCCGAAGTAGCCGAGGCCACCATGGTGGTAGCCTCTGAAACCGCAGCTGAAGTTGTGGATTACAGCACGCAAATTGCTGATGTACTATTGACAGCCAACAACATCTGGATGATGCTGGCTACAGCGTTGGTATTTATTATGCACCTTGGATTTGCTGGGGTAGAAACTGGGTTTTCCCAGGCAAAGAATACGGTCAACATCCTATTCAAAAACACAATCACTCCTATAATAGGGCTTTTGACTTATGCTCTTTGTGGTTTTTTCCTTATGTACCCAGGATTTGATGTGCCTGGCTGGTTTGCTTTTGATGGAGCCGGCTGGTCAATGTTCTGGTTTTCTCCAGCAGACGCTGATGTAACAACAGAATATGCAAGTGGAGGATACACCTACTGGACAGACTTCTTGTTCCAGGCCATGTTCGCTGCTACTGCTGCAACTATCGTATCTGGAGCGGTGGCTGAACGCATCAAGATTTCTACTTATCTGATTTTCACCATTATCTACGTTGGATTTGTGTATCCACTAATCGGTTCATGGAAATGGGGTGGTGGTGCGCTCGACGACATGGGCTTCTATGACTTCGCTGGTTCTACGCTTGTTCACTCAGTAGGTGGATGGGGTGCGTTGGCGGGTATTATCCTTCTCGGACCTCGTATTGGAAAATATGTTGACGGCAAAGTAGTTGACAAGCCAGGTGCTAGCGTACCTCTTGCAGTAATAGGTGTATTTATGCTGTGGTTGGGCTGGTTTGGTTTCAACGGTGGTTCTGTGTTGTCTGCTGATCCCGGACTGGTTTCATTTGTTCTTGTTACTACTTCATTGGCAGCTTGTACTGGCGGTATCGGTGGTTTCATTGGTGGCTACCTGCTATTCAAGAGGCTTGATATTGGTATGATGCTTAACGGTATTCTGGCTGGCCTTGTAGGTATTACAGCAGGTGCTGACGTGATCAACCCGGGTTGGGCACTTTTTGTAGGCCTTGTGGCAGGTATCGCTGTAGTGTACTCAGTTGTACTTCTTGATAAGCTGAAACTGGACGACGTAGTGGGTGCTGTTTCTGTTCACCTTGTTTGCGGTATATGGGGCACACTTGCGGTGGGTCTGTTCTCTACTAACCCTGAGCATACTTTCTGGATTCAATTGAAAGGTGTGGTTATCTGTGGCCTGGCCGCATTTACTGCTGCTTTCCTCATCTTCTTCATTCTTAAGAAAACATTCGGTATCAGAGTGTCTGAAGAGCATGAGAAGTCTGGTCTTGACAGCCATGAGCATGGTATCAGAGGCTATACTATCATCTATCCTGATTGATAATCAATCAAAACTCACAATAAAAAAAGAGGCCTCCTTGCTTGCGGCGGCAACCTAACGAGCAAGAGAGGCCTTATCCAAAAACTTTAAAAAAACGTTAAAGCTTATGAACACTGTTACAAAATTATTATTCCGTGGCGTATTCGCTACAATATTTACACTATCGTTGTCAGTGAGCGCTTTTGCGCAAGAGGAAGAAGAGGAGACTTCTCCGTTTTCATTGTCGGGATCAGTAGATACTTATTACAGGGCTAACTTGAATTCTACCAATGATAGGACAAATGGTGGTGCAACTGCGCCAGGTACATCGTTCGCTAACCTGCCAGGCTTTTCTTTGGGCATGGTGAATTTGATAGGAGCATATGAAGGCGAAAAGGTAGGCATGGTAGCGGATTTGGTTTTTGGACCCCGTGGTGCTGATGCAGTTTTTGGCTCACCCGCAGCCTTAAACATTGTTAACCAACTTTATGTGTATTGGAATGTTGGAGAAAAGGTAACGTTGACTTTGGGAAACTTCAATACATTTCTGGGTTACGAGGTAATCTCTCCTACTGCTAACTTTAACTATTCCACTTCTTACATGTTTTCGTACGGCCCCTTCTCTCATACTGGATTAAAGGCCGACTTTGATTTAGGTGGTGGATTTAGCCTGGCAGCAGCTATCATGAACCCAACTGACGCAACGGATTTTAACCCTGACAACACCTATTATGGTGGTGGCCAACTGGGTTACTCATTCGACGCTGGTAGTGCTTATTTGAATACCGTATTTACGGACGGCTTTTTCCAAATAGACTTAACCGCAGGAATGGACGTGTCTGACGCTGTATATATTGGCGTTAACGCAACTTCTGCCTCCGACAATTTCTACGGAGCTGCTGGTTATTTTCAGGTAGCTGCTTCTGATGCACTTAAATTGGGCGTTAGAGGTGAATACTTTGGAGACAAGGGAGTAGGCGTGCTTACAACTGATGAGAGTGTTTTTGCGGCCACGCTTTCAGCGAACTACAGCGTTGGGCCACTTACATTCATTCCTGAATTCAGGATTGATTCTTTCTCTGAGGATGATGCTGTTATTACCGACTTTTCTGATCCTTTGGACGTAAAGTATGCTAACTCGCTTTCCAGCTTTGTGTTGGCGGCAGTATTTACGTTCTAAGCTGCAAGCGAGAAATTGATGAATAAAAGAGAGCCCGTGAAAGCGGGCTTTCATCGTTTTAAGGCGTTGGTATTTGGTTGGCAACATGCAATAAGTGACATGCCACAATGCCGGCTGTTTCTGTTCTCAGCACCGACTCTCCCAGGCTTACGGGCAAAAATCCCCTGGAAATAGCCCGGTCTATTTCGGCCGCTGAGAAATCTCCCTCGGGGCCGATCAGTATCAGGTAGGAGGTATGCTTCTTCACTTTTGCTATCAGATAGTTTTCTATGGGCTGGTTGGCAATAGCTACGAAGTTTTGCCTGCCCTCTTGCTGTGTTTGTATCAATTCATCCAGTTTAACCAAACCATTCAGTTTTGCTTTGATGAAGTTCTTGGATTGCTTCAAAGCGCTGATGGTGATTTTCTCTGCTCTCTCCAGCTTCAGTTTGGTTCGTACTGAATGTTCGCATTCTAGGAAGGTGATTTCGTCCACGCCCAACTCGCACACTTTTTCCAGAAACCATTCAATTCTGTCAGGCTGTTTGGTTGGTGCTATGGCAATGTGAATGTGAAAGGGTCTCGTAAAGCTTTCAATACTGAGCACCTCCAGCTGAGCCGCTCCTGGTTGGTCACCCACAATTCTGCATAAATAACGTTCGCCCATTCCGTTGGTGAAATAAACCTGGTCACTTTTTTTGTGCCTTAGTACTTTCAGGCAGTGTTGCGACTCTTCCTTATCGAGTGTAACGACATCATTCACTGAGGATTTTTGAGGGTGATAGAAAATGTGCATAGCGTTATCTTGGGGATGCAAAATACATTGCCTGCAATTAAGCATCAAAGAATTCAGTGCGGCCGGTGTAATTTGACTAAAACGTTTATCAGGATCAAAAAATGATTAATTTCGAAGTTGGCAGAAATGGGCGCTCGTACAGGTTTTTTTAATACTAAAATATCACTTAAAAATGGCAAGACTGAGGTTTAAGGCACTGGAGGCCCTTAGCATGAGAAAGAAGGTAGAGTTCAAGCTTCCTTCGTTAAAGATATCCGATTACTTCGGCCAGAATGCTTTTGGAAGACCTCAAATGCGAAGTGCTCTTGCGCCGGAGATTTTTGAGAAAGTAGTGCATGTGGGGCATGGAAAGCGGGTAGATAAAGAAACGGCTGACGCAGTGGCTGCGGCCGTAAAAACCTGGGCCATGAACAGGGGTGTGACACACTACACACACTGGTTTCAACCATTAACGGGCGCCACTGCCGAAAAACATGATACTTTTTTCGATTCCACCAAAGGTATTGAAGAATTCAAAGGAAGCGCCCTTGTTCAGCAGGAGCCCGATGCCTCCTCTTTTCCAAGTGGGGGGATAAGAAGCACGTTTGAAGCCCGAGGCTACACTGCCTGGGATCCTAGCTCCCCCATTTTTATTTGGGACACTACGCTGTGCATACCTACGATATTTGTGTCGTTTACCGGGGAGGCACTCGACTATAAGGCACCGCTGCTGAAAGCCATTGAAGCCATTGACAGAGCCTCCACCAAAGTTTGCCGGTTGTTCGACAGGGCAGTGGCTAACGTAACGCCCACGCTTGGCTGGGAGCAGGAATATTTCGTCGTGGACAGGGCACTTTACAACGCCCGGCCTGATCTGGTGATGTGCGGGCGAACGGTGTTTGGCCACAACCCGGCCCGAGGTCAGCAATTGGACGACCATTACTTTGGCACCATCCCCACAAGGGTGCAAGAGTTCATGAAAGAGTTTGAGGTAGAGGCTCACAAGTTGGGCATCCCTATTCGCACCAGGCACAACGAGGTGGCTCCTTCTCAGTTTGAGGCAGCTCCGATGTTCGAGGAGGCTAACGTGGCTACCGACCACAACCAGCTATTGAGGGACATCATGGACAGGGTGGCTTTCAAGCACGACCTAAAAGTGTTGCTGCACGAAAAGCCTTTTGCAGGTGTAAACGGAAATGGCAAGCACAACAACTGGTCGCTCATGACCGACACTGGCGTGAACCTGCTCCAGCCTACCAGCAGTGCCAGGGAAAATCTGCTTTTTCTGACCTTCTTCGTGGTGTCCATCAAAGCGGTGTACGAGCATGCTGATTTGCTCAGAGCCAGCATTGCTTCCTTTGGTAACGACTTTCGGTTAGGGGCTAATGAGGCGCCCCCAGCGATTATTTCAGTTTTCATTGGGCAAACACTGAGTAATGTGCTGGACGAGCTGGAGAAAAACGGGAATGTGAAAATTGAAAAGGGTGATAATCTTTATATGAAACTCGGGATCGATCAGATACCTGAAATCATCATGGACAATACCGACAGAAACAGAACCTCGCCATTTGCTTTCACCGGCAATAAGTTTGAGTTCAGGGCAGTAGGCAGCGAGTCGAATGTGTCGAACCCTATGATGGTGCTTAACCTCATTGTGGCCGACCAGCTCAACAAGTTCTATTCGGAAGTAACCAAGCTGACCAACAAGGGTAAAGACCGCAGGCTGGCGATTATCGAGATCCTCCGAAAATATATCAAGGAATCGAAATCGATTAGGTTTGAGGGCGATGGTTATTCAGATAGCTGGGTGAAAGAGGCTGAAAAGCGAGGTCTTTCCAATGTGAGAGACACACCCAGGGCATTGGATTTTTACCTTTCTGACAAGTCCACTCAGCTATTCAGCTCCAATAAAATATTGAATGAAAAGGAGGTGAAAGCCCGTCATGAAATCATGATTGAGAACTATATCAAAAAGGCCCAGATTGACTCTCGGGTTATGGGAGACCTGGCTCTGAACCATATCATTCCAACGGCCATTGCTTATCAGAATAAGCTCATTCAGAATGCAAAAGGCTTGAAGGAGCTTGGGGTGGATAACAAAGAGATCATCAGCTATATAGAAGAAATCAGCCAACACATTTCTGCTCTGCGTAAAAATGTGAATGAGATGATTGAAGAAAGGAAGAAGATCAATAAGGTTGAGGATTCAAGGAAGCGGGCTATTGCCTATTGTGATGACATCAGGCACAAATATTTTGATAAGATCAGGTACTCGGTTGATAAGCTTGAGTTGTTTGTTGACGACGAGGACTGGCCACTCGTTAAATACAGGGAACTTTTGTTTCTGAAATAGGTTAGGAGCCTCATACACCATGTGGTTTTGAAAACTCTTCTGAAGGTATTTTTTGTGATTGTTGTCTGTGCCCTTGTCTCCCATTTTATTGGCGGGTGCATGGAATTTCGTATGTCTTCCAGGTCAATGGATGACTATTACGAAGGTTCTCAAAAGCCTGAACTGGTGTCGTTCTCTTTCGACGACAGAACAGTTAACTACGCTGAAGCAGGCGACAAAACGAAGCCATTGGTAATGTTTGTTCATGGCTCTCCCGGTTCCTGGAGTGCCTTTGCCGACTTTCTGAAGGATTCGGTTCTTATTGCCAACTTTCACATTATTGCGCCCGACAGGCCGGGGTTTGGGCACTCTAATTTTGGCAGAGCTGAGCCCTCCTTAAAAAAGCAAAGCCAGTTTTTGTATCAGATACTGAAGAGATACCCTGACAAGAAGGCTATTCTGGTTGGCCATTCGCTGGGAGGCCCGGTCATTGCCCAAATGGCGATGGATTACCCTGACAATGTAAGGGGGTTGTTGTTTGTGGCTCCTTCGATTGACCCAGCACTGGAACCTGATGAGTGGTTCAGGCCGCTGCTGCGCAACTTCGTTATTCGCACTTTCACACCCATAAGTCTGGCGGTATCTAATGAAGAAATTATCTACCTTAAGGAAGAGCTGGAGATGATGACAGATGGCTGGAAAAGCCTACACACGCCTGTCTATATGCTTCAGGGTGACGAGGACACGCTTGTGCCGATGGAGAATGCCTATTACCCCGGAAAATTTATGCCCGATAGCCTTATTCACATTCAACTGCTAGGCGGGGTCAATCATTTTATTCCCTGGTCGCATCCACATGAAATAGTGAAAGGTATCAATTACCTGAATGCGTTGCCTTAGCGTCCATTTGGGAATGTAGTATTTTTGGTATCTTTATTGAGAAGCGTTTCTTTAGACTGGAATATTATGAGACTAACCAATTACACCCTGAAGCTTTTAGTGGCTCTGCTGCCTATAGGCCTGGCTGCCAGCTCCTGCACCAAATCGGTATATATCAATACGCTGAGGCCTGCGGAGATTACCTTTCCGTCTCATGTCAACACAATTTTATTGGTCGACAGGACTGAGTTTGAAAAGAAAGGGCTTGGCATAGTGGAGGGAATACTCACAGGTGAAATGCCAGGCGAGGATAGGGCGGGCCTTCAAGAAGCCATGAATGCCTTTCAGCAGCAGCTTATGGCGAGCCCCAGGTTCCAGTTGAAACGAGCCAGCGAAACGCTGAAGGGCAACAGCATGACAGGCGCATTTCCCGATCCGATTTCATGGGGAGTGATCGAACGTCTTTGTCGGAGCTATGGTGCAGATGCTGTGATCGCCGTTGAAATTTTTGATACCGACTTCATCGTTACCAACGGGAAACGTGATGTGGAACGAGAGGTTGAGAAAGACGGAAAAAAAGTAATGGAGAAGGTAGTCGAGTATTATGCCGAGGGCGTGGGCAATGCAAAGATTGGTTTTCGACTTTACGATCCCCTTGAAAAGACCATTGCAGATCAGCAGCTCTTTAATCCTTCCAATAATTGGAGTGCTACTGGTGCCAATGTCAAAGACGCCATGTCGCAGTTAATTCAAAAGACGGAAGCCACCAGGCAGGTTAGTCGCACGGCTGGTTCTACCTATGCCTACAAAATTGCGCCGATGCCGGTGCAATTGAGTCGGTTTTATTACGCTAAGTCGAAGAAGACACCTGAAGTAAGGCAAGGTGCGAGAGAGGCGCAGGTGGGGCAATGGCAAAACGCCATTGACACCTGGAGAGGGAGGCTTAGCCAGAGTATCAAGCGAAAAGAAGGAGGCAAGCTGGCCTATAATATTGCTGTGGCCTACGAAGTGCTGGGAGATTTTGATAGCGCCAAAGAATGGGCGTCAAGGTCTTACACTAAATACGAGAACAAGAAGGGCCGTGGATACAATAGTACCCTGAACCAGAGGATATACAATGACCAGCTATTGCAGCAGCAGGGGGTCAGGGACTGATCTACTTTTCGGGCAAGTTTTCGATTTTACGCATCAGAGCTTCGGCCTCAGCGACTTTTTCGTCCGATTTTCGGCGGTTTATACTGCTGAGTTTAAACGACTCTTCAAGCAGCTTTCTGTGCTTTTCGATCAGTTTTTCTTTTTCACTTTTCTTTCTAAAGAATCCGAATGCCATGCTTTTATGATTTACAAATCATATAACAGGATGATCGGTATAATGTTTTTAGTGATGGTGTTTTGCTAAAATATTGTCACTAAGGAATGGTAACTACATTTTTTTTTGAGAAAAAATTAATCGCTACTTTCGGGGTTTCGACACCTTTAGCTGTTATTAGATTTTTACCACAGGATTTTACTACATCGAAAACTAAATGAGATACTTTTTAAGGGCTCTCACGGCTCTTTTTATTCTGCTCTTTTGTGCTTTTTCAGACCTCTCGGCACAGAATTTTCAACTAAAAGGCTACGTTAAAAACAGTGTTACAGGGGAACCCATTGAAGGAGCCAATGTGTACATAACCAACTTGTCTACCGGGGTCATGACAGACTCCACAGGTTACTTTGCCATGTTTCTTCCTCAGGGGGTTCACTCGGTTGAATTCACCTATGTGGGCTTCGAATCGAAGAAAAGGAATATTGCACTCAACAGGGCAGTTACTATCAACATGAACCTGGAGGAGTCGTCGCAGCTTTTGCAAGAGGTGAGTGTAAGCGGACAGGCCGAGGATCACAATATTTCCAGCTCAGAAATAGGAGTAAGCAAAATGTCGATGAAGACCATCGAAAAAATGCCATCGTTCATGGGGGAAGTGGATGTAATGAAGAGTTTGCTGATGCTGCCCGGAGTGAGTACGGTGGGTGAAGGCACCACAGGGCTGAATGTGCGAGGAGGTAATATTGACCAAAACCTGATTTTGCTGGATGATGCGCCGGTCTTCAATAGCTCCCACCTGATGGGCCTATTTTCAGTTTTTAATCCGGACATGGTGCGAGACGTTACTTTTTACCGTGGGGCCATTCCTGCGCAGTACGGAAGCCGGGTGTCGTCGGTGCTTGATATCAAAATAAGAAATCCGGAAACGGAAAGGCTCAAGTTGGCAGGTGGCGTAGGACTTATTTCCAACCGTTTGATGCTGGAGGGGCCTATTGGCAAGAACGAAAAGCTCAGCTTCCTGATAGGTGGAAGAGCTTCATTTTCTGATTACCTGCTCAAAATATCTCCCAACAAATCTATTCAGGACACCAGGGCCAACTTTTATGATGTTACGGGCAAGCTGTTGTACAAGCTGAATAACAACAACAAACTCCAGGTGTCGTTCTACAGGGCCCACGACGGATTCAAGCTGGCGTCCGATTCCCTGTCGGCCGTAGAAATAAACGCTTCGTCTTCTCAATTTGCATGGGAAACAGCCAACGCCACGGTTCGCTGGGACCATGCTTTTGCGGACAACTTCATTGCCAATATCGTCGGTGTGTACAGCGACTACAATGCGATCATATCTAGTCCGGAGCCTACCAACGGATTTGACCTTACCTCGGCTGTAAAGTACCGCAAGCTCAAATCAGACTTTAGTTGGTTTAGCTCCGGCGGACATTCGGTGATGTTTGGAGTGGCTGCCACCAAGTACATCATTGACCCGGGTCATCTTGACCCTAACAGCGACCAGTCGAGTGTCAATGAGTTGTTGCTACAGCAGGAAAACGGACTGGAGCTGGCGGGCTTCGTAAGTGATGAAATCGTGTTTAATGACAAAATTACTTTGATGCTTGGGCTTAGGTATTCGTACTTCCAAAACATGGGTGAGAGAAACGTGTACTCTTACGACCCAACCCAGCCATTTTCACTCAAAACAATTACAGATACGACTTTTTTCAGCAGAGGTGAAAAGGTGGCTAGCTACCATGGGGCAGAGCCCAGGTTTTCTTTTAAATACAGCCTGAACCCAAGCAGTTCGATAAAGCTTGGCTACAACAAAATGCGACAGTATTTGCAGTTGGTATCGAACACAACTGCGGCATTGCCTATCGATAGGTGGCAGCTAAGTAACACTTATTCTCAGCCAATCATTGCTGATCAATTGTCGGTAGGCTATTTCAAGAATATTAACAGCAATGAGTACGAGGTATCAACTGAGGTGTTTTACAAAACAACTCAAAATGTAAGTGACTACAAGGACGGGGCCGAGTTGCTGCTCAATCAGGCGCTTGAAACTGCCATCCTTCACGGCAGCGGCTATGCTTATGGAGTTGAATTTCAGACGAAGAAAAACTTAGGCCGCCTTACTGGCTGGCTAAGCTATACTTATTCGCAGGCACGTCAGCAGGTGAAAGGTGAATTTGAGGAAGAAGAAATAAGTGGAGGGGAGTACTACCCCACCAATTTCAACAAACCTCACATTTTGAATATGTCTGCCACCTGGAAGGAGAGTGCCAGGGTGAATTTTTCTGCCAACTTCACTTATAGCACAGGGAGGCCGGTTACATATCCGGACGACAAATACTATGTCTACGGACTTTTTATTCCCAACTATGTGAGCAGAAATCAGTACAAAATACCTGACTATCACAGACTCGACCTGGCGATGACGGTTGGGCCCGACCCCGCCAAGCAAACGAAGTGGAAGGGTAGCTGGACATTCTCCATTTACAATGTTTACG
This sequence comes from Imperialibacter sp., assembly GCF_040222385.1. Classification (GTDB taxonomy): domain Bacteria; phylum Bacteroidota; class Bacteroidia; order Cytophagales; family Cyclobacteriaceae; genus Imperialibacter. The sequence continues at coordinate 549,245 of NZ_JAVKDF010000023.1, forward strand.
CTCGTAAGAATGCCTATTCAGTCTTTTTTAAGCCCAATAATCAGGCCTCTGTGAATCAGGCGAACGCCTACAAGCTCTCCATTTTTGGCACCATTTTCCCTTCCATCACGTATAATTTCTCCTTTTGATAGCCATGAAGAACCAAATGACTATAAAGCGTATTCTGCAAGCTGCTTACATATTTTCCTTGACTTTACTGGGTTCTTGCATCACACCATTTAGTCCAGATTTGACCAACGAAAGCCCAAAGCTGAGCGTGGAAGGAACGGTGACAGACCTGGCAGGGCCTTATGTGATCAAGCTGAGTTACAGTACTTCGTACACCAGTGGTGATAAAAAAAGTGAGAACACGATAAGAGACGCTAAGGTTTTTATCAGTGACAGCGAAGGCAACGAGGAGGAGTTGGTTTATAGTGGCAACGCAGGTACCTATGTGACAGCGGCGGATGGTATACAAGGAGTTGCGGGTAGATTCTACACGCTTAGAGTTGAACTTTCCAACGGCAAAGCCTATGAATCATATCCTGAGCTGATGCCCCATGCGCCGGAAATAGATACACTATACGCCGAGTACAGGGATGTGACGGGCGAATTTGTGCAGGGTGAATTTGATGTTTACCTGGATGCCAACGACCCCGTAGAAGAGGAGAACTATTACCTGTGGAAGTGGAAGCATTACAACAAGCTTGACTACTGTCTCACGTATGTTCAAAATTTTCCATCGCCACCTACCTGGTATGCGAGGTACTGCTGTAGTGAGTGTTTCGAAATAGAAGCTTGCGCAGGATGTGTCAATATTGGATCGGATGCCCTGGTGAATGGCGGCAGGATCAGCAGAGTGCCTTTGATGTCGTTCGAGTACGACAGCCGGGAGCCATACTATTTGCAGGCCGAGCAATATTCATTGACGGAATCTGCCTACAAGTTTTGGAAAACAGCCAGCGACCTGATCAATAATGCCGGTGGTGTTTTCGACAAACCGCCTGTGACTGTCAATGGAAATCTTTTTAACGTGAACGATCCGGATGAGCAGGTGCTGGGCTATTTTGGAGCGTCTTCTGTCAAGGTGAAGGCGGTGTACTTCAGGCGAGACAATATTCCTTCGTTCCCTTATAGCTCAACACCCCTATATAATATCGACACACGGGGCTGCCAGGAGTGCGAGGAGTCCATCTACAGAACGGAAAGAAAGCCGTCGGAATGGGACGATGCGCCGACGTACTAGTTAGAATAATTGATTTGATCGGTTATCCTGCCCTTACGGTTGTAAAATTTCCATAGGCCGGTGCGCTCATCATTGAGGTATTTGCCCTCTGACTCCACTGCTCCGTTGTCATAGTAGTATTTCCAGGCGCCTTGTTTTTGGGAGTTGAGCAACTGCCCCTCAGAAGCCAGCTTGCCATTTGGATGATAGTACTTCCAGATATCAGCAGTGAAGCCGTTTTTGTAATAGCTTTCCAGCTTAAGGGTGCCGTCGTCATAGTAGGTTATCCTTGACCCGTAGCCGTCTTTTAGGGTGCCGCCTGGCAGAACTTCGCCTTTTGGGGTAAAGTATTCACTGACAGCCAGCAGTCGGCCGTTGTCCCAGTTTTCATCCTGTATCAGTTGTTCATTCTGGTAAAACCTGCCCCAGATTCCATCTTCCAGATCAAGCCTGTAACTACCAATAGCAGATATTTCTCCCGTGATATAGTAGCTGACCCACTGGCCGTCTCTCATACCATTTTTGTACTTGCCTTCGGTTTCGATTGGGCCAGCCTCGTAAAAGTATTTCCACAAGCCAGTTTTTTGATCACGCAGATAATCGCCAATAGAATAGAGGTTGCTATTTTCAAAGAAGCTTGTCCAGGTACCGGTCTTCAGGTCGTAGGCATATTTGCCTTCAACGCTCTTTTTGCCCCGGGCGAAAAACTCCTGATATATGCCTTCTTTTAGCCCGTTCTTATAGTTGACATTCAGTTTGAGCTGACCATTCTCATAATATTGCTGCCAGTTGCCGGTTGCTGTGCCTAACTCATATTCCTCAGTCTTCTCCAGTTTGCCGCTTGGATAGTAGTACGATTGTTTTCCGTCCAGTGAGCCGTTTTTATATTTCTCCTTCGCCAAAACCAATTTGAAAGGATCATATTCTGTCCAAACACTGTCTTTCTTTCCTATCTTGAAGAGTCCCTCAAGTGCCACGCTGCCGTCGGGGTAGAACTCAGTAACAGGGCCGTGAAGCGTGTTTTCCTTATAGTTTACTTTGGACTGTAATTGGCCGTATTCGTCGTAAAATTCGGCCTCACCTTCGAGTTTGTCATTCTCGTAAAACACTGCCGACTTAAGGTTACCTGTTTCATAGTACTCTTTCCAAAGACCTTCTCTTTTGCCCTCATTGTATTTGCCCTCGTAAAGCTTCAGCCCAAATCGGTAGAACCCTTCCCATTCACCAGTTCTCAGGCTATCTTTATACCGGCCTCTTTCTTTGATTTCTCCATTTGAATAGATACTGGCATAAATGCCGTTGAGAATGCCACCTTTGTAGCTCTCCATTTGGTTGCGGCGGCCATCTGCGTTGTAGAAAAACCAAAGGCTGTCCTTCTTATCATTTTTGTAAAAACCTTCCGCCAGCAGTTGGTTGTTGCCCCTGTAAAAAAGCCATAGGCCTTCTTTTTTACCATTCTGTACTTCGCCTTTGTACGTAGCAATTGTATCCGGAAAAGACATCGTTTGGGCCTTTAATCCGGGAAGCAAAAAGCTGGATAGACAAAAAATGCTTATAGAGTATGTAAACAAATAGCTTGCGGGCTTATTCATCCGGGGTTTGATTGTTGTCCGATTACTTTGGCATTCAAAAACAATGCTAGATTATTCAATCCTTTAAAATAGACATAAATTTTTTAAAACCTTTGGTAGCGAATTCATCGAGATTTTGTGTCTCATTGAGAGGTAAATAGTGGCTGAGCCGCAAAAAGGTGGATTTTTCAATTGAAAGTGTTTGCACGCTGTCGGTGGGGTTTAACTCGTGAAAATTATCTGAGAAAATGTCGTTTTCCCAGGGTGAACCATCGATTTGGAAACGAATATTTTCCAGAGTAAGTGCCCCAGTGTTCCTTAAAATATTTGGCTTTCTCTCCTTCCAAAACTCGCCTCCCAAATGAAGCGACAAGGTAAAGTAATGCCCCCACCAGAATAACAGTCGGATATTGAGCACGTCGTGGCGGGTCATAAGCCTTGGGTAGTCCAGCACGATATAGGGGAGGCCTTTATAGTTTTCTCCTCTGGATACCTTTCCTGCTTTTAGTAAGGTGTCTGGTGGTAAATGAAGATCACTTTCACTGCGCATTATTTGCCTGAATATACCCTCAATCCTGGAGAATCGGTCAGCCATCTTCGAAATCACCTTGCGCTTGAGCAGCAGTAGTTCACCGTCGCCCATTAACTCAATTTCTTCCTTAGAAAACCCGTCTTCTACCATCTGATAAGTGCAGATGCCCAGGTAAACCCGCTACCAAATGCAGCGAGGCAAACTAAGTCGCCTTCTTTTATTTTTCCTTCCTGCCACGCTTCACTCATCGCAATGGGAATGGACGCAGCCGTAGTATTACCATATTTCATGATGTTGTTGAATACCTGGTCGTTGGACAGGCCCATTTTCTTTTGAATGAATTGGCTGATGCGCAGGTTGGCCTGGTGCGGGATCAAAAGGCTGATGTCCGTACTTTTGAAACCGTTCTTGTCCAGCGCTTCATTGATCACCTCTTCAAAGCGGGTTACAGCGTGCTTGAACACAAAGTTGCCATTCATGTAGGGGTAGTAGCTAATGTCTTCTGGGTCGTTTTCGACGATTAGCTTATCCACCCAATGCTTGGTACTTGGGCCTATTAGCGCCAGCTCCTTAGCATGTTTGCCTTCTGAGTGCAGGTGAGTGGAAAGTATCCCCTGACCGGGTTTGTCGGCTGCCTGCATCACCACTGCACCTGCGCCGTCGCCGAAAATAACTGAGACGCCCCGTCCTCTGGTGGTCATGTCGAGGCCGCTGCTATGGAGCTCGGAGCCTATTACCAGGATGTTGTTGTACATTCCTGTTTTAATAAATTGATCTGCAATCGATACAGCGTAAACAAACCCTGAACACTGATTTCGGACATCCAGCGCACCAATTTCCTTGATGCCAAGCTGCTCCTGCACCATCACGCCGGGGCCTGGGAAGTAGTAGTCGGGGCTGAGGGTAGCAAAAATGATGAAGTCAATGTCGTCGGGAGTAATTCCAGCATTTTTGATGGCTTTCATAGCTGCCTTGGTACCCATGGTTGACGGAGCTTCATCCGACTTTGGGTCTACAAACCGGCGCTCTTTAATGCCCGTTCTTTCCTGAATCCATTCGTCAGTGGTTTCTATTAGTTTTTCAAGGTCTTTGTTGGTCACCACGTTGTCGGGTACATAGTGGCCAATGCCTGCTATCTTGCTTGCTCTCATTTGGGTGTTGAGTTTTATTTATACAAGAATAATAAACGAAACAATTTAAGTTCTATTCAATAACAAGGACTTCGATGCGGCGGTTTAGCTCACGCCCTTCTTTTTCATTGTCATTCGAGGCCAGGGGTTGTGTCGCTCCATAGCCCACTTCTTTAATTCTATCCTCCGATATTCTTCTTTGCGCCAGGTAGCTGCCCACTGCTCTGGCTCTGAGTTTCGATAAATTCTGCGAGGTGGTTTTTTCTTCCAGGGCGTCGGTGTGCCCGCCAATCTCTATTCTCAGTTCAGGGTTTTCACTCATTACCTTGAAAAGTGCGAAAAGCTCGGGTGTATAAGCAGAGCTGATATAATCGGATCCCGGCTCAAAGTATATATTGCTCAAAATCGCTTTGTTGCCTTTGCTGAATTTCTTTCCCAGGTCACCCAACTCTGTGTATTCCGAAATTGGGGCTGTGGTTTCGGTGCCGGCACTGGCAACTTTTGTAGTCGTTTTGGTTGGAATGGTTGATTTGCCTTGCTGGAATCCCTGTTGATGCGTTTGCTGAGCAAGGATTGTTTCGGTTAAGTCGACGTCAAAAACTTTGTTGACCGTGTCCGTGGGGCTTGTCTGATCCACTGAAATACTTTCTGTTTTAACATGCAGCCCCATGTAGGTCAGGTCGAATACCTGGTCAAATCCAGATGTAAGCAAGACCTCAAACTCCCCATCCTGATTGCTTTCAGCAGAAAGTGTGTTGAGGTACTGGTTGTCGGGCGTTACTTTCACCAGCACCCCTGCCAGAGGCTGCTTTGTAGAGCTGGCGATTACCCTGCCCTTCATCGGAATCTTGATTTCTTCTACGAACAGGTAGGCATCGAGAAAACCAACTGTGCCGGCCCTGTCGGAACTGAAAAAACCAGTTTTCCCGTCTTTGTTGAACTTGAAGAAAATTTCATCACCAGGTGTGTTAATGGGATAGCCCATGTTCTCCGGAGTTCCCCACCTGCCGGTGGTAGGGTTTCGTACCGATTTGAATATGTCAAAGCCGCCAACACTTGAGTGGCCCCTCGAGCTAAAGTAGATGGTGGAGCCGTCTGGTGTGATGTAAGGGCTGTCTTCGTCAAACGGAGAGTTGAGTTCCTGTAGCTCAGTAGGTGCCGACCATTGGCCTTCACCCTGCCTGGTTACCATATAAAGGTCGATGTCTTTGTCGGGCTTTTTTGATTCGGCGGTATAAACCAGTACTTCTCCATTGGAAGTGAAAAACCCGCTGACCTGCATCCCAGTGCGGTCTATCTGATCCAAAGGCTTAGGTTTTTGCCAAACACCATTCACTTTTTCCGATTGATACAGATCACCTTTCTTGTCTTCGTAGTAAAGAAGAAGCTTGGTTTCGTTGTCGAAAAGCTGAAGGTTGACGATGTTTCCTTTCATTTCCTTGAAAGCCGGGTAGCTCACTGGTGGCGACCATTTGTTTTTCCCCTGCCGCTCAAAAAAGTAAATAGTTGACCTTTGCTTTCTTCGGCGGACACTCTCATCGTTGCCTATGCTCGCAAGCATCAGCTTACTTTCGTTGTCAAACAAGATAGGGTTCTCTTCAGAATTGAGCGTATTTATAGGTGCCGGCAAATGGTGCACTGAATAGGTGGACGGAAGCTCAATAAAGGATTTTTTAACAATAGCATCGTCGATAAACGCCTTTGCTTCGTCAGTAATCACTTTGCTTTTGTAGGCCTTCAGGTCGAGGAATTTCTGCCAGGCTTCTATGGCCGCACCATAGTCGTACCGTGCTGCATAGATTCTTCCCGCCCAGTAATAGAAAAATTTATCGCTGGTACCCAGGGTCGCTTCGAACTGAAGAAATTTATCCAGTGGTTTGGCGGGGTAGTAGGTGAGTAGTGAGCAAATTTCGGCATAGTATTGAGCCTTTCTGTCGTCGGGTGATCCGGCCAGGTATTCGTTGAATAACAGAAAGGCGGTCTCCAACTCCTCGTCATAAAAGGAATCCTCGGCTCGCACATAGGTGCTGTGCTTGCCTTGTGAGAATCCTGCATTAGGAAGCAGGACACCCACAACAAAGAGGGCAAATAAAGGAAAGTGTAAATAGGTCAAATTTTTCATGCTGGTATACAGATACAATAGAAACCGGGTTGGTTGATACTTCTTCAAAACGCTATGAATACGAACTTGTTCAAGATACAAATTGTCTCAGGATAATGATAAATCGTCAATTAGTCAAAGAGTGTATAGTTGCCGAACTGATCCGAAGGCGCCGCCGGTAAGATCAAATCAGGTGCATCATACTTTATATTATTAACTCTTGATGACACAGGATGGCGCTGCATTTGCAGTGCCGGAAAGGGAGTTAACATGCTCACAAGCTCCTCGAATGGCGTAGCTTTGTTCAGCCAGGTGCTTTCACGAGACTTTTCAATCATGACAGGCATCCGGTCACTGGCTTCCGTTACCAGCTGATTGGCAGCACAGGTGATCACTGTAAACGAATGCATTTGCTCACCTTCATCGTCTTCAAATTCCTCCCAAAGACCTGCCATTGCAAAAGGTTGATGCTGCTTTTCAAAAAAGTAGTAGGGTACCTGCCCTTTCTTGCTCACTTTTTTCCAATCGTAAAACCCATCAGCTGGTATCAAACACCGGCGCTCCATCAGAGCGGTTTTTGCGCTTGCTTTCTCGGGAATTTGCTCTGCTCTTGTAATGTAAAGCCTCTCACTGATGCTTTTGTTGTTGGCCCATTTGGAAATGAGACCCCAATAAAAAAACGAAAATCCCTTCGGTGAGTCGCTGGTAATAACCGGTGCGAGCTGCGTCGGCGCTATGTTAAACCTTGGCTCATATGAGTCTGTCACATCGGCTTTAAATCGCCTGGCAACTTCTTCCGGTGGCTTACTCAATGTATAGCGTGAACTCATTCGATGATTGGTTTTCCCAAAGCTATCTAATTTGCCGTAAAAATACGACCGTAACGCTGACTGTGAGCCATTTACTTGCCCTGAAGCCACCGCTCGGGGTGCAGGCAAAATTCAGTAGCCACCTGCTCCGACCAGTAAGTGCTGCCGTTTTGAAACTCTGCAAAACCGCAATGCCCGCCATACCGGGGTTTCAGCAATAAAGTGTTTGGGTTGGCGCTGAAGGTGCTTTCCTCGTAGCACTTGTCGGAAAGAAAAGTGTCGTTTAACGCATTGACCACGAGCAAAGGTGTGCTTACTTTTGGCACAAACGGGGCTGAGCTGCACCGTGTGTAGTAGTCAATAGCGCCTTTGTAGCCATGCAGGGGGCCGGTAATTATTTCATCGAATTGAAAGATGCTTTTTATTTTTCGGACGCCCTCAATGTTGAACGACTTGGGAAAAATTTCGGCTTTTCGAACCACTTTCTTAATCAACGTATTCAGGAATCTTCGGGTGTAGAGGTAGTTGTGCCATTTATCTATTTCAATGGAGCAACTCTCCAGGTCAAGAGGCACGGAAAACGCCACGGACGATGCAATCGGGTATTGGTCAGCGTAGGACTCCCCCAGAAACTTCACGGTTATGTTGCCTCCAAGGCTGAAGCCTACGAGTGAAATTTCGGCGTAGCCTCTGCTGACGGCTTCGGCCACCACTGCATCCAGGTCCTCGGTTGCCCCGCTATTGTAGAACCTCGGTAGCCTGTTGAGCTCACCGCTACAGCCTCGTAGGTTCCATGCCATTACGTCCCAGCCGTGGGCATAAAAGGCCTTGGTCATCCCTTTAATATAGGGCCTGCTGCTGTCGCCTTCTAACCCGTGAGTGATAATTACTACCCGGTTGTTGCGATTTACGGTGTGCTGTATGGCATAATCGATGTCAAGAAAGTCACCATCTTTCATTTCCAGCCTTTCCCTTCGCACGGCAGGGGGATTGGAGACTTTTCTAAAAAGGGCAGGGTAAATCGTTTCGAAGTGTTTATTTATTGAAAGAAGGGAACCTTTGTAGCTGGGCTGCTGAAATACCGACATTGCTGGGCGGATCAATAAATTTTCAAAAATATCATGAATACTGCTGCTGTTATTGCTAATATCGTGGAAGATGGGAACCTATGCACACGTTTGTAAATTGATGTTGAGGTAGATTCGCTGGCCGACCAAAACATTTTCCGACGAATATCATTTAATATGTTCATGGCTAAGCCTCAATTTTATAAATTTACGAGTCGCAACATGATAATGCATAGTTGTGATTAAAATTTCAATAACGCTATTTTTGATATAAATAAGGACAACGAATGGCTGAAGTAATCAGAATGCCAAAAATGAGTGACACCATGGAAGAGGGTGTTATCGCTTCATGGCTGAAGAAAGTGGGGGATACAGTAAAATCTGGTGATATACTCGCCGAAGTAGAAACCGACAAGGCAACAATGGAGCTGGAATCGTATGAGGATGGCACTCTCCTTTATATTGGTGTAAAGGAGAAAGAAGCCGCCCCTGTTGACGGAATCATTGCCATCATCGGCAAGAAGGGAGAGAATATTGACGGGTTGCTGAAAGATGTGAAGAGTGGAGGAGCAGGCAACGGAGCTGCTGAAAAGGCCGCAGAAAGTGCCACCCCGGCACCAGCTGCCAGCGCACCCGCAGAAAAAATTGATACTTCAGGCATTAAGGCAACGGTGGTAACAATGCCAAAAATGAGCGACACCATGACGGAAGGAGTTATTGCCTCATGGTTGAGCAAAGTAGGAGATACTGTAAAGGCAGGAGACATCATTGCCGAAGTGGAAACTGACAAGGCCACAATGGAATTGGAGTCTTATGAAGATGGCACCTTGCTTTATATCGGCGTAGAGGCTGGTAGTTCTGTGCCTGTGGATGGTGTTATTGCTATTATTGGTGAGAAAGGTGCTGATTACAAAACATTGCTGAAAGCACATGAAGCGGGCGCTGGTTCGGCTCCGGCTGAGGAAAGTGCTCCCCAGGGAGCAAGTGCTCCTTCAAGTACTGCAAGTGCACCAGCGGCTCCAAGCCAGGCGGCCACGGCAGATCATTCGTCTGACAATGGAAGAATAAAAATTTCTCCTCTGGCCAAGAAAATGGCTGAAGATAAAGGATATGATATTCGTCAGATTGCTGGCTCGGGCGATGGAGGCAGAATTGTGAGAAAAGACGTAGAAAGCTTTAGTCCTTCGGCGCAACCATCAGCTTCGGCTGCTGCACCAGGCAAGGAGACGCCCAAAGTAGTATTGCCATCGATAGTGGGTGAAGAAAGCTTCGAAGACGTGCCGGTAACGCAAATGCGTAAGGTTATCGCCAAAGGGGTGTCTGACAGCAAATTTACTGCACCGCACTTCTATGTGACCATGGAGATTAACATGGACAAGGCGATTGAAGCCAGAACAAGCCTGAACGACATATCGCCGGTGAAGATATCGTTTAATGACATGGTGGTCAAAGCAGTAGCGGCGGCTTTGAGATTGCACCCCGATGTAAACGTGTCGTGGAGAGGTGATAAAATACGGATGAACAAACACATCCACGTGGCAGTGGCGATGGCTATCCCGCCCGATGGGCTGCTGATGCCTGTTGTTCGTTTTGCAGACAATAAGTCATTGTCGCATATTTCGGCTGAAATAAAGGAATTCGGGCAAAAGGCTAAAGCTAAGAAGCTTCAACCTACCGATTGGGAGGGAGCTACCTTCAGTATTTCCAACCTTGGCATGTTCGGTGTAGATGAGTTCACTGCTATTTTGAATGCCCCGGCGTCGTGTATACTGGCAGTAGGCGGCATTAAGGAGACTGCCGTAGTGAAAAATGGTCAGCTTGTGCCAGGCAATATTATGAAAGTGACGTTGACTTGCGATCACAGAGCAGTGGATGGAGCCATGGGTGCTGCCTTCCTGCAGACGCTGAAGAAGTTCCTTGAAGATCCGATCAAGCTGTTGGTTTAAATAAAACACTGTCTTTTTGACACATCGAAGCCAGCAGGTATCATACTTGCTGGCTTTTTCGGTTATTGTACCAATCAGGGAAACTAAACACATCTAAAAAGCGGTTTCTCTTTATCATACACACAATGGAAAAAATCAGATCAACAACCGTGCTGGCGGTTCAGCACAACGGGGAAATTGCAATAGGGGCCGACGGGCAAGCTACCATGGGCAATACTGTAGCGAAAAACAATGTGAAGAAGATCAGAAAATTGCTTGATGGCAAAGTGGTAACCGGCTTTGCGGGCTCCACTGCTGATGCCTTTTCGCTGCTCGACAGGTTTGAGGAAAAGCTGAATGCCTATGGCGGCAATATGAAGCGGGGTGCTATTGAGCTGGCTAAAGACTGGCGAACTGACAGGTACCTCAGGAAACTGGAGGCTATGCTGATCACTGCCAGCAAAGAGGAAATCCTTGTTGTGTCAGGCACTGGCGACGTGCTGGAGCCGGAAAACGGAGTGGCCGCCATAGGCTCGGGTAGCATGTACGCTCAGGCGGCTGCTATTGCTCTCAAGAAGCACGCACCACAATTGACAGCCGAAGAGATAGTGAGAGAGGCGCTCAATATTGCAGCTGACATCTGCATTTACACCAACCACAATTTGATAGTAGAGAAATTATAGAAGACACATGTATACCATATACCATAACCCAAGATGTGGCGCCAGTCGGGAGGCGCTGAAAATATTACACGAAAGAGGAGGGGAGGTAAGGATTGTGGAATACCTCCAGAATTGCCCATCTAAAGTGGAACTGAAAAGCCTGGTAGAAAAGCTGGGCATCAAAGCCGAAGATTTGGTAAGAAAGAAAGAGCCTGTGTTCAAAGAGAAGTATGAAGGCAAGACGCTGACAAGTGCACAGTGGATCACCGCTATGGTCAACGACCCCATTCTTATCGAACGCCCGATCATCGTAAGAGATGGAGTGGCTGTGATAGGCAGGGGAGAGGAAGAGATGGAGAAGATCCTTGCCTGAGTAAAAGATGTCCGTCGACAGTTCGATCACTAACTGTCGACGGAATATTCTTTATCCAATCGCCTTTTTCAAATCTTCGATCAGGTCATCTGCACCCTCAATGCCCACACTCAGCCTGATCAGCGAGTCGCTTAGTCCATTCTTGATTCTTTCTTCACGGGGAATCGACGCATGCGTCATGCTGGCCGGGTGATTGATCAGCGATTCTACACCACCAAGGCTTTCTGCTAGCGAGAAAAGTTTAGTGGAGCTCAGCACTTTGTTGGCTGCCGCTATTGTTTCGTCTTTTAGCGTAAAAGAGATCATCCCTCCAAAGCTGCGCATTTGCTTTTTGGCAATGGCGTGACCGGGGTGGTCTTCAAAGCCGGGCCAGTATACTTTGCCCACTTTTGAGTGGTTTTTCAGGTAGCGGGCAATCTTCTCGCCGTTTTCGCTGTGGCGTTCCATGCGTACATGCAGCGTTTTGATGCCACGCAGCACCAGGAAGCAATCCTGAGGACCGGGAACCGCACCGCAGCTCTTCTGTATAAAGTAGAGCTTGTCTTTCAGGTCTTTGTCGTTCATAACCAGGCAGCCGTGGATCACGTCGCTGTGGCCTCCGAGGTATTTGGTGGCTGAATGCATCACTATGTCGGCTCCCATGTCAAGCGGGTTTTGGAGGTAGGGAGAAGCAAAGGTGTTGTCCACGCACACGATGATGTTTTTACCTTTGGCCAGGTTGGCAACTGCTTGAATGTCCACGATATTCATCAGTGGATTGGTAGGCGTTTCTAACCATATCAGCTTTGTGTTGGCATTGATGTATTTGCTGATATTAGCAGCATCCTGCATGTCAACAAAGTGAAACTTGATCCCAAATTTTTCAAAAACCTTGGTAAACAGCCTGTAGGTGCCGCCATACATATCGCTGGCAGCTATCACCTCATCGCCGGGGGCCAGCAGCTTGATAACGGCGTCGGTGGCGGCAACTCCGCTGCTGAAGCACAGACCAAATTTGCCATTTTCCAGAGCAGCAAGGGCTGTCTCCAACGCCTCACGGGTGGGGTTCTGAGAGCGGGCGTACTCATACCCCTTGTTTTTTCCCGGTGCTTCCTGCACGTAAGTGGAGGTTTGATAGATGGGAGTCATAATAGCTCCTGTGGAGGGGTCTGGCTCTGCACCAGCGTGAATAGCTTTGGTTCCGAATTGCATATAAAGTGAATTATTTGGGTATTATGTGGTTACTTGTGCCGCAAAGTTAGGTTTAGTCAGCTTCTTTCAAATGCTTGTACGAGAAATCATTCGCCGCAGTCCCGCTTCTCTGGTGCTTATTCTTTGGATGGCGGCCATGCCACTTATTTTTAGCACCATCTCAGGTTACCAAAGCTGGCAGCATGCTGAATGGCTCACTGGCCTAACACAGCTGGAGTGGGCTTGGTTCTTTTTGCTGACTGTTTTTACCATGGCCTTTGCTTTTACTCCCACCACGTTTGTGGCTGCTCTCAGCGGCTACTTTCTGGGCTTCGAAAGCTTGTGGTTGCTTGTGCCTGCTTATATGCTGGCGTCTCTGCTTGGTTACACCATGTCGCAGTTAATTGGTGCAAAAGCCGTTCAGGCTGTTTTTGATGCTTACCCACGTTCAACCGCTTTGCTGGATGGCTTGAAGAAGAACGACCTTTTGCTGGTTATTATGTGCCGTATTTCGCCAGTGCTGCCATTTGCTATCATGAACGTGGTGCTTGGCTACACAGGTATACGGATAAAACCTTTTTTGGTAGGTGGTTTGATTGGCATGCTTCCCCGCACGGTGATGGCTGTTGCTATGGGGATGCAAATGGAGGCGTTGGTAAGTGGGAGCCTGTTCTCGCTGTTATGGATCGGCTTACTTGTGGTGAGCTTTGTTGGCTTGGGGTGGGTTTTTAAGCGTTCAATCAATAGTGCTCAAAGCAAGGACGGAGTCTAACCGGCCAGCTATGAAAAATCAACGGCGGACCAAAGGCCCGCCGCTCATCAAACTGTAAACTGTAAACTGAAAAATAAGACAATCAAGTAACCAACCTATGGTTCTTCATTGTACCAACCTAACCTAAATTGTTCCAACTCTTATTGATGGAGCCATGCTAAAAGCTCACCTGATATTGTAAGACAAACATGCCTTTGCTGCCGTCTTTTACGATTTCTCCTCCCTGTGCCGCAAATACTGATCTGCTTTGATACACAGCACTTATTTTGTTGCTATGCGAACCGTGAATAAAGTAATTGCTGCCCAGTTCCAACATGCTGACATTGTCGGCGGTGTAGCCGTAATTGGAAAGCTGAACAGCTGCGAAAGGCTGTAGTTTCCCGCCTTTTGTGATCATATTCTGACCAAAGAGGTACCCCAGTTGAGCGTACACCGTGTTGCCGGTGCCAACCATTGGAAAAGCGTTGCCTGCGCCGCCCGGATTGGGGGCGTTTAAGCCCGTGGCCGGATTGTTTACGCCTATGTTTCTGATGTAGCCGCTTCCAAAGTCATAGTTGGTAAGGGCTGCATAAGCTGTGATGGCGGCTGTTTCAGATATTGGTTTGTCGTAGTAAACGTCGAGGCCATATAGTGCCATATTGCTGCGAACTGTTGCCCCGGCACCATTGAGGGCCCACATGGCATCTTTCTGGAAAATAACACCCGCTCCTATATTGAAAACGCTTTTGTTGCCCAGATAGGAGCCAGTCGAATAAGGCGTTAGGTTACTTTCGCTGTCAAGAAACATGTACTTGACATAACCCTGCAATTGCTTTTTTGGGGGCTCATTTGAAAATGTAAATCGAGTGCCTGTGGGTGCTGAGGTAGCCCCGGTAACTGTCATGGGCTGCGACAGGGCTATACGATAATCTAATTTTCCCAGCTGTCCTTTGGCGTACAGGCTAAGCTTGCGCAGAAACTGGTCATTGACACCGTTAGTAGCCTGCTGGTAGAGCGGAGCGTCTAACGTCAAAATGGAGGCCACACTTGGAGAGGCATAGCGGGCCAGGCCACTCCAACCAGTCAGCCCGCCGCCAATGGAAAGCTTTTGCCTGACGACGGCAAACTCACCGATGGCGTCGTGGAAAAATGCTCCTTCGTACTTATTGGAGTGAAAGTTGAAATTGTTCTGCCCAAATTGAGCGTAGAAAAACACCCTGTCTGTTAGCTGGCCATAAGTTTGAAAGCGAAGCCTTCTGATGCTCAGGTCGGTGTAGCTGTCCTTTGAATAACCGCTGATGGTTGTGCCAGGGTTCATTTGCGTACCCCTGAACCAGGTTTGCAGCAGGCCAGTCATTTGGATGTAATGGCTCCCATCTTCATTCATATTGAACTTCAACTGGTTGTTGGAGAACACGGGCTGATTTTGCGCCGATAAACTTAAAGCACCTAAAATGATGAGTAGGGTGCTGCTATAAACTTTGAGGATTTTCATATTCCTGAATGATAATTACTAGAGTGATGGTCAATAAGTGATAGTAAATAGTATTTGTGGATGCGGCTGGCTTGTCGATACCCGTACGGTGAGTAGTGGGGTAGAAGAATAATTCGGACATGCGTCGCCTCACTGGCAGGTGTATCCGATGCAATTCAAAGCGGCCTTGAGGATTAGCAGTGATGCCTTAGCTGGCAGTAGAGAAGGTAAAGCCTTTGATCGGGAGCGACCTGGACCGATTCTGTAGCGTGTTCTGACAGAACAGAAAAGGGAATATCAAAATTGAATGGTGGCAGTGTACTAGCGGTACTGGCTCCGCCCATGTCGAAGAGCTTGAGTTTGAGCAAAGAGACATTTGACTTTTCCTCAAGTTGATTGACCAACTCAGACTCTACCTCGAACAAATCTTCTTTTCCAGACAAGTTTTCCATCCACAGAAATTCCGTAGTTGATAACAGCAGGAACAAAGAAACCACAATGAGGAAATGTTTCTTTAATAATTGATTGGCAGTTATTGAATCCGTTTGTTCTGAGCCACTTCGATGGTATAGAAACAACAGTGTAAAATTAGTTGTTCGAAACTTAAAAGCACAAAGGATGACGGGAATATGTTATAAGGCGCAAATATCAATGGTAGGCCAGGCCACAGTATGTGTCAGCGGTAAAGCCAGTGCCGCCGGTATCCCCTATGCTATGCTTACTTTAGCTTTTCGAACGGCACATTGGTGATCCGATAGCTGCGCCAGTCGTTGAAATCGAAATGCCACCACTCGTATTCATACACTGTAAAGCCCTCTGCTTCCATAGCTGAGCGCAGCAGGTCTCTCATTTGGCGCTGCTGATCGGTGCCACCGGTGTAGTCGGGGTAAGAGCGCTCTGTCATTTCATCATACACTCCCGTCATTTCTATCTCTTCTCCTGTGGCAAGGTCATACATGGTCAGGTCAACAGCGCAGCCCCGGTTGTGTCGGGAGCCCAGATTGGGGTCGGCTACGAAGATGCGGTCTTCCACTGGAGTGATGTCCCAGAATATTTTTGTCACACTCCAGGGACGGTAGCCATCGAATACCATCAGTCCAAACCCTTTTTCCTTCAAGGAAGCATTGATTTTAGCCAATGCCTCCGCCGCTGGTCGTTGGAGAAAGGCCCTGGCCTGGGTGTAAACCGGCCGGCCTACGAGGTTGTTGTCGGTGGCGTATCGGATGTCGAGTTTGATGCTGGGATCCAGCGAAACAAGCTCCACCAGGTCAGTTTTTTTAAAATCGCCTTTTTCCTTCGGAGGGTTTTTAGGCGAAGGGTGGGAGAGGTCAGCTTCCTGGGCGAAAGCAGTTTGAACCAATAAGACTCCCAGGAGGAGGATCAAAAGTCTTTTCATAGTATTAAAGATAATACATCAGGCGGGATTTGAACGGGCCAATTTCACACGAGCTGATTTAACCATTAAGAGCGGCGCATTGTGGGGCTTACCAGAAATTTGGTTTGGTGGTGATACCGCCTTGCGCTCTACAGTCCCCGCACTCTTCAAGGGCGAAGCTGTAGGCATAGGGCTTGCCCATCAAATCATAAGCAGCCTCTATTATCATGGCATTGTCACTGATGTCTTCGAGAAAGACACAGGGAGGCTGTATGGTTGTTCTTGGTATTCTGATATCGCATGTAAACTCCAACTGACATCCTTTGGTAATTGGGGAGGCCTGAAGGTCGAGAGGCAATTCGCCTTTTGTGATGAAAAAGCGTTCTTCATATACTTCTGCTACGCTGAAATTTCCAAGGATCATTTCCGAACTTCCACCTTCCCGGCTTATGTTGCCAATTACCTCGCCTGGCAGAGGATCGAAGAATGTGCCTAGTCTCTCGGTTACCTGCCTAAGCTGGTATAGATAGTCATATTCCTTCGCACTAAGCACTCGTTGCCTGATCAATATGCTATATCGAACGGATATTTTTGGGGAGTATTTTGGTATGATAGTAAGCTCTTCTCCCTGAATAACGTCTTCGGCAAGTGCCGCTGATGTGCCCAGTAGTATTCTGGTGGACGGAACCGTGAGGTAGCATATATTGACTGCCTCTTCAGCAGTTCTTTGCTCAGGTTGATTGTTTTCAAAGGTAAAACCAGAATTGAAATAAGAACGATACTCGTAAGTTTCTGAATACTCCCAGGTATAGTATCGGGAATTTCCTGAATCATCGTGAGTGTTCAGCCTTATACTTAGCCCCAGCTTGTCATTCGAGAGACCATAACTAAGACTGTCAATTGGGGGAGTGTTTATCACCGTGACAGGCTCTGAGGTATAGGTTACACCAGATATTGTCTGCACTCGTAAAGTGTAGGATGCTGTTTTGTTAACGGGGACGTTTTGCAGCGCATATTTGCCCGAGTCCAGTTCCTGCAGGGAGAAACTTTCTCCCTCGGAGGATTCAATCATCACCTGGGCGTTTTTTTCTGGGATGAAAACGCCACGGGAGGTCAATGGCCTGGAATGCGAAAGAGTGACAATGGCGGTGGAGTCTGAAGCATTGACAAAGCCATCTACCACAAAAAGGTCTGCTGTTTCTGTATCGACAGATGGGTTAAATGGATCTGTACAGCTTACTATAACTGGAAGTAGAATAGAGATCGAAATAATGCTTTTGCGGAAAGCAACGCCAAAGGGTAGTTTATATGTCTTTTTTGCTTTCAAAAATATAGTCATGGATTGGACAATATAACACCTTTGAAAGCTAAAACAATTAGTATGGTTGTTGGAAATTGCTGTAGTTGACGAGTGAATTATAAGGTTTGGCATGCCTGAGTTTTCTCTGGAAAAAGCCAAAGCTTTCCGACAGGCAGGAAGAGCTCAGTTGAATCATACTGGCGGTTTTTACAATTTTGGATTCAGATTGCGAGTAGCTGCGGCCAAAAATTAAAGCCCGTATCGCTTCTTGAAGTTAGCCAGAAGCTCACTGTAGATAGCCTTGTTTGACAATGCGGTGGCCAATTCGTGCATGCCAAGTGCCCCGTAAGTGTCGCCCTGATATTCGAGGTGATAGGCAGTCTCCAAGGCAGTGATTGAGGTTTTTATATCACAAACATCAACCAGCGCCCGGTTGGGCTTATCGATGATGATCGTCATGCTATTCGCCGACTTAAGCCCTTCGCCCATTTCACGAACGGTTAATTGAAAACGACTAGATTCACCGCTTTTGCTATACTGGCTGACGTTCAATTTGTAGGTATTGCCTGTTACCATTTTGGTGCCCAGCAACTCACTGGCCTCATTCAGTATGCTTAGCTGGTATTCATTCGACTGGCTGTTCGGATTTCGGGTCCACCACCTCAAACACACCTCCTGCGCCGGGCCGACTTTTAAATTAAACGGTTGTGGATGTGAAAATTGAAGGTAGGGTATGTTGGCGTCGTATATTTCGTGGTGCTGATCGGTTTCAAATAAATGCTTGAGCGTGGGCCTGCTGTCGCCGGAAACACCGTCGTGGTTGTCAAAGTGGTAACCGGGCTTTTCGTAACCTGCTTTTAAATTGAATGGCTCGATGTTGATGGTCGTGTCGCCCTGGAACTCGAAGAAGCTACCAGAGTAGTGGGCAAGCAGCAAGGTGCCGCCTTTAAGCTGCACTGTATCATCCCAGTTGAGGAAATCATAAGTTTTAAGGGGCTCGTTGCCAGCAAGGGAATAGGCACCAGTGGCGTAGATCACTTCAAAAGGATACAGTACGGTTGATTTTGACTTTTCCACATAGCCGGTGATGTGTGTTTTGGGGCTACATGAAAAAAGCGCCAGTACAAAAATTGTTGGTATGAAACGAGAAGAAATCATTGTCTAATGTTTGAGAAAAAATTTAATCTACTATCGGCATTGTATCACAACCTGCCCATCAAGGTCTTGCCGTGGTTTTGCAAGGATGAAAAATTCGACATCGAGGTTAAAGTAGCTTAGCCAAGCAGGCAAGGACTCAGGGGTTGCAATCTTTAGCTCAGATTAGAAATGATGATTTACGTGAATATCCGAAAAAACTACCGGAATGAATAGAAGACATTGATTTAATGACAAGACTTTGGCCGGGAGGCACAGGTTGTTTGAGACGAGCTTACTTTGGCGCTATCGTCCCTTTTGAGAAACGCTTTGATCCTGCGACACATTACCTGGCAATCTCCCCAGCCTTGATCCAATTATTTACTCCCCGACAGCGGAATCAATTGTGCCGACAAATCCGGCGCTTCCATGTCCTTATCGAACGGGAACATTGGCCTGTTGATTCTCTTGAACTCCAGCCTTTCGAGGGCCTGATCCACACCTCCTGGGGTCGTCGCCATGACCCAGTCGGCCCGCATGTCGTAAAGCTCCGGCACCAGATAGCCGATTTTCACCACTACAATGTCTGATTCACGGGGATTGAGCCCCAGGTTGGTAAAGTCGCTTTCTCTGTGGTAAGGCTTCCGCTTTTTAGTGACGATCACGCTCACACTGCCGATTTTTACGACCACTTCTGTTTCTGCACTGGGGTCTCCGGTTTCGATGGCCGTAACTGTTCCGGTCAGTTGAATGGGAGGAGAGAACCTGGCATCAACAGCTGCACCTGCCATGCCGGAGACTTGCCCGCCAACTCCAGCAGCCACCGCCTTCTCCACGAACTCAGGTCCGGGGATAGAGGCATAAATAAGCAAAGGGCCATCAGCTTTTTGAAACTCTGGCCGGGCCAGAATCTGAGCCAAGGTCCAGGTAACGTCACCGGCACCACCTGCAGTGGGGTTATCACCCATATCGCTGATCATGAAAGGATGCTTATCGCTGGCAATGGCCATGTCGAGGCTTTCTTTCAGCGTAGCTGTAGGGGCGATGAACTCAAACTCATTTCTTACTTTCCAGAACGCTTTGGCCAGAGACTCGGCTGTGGTGGTTACTTTGTCTTTATCGTCGCCGGTCACCATCACCACTGCATGATTGCGGGGCTCGTCGGCCCAGGCATACCCGATCCAGATGGCTGCGTCCACGATGCCTTCCTGGTCAGCCGCCGGAGCTACTTTGGCATAAAGGCTTTTGCCGGGATCAACCCTGGTGCTGGTTTTTTCACCGGGCAGCAAGATCGGCACTGGTATCCACGCCTTGTAAGCTGGTTTGCCTTTGCCGCTTTCAATTCTTTCCAGCAGATTTTCCACCGCCCGCTTGTCCGACTCCCTTGAATCTTCATGCGGAGCCATGCGATAGCAGGTGATAATATCGCTGTTTTGTGCCAGCGTTTTTGATACGTTGCCATGAAGGTCCATCGACGTGGAGATGATTGTTTCATAACCCACTACTTCCCGCACTCTGGTGATGAAATCTCCCTCAGGGTCGTCGAGGCCGACCACGCTCATGGCGCCGTGGATATCGAAGAAAAGGCCATCGTAGGGCAGGCTGTCCTTTAGCATGGTAAGTGTTTTGCCCACCAGCGATTCATAGGCTTCCCTCGTCACAGCACCGCCAGGAATGGCATGGGCCCTGAGGGTCGGAATCCAGTTGGCTCGCTTGCGTTGAGATGAATCGGGGTCAAGAAAAGAATAGAAAGAAAAAACGTCGTCGCCTACTCTGGCACGAAACATTGCTTCGTCGGTAAGTGCGGGAGAGAAAGTGCTCGACTCAATGGCCAGGCCGGCAATGGCGATGCGGGGGAGGGGCTTGGTGTCGTCTGGTTTGTTTGACTGGCTGCATGAGGAAGCGAAGAGGATGGCTGCGAAAAGGAAGACGCTTAGTCTTTTCATAACGGTTGGTTTGGTTGTTTATTCAAATGTAAGGTGGCGTGTCTTTAAAGCAAAGCAGGATTGTGAGGTATGGCTCATTCCTTTTGAGAATAGATTGGTCGGCGCTATTGTGTAGTGTCCCTGCGGGGCTTGTGGCTTTTTCCATGCCTTTTGGTACCGATATGCCGTCCCTACCGGACTCTGAGGGGGTGACCAACGGGGGTGGTAGGTGTCACTTCTTCCACTGCTCCAGCTGCCTTTGCTGCTCGGTGTAGGGCACGCCCTGTCTTATCCAGTCCTTGGCTGGTTCTCCTTTAAGGTAGTGGCCAAACCACTGCAATATCCGGTTTTGGTAATCGTAGCGGTTTTTGTCTTCTCTCAGTCCATGTCCCTCTTTGGCATACACCAGCAGCACCATCTCCTTGTCCGCCCGGCGGGCAGCATTGTACATTTCTATGCCTTGCCGCCAGTCGACATTGGTATCGGCATCGCCCACTTCAAAAAGGAGGGGAGTGGTCATTTTATCGATGTTCATGACTGGCGAGTTGCGCATATACCCGTCGATGTTTCTCCATGGTGGTCCCATCATGCGCTCCTGGCTCACTTCGAAATGGTAGTTTTCGGGCGTGCCACCAAACGACCAGGCCACCATGCCATACATGCTCACCAGGTTTGTTAAGCCGGCTCCGGCCACAATGGCTGCGAAAATGTCGGTATTGGTGGCAGCAAACGCTGCCTGATAGCCTCCCCAGGAATGTCCCACGAGCCCCACTTTTTTGGGGTCAACCAGGCCTTTGTCAACTACGGTTTTTACAGCGATCTCCATGGTTTTGGTGGAAGAGATGCCGGGGTCGCCTGCATCGAAAAGGATGTCGGGCTGCAGCACGAAGTAGCCCTGGCTTGTCCACACCCGGTGGTTATAGTAATGCCACTGCGACGGAGCGATGTAGCGATGAATGTTTTGCGACAGCAACTCATACACATAGGTGATCATGGGGTACGTTTTGCCCGGCTCATAGTCATCGGGATAGAACAAAGAACCCTGCAGTTTGGCGCCATTGGCATTGGTGTATTCAATGAGCTCAGCTTTGCCCCACCGGTAGTTTTTCTGAAAAGGGTTGGTGGCCGACACCTGAACACCTTCCGAGCTACCGTCTTTGGAAACGAAATAGTCGGGAGAGTCTTCAAAGCTTTCCAGTACGTAGGCTATGGTGACAGCTTCTTTGGCTTTGATCAGTCGACTTGCCCGCACATCGTTCCAGTGAATGCTTTTGAGTTTGCTCTGGCTCAGCACGGCAAAGCCCTCTTTTTTGCTCCATTCACCGGTTTGGTGGATGTACATGGGCTGCCGGAGGTCGATGTAGTCGTTGTCGTCGTTCACTGGCGCATACCGGCTGATGGTTTTGTGCTGCGCTCCGTTGGTCAGGTTGGTGGCTTTCGAGCCGTCTACCTTCAGCGACCAGATGTCGTACTTCGAATGCACGTAGACCATGTTGCCCGCAGCATTCCAGCCGACGAATCGGTAGGGTGGCTTTTGTTCTACCGGATGGTCGTCTTCTTTGTCGACGAACGAGGCAGGAAGGCTGCCGGTAAGGTTAATGCTTTTGCCCGACTGGGAATTGAACGCATGGTAGTTGTCATCTTTCAGATAAACCACCGTTTTGCCATCGGAGCTTACATTGTAGAGATGGTTCACCCGCTCCAGAATCTTTTGTTTTTTCCCAGTTTGGATGTCGATAGCGTAGACGTCGGCATTGGACCGACCAAACATACCATCAAACTCGTAAGGCGTTTCGTCAAGCCCTAGCACCACCGACACGCCCCTCTGCCAAAGTGTTTCTTCAGTCAGGTCATCGCCCAGCTGCACAAATTTGCTGCCCGTCAGGTGCCACGCAGCCAGGTAGCTCCGTTCCCTTTTTCGCTCTGCCAGTTGCTTTTGTTCCGGGATGATGTTTACATCGTTGCTGTTCCAAATCTCCAGTGCTGGTGCCTCTTCAAAAAGGGCCTCCTTTTCGGGGTCGGGTGTTGCTTCTTCGCTTTCTTCTTTTTTAGCGGGTTTCTTCACCCAGGCAATCGTTTCAAAAAAGACGGAGCTGCCAGCGTTGTTCCATTTTAAACTTGCATTGTTGACGATGCGGGCGTCGGCCGGAAAATTGGGAATTGCTTGTTGGTCAAATGTGAGGGTAGGCGAGGCAGCACCCGCCAGCTTTTTCCATGCCAAAATGACGTGCGTGGAGTCCTCGTAGTTCTCGTGAATCACCGACTGGTAAACGGCGAGGTCGTCGCTGTTTTTGCGCCAGCTGAGTCCTTTGTAGTAGGCGGCGGCGCTGTGCAGTAGTTTTACTGTGTTGGTTTTCCCATCAAAAAGCTGGACGCCGTTGCCTTCTTTGCCTGCTGTTTCCATGACCATAGCCAGCAGGGTGCCTTTGTCTTGCCATTTGTATTCGGCCACATTGCCAAAACTGAAATCTTTGCTGGTGGCGAGGTTTCTCACCACAATATCATTTCCTTTTCTTTTCAACACCACGAACTGACCATTGTCGCTGAAATTGAACCCAGCCACTTCCTTTACCACCACGCTGTCGCCCGTTGCCAGGTTGATCAACCCAAAGCTAGTGTGCACAGGCTTCTTGTCTTTCTCCAGCTTCTTTCGTTCGGTTTCAGGCAGGTTGATGAGGTAGCCCAGCCATTGGTTGTCCCCAGAAAAAGCGGCGTCGGTGCCCTCTTTCAGTATTCGGACTTTTTCGTTGGCCAGGTTATGGAGGCGAAGTTCGTTTTCCTTGTTATTTCTGTCGATGTGATACACCAGCCAGGCACCATTCGGCGATAGCTGACCGTCGTAGCCCAGGCTTTCCCACTGACCGAAGTCGGCGGGAGTGAGGGCTTTGAGGGTGTCCTGTTGAAAAGCGATGACCGGGTGTAGAAGGACGATCGAGGCGACCAATGAGAGCAGTAAAATGAATGGTTGATGAGTCCTTTTTTTCATTGCAGTGAGTGTTTGACAGAATGATATTAAGGGATTGCCTCCAAAATTCCAGCAAGGGCGGGGCAAAGTTTTATGGGAGGCGGGCTTGGGGATGTTTTATAGTTATTTCTGGATCACGGTGACTCCTATTCGCAAGTTTATAGCACGTTGTAGTAAAATTTGTTAGTCTTTAATAACTCTTCTGGTTATGCTACCCTTGTCATCGCTAATGGTAAGCAAATATAGTCCGCCCTGCAGCGTGCCGAAAGGTAACTCTATTTTATACTGATGATCGATGATGTTCGAGTACACCACCTTTCCAGCAAGGCTAGTAACTGTTAGAGATGTATTTTTATCAAACCCACTACTATTATGAATTGTAAGAATTTCTTTAACGGGGTTTGGGAAGATATCTATTTTAGATGAGAAAAAGTTGCCGCTGATATTCGCCAGCGTATTAGGAAGAACTTCCAGACTAAAAGCGCCGTCTACTTCAATCGTCTCATCACTCAGTTTAATATCTATCGATGTTATCCCAGCGATGCCGATACGGGGTGTCAATGTAATAATAAAGCTTTCATTGCTGATCTTTTCAATTGTTAAATCCTCGTTTCTAATGATGGTTTGATCCCTTGGAAAGGCAGTTATCGCAACATCATCATGATCCACGTCATTGACAGAAATTGTTATTTGTAATACTTCGCCAGAAATTACCTGTTGATCTTCAATATTTTCAAAAGATGGAGCGTCATTCACTGCATTGACTGTGAGAGTGAATGTTTGAGTGGCTGTATTATTTACTGCTTGCCCATCATCTGCTGTGATGGTGAAGAGTTGACTGCCGTAGCCATTTGGAATAGCAGAAACGGTTACGTCTCCGGTTTGACTATCAATGATTAGGTTGGCAAAATCAACCGAGGCAGGGGTAATGGCATAGGTTACTGTTTGATCAGACTCACCGGTGGGAACAGCCGCCGGCGTGACGGTGAGGGTTTGATCTGTCGCAAAGTCCTCATCAACTACAATGTCACCACTGGTTGTAAAGGAAGGCACATCATTAACAGGAATAACGTCAATTGTTGCGACAAGTGGCCCGAACGTATTAAAAGGATCGCCAAAACTAAAGTTCAGCTCAATTGCACCATAAAAATTTGGCTCAAGTGTTATCCATCCATTTTCTCCCACCTTAACATGGTCGTGGTTTTCTACGCTCACCGCCACCACATCATCAAGGTCAACTATACCAACCAGATCAGACAGGTAGAAACTAGTGTCCTCAGGAACTGAATACAAATCGCTCAATGTAACTTCAGGAATGAAATTTGTTGTTTTCAACAAAGCAATACTGTAGAAAGACTTGTTGTTGACTGTGGTAAACTGTCCTAACAAAAGGACTTCGTCATCAGATAACGCAACAGTCTTTTGTAAGTCATAACCATTTATTGCCGGGGATACATCAAAAGTAAACCTGTCGTATGCCTGCCCCTCGAAATTAGAGGCAACAAAATTATGAGCTTCACTAGTATTAAACCTATCAAACTGACCACTTATCACTACCGTGCTATCGTTGATGGCTAGCAAATTTCTGTTGACACTAATCGTATAGGTTGAGAAAACGGATTCCCCAATCTCCCCCGTCTCAAGATTATATTTGTAAATGAAATTTGCATCCAAACTGCTTTGGCCGCCAATTATGCGCCCAGATCGATACAGTTCGTTTCCAACTCTGGTAACATGGTCGGAATCTATTGGAATATTGTCTTGACGAGCAAACGAGGCGTCAATGTTTCCTTCGAGATCCATAATCCATAAAAACCCCTTTTCATTTGACACATATCCGCTGATAGCAAAATTGTCTTCGTCAACTATGCATAGACTATTCACAATTATCCACTGTTCCCCGAATATATCATTGTTAAAAGTAGAGACCTGATTTCCGTCGAAGTCAAACGCCATAACATTCTGGCCGTAGCCACCTGAGGCAATAATTCGGTCGTCCATAACAATGAAGTCACTTAGAAGTCCCTCGCTACTAGTCGATGCCTGGCTGATGACAAAAGATTCGTCCAGTTCACCCTCCGTGTTTACCTTAATAAGTGAGTTTTGTTCTTTGCCCAGAATGTTTTTGAAAAAACCTCCTACATACAAATTATTGTCTTGGGAGATTTCAATTTTTCTTACGTCGTCGTTAACCGAAAGAGGATTATTTACACTAAATAATTCGTCGACATTGCCTAGTCTATCAATTTTTGCGAGGTTGTTTACTTGAGTATTTCCAATATGACTAAATTCTCCACCTATGACAATACTGCCGTCATCCAACTCGACCGCAGTGTTAACCTGACCAACAGTGAAGAGTTTTTCTCTAGTGGAGATGTCTGTGTCAACATTCCCCGCAGCATCAAATACAATAAATGATTGAAAAGTACTTTCAATCTCTATTTCCCATCTGGCAGTTAATACAAATTGTCCGTTTAGATACAAAATACGGGCAAGGGCATTCGTAGAGCTAACATTTATGGGGGTGAACGCTTCAGAAATTGAACCATCCAGTTCGAGGGCCTTTATTGTATTAGGTAAAGGATACTGATTCATGAGAACAAGTATTCTGTCATTAATCGGATCGACCACCGAACTATAAATCGGCTGCCCTCCGGTTTCTGGAACAAATGTATCGAGTGGGTTAGCGTCTGCATCCAACAGCATTATTTGGGTGTAAGCTGAGAGTAATATTTTTCCATCTGGAAAAAGGTCAATTTCTGTAAAATTGGGAGAAAAGGAGAGATTGTTGAGTGAGTTATCAATCGCTCCCGCCTCAGTAATTCTGACAAGGTTTCTGGTTGTGCCATCAATAGCCAAACCACCTGCCAGTAAAATGTTGTTGTTGGCGTCTACTTTCATTTCTTCTATATAACCAGTATAGTCGAGTCGGGTAAATGCCGGATCGACGTTGCCATTTTGATCCAGTCGAAATATTGATTCTTGTGAGCCAGTTTCATGTACAGCTGCTATGTAGCCATCTTTGTGCGCAATGATACGTTCGATCTGGTAATAGCCTGTTGGAGTTGATATATCTGTTTTGAATTGCCCTGAATGGTCAATTATAGTGACTCTGCGTTGGAATCCACCAGCCAATAGCACAAGGTCAGTACCAACACCTTTTACAATACTGGCCTGGGTACAACAGATGCCAAAATCCGTAACAAAACTCTCAATCAAGCTAGCATCAAGAACGAAATCGGTATCAAGGCTTCCATCAGTATTAAATCTTAACAGATTTGTTACCGCCGAATCTCCCACAAATGTATAGTCACCCAACATCACTATTTTGCCGTCATCTTGAACAATATGACCTGCTGTGTGCGGTGCACTTTTTACCTTTGGTCTGAATTCTTCTACCAAGTATTGACTATGTAGGTCAAAATTTGACAACACTTGAAAGAGGAGCATTCCTACTACAGCGACTTTCACTCCTGACATGGATAATGAGTTTTATGATTCTTTAATGCTCAATCAATATTTCTTATAACCTTTTAGGATTGTCGAGAGATTAATTGTATTGCTGACTAGACAATACTACACTTTGAAAAGGCTATGCTGAAATAACGATCAAAAAATTCATTTTTTATCAATTCACTATCAACTTTTTCAAAAATGATGGTGTCTTTTGTGGCTTAATTCTACCCATAAGGTAGTTGCCGTCTCTAACCTTTTGAATGGAACAGTTGGCTAGCCTGTGCCGTCAAAGGAAGCTGGTGCGCACGGGCTTCTTGTCTTTCTCCAGCTTCTTGCGTTCGGTTTCCGGCAGGTTGATGAGGTAGCCCAGTGACGAGTAGGTCTTTCAGCTAGCTGCTTAATTACAAAGAACCGCATCTTACCCATGAGGGAAGTTGGCCGCACAAGTGTTAAAAACCCAACAATTCCTCTATTTATGGCAGCTTTTATCTCACAGCGGCATGCGCTCCTTGCTTTGCGCATCATGGTCGGTATCATTATGATGGCTCATGGCTTTCAACGGCTATACTACGGCACAGTGGCCGACTTTGGGGGCTACCTCGACTCGCTTGGGCTGATGATAGGCACGCCTATTGCCTGGGGCATTACCTTGTTTGAGCTGGTAGGAGGTATCACACTGGCTATTGGTTTCTTTCAAAAATGGATCAGCCTCACCTGGCTGCTGGTGATCGTGCCTGGCATTTTTCTGGTGCATCTGCCCAACGGTTGGTACGTAGTGGGCCCGGGTACCGGCGGTGTAGAATATAGCTGCCTGATTGTGGTTTGCCTGGTTGTGCTGGCGGCGGACAGAGGCTAAAAACCTCACCTGATTTTCAATAACCTTGCGCAGTGCCTGGCCATTAAAGAGGTTACTCTTGTGCCGGAGCACAGAGTAACCCCTTTAATCGTTGCTTCGAGATCAACGCCTGCTTCAATTCATATTTGCGTTAGGCAGCACCAGCAAAGGCACCCGGGTTCTTAACGTCATGCTGCGGGTATTGCTCCCTTTGAGAAGCGACTCCAGAAAGCCGGTTTTGTGAGGCACCATCACCAGCAGGTCAGCCTCAAAGGCTTCTACTCCCCGGGCAATGCCCTCCCCAATTTTTGGGTTACCTACAAAGCTGTACGTATGAGCTACATCTTCCAGGAGCCCGTCTACCTCACTGATCCATGTGTCTTCAACAGCCACAGCTACGCCCTCTTTTGCCTTAGTGTCTACATGGAATACCTGAAGCTTTGCTGCGAACTTCCGGGCAATCTCCTTCATCAAATCAAGGTGGTTGTCCTGATCGAGGCAGGTGTGTTCATAGGCATAAAGAATCTTTTCGATACCTTTAAAAGGAACGTCGTTGGGCACCACCATCACCGGGCAATTCAGGCGCTTGATAGCGGCAGTGGTGGTGTTTCCAAACAGTTCATATTCTATCAGGTTGCTTTCCATGCCCATCACAACGAGGTCGGCATGTTGAGCAGCAGCGTAGTTCGCCAGTTCTCCAATGGTATCATTCGTTTTGCTGACCCAGCTTACCTTCAAGTCGTATTTTTCGGCGGTTTCGTTGGCCAGCTTTTGCAGGTCGTTGTTGTTGTGGTCGATCATCTGCTCCATTCCGGTAGGTGTAACGAGACCGTTGGCGGCGTGTGGGCTCAGGTGATAAGAATTGAAAAGTACCAGGTCGGCTTTGACAACCGACGCCAGGCTTGCGGCATATTGAAGTGCGTTGGTGGCGGCTGGTGAATAATCGGTGGCTATAATTATCGTGTTCATGACTGATGTGGCTTGTTTGGTAAATCTGGCATTTATCCACCGGCCACATCATGATTTGCGTCAGTAGTCAGGGTGATTTTTGTGGGTAGGTAGATATGGGAGTGCGGTCGTGTGCGACACACGCCAGAACAATAAACGGCAGAACGGCAGGCAGTCCCATTAAAGAGGTTACTCTTGTGCTTCAGGACAGAGTAACCTCTTTAATTGCTACGGAAAAGCCAGGAACGCCACCTGTAGCTCGCCCAGCTTTTTATAGCCCGGCACGTTCATGTGGATGGGGTCGTGGTAGTACAAATCCTTGTTGTAGACATTGTAGCCGCCCATTGTAAACTGATCCAGGTAGGGAATGCCATAGAACTCGCACACCTTTTTTTGCATGTTCACATGCTCCGCCATGCCGCCGGCAAAAAACGGATCATAAGCCCCTCTGTCGTTAAACGCTTTGCTGGAGGTGAAAAAGTAGATAGTAGCTTCAGGGTTGAGCTCGTAGATCTTTTTGATGCAATAGTTGATGCCGCCTGCCTGGGTGGTGAGCTTCGTTTTGTCGTAGCCATCAAATTCGGTGTAGTCGGTGTAGGTGCCCACTGCCCGCTTGTTGGTGTAGTCGTTAGTGGAGGCCCACAGGATGTAGATGTCGAACACACCGGCTTCATCCACCTGCTGCTGCAGCGACTTGCCCTGCAGCGATGAAAAGCCAGCACCCGGCACGCCGTAGTTGGTGATTTTCATGCCGAGCTGCCTTTCCCATTGCACTTTGGCGCTGTCGCTGTCAGGGATCACCGACACCGAGCCACCAAACACCGCCACCGACTTGCCGGAATTAGGCGAGGCTTTGATGGCCGCTGCGTCCGGCCCGGTTTGGGCAAAGACACTACCCGGCAGAAGGAACAATAGCACTGCCCAATAATTGATATGCTTTCTCATAATGGAAGTTGTTTTAGGTTGTCGCTTAGCTAGGGCATTAATATGGCTTCAATGTAAGAAAAATGAGGGAGGTGATGGCAGAGAATTGTGTGGTGGGGGGTGCCATCGCCTGTCTCACACACAATAGTTCAAGCGTCTGTGAGTGTCATTTTAGGTGATTGAATTTATCAATAGTAGCTTTTATAGTCGTGTTTAGATGGGCTGCTAATTCGCCGGACTGTTGTTGATAAAATTTGATGTTTTCCGCTACTCGACTTGCCGATTCATCGTCGTTTCCCCGCTCCAGTTCAAACAAAACATTCCATATTCTATGAGCTAATTCGTTCGACCATTTCAAGGTTTCCACTTTGGACTTGTCTGAAATCATATTGTCGTCCCCAATGGCTCTATTCATAATGGTCATACCTGATAACAAGAGCTTAGTGAACAGTATCTTTTCCTCAGTTGACTTGCCGGACAGCCTTTCGATTAATTCCTTAAATATCATTGTTGTTTTGCTTTAGACTTCCAATGGAATTTGAAGTGTGACGATACGAGCCTAAGCCGTAGGTTATCTGTGTGTAATGGTAAGTACACGCCATTTGATGAAGTTGCTTCTTCATGGGCCATTGAAATAGAGTTGCTCGAACGATTTAGTCTTCAGGTTAAATAAAACGCCCCAATAAGCCTGTCCACCGTCACATACTCTGATGACGCAGGATCTCCAATTAGGGTACTCTTCGTCTGCAGACTTTTTAGAAATTCGAAGTGCATTGATATAGATGTATCTCTGTCCTTTGATTGTAACTCCTAAGTACTGCAAGGCATATGAATCGAACTCAGCTATTACCGAACCATCTCGACCATAGTCTGATTTTTCTTTTCTTATCGCTTTCAAATGTTGTTCAAGAACTAACCTATCAGCACGATTGATTTTCCAGAATGCTTGCACGTTATCTGGAGCGGGGCGTGAACATTGCATCATCAAAGCCTTCCCATGCACCGAATCTAGCGATGTCCAATACTTCGGCTCATTATTCTGTATAAACAAGATAAACACCAACCCGAGAATATTGATAAGAGGTGACATTCGATTTGTTGTTTGTACTTGTCAACGACCAATTGGTAGGAAGGTACGAGCATTAGGCTCGCATTAGCAGTGAGCTATAGATTCTTGAACCAGTCAGTTCTTATTTTTACTTCTTCAACCATTTCTACCGTAACTCCTAACCCCAATTCCTTCAGTCTTTCTGCAAATTCATTTCCGTCAATTAAGTCGATTGGAGTTGCCCCATCTCGTGTTGCTTCTTTTTTAGCTTCTCTCGAAAAGCTTCCGGTTGTAAGTATTAACCCCTTATCTGCTCTTCCACTCATTGCACCTCTGAAATCTCTGATAACAGAAGATGAAACCGAACCTTGATAACGTTTAGCTTGGAAAACAACGTGATAGGACAGCACTCCTCCCAGTTTGATAATTCCTTTGCCGTCAATTCCTCCGTCATTCGTCCGACCGGTGACTTCAACATTCACAAAACCTAGCTCCCTTAATAGACGCTGACAAAGCCGCTCAAACTGATCAGGATGAATTCCTCGCATGGTCTCAATTAACGAGTCTTGCCAACTGAATACTTCTAACTCTTCAGTTTTTTCATTTAGTTCTGGCTCATCCTTCGGCTTAATCTCCTTTTTGGATCGTTCCTCTTTATCTTTTTTGACAACTGCTTTTTTGATCTTTTCTTTATCAACATCTGTCGTGTTTTGGCCTGCCTCGGTTAAAGCCCAGACACCTCTGGCTGAGTTTTCAAGTAGTTCGTACCGTTTCAGGTAATTGCGGGCCCAAGCAAGACGATAAGTAAGTTTTGTAGTGCTTTCTCGATGAATTTCATTAACCGCTGCTTCGGACAGATTAAGGATTGAAATCACCTGTTCCTCAATTTCGCTGACTGCACCCGATCCACCCAAATTTTTCAGAGCCCTTAAGGTCGGATTGAAAAGGTCGTCATATTTAAACTTGAAGAATTTGTCCATAGTGAATATTCAAGTGCGAAAAAGGTGCCGTTCGTTTTTTATTGTCATTCAATCTAATATGAATATATTAAAATTTATTCCAACGAGGGTTCTAAGGTAAAAGAGTATTAATTACTTCATGCAAAGATGCTTTTTATTTCCCATTTCAGGTTTTCAAAACCAATGGAACATGATCGCTGATTCTAATCCATTTTTCATGGGGTTCGATGTGAAATTGCCTTGGCGAATGAAAGTGCTTGCTGGCGAAGAAATAATCTATGTGGTAAGGCTCGCCTGGCTTCTTTTGAAGGAAGAAAGTGGGGGTAATTTCTTTCCCTTGCTCTTCGCCTCTTGTTAGGTGGTAGAGACTCACAATGCCTTTTTCCTGAAGAGAGTTAAGCACATCGGTATGGTTCCACCAGCGATCCCATTCATCCCAGATGGCATTACTGTTGAAGTCCCCGGCGATGATGATCTTATCAAACAATTCGAAATTAGTTTGAAGGTATTTCCAGAATTGCCCGATATATCCAAAGTTGGGAGACTTGTTGCTGTGAGCCCAAACACCCAATAACTGGAATTCCTTGTTGACAACGCACGGCAAAAAGTATTTCACTGAATGGTCTCGGTAGGTATTGGGCCAGTCTAGTGCTGTGATCTCAATTTCAGGTTTGGCGAATATGCCCAATCCCTTGTTTTTTGAATCTCCGATCCACAGGTAGTTGCTACTCCACTCCATATAGCCGGAGTGGTTGGATTGATTAGGGTCTTCACACTCCTGGATAATGTAAATATCCGCATTGAGTTTTGAGATATGCTCAAACTTTCTCCTAAATGCACCATTACAATTCCATGTAACAATTTTCATTTTTGATCAATTCAGCCCAATGAATAATGTCCGAGAAACTTCCTCCATTGTTAATCTATCAATTTACATCAATTCATGGAAGTTGGGGTTCGGCGCAATCCATTTCCATCCCAAAAAAACCTTTTCAACCATTCTGAAGTGAGATAACCCACTTCGAAACCGAACTTACCCACTTCAGGACCGAACCAGTTCTGTTCAGAGTAGAATCAATTCATCTCTTTACCGGGCTCACTTCGTTTTTTGAAGGTTGAACGGGGCTATGCAAACCGCAAACGCATGAAAAAGTGCCTTCTACCCCCTCGCAGGGAGGGTACCCCCCTTCCAGATACCCCCACCCCCTGATTTTTGTGACAGCTGTCACCTTTTTGCTGAGCTGGGTCATCTCTTTTGTGGTCGCTGTCATCTTTTTGGCGAGAGCACTCGTCTTTTTCATGCACTGTGCCATCTTTTTGGTGATCGGTGTCGTCTTTTAACCGAACCGGGTCATCTTTTTGGTGGTAGCTGTCACCTTTGAGCTGAGAGCTGTAATGTTTTTGATGACACGGATATGCTTTTTGGTGACCGCTGTATTCTTTTTGCTAACAGCGGTAGGTTATTTGGTAATAGCTGTTACTTCCGAGCCGAGGGCTGCAGGTTATTTGGTGACATTGTGCTGGAAAATGTGTGAAGACACACATGAGAACGGGATGTAAGGAGAAAGCACAAGCGGATGCTTTGCGCCAGGGGAGAGGTAAGCCAATTGATGGCTACCCTAATACAAGTTCGTTTTTTCATCTTCCCTGATCATGTCATCTAATTCTTCATAGGGCATATCAAGTTTTCCGTGGTCAACCAGGGCTTTGCCCAG
The DNA here is from genome assembly GCF_040222385.1 of Imperialibacter sp. Classification (GTDB taxonomy): domain Bacteria; phylum Bacteroidota; class Bacteroidia; order Cytophagales; family Cyclobacteriaceae; genus Imperialibacter. Next base: position 582,598 of record NZ_JAVKDF010000023.1, read on the forward strand.
GGTCGCAATAGAACGTTCTTGTCTTTCATCAACGGTCGTCCACAGGTTAGATCTGATGATACATTTAGCGCAGTGCATAAATGCCTCTTTCACTGTTACAATGATTGCAAATCCCGGTTTTTTACCCTGGCAGGATAAGAGCTCTAAAACCTTTTCGTCAGTCACTATTTTAGCCTCCCCATTTACTCTCAGGGTTTCTTTGATTCCCGGAATCAGGAAGATCAGCCCTATGTTTGGATTTTGAATGATGTTGGTTAATGTGTCAGCTTTATGGTTTCCGGGTCTGTCTGGGATGGCCAGCACTTTGTCACTCAATATTTTCACAAACCCTGCCGGATCTCCTTTTGGAGATACATCTAAATTACCCTTCAAGTCGGATGTTGCTATGGTAATGAATGGTGATTTTTCGATAAAGCTTTTGCAATGCTCATCAATATGGTCAATGGTTTTTCGGGTCACTATTTCGCTGGGATACCCCATCAGATCACGGAGCTGTTTCTCGGTAGTAATCATTTTTTTAAATGTCCATTCCATAGTTTTATTGGTTTTAAATGATACGTAATCATTGCGTCAGCCTAACCAGTTGAGTTTATCGCCACAATATAGTACAATATTGGCAACAGAATTATGCTATTTTGCTCGTATCGGTGAGCAGTATTAATTGCTGAAATAGTTTTTTTTACTCGTGAAAGTTGGTTAGGCATGCAGTGAAGGAAGAATTGTGATGACATAATCCTTGCAAGGTGGCGTCGCTGATGGATGATGCAGCAGTTCTTGGAGCAGAAAGTGAGCTTTTCCGAAAAATAGCCCACCGTGATAGATCAAACGCTCTTAAAATGAGTAACTTAAAAAAAAGACCAAGCCATGCATATCTCATTCTTCCTCGCTCTGATGTTTTTTACTGTACAATCAGATAGTTACCCTCTCAACGTTTATTACAACGGCCAGCTTGTGGATCCGAAGGTAGGAATAAGCCTCGCTGATTTTCCAAGCCCTTCCAAGCAGGCAACCCTGAGTTTCACTTTGGACGCAGAGATCGACAACAAAGAGGACTTGACTTTCATTATGGACCTGGCTGTTGTGAGGTCTGCAACAGCTGTCAGATCCAGATATTATAGAGGGGTTCGCCAAAATGAGGAGCTTGATGCGCAACCCGTGTTGCAGGTGCTTCAGCCTGGCGATAATATTTTGCTGGACTTTTCTAAAAGCCCAGGCCTAAAACAGAAGCTTTATGTGATCAGGGTACGAAAGTGATCCGAGTGCGAACCGGGGACGGGTCAGGCAATCATGTGCTATGCTGCAGCTGCCTTGTCTTCCCTTGGCCACGTCCAGGCGTAAAAGACAATGACGGCGGTAATGATACATTCCGTAATGGCCAGAAAAACATAGAAGCTATACCAGGGGGTGAGTGAATTGACGGCTATCAGGAGCATCATTAGTGTGAAAAAAGTCCCAAAAATGATATTGAGAACCCTGCTAACAGGCGTTTTGAGCAGAAGGGACAGGCCAATCATTAATGCAGGAATAGCCAGCACGACAGAGGCAGTCAATAATTTTGTAGGAGTGTCTAAAATGGTGTCACCGGTCAGAAGGCCGTTCACTTTATTGGGCACGTACAGCTCAAAATAATCGCCATATACGTAGCAAAACATGACTGACGTCCATAATGCCGACAGTTTTTGTTTCACATTAATGATGGGTTCCTGCAGTACTTTTGTAGTCATTTTCATGGCGAAGGCAATGGTTGATAGCTGGATGCATTAAAGTCATTCGAGGTTGCACCGGAGTGCAAGGCTTCTCGTCGGAATCGCTCAGCGATAGCAAGATTAGCCCGGCTACCCACCTTTTTTTTTGCGGGCATCAGAATACTCAGATAAGCCAATAATGGTGGGGATTGCAAAGATACAGACCAGGGTTATCGTGTAAAGACACACTCAGAAACGAGGGTTCGTGGAGGCAGCAACGTTAAGAGCCTTTTTCGATCTCCAGTTCAAACCCGCTTTCCTTAAGCTCTTCTTCAGTCATCTGGATGATGTTTACATCCAGCGGTACCCGGTCCAGTGGCGCATCCAAAGAGTCCGTTTCCATGGTCGCTATTTTGTTCAGCACATCGAGCCCTTTGAACACCTGTCCGAAGATAGTATAGTCCCCATCGAGCCGTGGGATACCGTCGCTGTCGTGCACAATGTAGAACTGGCAGCCAGCCGACAGCTTTTCGGGGTTGCCGTCTCTGCCGGCACCCACAGCGCCATACACGTGGTTGTGGCTAGGTAGAATTTCAGGATCAAGCAGGTAGGGCGAGTCGCTGAAGCCCTCAGGCGTGTCGGGGCAGCCGCCCTGGATGACAAAGTTCTCGATCACCCGGTTGAAGCTCAGGCTGTCCCAGTAGTTTTCATTGGCCAGTTTGATGAAGCTTGCCTTGTGGGTGGGGGTGTCATCGTAGAGCCAGAAGAGCATTTCTCCCTGGGGTGTGATGATTTGGCCGACATCGTAGTGCTTTGTTTCCTTTGGCGAGGAGGTGCAGGCAAAGGCAAGGATGGCTATTAATGGAATGAGTTGTTTGTTCATAGAAAGGTAAATTCTGGCTTGTGCTGTGCAACCTCCGTTGGTTACATTTGACCAGCATAAAGTAGGTTATCGTTGGCGAATAACAAAGGGTGTTTTGGCGAATGGATCGGGAGGCCCGGTGTGAAGACACAACCGGGAACTGTAGGCAGTTCACCTCCCATCAATGGTCTTCGACAGGCTCAGATTGACATTGATGAGAGGTGAACTGTTTCAAAACATTTTGTTGCTACTTTTAGTCTGGAATAGTACGATTCACTAAAACATGAGATACATCATCCTTGCCTTTCTATTTGCTGCCTCTGTGGCACAAGCCCAAATCGATCCCGCCAACATCACCATTGCCCGGGATGTTTACGGGGTGCCGCACATTTTTGCACCAACAGACCCGGAAGTGGCCTACGGCCTGGCCTGGGCACATGCCGAGGATGATTTTGAAACCATTCAGCAGGTGGCACTCATTAGCAAGGGGATGCTGGGCTCGTACGTTGGTAAGGAAGGAGCAAAGGCTGACTATGCCTTCAAACTTCTCAGGTGCAGGCAGCTGGTGGAGGATCAGTGGAGTACTATTAGCCCTGAGCTCAAAGCCCTGGTTAATGGCTATATTCAAGGGTTGAAGGCCTACGCCGATGCCCACCCCGACGAGGTGCTGAACAAGCATGTTTTCCCAGCCGACGAGAAGGATTATCTGTCGGCGGTGGTTTTTTCTGTGGCGGTGTTTAGTGGGGCCGATCGTGCCCTGTCCAACTTATTTGCTGGCAAAATGCCAACACTCCCTGGGCTCGATTCCCGTGGATCTAATGCCTTTGCCATACACTCCAGCAAGACCACAACTGGTGAGGCTCTTCTGGCCATCAACGCTCACCAGCCGCAGGAGGGGCCGGTAGCTTTTTATGAGGCGCACGTGCAAAGTGAGGAAGGCTGGAACATGCTTGGCGGTGTTTTTCCGGGAGGCTGCGTCATTTTTCATGGCACCAACGAAAACCTGGGCTGGGCGCATACTGTCAATATGTTCGACAAGGTGGATGTGTTTCAGCTGCAAATGAACCCGTCCAACAGCAACGAATACCGGTTTGACGACCAATGGCTGAAACTTGAAAAGCAGAAGGTGAAACTAAAAGTGAAGGGCATTCCTATCCGCATTGGCAAAAAGGCCTACTGGAGTGTGTATGGTCCAACTGTAAAAGCCGACAACGGCACTTTCTCGGTTCGTATGCCTGCCCTCATGGATGCCAAAGCCCTGGAGGAGTGGTACAGAATGAACAAGGCCCGCAACTTTTCGGAGTTCTACAAAGCGCTGAGCATGACCAGTCTTCCCATGTTTAATATCGTGTATGCCGACAGGTACGACACCATCTTTTATGTGAGTAACGGCAAGGTGCCCCGTCGCAACCCCGACCCAAAGTACCAGTGGGACAAGACGCTGCCAGGCAACACTTCAGCCACTCTCTGGACAGAATTCAAAAGCATAGAGGAGCTGCCTCAGTATGTAAACCCAAAGGCAGGCTACCTCTTCAATACCAACCATGCGCCTTTCCTTGCCACGGCCCCGGCTGACAATCTTGACACAGCCAACTTCGACCCGAACGATGGCTTCTTCCGCCGCCACAATAATCGGAGCAAGCGGGTGACGGAAATAATGCCTGTCGGTAAACTGGATTACGACACCTTCAGGCAGATCAAATTTGATCAGCAGCTACCCAAGGAGCTCCAGTACGAAATCAATCTTGATGCCTTTTGGACATTGGATGCACGGAAGTACCCCGATTTGGAGAATGTGATCAACAGTTTGCAGCTGTGGGACAGGAAAGCCACGGTGGATAGCCGGGGAGCGGCTGTTTTTCTGCTGATGTATTATAAACTCTATAGCAAGTACCGCAACGCCACTGGGTTCTTGCCAGAGGAGGAAGCTGTGGCCACCTACCAGTACGTGTATGATTATATGATGGAGCATTTCGGCAACGACCTGGTAGTATTGGGTGATATCCAGAAGCTGGTGCGGGGTGGCGTGGCTTATCCCATCTGGGGATTGCCCGATGCGCTGACGGCCATTCATTCACGGCAGCAGGACGACGGCACCCGCAAGTCGGTGTCGGGCGATGCGTATATTGCCTTTGTACGTTACCCCAAGGAGGGCTTGCCCATTATTGAAACAGTGAATACCTATGGTGCCAGCATGCACCCCGATTCACCCCACTTCAAAGACCAGCTGGAGCGGTTCCAAAGGCAGCAGCCCAAGCACATGACCCTCGACAAAGAGGAGGTGTTGCGCACGGCGGAAAGAGTGTATCATCCGGTGAAGTAGGGGGCAGTATCAGGCTGACTTCCATGGCATATTTTAGCAAGAAAAAATCATAAAAAAAGCGTGCCTGAAAAGGCACGCTTCCAACTTCTGCTCCTGTTAGTCATCCATTTGCACTGTCAACTAGTTTCTGGATCATTTGATCCAGGTACTCATTTAATGCTTGAAGTGATTTGGTTTTATAGGCCTCTCTGTCTGCTTTTACCTGGTGGCTTACCTCTATCTTCTTGTCCTGAGTAATCACAATGTTTGCATAAGATGGCTTGTAACTATTACTTGACACATATTCTTTAAACTTCTTTTGCTCAACTACTCCTTCAATGGAAATATCACTTTTAGGACTGAATTGTATGATGGACAGCGCACCAGCACCCACTGCACCGCCTTTCCAAACCACTCTTTCAAGTGAAGGAGAAGTTTCGATTTTTGAGCCGAAAAAACCTTCAGATGAAGTGCCTATTGCTGTTGCGGCTAATACAAAATTGACGTTCCCTTTCATTTTGGCCGCTCCTGCAAAGCTACTGCCATCAATGGTCACAAACTGAAAACTTACGTTGGCTTCCAGTACCGGAATATCGCCAAGCTCCTTTGATAGTTTGGGTGTAACATCAAAAAAGGCATCCTTGGCTTTTCCTTTGTTGGTCACTCTTTTTACATAGTAATCATATCCTGTTGGGGCTGTTGAGATATAACCGATAATTTGCGCTTGACTCGGGGTGCCACCAGTCAATTTGGTATAATCCTGGAACATTTCTGCTTTACCAGCTTCTTCACTGCCAACTATCTCATAACCTGCGTCGGTCAGTTTGGTCACCATTCTTTTGTAGGCTGCATCAGTAATTTCCTGAAAGTCTTCAGTCTCCAGGCCGACCAGCCCCACAGACATCATCGACGTAGCTCTGTCCAGGTCTGAGTTAGTGGTGGTTTCTGAGTTAGACGATAGTACCTGATAGTTGACAAAAAAGTCTTTGACATAAATCTTTTTAGGAGCCTTTTTGATCTTGTTTTCACCATAGCCCCAGTCTTTGACATTTTTTTCATTGACAATTTGGCTATTGCCTAAAAAAGGCATGCAAAGCAGTGCGAGAACTAATAACTTTTTCATAAGTCTAAATTTTGTATGGTGGCAAATTTAGGTCTATGAATGAGGCAATAGTATACCCCGGAGAGGGTATATAGTACTACCGTTAAAACACACACTTAGTGGACTTGAGGGCTTTCGGATACCAGTGGAAGCTCACTTTTCCTCTTTTAACTCTTTCAAAAAGTCAATAGACTCCTGAAGCCCCTTGTTGGGTAACATCCGCAGAAAGAAAACGACAATACCTGCCACCACAGCACTGCCAGCTACATATGAATAGATCCATTGGCTGCCAAACTCGTACAAGCTAACCTCCGCTGCCGCTTTGGCTACTACGATCAGAAAAGGTGCTGAAAACAATGGTATGATAACCAGCAGGCTGTAAGCGTCATATGCTTCAAGCTTTTTCAATGTTGACAGCTTTCGCTGAGCCTCTGCCACCGAGGCCTTAGCGTTGATGGTGAAAAGCATAACCAACTGCCCAATGTCAAAAATCAGGCTGTACAGCGTGATGACTATTAGCATAGTGGCTGGGATGAGAAACAAGGGTTCGGCGTGGTGCCGGAAGGCAAAGCCCGACAGAAAATCCAGGAACCAGATGCCCACCACAATTTGGACAATACTTGTCCATTTGATCTCTGAAAGACTGGATTTCACCTTACTGAAGCTGATTGTCTTTACCAGCTCTTTGTTGATTTTTACCGTTTGATCCAGCGTAGGGTTGGCGTTGTTCCATATGTTTGTTAGTTGTTCAAATTCCATGGCCTTTTTATTTAGTTGTTTCAAAATGTGATTTTAACTCTTCTTTGATTCTCAGCTTTCGGGTGGAGATGTTGGATGCCGAGAGCCCCATGACTTCTGCTATTTCTTTGTTGCTACATCCTTCCAGTTGCAATACCACAATGGCCTTGTCGACAGGCTTGAGCAGGTCGATGGCACGGTAAAGATGCTCCAGGTTTTCATCTGTCGTTTCGGCCTCCACCTGCATAATTTCCCCTTCGCTGTATTTGTCCGTCTGCACTGCACTCCGTGTTGTCACTTTTCTCAGGTGGGAGATGGAAGTGTTGAGGGCGATTCGGTACGTCCAGGTCGAAACGGCGTAGGTATCGTCGTAATTGGGAAATGCCTTCCACAACTGTAGGGTGATGTCCTGCATCAGGTCCTTGCGCTCCTCTTCGTCTTTACAGTAAACCCTCGCTACTTTGGCGATTAGCTTTTTGCAGCTTTCGAGGTAGTCGATGAAGAGGGCTTCCTGTTGTTCTGTTCGTTTCACCTTCCTGAGTTTAAGCGATTTTTAGTGCCTTTACTTCATTATTCGCATGAGGTGCTGAAATGTCACAACAGAGGAAAGTTATTTTTGAAAATAAAAAAGAGAATGCGAGGAAGGGGCCTATTCTATACGCTTCCGCAGCAGGGTATAGTTTTTGGTGGAGTCTCCCGGTGTTACAACAGGCATGGTGTAATCTCCTTCCGGCATCAGCATAGGCATTCGGTCGTTGTGAGATTTCGTAACCAACCCTCCAAAATCACCTTCCAGGGTGATTTCAATATGATCTTCAGGCGCAAAATTTTTCAGAGCCGGTGGCACTTTATTTCCAGGAACATACAGAGGAGATAAATAGGTCGATATGGTGTCGATCTGCTTACCATGAAGTGACTTTTTGGTCGGTGGGATGACGCCAACGCCGTTTTGGGAAAAAGCGAAGGCGGCTATGGAACACATCAGCAAGGTCAGTAGGGCACTTTTCATCATTGTTCTGGTATTTAGATGATCAACAATATACATAAATGCCACCATTTTTTTGGCATCCCCATGGCAGTGGTTAATCAACCCACAACAGCGGTTGCCTGACAAAGAAGTTTCGAATCACTTCATCTTCTTCCGAGTCTGCCGGAAGGGCTTTCCAGATCTCAAGGTACTTGACGTCTCGATAGGCCATGTATGCGAAAAGGAGAGCTGGCTGCCGCATGGGCCATTCGTCAAAGTACATCACGTCGGGAGCGTAGGGCCACTGCGATTTGTTGGCAATGTAAGGCATCATAAAATCAACAGCCTTTCTGACCTGCAGCGAGTCACTAGCCTGAAATTGCCATACTTCCGGGTTACGCCTGCTAAGGATATGCAACAGCGTATATGTTGCATCGAGGTTGAAAAGGGAATAGCCATAGGGCTTGGTGCGAGCCAACTCCTTTGGGAAGGAACCGTCGGAAGCCATTTGCTGTAGCAGAAGGGTGTTTTCAAAGAACTCTTCGGTGGTGATCAAAAGCGAATCATTTCCAGTGAAGGTGGCATATTGAGCCACCTGCATCGCCCAGCAGGTGCTGTGGTTGTTGCCATTGTCCCGCTCTTCGATGCCGTAAGGATGGGTGGTGATCCAACCGTTGAATTGAGCGAACCAGGTTTTGGTTTTTTCCAGCGCATCATCTTTCAGTAAACCATTTTCTTCCAGTACCATCAGCGCCTGCGCTACTTCTACCAAATGAATAGCGTCGATGATGCCAATGCCCCTGCCAGTCACCCGGCCGAAAATAGCCTGGCTGTACAGCATGTCGGGGTTCATGCGGGTAGCCTCATTCACAAACCAGGCATTGCTGTGCTCAATGGCTTTCAGGGCGTATTTGTCTTCGTGATTGATTGTCCAGGCAGCGACCAATGTGGGTACGATGATGCTCAGCCGCCGCATGCGGTTGCGGTGTTCGACAAAGTTATCGGGATTGGTGAGGCCGTCTTTTCGGATGTATGGGCCCGCATGGTTTTCAGGGTCTGGCCACCAATAGTCGCCTTCCGAATAGAAATCGTGCGGACCACCAGCTGAGCGGGGACTTGTGACTTCGGTGATGGTTTGAATGTCGGCTGTCAGGTAGTCGTCGGCTGCTGAGAGCACCCTCTCTTTTTCCAAAGCCAGCAAGTCATCCCTGAAATTTTCTTGAGCGGTGCTGTAGCCAAAAACGGCCAACAGCAGGTATACACAGAATTGGACAAAACGATATTGCATGTAAAACAGGGGGTAACTACATCGCTAATATAAGCAATGAGCGATATCCAGCATCGAAGAGACTGAGGTACTTTGTTAGTCGTACCTCAGTGTCTTGCTCGGGTCCAGTTTCATCACCCGCAGCAGCTCTCGGGCCACAGTTCCTGTGGAGATCACCAATAGCAGCACCAGTGTGGCCACGAACGGCGTGCCGGTCAGCGAGATGTGATAGCCGAAATTCTGCAACCACTCATTGGCCACATAGTACCCTACTGGCCAGGCAATGACGCTTGCGAGGAGGATAGCTACCAAAAACTGTCTGGAAAACAGATGGGAGATGTGCAGATAGCTGGCGCCCAGCACTTTCCTGATACCGACCTCTTTGGTCTTTTGTTGAGCTACGAACCTGATATAGCCAAACAAGCCCAGACAGGTGGTGACCAACGCCAGCAGGGCCATGGCTCCAAGTCCGCCTGCGAGCCGTTTTTCTGTTTCATAGAGCCTTTCAAACTCGTCATCCAGAAAGGTGTATTCGAACGGAAACTCGGGAAACATGTCGGACCAGGTGGCCTCTAAATGTGCCAGGCCCTCGGGAATATGGTTACCGTTGAGCTTAACGTTGATGTAAAAGTACCAGTAAGGCTTTACCAGAAAAATCATGGGTTTGATGGTGGAGTGAAGCGACTCAAAATGTACGTCGGGTATCACACCAATCACTTTGCCTTTTCTTTTTTCGACTGGTTCGCCCGGGTCGCCTGTGTTGAATTCGGTATCCAGTGTAGCTCCAACCGGGCGGTGGATTCCCAGCAGTTTCACGGCGCTTTCGTTGAGAATAAATGACCTGGTATCTCCGCCAGCTACTTTGTCGAAACCATGACCTTCCAGAAAATCAATTTTGTAAGTTGTGAAGAAGTCTTCGTCTACTGAGTTCGCCGCTATTTTGACCTCTTCCTGCCCGTTGTAAGTCACGCCAATTGTATTGCCAATGCCGTCGGTGGGTTTATAAAAGGAGAGTGACACATTTTCAATCACTGGATTGGCCATGACACTGTTTTTGAACACATCGGGATTGTCACGGATTTGGCGGCCATGAGGGATATACACTACCTGGTCTTTGGAATAGCCAATGGACTGGTTTTGCACGTAGTCGATCTGCTCAAAAATGACAATGCAGAAAATGATCAGGGCTGACGCAAACACGTACTGGAGGGTGAGCAAAGCCTTTCTCAGGAACACGCCTGCTTTTCTTCTTTTCAATTGAATCGACTCCGCAATATTGGATCTCGAAAAGAGAATCGCAGGATAAAGCCCGGTCACCAGGGTCGTAACGATGATTAGACCCGGCAGTGCAAGGAGTAACCAGAGGTGCTGGCTGAGGTCCAGCGTTACATTGGACACCATCAGGTAGTTGAATCCATCAATACTGGCTGGTAGCATCAAAAGAGCGAGTCCAAAACTGACTGTAACGAGCAGGAATGTTTCAAATACAAATTGAGAAATTACCTGCACCCTCGATGCGCCAATGGCCCTGCGGATGCCCACTTCTTTGGCTCGTTCATGCAGCTGAGCTACCGTGAGAGTAACGAAGTTGATGGAGGTAATGATCAGGATCAAAAGACCTACCGCTACAGCCAGCTGAGGGTAGATAGGATCAATCACATTGGCATAGTTAGTAATGACCGAGGGGTCGGTGTGAATGGACTGCACAGGCTGCAGAAATCCAAGATAGGCTTCGCTTGGCTTTTCAGTGTCCTTCACATATTTGGCTACAAAAGCCGGGAAACCTTCTTCCAATTGATCCTTGCTCGTTGCAGGAGCAAGCTTTGCATAGGTGTAGCAGTAGTTCATGTTCCAGCTATCGGTTATGCTGGGTGGGAAAAGCGCTTCCGTTGTACTGAACGACACCAGAAAGTCGAAATTGATGTGCATATTATCTGGCCAGCGATCAATAACACCTGTGACTTTCAATGTTGAAAAGTCTCCGTTCCATTTAAATTCAAGCAAGTCGCCAGGAACTACTGGCTGATTGAAGTATTTTTCAGCCGCAGCGCTGGTCAGCACAACGCTGTAAGGCTCCTGAAGGGCTGTGGCAGGATTTCCCTGGAAATCTTCAAATGGGAAGATCTGTAGAAAATTGCCGTCAGCCCAGATCATTTTCTCCTCATAAAAAGACTTGTCATCTTTTCTAAAAAGCGTTTTTGACCGATCCTTGAAAAAATGAGTGAATAGGTGCTCTGGGTACTCGTTTTGCAGTGTTTCAGCCAATGGAAACGTGGTGGTAGCCACTTTGCCAGCTTCGGTGGTGCGAACGATGCGGTAAATTTGATCAGCCTGAGGATGGAAGGAGTCGAATGACTGCTCATAGTTGTAATAGAAAAGGGAAAGCAATAGAGCTGCCACGCCCAGCGAAAGCCCGACGACTCTGATGGCGCTGTAAAGCATGTTTCTTTTGAACAGGCGGAGGGAAGAGGCAAGAAAATTGCTGAGCATAGTAAAGTGGCTTAAAATAGACACTGTTTCTTTATTGAGCTCGGGCAGGCCTCTTTGCTCAAACCTGTCCATCACCTGATCGTAGGCATCTCTGAACGACTCGCCCATTGCCATCCGCTCCTCTATTTCGCTGCAAACATGATCCACCAGGTCTTCGTGCAAAGGGCCATAAGTGATGCCTTTTCGCAGGAGGTCTTTTTCGATAAGCGCTATTTGGGAGTCCTTCAATTTCATGCCGATCCAGGGTTGGGTTGCATCAGGAGCTTCATAGTCATCATAAACCGGTTGAGCTCTTCCATGCGCAAGGCAGCTTCAGAGGAGCCAGTTGTGGTAATGGAATAGTAGCGTCGCACTCTGCGACCAATATTCACCTTCTCCATTTTCAGAAACCCTTCCTCTGTCATCTTATGCAGAATAGGATAAAGAGAGCCTTCAGGCAGTTGTATTTCCCCTTTCGATTCCTCCTTTACCCGCTGGCTGATTTCGTAGCCGTACATTCTTTTGTTCTCGTTCAGCAGTTTGAGAATCACGGTTTGGTAGGTGCCTTTGAGGAGCTGAGATGAATACATAACCAATAAATTGTCATGCAATATATCGTTATGCAATGTATTAACAAAATGATCAATCAAATTTGAGTGGTCGGTAGGAGAAATTTGCCAGAATGTGTGGCGTTCGGTAACAGGGTATTAACTTGAATAACTATTCACAAGAGAGAACATGAGAGCAATTGTCATCACAAGTCCTGGTGGCCCGGAGGTTTTGCAGTCGGCAGAGAGACCAATTCCTGAAATCAAGTCGGAGGAGGTGCTGATCAAAGTAGCTGCGGCCGGAATCAACCGTCCGGATATTATTCAAAGAGAAGGTCGTTACCCGGCACCTCCGGGTGTGTCTGCTGATATACCAGGCCTGGAAGTAGCCGGTGTGGTGGAGCAAGTGGGTGCCGACGAAAAGAAGTGGAAGCCCGGCGATAGGGTATGTGCCCTACTGGCTGGAGGAGGTTATGCCGAATATGTGACGGTGCCAGGTGTGCAGTGTTTACCGGTACCTGAAGGGCTGTCTTTTGAAGAAGCGGCGTCACTACCCGAAACCTTTTTCACCGTCTGGACGAATGTGTTTGACCGGGGGAGGTTTGTGTCTGGTGAAAGCTTTCTTGTGCATGGAGGTACATCGGGTATTGGAGTGGCCGCTATTCAAATGGTGAAAGCCCTGGGAGGAAGGGTGTACGCTACCGCCGGTACAGACGAAAAATGTGCTTTCGCAGAAAAGTTGGGCGCTGTAAAATGCGTGAATTATAAGAAAGAGGATTTTGCTGAAGTGATCAAGGCCCTTGAGCCTAAAGGTGTCGATGTCATCCTTGACATGATTGGTGGGGACTACACACCAAAAAACGTTGGGTTGCTTGCCACAGAGGGCAGGTTACTGATCATCAATGCGATGGGTGGTGCCAACAGCCCGATTGATTTGATACGTGTGATGGTTAAAAGATTGACAATCACAGGTTCCACGCTGCGGGTGCGTGAAACTATTTTCAAAGGAGCTATCGCCGCCAACCTTGAAAAGCATATATGGCCGCTGCTGGATGCTGGCAGGATTATGCCTGTGGTTTACCAGACTTTCCCGTTAGCATCAGCGGCTGAAGCTCATAAGCTAGTTGAAAGCAGCGAGCATATTGGGAAGGTTGTTCTTACTATTTCAGCTTAAGTTTTCGGTTTAAGTCCAAACGCTTGAGGCGGCAGAGGAACAATGTCAGTCTCTCCTTCAATCAAAGGGAACTTCTGTTCCTGCCAATCTTTCTTTGCTTTTTCAATTAACTCTGAATCTGAGGAAACGAAGTTCCAATAGATATGCCTGGTTTCTGGAAATGGCTCTCCTCCAAACACATACACCGTTGTGTTTTCATGCATCTCAAAATGGCAGAGGCTGCTGTCTTTGGCTACAAGAATACGTTTGGGCTCGTGCACGTTGCCTTCGTTTTCTATTTGCCCCTCAAGAATATACAGACCTACCTCACCGAAAAGGTCTTTGCTAATGTCGATGGTCTTTTTCTCTTTAGATTTTATTTCCAGCAAAAAGAGCGGACTGTAAACTGGCACCGGTGACTTTCTGCCAAACGCCTCACCAGCGATCAGCTTGAAGCTGGCTCCGTCTTTTTCCCAGGTAGGAATGTCGGCTTTGGCAACGTGGAAGAATTCAGGCTCCATTTGTTCCAGGTGTTTAGGCAGGGCCACCCAAATCTGTAAACCGTGCAGCGTTTTGCCAGCATGCCTCAAATACTCCGGAGTTCTTTCGGAATGCACAATACCTTTTCCGGCTGTCATCCAGTTCACCTCGCCCGGATTGATTTCCATATGGGAACCCAGTGTGTCCCGGTGTATTACATGCCCTTCGAACAGGTAGGTGAGGGTAGAAAGTCCAATATGAGGATGCGGACCGATATCCAGGTTGTCGTCCTGGCCCATGACAGCAGGGCCCATGTGGTCGATGAAGATGAACGGGCCTACCATGCGGCGGCCCCGGAAGGGGAGGAGTCGGCCGACTAAGAAATGGCCGATGTCGGCGGGGCGTTCTTCAATGATGAGGTCGATGTTGGACATGCAATAGCGGGTTGATTTTGTGTTAAATATAGTGCCTAACTAATCCGGTTCATAGAACTTTTTACCAACAGCCAGCCGATCCATCATTTTCACAATCCTGCTGGCTTTGGTGTCTTCCGTTTTTGCATCATATACCCATTGGAGGTAGTATTTTTGTTCACTTTCTGAGAACTTCTGAAAGTTTTCGTAGGCTTTTGGTGGCTCCATTGAGAAGCAATCGATGATCTCCTGTGGTACTTCCAGCGGGAGAGTGTCTTTGTAAAGGATGATTTTTACGGCGTCGCCCTCTTGCTTGCCAATCTTCTTCCTGATTTCAGCTTTCACAGGCAGAAAAAGTTGGCCATTGCCCATTGGTGCAAGCTTATAGCCTTTCAACTCGTAGTCGTCGATGCTTCCACATACCCGTACCCATCCAAACGGGAAGCTTTTATCCTGTAGCACTTCGGGAATCTGAGCGTAAGTCCAGCCGCCTTTGCCGGGGAATTTTTGCAGGAGGTAGTCGCCGTCAACGAGTGGGATATCGGTCATAGCTGTAGATTTCTATGCAATTTAATTGCTTGATTCGAGTAAATGAAAAATGGTGCAGGTAGGCCCGCACCATTAGTGAACTTGGATATTATGAACTCGTCAAATCTTTATTTTTTCAGGATACCCTGGTTTTGTGGTAGTATACATAGGAAACGACCAGCACCAGCAGGACAATTAAAGGCAGGTACACATGTTCCATGCTGCTGTCTACAGCCAGGTGGCCTATAATCGCTGAAAGTGTGGAAATGCCAAATCCTACATAGGCCCATTCTTTTAGTCGGTGAGGTAATTGCGGAACAATAAGGAGAACACCTCCAAGGATTTTTCCAATACCAAGCTCAATACGGAAAAAATCGGGGAAGCCAAGGTGAGCGATCCCCTCGATGGCTGGCTGTGTATTGAAAGCGATGGCACCCACGCCGTCGAACAGGACGAAGAGGCTGGTGAATACCCAAAAGATGACCTTGTCAGTTTTGGATGTTTTTTCTAATGTCAAAGAAGTCATGGTTGTTTCTTTTTTGATACGATACAAAGGTGCAGGGTTCCTGAGTGATAGTTGATGTGTAAAAACGGCAAGTTCGAGGGCTGAATGCGACACTGGTTAGCCAGGTACTTGTTACCGGGTACACCTTAGTAGCGTCCAAAGGAAAAACTGGTTGCTGCCCGGGGAGCCCATTAAAAAATATTACTACAATTAGGAAATTATCAAAAAAGTCTCTTGCTTTGAAATACTACATTTAGGAATTAATTATCGGGCAAATGAAGAAGTTTCAATTGGGTGAATTCGAAGAAGTAGTCATGCTCACAGTGGGCATTTTACATGGCGATGCCTACGGGGTGTCGATAAAGAAGGAAATAGAAGACAGACTTGGCCGCAACGTTAGCGTGGGTGCTTTGCAAACGGCGTTGAAACGGCTGGAGCAAAAAGGCTATCTGCAATCACATGATGGGGAGGCAACCCAGGAGAGAGCGGGCAGGCCGAAGCGTTATTTTCAGATTACAGCTCTCGGCAAAAAAGCCATGGAGTACATGCGAAGCACGAGAAATGAGCTTTGGAATGCCATACCGAAAGTAGCGCTGGATGTAAAGTTTATGAGCTTATATGAGTGAAAGAACGTCGCCACCAAAATTTTGGCACCGGTTCTTCCGGTGGTTTTGCCACCCAGATTTGCTGCCAGGGGTGGAGGGCGATTTGATGGAATTATACAGTGAGCGACTCGCAGCGTCGGGTCGCCGCAAAGCCAACGGTAGATTTATTATAGATGTCTTACTGCTTTTCCGGCCGGGCATTGTCCGGCCCGTGGAGGGCACTTACCAATTAAACAGTTACGGTATGTTGAGAAATTATTTAAAAGTTGGCGTGAGGAACATCCTTAAGCACAAGGCATTTTCCTTCATCAATGTGTTTGGGCTCGCAGTGGCCATGTCGGTATGTATGCTGGTGATACTCATGCTGGCCGACCAGTACAGCTACGATCAGTTTCATTCAAAAAAGAACAGAATTTATCGCATCCTTACCGACTCTAAAGATTTCCGGCAAGCGTATGCCACTTCACCTTATTCGCTGGCCGATGTGCTGCGTACTGAGTATCCATCAGTCGAAAATAGCACCCGGCTTATGCCTGGCGTAGGCGGCGATGTGATCTACGGAAAGAGGCTGCTGGAGATGCGGGGGTATTTCACCGAGCCTCAATTCTTCGAACTATTTGACTTCGACCTTCAGAAAGGCGATGAGAGATCTGCCTTGTCAGCCCCTAATACCATCGTCATTTCGAGTGAGCTTGCGGGTAATCTTTTCGGCAGCGAGGATCCTTTGGGCAAAGTGGTATCCTTCTCCGACAGACAATTACCATTTCCACTCGACCACGGTGCCGGTGGATCGGCGTCAGTTGAATGGGGCACCTTTACTGTTACCGGAGTTTTGGATGATAAGCCCTACAAATCCCACATAGCATTCGATGTGCTGATGTCGATGACCACCAGGCCAAGGCTCTATGCGGAAAAGAAGCTGGAGAACCTAACGGACAATTGGAAGCACTACTGGAGGAACTATACTTACCTGTTGCTCGACCAGTCAAAGACCGAGGCTGATATGCAGGCCGAGTTACTAGCGCTTGGCGCCAGCAAGTACAAGGACATGGAAGATGAGGACAAAAGGAATATCATATTCAAGGGTCAGCGAATGGCTGATATCGCCATGGGGTTGGAAAACAATGATACCAACTATCGGCTGCCGGCTTTTGGCTACTACTTTTTGGGTTTGTTATCGATGGTCGTGCTGATCTGCGCCTGTCTCAACTACATGAATCTTTCCATTGCCAGGGCTACAACACGGGCCAAGGAAATAGGCGTACGAAAAACCAACGGTGCCCACCGTGGAAATCTCGTCCTTCAGTTTTTAACTGAGTCGGTATTGATGGCTTTGCTCTCTTTGGGTTTTGCCTGGCTATTGCTCATGGTTTTTCTCAAGCCAGCTTTCATGAACCTCTGGCTCAATCAGTACTTCAATTTTGACTTCCAGGCAAGTGTCTGGGTTTATTTGATTTTCCTGGGTTTTGCCCTGCTCATAGGCATCTTTGCTGGTGTTTACCCGGCTTTTATTATGGCATCGTACCAGCCTGTGAAGGTACTGAAAAACAACGCAGTCGGCGGCAGGGGAAAACTAGGGTTGAGAAAATTACTGAGTATTTCACAATTCGTCATCTCGCTTCTTTTCATAGTCACATCCATCCTCATTTTCAGGCAGTTTAAGCACTTTATCGATTTCGAGTATGGCTTCACAACTAAAAATGTCGTCAATATCGAGCTTCAGGGAGTTGATGATCAGCTGATAAAGAATGAGATGAAAGCAATACCCGGTGTGGCGTCGGTATCGGCTTGCGACATTATACCTGCTGGTGGTACCAACAATAATTTCACGTTGAGAAAACAGGGAACCGAAGATGAGTATACCCAATTTGGGAGTCTGCGTACCGATGAAGATTTCATAGAAACACTGGACATCAAATTGATAGCAGGCAGGTCGCTGCCCGCTGAACGGCAGGGGCTGGATAAGTATATATTAGTCAACGAGGCCGCTGTGAAGGCAATGGGTTTCGGCCATCCCTCGGAAATAGTTGGGCAGCTATTTGAGATGGAATGGGGTAAAAACACGCTGGAAGTGGTTGGGGTTGTCGAAGACTTTCAGTTCAAAGTCCTTGTCAACGAGGACAAAATATCTCCGCTTGCCATGCGTGGAGGCCTGGATCAGTACGGTTTCCTGAATGTGAAACTCGTATCGGACGATTTGATGGGTACCGTAGACAAACTGAGGGCCAAATGGGAGTCTGTTGATCCTGTACACCCGTTTAAATACCGTTTTTTCGATGAGCAGCTGGCCAACACCCACCAGGCCATTTTCGATATCGTATCGATTCTCGGCTTTATTGCCTTTTTGTCCATCATGATTGCCTGCCTTGGGCTGCTGGGTATGGCTACCTACTCAGCCGAACGGCGCACCAAAGAGGTTGGAATTCGTAAAGTGATGGGTGCACCGGAGTTGACGATTGCTTTTTTGCTCAGCAAAGAGCTTTTCTGGATGCTGATCATTTCAGTGAGCATCTCGGCTCCGCTGAGCTACTTTCTGAACAATCTGTGGCTTCAGTACCTGCCCAACAGAGTTGAGTTTGGCTTTGGTACGGTCTTTATCGGTTCCAGTGTGTTACTGGTTATGGGGCTGCTCACGATTGGCTCCCAAACTTTCAGGGCATCGAAAAGAAATCCGGTGGATGCATTGAGAATGGAATAGGATACCGAAGCCAACTAGTCATGCACCGCCCCAGCGGGCAATCGATTTTCTCCGATGGGACTGATCACAATTGGTACGCAGACCCTGAGGGGGTCGAAAAGGAATCGAGTAGAGGCATTAAGAATGGAAAAGGAAAAAATTCTTACTATTTCGGAAAAAATTCCATATCTTCGTGGTATGAAAAAATACAACGTGGATAAGTTGGAGAGAAAGATGATGCTTGAAGAGCCAGAGGTCATCTACCAGCGGCTTCGGCCCAGGGTGTCAAGTAGTACCACTTTGGCTTTTGAGGCGCTGGAAGGGGTTTCGGCCACCATCTTTAACGACGTTGTAGGGCTTTTTGGCCATCATGACTACCTCGCTGAAGTAGTTGAGCTGAACCCCAAAACTATCCATAAATACCAGGCGCAGCATATTAAATTTAGTCCTGCCAAAAGTGAGCTGATGCTGAAACTGGTAGGGCTCTATAGAAAGGGTGTTGATACCTTTGGAAGGAGGGAGTCATTCCTTAGCTGGCTTTCCAAGCCTGCCTTTGGCATCGATAATCGTACTCCCTTTGATCTCATCAAGACTTCTGATGGCATCGACCTAATCAGCGAAGAGTTGGATCGAATTCAGCAGGGTGACACTGCATGAGGGTTTTCAGGATTACGTTGGCCAAATTTAGTACTAGTTTATACCCTTCAGGATTTGCGGCCAGGTGGAATTCTAAAGGCACTTTTGTTATCTACTCGGCCGAATCTCGTTCGCTGGCTTGTCTGGAGAACTTGGTTCACAGGAGCGGTGAAGGACTTGATGCCGGATTTCGAGTAATGAGTATAGACATACCTGACGACCTTGCTATCGATAGGGTGGTTTTGAATGACTTGCCCGTCAACTGGAAAGAGTTTTCCCAACAAGTATCGACAAGGATTATCGGCGACAAATGGGTGACAAATGGTACGGCTGCAGTGCTCAAGGTTCCATCGGCTCTTATTCTCCAGGAGTTTAACTACATTTTAAATCCCAACCACAGGGAGTTTACCAGGATTAAGCTCATTAGTTCTGATGAGTTTTCCTTCGATAGAAGGCTTTAGCGGGTTTGGGCCTTCAATTGCCGCAGGGCTTGAGTCGACCCATGAAAAGGGTTTGAATATTGCGGAGACTTGACAAAAAAACTCCCCGATTGCAAACCCTACGAAAGCAACCGGGGAGTGTGAGCATTCAGATTTAATTATATCCAGGGTTTTGAGGAGCTAAATCTGGGTTATTCACTATTTCCTGTATTGGTATAGGGAACAAAAGATGCTTGGCTTGCAGGGCCTGGTTGGAGCTTAAATTGACATGGCCAACAAAGTTGTCAAATCCACCAGTGGTTTCATTGAACACTTTTTGTAGTCTGACCATGTCAAACCAGGTGATCCCTTCGTAACAGAACTCATACCAGCGCTCTTTCCAAACAGCCTCTCTGAAAGAAGATTGGGTGAGGGTGCCGAGCAGTGGCGTAGCCAACCCAGCACGGTCTCTGATGGCTTTAAGCGCATCGTAAGCTGCAAGCGAAGGGCCTGCGACTTCGTTCTGAGCTTCGGCATATATCAGCAGCACCTCGGCATAGCGAATCATAGGCACATTCAGGTTGTCCGTCCTGGTTCCTGCCACCCTTACTGAATCCCCTTCTTCGTTGACCGTTACGGTGCCGTTAGCTCTCGTATTGAAATGTTTGAAGATGTAAGGGGCACCAAGATCAAAGGGTTTTCCGTTACCGTTGATATAGTAGGTGGTATAGAAATAACCTTGTTGATTCACTGCCCGAATATCCCCATCTTCATAAGATTCATAGAATGAAAGCGTGGGAACACTGCTGCCAGTGCCTGAGGGTCCACGATAAGTAACCGGCTTGAAGTTTGGGAACATATTGCCCATTGGGTTATCAGCTACCAGGTTATTGTACTGCAAGCTGAAGATATGCTCTTTCGTGTTGCCAAGGGTTTCGTCGTGTACTTCGGCATAGGTATCAAAAAGCTCGATTGTTCCAGCATTGTCTATTACCTCCTTTGCCTTTCTTGCTGCCAAGTCATAATGCGTAGCACCTTTGTCCAGCGGTTTACCGGCCATGGTTAAATACACTTTGGATAGCATTGATTTAACAGCAGATGTAGACACTCTGCCAGTTCCATCAGTCCATGGCAGCTCCGCTGATTCAGCGGCAATCAGATCCGCCACAATTTGGTCGTATACCGCCTGCTGTGAAGCACGAATAGGGTAGAAATCTGGCGACACAGCCGTTTGTGGTGAAGTAATCAATGGCACATCTCCCCATAATCTCACGGCATAGAAGTACGCCCAGGCCCTGAGAAACCGGGCCTCGCCAAGAATTCTATTTTTCTGGCCTTCATCCATAGGGTCTATTGCTGGCACTCTGTCCAGTACCAGATTGGCCTGTGCAATCACACGATAGAGTCCTCTCCACCAGTTGAGGATATGACCAGTATTGCCATCCCAGGTGAGGGAGTAAAGATTGTTCAAGTCGGAATTTTGAGCAGTTTCAGTAGTCGAGGTACCGGTAGGCCCCTCGAGCAGTTGCCAGTTCGACGAGAATATCCCGGCTCCATCGCCAAAAAAACGAGCATCCGCATACACTGCGGCAATAGCAGCTTCTGCGTGGGCCGGTATCGTATAGAAGCTTTCGGGAGTCAGGTTAGACGGATCCTCTTCATCGAGGAAGTCGGAGCAGCCAGTCCATAGTAGCAGTGTGCCACTGAGGACGATTTTTGCGATATTTTTGAATATGTTATGATTCATGATAGTTAAATTTTTTGGTTCAAAAAACATGACATAGACTAGAGTCCGATCTGAATTCCCATCGTCCACACCGTGGGCTTAGGATATTCGTGCCATTTCATACCCTGAGAGAATACATTGTTGCCATCGTTACCACGAATCGGAGTGATTTCAGGATCTCCTATAACTTCATCGCTCACTATCAGGAAAAAGTTTTGTGTTGATGCATAAATTCTCAGGTTACTTAGCTTGATTCTCTCGACGGCGGCTGTAGGCAATGAATAGCCAATCAGCAGGTTTCTACCCCGAATGAACGAACCATCCTGAACCCAGTGCGTGTCAACATTGGTTACATAGCCAGCACGAGTATCTCTTATCTGAGCAATCATGGTATTTTGATTTTCTGGCGTCCAGGCGTTCAGCACGGTGCGGTAGCTGTTAGCCAACGTCTGACGATCCTCGCTGGAGTGAAGGTTCATGTCCATGATGTCGTTGCCGTACATAAACTGCACATCAAATGTGAGGTCGAAGTTTCCGAAACGGACATTGTTGATGAATGAACCCCAGCCCTTGGGGCTACCATTGCCAATGATCATACGGTCGGCATCTGTTATCGCTTTGTCTCCGTTCACATCTTCGTATTTGATGTCACCTGGCAACATGGTCAAACCGTTCCGGTAGCTGGTAAACTCCGCAGCTTCCGCAGCTTCATCGGTACCCCAAACGCCCAGCCTGTTTAGCCCCCAATAAGCACCTGCTGGTTCGCCTTCACGAATGATACTTGTTTGGTTGGTGATACCAGGCCCTCCAACTCCAAAGATGTCTGAACGGGTGGCAAGCTCAAGTACTTTATTCCTGTTGAATGAAATATTAAACGATGTGCTCCAGGAGAACCTGCTGAGTTCAACATTGATGGTGTTCAACCCGAGTTCTATGCCTTTATTTTCCATCGATCCCACATTTCGTCTGATCGTTGCATAGCCACTTGTTTGTGGTACGGGGGCATCCAGCAGCATGTCTGTGGTTTTCCTATAGTAGAAATCGGCTTCGAAGTTTAGCCTTCCTTTAAACAAGCCCAGTTCCATGCCAAGGTCTGCTTGAGATGTTCTCTCCCATCTTAAATCGGGGTTAGCCAGGCGATTAATTCCCGTACCGCTTACTCTGTTGTTATTGAAAATGGTAGCATAATTTGAACTAAGCAACGACAATGAAGAATAGGCTGGAATTTCGGAGTTGCCGGTAAGTCCATAGCTTGTACGAACCTTCAAATTCGAAACAACAGGAAGGTTCTGCATAAATCCTTCCTCAGTAAGTTTCCATGCCACAGCGGCTGAAGGGAAAAACGAGTACTTATTGTTGTCTCCAAACTTGGATGAACCATCTGCTCTGCCGGTAAAGGTGAACAAATACTTATTCATTAAGGTATAGTTGAAGCGCCCGAAGTAGGAGTTTAGGGCTTCTCGGCTGGCTCCAGACCCGACAAGGATATTTTGGCTTCCTGATCCAAGGTTATTGTAGGAGAAATAGTCGGTTGAGAAGTTTCTGGCTTCTGAATTCTGATTGAAGGTTTTAGACTCTTGCCATGACAAACCAAGCATGCCTGTGAATGCATGAACCTCAGCAAAGGTTTTGGTATAGGTCAGGTAGTTTTCGAATGACCAGAAATCGTCCTGTCCCTGAGTAAGCCACGCCCTACCCTGAGAGCCTAACTGAATGGTTCTTCCTTCGTAGCGCTGCTCACTTTGCTGCACAACGTTGGTACCCAATACGCTGCGTAAAACCAGCCCCTCCGCCAGTGTAATATTCGTGAAGGCACTTCCAAGAAGCGTTTGGGTTCCGATGAGGTATTCTCTTTCCATTAAATTATGAACCGAGCTCATTGTACCTTCAGCAAAAGGATAATCCCTGTTGTCGGCGTAGGTTCCATCTGGGTAGTACACGGGCAGAAAAGGGAAATCTTCCACCATGCGTCGGGGAACCTGATCGCTGAAGTCGACATTGTTTTCTTTCTGATAGTTGTAGTTTAGGTTGGCACCTACGGTTAACCATTTTTTAACCTTTGTTTCCAGCGAAAGGCGGCCTGAGTATCTTGTCATAAAAGACGTTTTGTACAGACCCTGATCGTCTCTGTAGCCCATCGAAAACGAATAGGTGGTGCGGTCATCTCCTCCACTAAAATTCAATTGATGACTCTGCGAAAGTTTGCTTTGGGTCGTTTCTTTGATCCAATCGGTATCGTAATAGGGATTACCATTGGCATCAAAAAGACGAGGGTCAGTCCGCTTTAGCGCCGGATTTAGTGATGCCCACCTTCCAGCAGCCCAGCCGGCCGGGTCAAACTTTTCCATGTTAGCCCAAGACAAATCTTCCACTGCCAGATACTCAGCAGTATTTAATACTTCTGGCTTATTTGGTCCGTAGGTATTAACGCTGAAGATTCCATCGTAGGTAATTTTGCCTTCGCCAGACTTGCCCTTTTTTGTCGTAATAAGGATAACCCCATTGGCACCCCTGGCACCGTAAATAGCTGTCGAGGAAGCGTCTTTTAACACTTCTACAGAAACGATATCGCTGGGGTTAATATAATCAATGGCGGAGCTGCGTTGTGTTTGATTGCCTACAGGCAACTGCACTCCGTCCACTACATATAGTGGGTTATTGGAAGAGTTGATAGAACTGAAGCCACGAACTCTTACGTTCGATTTCCCACCTGGGCGGCCTGAGTTGATGTTTACCTGCACGCCAGGTATTCTGCCAGCAATGGCCTGGTTAAGGGAAGGTGCCGGGCGCTGCTGAAGTTGATCTGTGTTTACAGAACCAACGGAGCCGGTTAGATCCGACCTTTTTTGCGTACCGTAACCAATCACTACAATTTCATCCAGGCTGGTCACGTCTTCTTTCATGGCAAAGTTGATGGTGCTTCTGCCTGCAATAGGTACTTCCACCGTTACGAAACCAATCGATGAAAAAACAAGGGTGGTTACTTCATCGGCAATCGTAAGGCGATACTGACCGTCCATGTCAGTAGTGGTGCCAGTTGTAGTTCCCTTGGCCAGTACAGTTACGCCCGGTAGCCCTTCTCCGGTCTTGTCATCTGTTACTCTGCCAGAAACGGTTTGTTCTCTTAAAACTGGAATTTTTGGTAGCTGGTATGAATTGATCTTGGCAATTGAAGCGTAGAGTGGCCCTCTATCAAGTGAGGTGGTAAACCCCGCTGCCTTTTGACTTTCAATTTTCTTGGGGGTATTGTCTTTTACGATCAGGTAGTATTTATCATCCAGCTTGCGAAAGTTGAGCTTTAAGGGCTCCAGCAAAGTGCTCAGCGCATCCTGCAGGTCTTCCTGATCGAAATCAGACAGATCGCCAGAAACTTTTGCATCTCTGACCATTTGCGTTTCGTAGTGAAACGATACCTGGTGCTTCTTTTCCAGGTGTTCGAGCGCTTCTTCGACAGTATATGTGTTGGATAAGCTGGCATCTGCCGACAACAACAGGTCGTCGACAGGTTGCCCAATTCCACTGTGGTAGAGTAGGAGTAGAAAAGTAAATCCTACCGAGTACATAAATTTTTTCGTAGAGATTTTCATAAGTTTTGCAGTTTAATTTCCTTGGTACTGGTTCGATTGTCGATTGTTCTGGACTGGTTTTCCATAGGCAGCTTTAGTTTAGAGTAACGGTTCCGTTGCGGCGCTCAAGTTTCAGGTCAAACAGGCCTGAGAGTGCCATTAAAATGACTTCAGGGTCAGGATTTTTGAATGTTCCTGTATAATGCCTTTCAGCAATCCCTGGTTTTTTCAGCTTTATTCGCATCCCATAATTGTCTTCCAGCACGTGAATAATTTCGCCAACAGGGGTGTCTTCGAAAATGAGTTCATTCTCTTTCCAGGCGGTGGCAACATTTACTTTCGCTTGCTCCCTGGTTGCGGTTTTCTGACCTGAGGTATATGTGATTTTTTCGCCCGGCAGCATGGTAATCGGCCGTACACTGTCGGTCTTTGTTAGCTTTATCTGTACCTGCCCCTCCGTCAGCACCACCTTTGTGCTCGCTCTTCTGGTGTTAACATTGAATTCGGTGCCTAGTACCTCTACTTCAAGGTCAGCAGTTTCAACGGTAAACTTTATCCTGTCACCTTTTGGGGAGGCGTGCTTGCTGATCTTGAAAAAGGCTTCACCATCAATCTCGACTTTTCTGATGTCGTTAGAAAAACCATCGGCTTCGTAGGTAAGGGTAGAGTTGGCGTTCAAAGTCACCACCGATCCATCGGGCAATTCAATCGTCTGGTTTTCGCCATATTTTGTCTGAAAAGACACAGTTGTGTCTCCTATCAGGCTGATGTACTGCTGACTGACCCCGGCTGCAATTAGAATTAAGACAATAGATGCGGCCAAGTAGTACCATTTGGAGGAAATTGACCGCACCCGGCCACCTATTGGTGCCGAAGCCATTGTCTGGCTCTGATCATATATATCAGACTCGGATGTTTTTTCAATTTGAGTCCAAATTGTTTCAAAATCGGAGGAGGGCAATTCATAGTTTACCCTTGGAAGTTTTTTGAGGAAAATTTTCGCCTCTTCAATCAATTCTTTCTTTTCGGGGTTCGACGAAACATACTGCTGCCAGTGTGCCTCGGCTTTGGGGTCGTTTTGAAGCACCCACTTTCTAAAGGAATTGTCTACGATTAGGTCTTCTACGGTATTAAAGGTAGGGTTCATAAATATTTGCTTTATGACTACGTTTAATACTAAAAGGAGGCAAAAATGGAATCTCTACCTTTTTCGGTGAAATTAATTTCGTCCACTAGAATTTTGGACAGCAACTCAGGTTATTTTGAGGGAGTTTTGCAGCGGAACTCGCTTAATTCAATAGTGACAGGCCAAGCAGGATGTGGACTATGTGAATAATAACTTGCCTGGGTAAGAGTGCCTTTCGCAGGGCCTTAATGGCCTTCCATGTAATGGTGTATAGGTAGTTGGCGTCAATTTCCAAAATTTCTGCAACCTCGTCTCTGCTTAGGTTTTCAAAAAAAATTAACTGAATAACCTCCTGCTGCTTTTTTGGTAAGGCTTGCACCGACTGCATAATTTTCTTCCGGCTCAATGCATTATTTTTTTCAACTGTTTCTGAAAATTCGAAAAATACCTCAGTCCCGTCTGTATCTAAAAAATGCTCCTGGCTCGACATTTGGCGTGCAATTTTTTTTTCTTCGTAAACAATTTTTCGCCGGAGTGCCTTGTACAGGTAGTACTTAATTGAGGATGTCTTGCTGAGCGTTGCGTGGTTTTTGAGTAACTCTAAAAATAGGTCTTGAATGCAATCTTTGACCAAGTCTTTGTTTTGGGTGACGTGCATGCCGTAGTTGAACAGTAGTCGGGCATAGGCAGAGTAGATTGATTTAAGTGCCGTTTTGTCTCCATACCGAACTAACTGATCCCAGAGATGGGACTCACCGCTATACTCGTTAATAGTGACGAACTGAGACATACTTTAGCTGGTTGAGGCAAATGAACGCTTAGCAATACGGTCAATAAGTATTGACGAGATACATTGTCCGCCTTTGTGAACTAATATCTCCGAAATACTTCGATCTATTAATTTGTGGGCGTTAACACCATTTTCAATCAATATTACTAAACCGGTCAAATACCGACCAATAAAGTACGTTATGATAATGTTATTTCATAGTGCTTTTAAGTTTTTCTAACAGAAAATTAGAAATGTATAGAATGCGAGTTTGCTGATTTGTCTACCGAAAAAGTATGACATATTGCTACAGCTGACAAAAAATGACGACTAAATTGATAATAAGTTAATAGTCATGCGGCTTTGATAATTTTTTCTAATAGAGTAAGAAAGCATTATTCTGTTCCGATTTCATGTGATACGAGGGAGGCTTAATTTTGCTTGTCGAAACGATGCGACCAAGGTTGGTTTGGCGAACAATTCACTCAGTCAATAGAAATTTCTTCCACTAACTCTTTGTGAATGGCTTTTTTTTCAAACCGCTTGAGGACGGCCCTGGCTCGGTCTGGAACATAGGCTGTTTCGTAGTCATCTCCCGTAAAGCTCTTGATGTTTTCGAGACTTTCGAAATACATGACAGTTGTGAATTCTATTTCACCGTCGACCAAGCGCTTCATCACTTCCATCTTTCTGAAGCCGGGTATTTTCTTTGCCTTGATGCCAGGAATGACCTCATTAAGCAAAATGGTCTGATAGGCCATTTCGTTTTCCAGAGTAGTCCAGCCGTGCCAGATACGTGCGATCACTATTTAAGGAAAGTTAAGTCGTATTCCGTTTTTAGCTTTTCCCTGAGGTCTGACATGAACTTTGGCCCCGGATCAGGCTTGTCGTGTGGCTTGTACGACTCGTCGACAGCCAGAAACAGCTTGTAATGAGGCAGTGTGGTATCGTTGTACTCGTGGTGGCCTACCATGTACTCGAGGCCCGGGTTTCTTTCTTTCAATAGAGAGATCAGCCTTGCGTTGCTCTCCAATTGAACAGGAGTGAGATCAGATGCGTCTTTGGCAATATTTTCAATGCCAATGGAGACATGATTGAAGCCGATTGCGTGCCGGGCAATCACAGTGTCGGGCACAAGCTTGTAGATGCTGCCGTCTTTGTCCACAATATAGTGAATGCCCACATTCATCTGACTAAACTTGCTGATGTTGGTGCGGCTCGATTCGATGGAGTCTTTTTGAAAGTACTCGACCGTTTCTGCCAGTGTCGGAATAACTGTAAAGTGCACCAATACTATTTTCGGGCTGTCCAGCTTGTAGCTGGCCACACCGTAGTTTTCCAAGCAGTATTGCCTGGTCAGTTCAAGCTTGGTAGCGTTGAGGGTGGGGATGGTGTCGACTTTGATATCAACAGTACTGATGGCTTTCTTTTCGTGCTGACCGGAAGCATTGTCACAATTCGAAATCAACGAAACCAAAACCAGAAGAATGAAAAACAGTGATGATTTACTGTTGATCGAAAGTACTCTAGTTAAATAATCATCCATTTTCAAAGGCAACTTTTTTGAACGGACAAGTTGTGAAAATCTAATGAATTTATAGAAAGACTGCGTTGAAATTCATTTTTTCTTCCTGAAGACTTCATTGTCAGCATACTTTTGGCGATAGCAACGCTACTATACTCCTTTGTTTGTATTTCTTATTCCCAAAAGAACCCCTTAGTTTGTTCGGGTAATGGCAGCCTTTCTGAGAACGACTCTTTTGATTATTGTGACGCTCGTGTGTGCGGTGAAGTCGGTTAGCCAGCCAATAGATGCAGCTATTTGCAAAGAAGATACATTTCCCTTCATTAACAGCTATATCGAAATCTTTAAGGCTGATACTTTGGTAACCCTTGACTCAGTATTGCAACAAAGGGGAAATTTTAGGCCAATGGGTGAGGCCTCGGTGATTTTCTGGGGATATGACCCATATTTTTATTGGTACAGGTTCTCCGTCGAAAATAAAGATTCTGTGGACAAAGAACTGTTTTTCTTTATGGGACAGCTCGGCGTCAGAGATGCCGAACTCTTTCAAAATCACCAGGGCACCTTAAAATCCCTTGGCCATACTGGCTATTCTCATCCTTTTGAGAGCCGACCTTACTTACATTCCCACTACCTCTATCCAATTATAATCCCGGCCAACTCCGTTGACTCCTTTTATCTTCGCTTAGATGAGAGCCATGCCTATAAGACATTTGCATTCGCACTTTTTCACCCGAGAGCTATGAAAAAAAGGGAGAATAAGTTCTATTTCTTATTTGGCATTATGATAGGGCTATTGTTATTGTTTCTGATTTTTAACTTTTACTTGTTTTTAAATAATCGAGAAAAAATACACTTCTGGTACACCATATATATCGCTGCGCAAATATTTCTACTCTTAAAACATGAAGGTTTGGATCAGGAATTTTTTGGGCTAGACTCCGAACTGGGTTACAGAGCCACCTCTATGGCGAGTTCTGGGGCCATTGCAATTGTACTCTTAATGCATGTTGTCCAGTTGTTCATTGGCGGCATCTCAAGGGATGACTATGTTTTCAAAGCAGTGTCTATTGTGAAATGGTCGTTACTGACGATGACTTTTGTGCAGTGGCTTGTTTTTTTGGTGGAGCCTTCCAACCTCGTTGAGGTTTTTGTTGTAAAGACAACCAACGCAACAACATTTGTGGGGCTCCTAACAATACTCATCTATAGCACATACGGTATATACAAAGGGTTTAAGCCTGGATGGCTAATTCTGGCGGGACTGGGCATCTTCCTCTTCGGTGGCATTGAGCGAATCCTGTTCCTTACGTCAGACTCGTATTTACTTCCCCCCTCTCTTTTTGAAATTGGGATCGTTGTTGAAACCATGGTCATCTCATTTGGCCTTATGTATCGCTACCAGAGGCACGAAATTGAGAAGAACAAGATTGCGGCGCAGCTTCAAAAGCAGAAGGTGGTGCAGGTAAAAAGGATCATTAGTGCGCAAGAAGAAGAAAGAAAGCGAATTGCAGAAGATCTTCACGACGATTTGGGTAGCAATTTGGCTGTTATAAAACTGAACCTTCAGTCGCTGGAGTCGGACGAAGGACAAAAATCTTCGCTTATGCAGTTGTTGGACGATACCTCAGCGCATGTAAGGCAGGTTTCACATAATCTTATGCCGCCGGAGTTTGCTAACACCAGTCTTAAGGATGTGATAGCCGCCTACGTGCAACAGTTGAATGAAGATTCAAGGGTAAGCTTTGCTTTTTACCAAAAGGGAGGGAGCAAGTATTTTGGAAAAGATGAGGAGTTGATGATCTACCGGATCGTGATGGAACTCACTAACAACATTCTGAAACATGCTGAGGCTACTGAAGCAACTATTCAACTTTTTTATCACGATGAGTCCTTCGAGATGGTTGTGGAGGACAATGGCAAAGGCTTTTCCGATGGGTCAGGAAACGGAATCGGCCTGAAAAGCATTCAGTCGAGGGTGCAGTACCTTCAAGGTGAGTTGGCCATTGACTCCAATAAGGCCGGAACTACTATAATTGTTTCTATTCCACTTAAATCAAGACAAAATGACAGCTAAAGTGAGAATCGTTATTGCTGATGATCATTTGTTGTTTATTGATGGTCTGAGGTTAATGCTAACAAAGGAGCCCGACCTGGAGGTGGTGGGCACCGCTACCGGCGGGAAACAGTTACAGTCGCTGTTGAGAGATACGCAAGTGGATGTAGTATTGATGGATATTAATATGCCTGGCATGAATGGACTTGAAGTGACACGGGAAATCAACTCTTGGAATCCCCTTGTTAAGATTGTAATGCTTTCCACCTACGGAGAGGACTATATGATACAGAAGGCTCGGGAATACGGCGCACGTGGTTACTTGCTTAAAACCAGCCCCAGAGAAAGGCTGGTGGAGGCAATAAGAAAGGTTGCTTTTGGGGAAACGGTGTTCCCTTCACGCAGGCCTGACCACACAGCCAGCTTTACTGAAGACGAAAGTTTTGTGAAGCAGTTTAATCTCACGAGGAGGGAAATGGAGATTATTCAGCACATTAAGCAAGGAATGACCACAAAGGAGATGGCCGATCAGCTTAACCTGAGTCAGTTTACCATAAAAACGCATCGTAAAAACATTGCCTCCAAGCTCGGACTCAAGAACTTTGCCTCCATGATGAAGTTCATTATTGATAATAATATTTGATGCTAGTTAAAAGCCAAAAGGAGGCGTTTTTTTTAATTTTCTCAAGGTGAAAAATACTCATAAAGGAGTATAGGTTAGGGGTGGTGAGATGGTCTTCTTTGTACACCACCAGTGACTACTTTATGAAGAAGCTCATCACGCTTGCTCTTACGATCTTGTTTAGCTACAGCTTAACTTCCGCCCAACAGTTTCTGCCACACGATTTGCTGGATGACAGCAAGTTTATCTACTACCCGGACAAGGCAATTTCCTTTGATGTTGATGCAGATGGGGATAGCGATTTGATAGTGTATGAGACGACCGTACTAACTCCAAGACTGCTGTTGTTCAGAAACGACGGAGCGGGAAATTTTCTTGATGCAGATGCCATCTCCCTGTTGCCGGACACACCAGTAGATATAGACTATGGCGATATTAATGGTGATGGCAAAAAGGATGTTTTTGTTAACATGGCGAGTAATGGGCTCAGGTGGTATGAAAATGACGGAGCCGGAAACTTTACGGAAAATACTATCCAAGAGCAGGCAGGAAGTAGTTATTGGAACACGGCAAGGTTAGGTGATATCGACGACGACGGTGACCTTGACATCATGGGGCCCGGGATGTGGATCAAAAATACCGATGGCTTAGGATCTTTTAATGAGCAGGTTGTGGTCAATTCGATTTATGACTTAGTTAATAACCCTGGTAACAGCGGTATTATCAATAATGTTCGAAATGTGTCTAACATGATTCTGGAGGACTTAAATGGCGATGGCCTCATAGACGTTCTTTACTCTTCTTCGTTAATTTACGTGCAGCTTTTCTCAGGAAATTTGGATGGATTTGACGAGCCTGACACCATCGCATACACCTTTCAGGGATCATCGAAAGTTGAATTTGCTACAGCCGATCTTAACAATGATACTTTTGTTGATTTAGTTATCGGGCAAAGTTCTGGGTCAAGTGGGAGCGCCATGTGGCTGCGAAACAATGCTAACGCTTCTTATTCTGAGATCGTCCTGAATAATTTCGGAACAGCAGCTATCAGCATTGGTGACTTCAACGGCGATGATTTTTTAGACCTGGCAGCTATTCAATCAAGTGAAGTAACGGGATTTACTGATAACAGGATTTCCGTTTTCGAAAACAATCAAAATGAAACGTTTACAAGGAAAAACACCTTTGGATTGGCACCTTACACTAGTGCAAATATTCTAGCTGACGATTTCAACAATGATGGATTAGACGACCTGATTTTGACTTCTTCACAACTCAAAGTAGTTCATTATAGAAACGTTGCTGATTGGAAGTTTGATGAACCAGTGTATTTATCCAATACTTCCTATCAAACCACTCAGATGCTGAACGTAGATTTGAATAATGATGGGGTGAAGGACATTTTGATGGCCTCTTATGAAGATCAGAATATCTCGTGGGTAGAAGGGCTTGGAGATGGAGTTTACGGAGAGCAGATTATTCTGACTGACACGATCAGCAAGGTGCTCGATGTTGGCTTTGCAGATATCGATGGAGATGAATTGGAAGATATCGTCTATATAAATTCTGTTGACCTCGGGTGGCTCAAAAACTTGGATAACGGCGAGTTTGAAATTCAGGACTTGATTATTTCTGATCGCTCAGGAGGGCTCTCCCTGGTCGGTCCTGGCAATTCAAGCAATATATTTGATATAGTAGAACTGGACGACGACGGTTTGCCAAATATCCTTTTTACACAGTATTACCTCAATGCTATTCGGGCTCACAATATTGACTCAGATGGTACTATTGCCAGTTACAAGTCACTATCGACAAATGTCGATAACGTGTCGTCGGCCACGTTTGGAGACCTGGATGGGGATGACGATTTAGACGTGCTGGCAACCGCTGACGGAACCGATGAGGTAGTTGTTTTTAAAAACACTGATGGCGTTTTTGCCGAAAGCAGCCGACATTCGGTTTCAACTGTGAACCAGCTTCGGGCTGTAGCAGCAACAGATTTAGATGGAGACGGAGATCTTGATATTTTGACTGGTAGTCCCAGCTGGTTTGAGAACACGGACGGTGCCGGGACTTTCGGGCTCGAAATAGTGCTCCCTAATGAAGGAATACTGCAAGGTGAAGAGGTAAAGGCTGGTGACCTTGATGGAGATGGTGACATGGACTTTGCTATCACCTACTCTTCTGGGATCAAAGTGTATATAAACGATGGAGAGGAAGTTTTTACTCACTTTGACATCAAATCAGATGGTAGCAATTCTGCTAACCAACTGGAAATAGTGGATGTAAACGACGACGGCACACCCGATATTTTATCCGCCGACGTATTCATGCCACGATGGTATGAAGTGTGTTTTCCGACAACTGCAGAATACTCGGAGGAGGCCTGCGAGAGTCTAACTATCAATGGTGAAACCTTCACCGAGAGTGGCGAGTTTATGCAATTGCTTACCAATAAGGCAGGATGTGATAGTACTCTCACACTTCACATAACCATCAATCCAGTATTTGTCAGAGAACAAACCGTCAATCTGTGTGATGGTGAAACTTTCGAGTTTGGTTCTCAAAACCTAACAATGGAGGGAGAGTACACGGAGCTCTTTCAGACGGTACATGGTTGTGATAGTACGGTCACCGTTAACCTGATGGTACGTCCCACATTCAACGAAACAGCGGCAGTTGCTATTTGCAATGGAGAAACCTATCTATTCGGTTCGCAAAGCCTAACATCGGCCGGAGAATTCACGGAGCTATTTCAGTCACAATACGGGTGTGATAGCACTGTCATGCTCAATCTTAAAGTCAACCCTATTTTTAACGAGTCGGCTACAGCTTCCATCTGCGAAGGTGATACTTACACATTTGGCACCCAAAGCCTCACTGTTACAGGAGAGTATACCGAGCTTTTTCAATCGGCCAGTAGTTGCGATAGCACAGTTGTTCTCAACCTGAAAGTGAATCCGATTTTTACGGAGACAGCAATTGCTACCATTTGCGAAGGTGAAACCTATCTATTCGGTTCGCAAAGCCTAACATCGGCCGGAGAATACACAGAACTCTTTCAGTCGCTCAGCAACTGTGATAGCACCGTCGTGTTAAGTTTAAAGGTAAATCAAATGTTTTCGGAGTCGACGACTGCGACGATCTGTCAGGGTGAAACTTTTGTATTTGGCTCGCAAAGCCTCGATAGCCAGGGAGACTATACTGAGTTGTTTCAGTCCGCTAGTGGCTGCGATAGTACAGTTGTGCTAACCCTGAATGTCAACCCAGTTTTCAGTCAAACACATTCAGCATCCATTTGTGCTGGTGAAAACTTTGCGTTTGGCGTACAAAACCTCACAACAACGGGGGAGTACACAGAACTGTTTCAGTCTGCAAATGGCTGCGACAGTACTGTTGTGCTCAATTTGAGCGTCAATCCTGCATCAACCGAATCTGTTACTGCCAATATTTGCATTGGCGAAACATATTCATTTGGGTCACAAATCCTTTCGTCGCCAGGTAACTATACTCAATTATTCAAAACCACTCAAGGGTGCGACAGTACAGTCGTACTTTCGCTAGCAATGGCTTCTGTCACGGAGGAGACTCAGGCAATATCGATTTGCGAAGGGGAGGTGTACATTTTTGGCTCACAAAGTCTGGAAATAGCAGGCGATTACTCTGAGGTATTCACGGCTCAGTCGGGTTGTGATTCTTTGGTCAATCTAAATCTCGAAATTCTATCGCTAAATAACGAAATAACAATAACCGGAAAGAAGCTAACTGCGACAGAGTCCAATGCTCAGTACCAGTGGTTTAAGTGCATTGAAGGTGGACTGGAGAAAATCGACGGTCAGGTAGGACAGCTGTTGACAGTGAGCGAAAGCGGAGAGTACGCAGTAAGTATTACCAAAAATGGATGCGAGACCATGTCAGAATGCATTTTTGCAGAAGCGACTTCTGTTCTCTCTGAATTGGCAAAGGACGAAATTTCGGTATTCCCAATTCCCGTTGGCAACCTGCTTCATGTGTCGCTTGGGGTCAATTACTCTGCGCTGTCAATAAGCATTTACGACATGGCCGGAAAGCTGGTGGAAAATCGAAAGTTTGAAAATCAGAATAAGCTAACAATGGCAACGGACAGGCTTCGCAGGGGTGTATACCAATTAATTATCGTCCTGGATGATCAAATTTACTATCAGGAATCAATCATTAAAGAATAATAGGTTATCTACAGTCTATTTTTCATTTTTTTGTGAACCAAAATACCCCCGCATCCTCTCCCCGACCTTCTCCACTTCATAAGTCGGTGACAGGCTCGGTTTGCCGGGCATGTTTTCGATGTGAAGCGTTTGCGTAGGGAAGGCGAAGTTGATTCCCAGGTGTTCGGCCAGCTTCATTATCTCCAGGTTGATTTCATGGCGGCCCTGTAGCTCTTCTGACCAGGTGGGCACCTCAAAGAACATATAGAACATGATGTTCAGACTGGAAGGGCCGAACTCGTTGAAGCTAACCTCTATGTAGTCCTTTCGTGTCGTCGGGTGAGTTTTCACTATTTCCTTCAGCCCTTCCACAAACGTTTCGATAAGTGGTGGTGGCGTGTCGTAGGTAATACTCAGTTTGGTGTAATAACGTCGGTACACTCTCAGCCCATGGTTATCGATCATGGCATCGGCAAGTTTCCCATTTGGAACATACATCAGCGAATTCCGAAAGGTTCTGATCCTCGTTGAACGGAAGCCTACTTCTTCCACGGAGCCATCGATGTCGCCTGACGTGATCCAGTCACCTATCTGAAAGGGCTTGTCGATGAAGATCATCAGCGAGCCAAACAGGTTCTTGATCGTGTCCTGAGCTGCAAGGGCAAATGCCAAGCCTCCAATGGAGAGACCAGTTAACAGCGGAAGTATGGGAATATTGAGGTTGTCGAGGATGAAAAGGCCTCCAACCAGCACAACAAATATTTTTAATGCTCTTCTTACCAGCGGCACCAGCTGGTCATCCAACGTACTCTTTGTTTTTAGTGCCAAACGCTGCAGGTACACACAAAGGATTTCCACCAGATGATAAAAAACCATAGTACCAAAGAAGGGCAGAGCAGCTTTTACGCCCATTACCACATACTGCATAGTTCCTGGGGGCAACTGCAACACCGGAATGAAAATGAATAGCAGCAGGAATACAACAAATAAACTCACAGGCCTGGCCACGGGCAAAATATATTCATCGGCCAGCCGTTCGTAGCCCGCCCGAAGCAAGGCCTGCATGATGATTTTTTCAAACAAAAAGGTCAGCAGCTTGTGAATGAGTACACAGCCGAGGATCAGGACAAGAATGCCTACCAATTGCCACACATGCAGGCCCATATATTTTTTTGTTCCGAGCTTGGGCAGCAGGTTGAGTAGCTTGTCGGTGCCAAATGGGAAGACTTTTTCGTGAAGTTTGCCAATCTCTCTTACCGATTTTTCGGATAGCAACCACTTGTCATTGTACTTTTCCAGGTAAATGTTCGGGTAGTCTTTCACCAGCACGTACCGTTTTTGCCTGGAGACGGTGTCGGTGTAGTCAGGGTCGTTAGGTAAATCTTCGAGGTAGATAAAATGCCCCTCGCCATCCAGCACCTGCTTTAATTGCACAACGACCTCCTGGGCCTCTTCGCTGCCTCTAAGGGTCTGCTTAACAATGCCTGCCGCTAGCTCAGGATAATAAGAATCTTCCTGCAGATAGCGTAGAAAGGTGTAGATGCTTTGATAAGGTGTCTTGAAAGAAACTGAATCGGAGATTGGGTTGTCGGCCGACTGAGCCGTTGTTGAAGTATAAAGAAGAACACTGAGAACTATAAGAAAGAGCTTCCGCATGGTGCCTGGTTTCGAAATGAATTGGCAAAATTAAACAATGTGACAAAAAATGCCTTAGAAAATGTCGATTTGAGGTATTTGCTAGTTCTCTTCGGGCAAGGAGGTTCTGATCCAGTTGCTAAGAATGAGCGCCATAATCACTGATTGGAGGAAGGTGACCCAGAAAAACCGCTCGTGAACCAGCGGAGCAAATTGATTTTGCATGTAGAGCATGCCTTCCAAACTACCCGGAGATATGCCCGGGCTAGCAAGGAACCCGACAATAAAGTAAAAGCCAATGATAGCGATGAACCTTCTTTTTCGGCCCCAGCGCTGCAAGGTTTTGCTGATAGAAAAAAAGACGATGCCAATCAGAAACCCCCTTACCAACTCGATGGGAAAAAGCTTTTCCCCTATCAAGGCCCATTCTTCTGGCTCTCCGGGAGTGGCCAGGTAGCCCTTTAGCGGCGAGGCCTCGTTGTTGTAGAGGTCACGAAGGAGGAAGTAGTAGCCTGCCGTTGCCGCTACAGCATAGGAGACCAGATGTGCAACGACAGTTTTTCCAACAAAAATGGCTTGCGATTTCAAGGGTTGTGGAGTCATAATAAGGTCAATTCAGTTTTGATTGAATTTGTTCCACTGTAACGGGAGAAGTCTTGATGTGCAAATCTCTTTGGGGGAATGGAATTTCGATATTGTGTTCTGTAAACTTCTTAAATATTTCAAAATAGAGTTCGCTTTTTAGCACCCTGGGCTTTTCAATGTGGGTGGATGTCCAAACGCCAAGGTAGAAGTTTAAGGAGCTGTCGCCAAATTCATCAAACATGACTGTAGGAGGAGGGCTTTTGAGCACATATTGGTTTTTGTCGGCCACTTCCAAAAGGATCTTTTTTACTTTCTCAGGATCTTCTTTATAGCTTACACCCACAGGAAACAGGAACCTCACATTTCTGTCGGAATGACTCCAGTTGATCACCGTGCCTGAAATGAACTCGGAGTTGGGTACAATCACCGAAATGTTGTCGTTGGTGATGATGGTGGTGGCCCTCGCATTGATGCTGATGACGTCGCCCGCTATATCGCCCACCTCAATTCGGTCGCCTACTTTAATAGGCCTTTCGAAAAGAATGATGAGGCCTGAAATGAAGTTGTTGGTAATGTTTTGCAAGCCAAAACCGATACCAACACCCAGCGCACCAGCCAAAATGCTCAACGAGCTCAGGTCGATGCCTGCCGACTGAAAGATGACGATAAAGCCTATGACCAGAATGCCGAACCTCACCAGGGTAGCCACTGACTGCAGCATGCCCTTTTCCATAGCGGTGTTT
The DNA here is from genome assembly GCF_040222385.1 of Imperialibacter sp. Lineage (GTDB taxonomy): Bacteria > Bacteroidota > Bacteroidia > Cytophagales > Cyclobacteriaceae > Imperialibacter. Next base: position 620,491 of record NZ_JAVKDF010000023.1, read on the forward strand.
TTGAGCAGCTTGTTAACTACCAGCCTCATCAGCCACCGGCTTGCGATCACAAGTACAGAGACCGATACAAGGAGATAGAATATATGCCCCAGGTCTATTTGGCTATCCCCAAAGGAGAAGAGCGGTGTTTGTAATAATTCATTGAAACTTGCCCACCAGCCTTTGATACTTTCTCCCACCTTGTCAGCTTTTTCCATGGTTTAAATTGACTAATTCCCGGGAATTAACAAAGAAGAATCCCCGTAGCTCAGAAACCGGTAACCGTTGCCAAGCGCTTCGTTGTATATCTTTCGCCAATCGTGGCCTACAAATGCTGCGACCAGCAGAATCAGCGTAGAGTTGGGTTGATGAAAGTTGGTAATCAGCCCGTTCACCAATTTGAATTTGTAGCCTGGGAAAATGAAAATCTCTGTTGAGCCCGTCAATTCATCAACACCCAACGCATCCATTCTGTTTAATATATTCATGATGCTTTCTTTTGACGAAAGCAACGAAGCCTGTTGGTCATACGGCAAGAGCTTGGGTATAAGGAAGTCAGCGTCTGGATTGCGATCCAGCATCACCCCATACCAGTAGGTGCTTTCGAGTGTGCGCATGGAAGTGGTGCCAACGGCTACGTTGAATCTTTCCGGCACTAAAAGTTGCTCAAGGTTCTCTCTTCTGATAATGACTTGCTCAGAATGCATCACATGCTCTTCGGCGGTGGTTGTTTTTATCGGCTGAAAGGTACCTGCGCTGACATGGAGCGTCAGAAAGTTGGTAATAATCCCTTTGCCACGCAGTTGTTGTATGACTTCATCCGTAAAATGAAGACCCGCTGTGGGAGCCGCCACGGCGCCATCTTTCTCACCATAAACAGTTTGATAAGTTTTTTTGTCGTTCTCTATTGCCTCACGATGCAGATAGGGCGGCAGTGGAGTTTTGCCAATGGCGTCCACCACGTCTACAAAACGGGCAGCGGATTTATCCCAGCTTAGTTGCACTTCGTCAGTGCCCAGCCGTTTTACCTCAACTTTCACCGTGGCTCCTTCGAGTTCGATGTTTCTTTCAAGGACACCTTCTTTCCAGCGTTTGGCGTTGCCGATCATGCATTTCCAAACCACAGGGCTCTTGGCCTCCATCGCCACAGAAATGACAGGCGACGGCAAAGTTGGTTGAAGCAAGAAGATTTCTATTACAGCGCCCGTAGGTTTCTGAAAGGCAAGTCGGGCGGGGATTACTTTGGTATTGTTAAAGTAGAGAGAGGTGTTTTCAGGAAGCAGACTGGGAATGCTTTTAAAGCGAAGGTGCTCAATGCTCCCTTTGTTGTAAAAAAGTAGCTTTGATGCCGATCTGTCTTCCAGAGGAAATTTAGCTATTCTTTCGTCTGGTAGATCATAAGTATATTCGGAAACGTTAATTTGAGGAGACATTGACCTTTTTTGGCAAAAATAGACCAAATACGGCCATAGTCTGTAACAAAAAGCTACATAATCAACCCGCATGCCTTTAAAACTAGATTTTACTACCCACACACTTCAGTTTACATTTGATGCAGGCACCTCAAGAGGTGTGTTAAAGGAAAAGCCCAGTATACTTCTCAAATTGTATGACCCCTCGGATCCAAAAATGTTTGGACTTGGAGAGGCTGGACCATTGAAGGGGCTTAGCATGGAAGACATAGATGACCTGCCGGACGTTATCAAAACTCTTCAGAGCGACATCCTGCCTGTAAGAATTCCTGGTACCGTGGAGGATGCATTGCACCGTGCGCATCAGTTAGTGCCGTCGGGCTACCCGTCACTCAGATTTGCTCTGGAGACAGCCCTTTTGGACTTTATGAATGGCGGGTCGGGCATTATATTCAAAAACTCCTTCACCACCGGCAGTTTGCCTATCCCGATCAACGGGCTTATTTGGATGGGAGACAAGGACTTCATGCTGAAACAAATCAAAGAGAAGCTTGATGCAGGATACACCTGTTTAAAACTAAAAATTGGTGCGATTGATTTTGAAACCGAATGTGAGATTCTGGCTGGCATTCGAAAAGAATTTGGGCCAAATGATATCACCCTTCGGGTGGATGCCAATGGGGCCTTCAAACCAGCAGAGGCGCTTGTGAAGCTTGAGAAGCTCAGCCAGTATCAGCTTCATTCCATCGAACAGCCGGTGCAGGCAGGGCAGTGGGAGGCCTACCATGTGTTGTGCAGTCGGTCGCCGGTGCCCATCGCCCTCGACGAAGAGCTGATTGGGGTGGAACAAAAGGCCATGAAAGCGGAACTGCTTGATTTTATCAAGCCACAGTTCATTGTGCTGAAACCCTCGCTGCTAGGTGGCTTTATGGCAACCAGAGAATGGATAGACCTGGCCCAGAAGAGAAACGTTGGCTGGTGGATGACGTCGGCGCTGGAGTCAAATATTGGATTGAATGCTATTGCCCAGTTTACGGCAGAATTCCCACTTGATATGCCTCAGGGTTTGGGCACAGGCCAGCTCTACAATAATAATTTCACCTCGCCCTTATTTATCAGTCATGGTTTTTTAAATTCAGGTCAGGCAAATGTATGGGATTTTCGCCAGCTAATCTTTGATAAATGAACGAAGCTAAATTACATAAGGAGGGCAAATGGCTCTTTTTCGACAAGGAGTATATTGCAGAGTTTGTCTACGGTGGGATCGACGGTTCCATCACCACCTTTGCCGTAGTGGCGGGTGCTGCTGGCGCCAATGCTGATATCCGCTGGGTGCTGATATTTGGCTTTGCCAACTTAATAGCAGACGGTTTTTCCATGTCGGTGGGTAATTATTTTTCCAGCAAAGCTGCTCTGGATAATTACGACAAGCATGAAGCCGTGGAGTACTGGGAGATTGAGCACCTGAGAGAAAAGGAAATTGAGGAGGTCAGGGAAATATATGAAGCCAAGGGCTTTAAAGGGAAATTGTTGGACGATGTGGTAGAGACGATTATATCGGACAAAAAGGTGTGGGTGGACACCATGATGAAGGAGGAGCTGGAGATGACCAGAGAAAGTAAATCGCCGTTGAGTACCGCCATCGCCACCTTTATCAGCTTTAACATCGTGGGTTTTATCCCCCTGGTGGTGTACGTGGTCGCCATGTTCACCGATGTTAACCCTTCAGCGCTTTTCCCTATCTCATGCGTGGGTACTGGTCTGTCGCTTATTCTCGTCGGTTACTTGAGGGGAGTCGTTACTAATATCAATAAAATGAAAAGCATCATCCAGACTCTGGCGCTGGGTGGACTGGCAGCAGCTTTTGCCTACTTCGTAGGGGAGGTGCTGGCCAAATGGATACTGTGAACTGAAAAGCGGAATCTTTTACCTGTTTTAAAACCTACTTAAAAATGAAAAAAATGTTGATGATGACAGGTCTTGTGCTTGTCAGCTGTATCGTTGTCGCCCAGGAATCGGGCAAGCAAATGTACCTGTGGCCTAATGGCGCACCCGGTTTCGAAAACCTGAAAGACCAACCAGAGGAGGCTAAGGACTGGTGGGTCAAGAATATACACAACCCTTCCATTACCGTTTATTATCCATCCAAAGACAAGGCCAATGGCACAGCTGTAGTGATCTGTCCCGGAGGAGGGCACCGCACCCTGGTGTATAATGGCGAGGGGAAAGAAGCAGCCGACTTTCTCAATTCGTTAGGCATTACTGCCTTTGTGCTAAAGTATCGCCTGGCCAGAGAAGAGAATTCGCCTTACACAGTAGGAAAGGAAGCCAAAGAAGATGCTTACCGGGCGGTGCGAACGATCAGGAGCAAAGCAAAAGAGTTTGGCGTGAACCCGGAGCGCATCGGGATCATGGGGTTCTCTGCCGGTGGCGAAGTAGTGTCGTGGGTGGCTTACGGAGACGGCAAAGGTGACGCCAATGCCAAGGACCCTGTCGATAAGGTAAATGGCAAGCCAGACTTCCAGATGCTGGTGTATCCAGGGCCGTTGGGTATTCCTGAAAAGGTGCCTGCTGATGCTCCGCCGGTTTTTATGGTGGTGGCAACCAACGACGACTGCTGCTCCGAGCCCGTCATGAGCCTGCTGCTCAAATACCGTCAGGCCAAGCGACCTGTTGAGGCTCACGTATACGCTAAAGGCGCACACGCCTTCAATATGGGCTACCGGTCGGAGTTTGTCAGCTTGAGAGGCTGGCCGCAGCGCATGGCAGACTGGTTGATGGACATGGGCTATTTGAACGGGAAGTAAAGATGAAGAGAGCATTCAAAATGAAGCTGAAGCCGGGCTTTGCAGTTGAATACAAAAAGCGACATGACGAGATCTGGCCCGAGCTGAAGCAGCTGCTGAGTGATTCCGGCGTATCGGACTATTCCATTTTCCTTGATGAGGAGTCCAATACCTTGTTTGCCGTACAAAGTGTGAGCGGCGCTGGTGGTTCGCAGAACCTGGGGCAAAATCCTATCGTGCAGAAATGGTGGGCCTATATGGCCGATATTATGGAAACGAATGAGGATAGCTCGCCCGTGTCGACACCGTTGTCGCAGGTCTTTTTTATGAAATAGTATAAAGCACGCAAAGGCGCTAAGGCGCAAAGCAAAATCTTTGCGCCTCTGCGCCTTTGCGTGAAAAAAATAATAGAGCCGTTCCTGTCATCCAGGGTGCACAGAAACGTAGGAATTCTTAATTTACCTTGAACCCTAAGAAACACCCCCACATGAACTCACTCAACAGACGATCCTTCCTCACCAAATCAGCCGCCGGGGCGCTTGGCCTTACAATTCTTCCCAATCTCATTTCCAAAGCCGCTCCCAGCGACAAGCTAAGGGTAGCTCATATTGGCCTCGGAGGTATGGGCAACAACCACATGAACTGGTTTGCCAAACTGCCTGAAGTGGACATTGTGGCGCTGTGCGACCTCGACGAGGAGCACCTCAACTCCACCTTTAAAACATTGCAGGGCCTTGTGCCCGGCACGAAAGCGAAGTTGTATGGCGACTTCCGTAAGATTCTCGACGATAAAGAAATAGACGCCATCACCGTGGCCACGCCTGACCATTGGCATGCACAAATTGCCGTGATGGCTTTCCAGGCAGGCAAGGATGTGTATGGTGAAAAACCACTTTCTTATGATGTCAAGGAAGGCCGCTTGATGGCGATCAATCAGAAGAAGTACAAAAGAATTTTTCAGTTGGGTACTCAAATTCATGCTGGCGATAACTACCACAGGGTGGCAGAGATCATCAAGTCAGGTGCGATTGGCGATGTGCATACTGTTCGCTTGTGGAAAACAGGTGGGCCGCCAGACCTGGGCAATCCAAGTCCTTCTACTCCTCCGAGTACTTTCAACTACGACATGTGGCTTGGCCCTGCACCCAAAGTGCCTTATATCAAAGAGCGCACTCATTTCACTTACCGCTACTTTATGGACTATTCGGGTGGAGTTTTTGCTGACTTCTGGTGCCATATCGCCGACATTGTTTGGTGGTCGATTGCGCCAAAAGGATTAAAAAGTGTAAGTGCCGTAGGAGAAAAGCCGGAAGGCATCGCTGATGCGCCTAAGTGGCTGGATGCCGAAATGCAATTTGACGGACTGAAGCTGTATTGGACCACAGAGCCACCTAATGTACCGGGAGCTAAAGACAGAGGCATTGGTGCTTACTTTGAGGCCAGCAAGGGCACACTGATTTGCGACTACGGTTCTATGGAAATCACCATCAATGGCGAAACAGTAAAGGACATTCCGGAAATTCCCAAGACTATCATTCGCTCGCCTGGTCACCAGCAGAATTTTGTGGATGCGGTGAAATCACGGACTGAGCCTGAGTCTAATTTGCAGTATGCGAGAGAAATGACACTACCCATGCACCTGGCTTTGATTAGCTACCGGCTGGGTAGACCTTTAAAATGGAACGCCAAAAAGGAAGAATTCAAAGGGGACGAAGAGGCGAATAGCTACCTGTCGAGGAAATATCGCCAAGAGTGGAACCTCATTCATAAAGTGTAGTCAATTGAAATAATAGTATCCGAAAATCAGCAACACCATGAACACCAGAAGAACCTTCCTTAAAAATACCACAGCCTCCGTTGCAGGAGCTACTGTGCTGGGCTCCGGCGTTTTCTCGGCTTGGGGCAACCCAACGCCCATGCAGGGAGACCTCACCATCCAGCAGGTCATCGATCAGATCATTGCTACGATCCCTGGTGGCAAATTGGATCAAACGGTGGATACGATCAAGCAGGGCGATGGTTCTCAAAAGTGCACTGGCGTGGTCACCACTTTTATGGACAATGTCGAAGTGATCAAAAAGGCAGCCAGCCTGGGTGCCAACTTCATCATCAGTCACGAACCTACCTTCTACAACCACCTCGACAGTACAGACTGGTTAGAAAACGACCCAGTGTACCAATACAAAAAGAAGCTGATCGCCGATAATGGGATTGTGGTCTGGCGCTTCCATGACTACTGGCACCGCCACCGTCCTGATGGAATCACCGAAGGTTTTCTCGAAGAAACGAACTGGAAGAAATACCAGAGCAAAGACAGCGAAAAGCCCAATCTGCTGACGATACCCAATGCCTCCGTAAAAGATGTTGCCCTTGAACTGAAGAAAAAGCTAGATCTCAAGCGGCCTTTTATCGTTGGGGATGCTTCAATGAAGGTGACCAAAGTGGGACTAAGGTTAGGCGCTTCCGGCGGCACTAGTCAAATCAACATGCTAAGTAAAGAAGACATTGAGCTGCTGGTAGTGGGCGAAATCAACGAATGGGAAACGGCAGAGTATGTGCGGGATGCTCAGACGGCAGGTATTCGCAAGGCTCTCATCATTTTAGGTCACCAGCGCAGCGAAGAGCCAGGCATGAAATACCTGGTGGGCTGGATGAACAAGAAGTTTCCGGGACTCAAGACAACACACGTGGTGGCGGGGGATTCTTTTCAGGCTGTTTAGATTGAAAAGAATCTGAGAGTTGCATCCGGGTAAGTTCTAACCAACTCCACACTTTCTCAAGCTCCAAACTGTCGTAAGTGATGGTCGGAGTGCTTGTAGACAAATATGCCGATTTCCTCTCTGGTCATTACTCCGAAGAAATCGTGGATAAAGTCGGGGTTGTCGAAATGCTCATATTCAGTGATTCTTTCTATCCAGGCCATTTTTTGAAGTTCCACGTCTCCGGTTTTGTCTTTTATCACAAAATCCCGACCAGATGGTATGTTTTTCTTCATTGGCTGGTCGTCTTTTACATTGCTGCGTAACGCCATTTTGCCAAAGATTCGCCCCAGTAGCTCCTGCTTATAAACCTGCTTGTGAGTGCCAAGTACCCACTCACTCCACTTGGTGGAATGCTTCAGCATTTGAAACACATTCATTTTGCCCCATTGAGCCACACTTGACTCGGTAATGGTGTTCACCCTGCCGATTAGCTCAGCCCGGACATTTTCGTCAAATACGCTTTTCATATTCGCTATTCAGTTGGGGTAAAGTTGCTCTTTGGCTGCAATGAGAACCAGTTGCCGGAGTCGTCCTTGAAATGTGCTTCAACACCATAAAACTCTTCGGTGGGGGCTTTCAAAAACTCTACTCCTTTGGATTTGAGCTCCTCGTAAGTAGCGTAAATGTCGTTGCACTCAAATACACCGTTTGCCAGCTTGCCTTTTTGCAAAAGCTCTAGCATGATATTGGCGGTTTCTTCCGGGTACATTTTACCCACCGTAATGGGGAACAGCACAATCTCCAGGTTCGGCTGGTCTGGTGGCGACACGGTGAGCCAACGGGTGTCCTTGCCCATGGGCATGTCATCCACTACTTTAAAGCCAAGTTTGTTGGTGTAAAAATCGTAAGCGTTGTCCTGGTTACGGACAAAGATGGTGGTGTGTGAAAGTCTCGTGATCATATTTTGCGTGTTGATGTTGACGCAAAATAAGGCAATAAGTCAGTCAGTCATTTCTCGAAAATTGCTATTCTCATCCCAACCATTGTTGGAAATGAAACAGCCCGGCACAAACTTTAACGGGGCGTCTTTTTTGGCCATTGACACCTTTTGATGGTTTTTGAGAAAGATAGAAGGCGTAGTGCCAGTCACTTTTTTGAACAGTCCACTGAAAGAACTAAGACTTTCGAATCCAACCGACGAGCAGGCCTCCGACACTGATTTTTCAGCTTGTAGAAGCTCTTTTGCTTTCTCGACCCGTACCGCTATCAGGTATTGGTTGGGTGTTTTGCCGTAGATGCTGTTGAAAAGCCTGATGAAATGAAACTTGGAGAAATAAGCCTCGTCAGCAATGTTGTCTACATTGATTGGCTCGTGGTAGTGGGTATCAATGAACAGCTTAGCTCGCACCACACGGCGATACATATGCACTCCCGGATATTGGTCTGCTGGCATGGCTGTTTTTTTCTAAGGGGGAATATAGTGCATGAAAGTTGGCAGAGCAAGCCGTTTTGTAAAGGACATTGTTGCACGATCTGAGTACGTGCAGGAGACGATGAAGTAATGTGTGCCAAATCATAATTTGAAGCGATGTGACTTTTCATTTTTGAGTCATTTGCTAAAAAAAAATTATGAAAAGACTGACGCTACTATTTCTGCTGTTTGGATTAACCACAGGTGTGCAAGACTTAACTGCACAAAACAAGGCCATTCATGGTAATGGCAAGCTAGTTACAACCTCAAGGATCATCGAGGGTTTCTCTACTATCAAAATGTCTGGCTCCTGGGCATTTGCTGAAATTCGCTGCGGTGAAATGCCTTTGGTGGAACTTTACACTGATAGTAATATTGACGATTTCATCAATATCAGAAAAAGTGGGGGAGTCCTTGAAATCGATGCGGGCACCAGCTGGATCGAGCCAACCGAGGTTAAAATCACCATTCAAATTCCATACCTTACTGCACTAGAAACCGAAGGATGGGCTGATGTGATTGTCAAGAATATAGACTCTCCTGAACTCACCTTCCAGGGTGATGTGGGAAGTGTGATGCTGGAGGGATCGGTTGCAAAACTTTCTATTTTTTCAAAGCAAACCAAAGTGGATATCCGAAGTTTAAAAGTCAATAGTATTTTCGGGGAGATGACAGGAAATGGAACGGTATTGTACTCCGGAGAGCCACTCATTACCGGAAATTTCTCAGATGAAGTTTTGATGACCGATAGCGAAAGTCAGCAGCGCATCAGCACCGAACGGGTACAAATTGTACTTTACAATAACAATTGGAGGGAGAAAAAGCTTTTTGTAAAAGGGCCACCGACCCACCATTTTTCTTACGGCTTTGCGATTGGCCCACTAATGAAAAAGGAAGAAGAGTGGCCAGTGGGCACGTTGTTATATAGTCAGGGAGAGAACGAAATGAAAGGCGAGTTACTGCTGGAGGTTCAATCAGTAAATGAAGGCGCAACTATTAAACTCAATTAGGTGAATGCTATTCAACTTAATATTTATTCAGTAGCGCTTTTGCTGGGCTTTATTCAAGGGGCTTTGTATGCGATCTTGCTTTGGATACGTGGGTACAGAAACGAACGGATCTCTGACACGCTACTCGGGTTTTTGTTGTTGGCGCTTTGCATAGAGGTTGTTCCGTACATGCTGGGGTTCATGGGTATCAATGTCCTCTGGCAGGAATTGTACTTTTTTCCTCACAATCTGGGGTTGTTGATCGGTCCTTTTTTCTACTTATACTTTTTCAGTCAAACCACCCCGAACTTCCAATTAAGGCTTTCTCAGTATTGGCATTTCGTTCCTTTCATATTTTTCTTTTTGTATCACATCATCGTCTTCTCGCTTGGTCACGACTTTGTTGTTCAATGGGATGAAGGGATACAACGAGGTTATCATATTGGCTTTTTGGAGCAATTACTGACATTCGTATCGAACGTCTCTTACTTAATAATTTCCTACAACTACTACCGCAAGTTCCGGAGCTGGGCACCATCAGCTTTTTCCGATCTGGAAACAGTTTCATTTTCCTGGTTCAGGGATTTGATTGTGCTGTTTTTGGCAGGGATAATGGTAAGCTGGGGAATGGAGATTTTTGATCACTTTGCCAGCCTCGACTATGCTCAGGATTGGTGGGACAAGGTGATTATTGTAATCATTATCTACTTCGTTTCAATTTCAGGCTACCATCAGCAGCAACCAAAACTTACGGCTATTGCCGATGATAGCACGAACAAGACCAAACTTAGCCTGGCTCCTGAAGATGTTGAAAGCATCAGAACTACCTTGATAGCGCTGATGGAAAGGGACAAGCTTTATCTTCAAAGCGATTTGACGCTTGGTGACATGGCTCGCCTGGCCAATACCAACTCAAGCCGACTGTCGTTTGTTTTAAACAATTTTTTTGAAAAAAGCTTTAACGATTTTGTGAACGACTACCGGGTGAACGAGGTAGTTGACTTGCTGGAAAAGGGCAGAGGTGAGCAGCTATCACTGCTGGGAGTTGCTTACGAATGTGGTTTCAGCAGCAAGTCCACATTTAACAGGGCTTTTAAACGCCAAAAGGGCGTTACCCCGAAGGAGTTTTTGAAGTGAATTTCTAGACCTTTGTTTTTCGAAGCTTTGCGTTCAGCATTCCCACTTTTTTAAATTTCCTTCCAATAGGCACTACCATATCCCCAATGAATACCGATTCACTGTCGAAGGAGGTGATTCGCAAACTATTAACGATGAAAGACCTGTGTATTCTCAAAAAATTGCTGGGAAGAGATTTCTCAAGCGAACTGATCTTTTCCCTGGTAATTGTTTTTTGACCATCGTGAAAAATCTGGACATAGTCTGCCAGGCTTTCGATGTACGCAATATTGTTTAAGGGAATGGGTACCTGCTTTCGGTCAGCTATAACCACGAGTGATTTAGCCTTTTCCTTCTCAAAGGACTCCATCAGGGCTACCTTCTCAGAAGCTGACTTCTGAAAAAATGCTACCAGCCGAATGAAGGCAACTACCAAAACAATCAGGTAAATAGTAACAGCCATAGAAATGGGATCAGTAGTCAGCGGATTCATGTCGCCTAGTTGAAAATTTTCCATCACTGTGAATGAGATGGTCATGACCACCACTTCGAAGTAAACGGTGATGATGACCGTGTATATCAGGTACAGCGCAAACCTCCAGTATCTTTTCGGCAGCAGGTAGCGTGGCACCAGCACATAGTTGAAAAAATAGGCTGTGCCGACAGCCACTGGTGTTAGCAGCGATACGAAGTAAAACGCCTGGGGGTAGTTGCTATTCACTCGTCCGTAATAGACGGTGAGCACAAAAATGATAAGCAACCAAAATCCACTATGTTTTAGAACTCTTTCTTTCATAGTCAGGAATAAAAATGTACATTTTTTCATTCTTTTAGGTGAAAAGTCGACGAACTACGGAACGAGCTACGCATACAACCTTGCCAGAAGGTGTCAGGCCAGTCTAGCTTTGGCGAACAATTTTTCACTAAAAAAACACATGCTATGTTTGAACATCTCGACACACACGGGTTCATGTTTATGGGAGCAATGACCCTCATTTTTGCTGCTATGCTGGTGTTGTCAGTCATCAATGGGCTACCAGTTTTCAAAGCAGAGTGGGAGTTGACCAAAGCTTCCCGAAAGATCCACTACATCAGAGATCTTGGTCTCCTGGCTTTGGTGGTAGGCGTTCTTGGGCAGCTCAATATTCTCTATGGTGCTTTCAAGGCGATCGAAGCGGCGGGTGATATCACGCCAGGACTTGTTTACGAAGCATTGAGAACGTCACTCACTACCACGATGTACGGCGCAATCATTTATATCACTTCATTCCTTATTTGGCTGGGGCTGAGTTTGCGGCTTAGGTAGGTGTCGATATCCTCTAGCGATTGATAGCTGATTGAAAGATTTTGGGCCAGGACGGCAAGAGTTTTTTGAATCTGTATTTTTCATACAATATTTGCTGTTCAATTATCTCTCTCGTCTTGAAAGACCTCCACGGCAAAGCCATTGTTGACTACTACCAGGGCAAAGCATATAGCCCGCTGATGCTGCACACTTCTTACGGGAGCTCGGAAGAGATGCCCGTGGAGGTTTTCTTTAGGGAGGAGGAAGATCTGAGCGTACTTGACCTGCTGGCATTGATTGAATGCAAAGGTAAAGTACTCGATTTGGGAGCTGGCGCCGGTGTGCATTCCCTCATTCTGGCTTCCCGTGGGTTTGATGTGGATGCGCTGGAAAACTCGCCCGGGTGTGTGGAGGTAATGAAGCAGTCGGGAGTGGGGCAGGTAATCAGTGATGACTACCGCAAACACAAAGGAAAGTACGACACCGTACTGATGCTTATGAACGGATTGGGCCTGGCTGGTAAACTTGCTGGAGTGAAGCCACTGCTTGAGCACTGTATGAAGCTGCTGAAGAAAGGTGGGCAAATTCTCGTCGATTCCTCAGACATAAGCTATCTCTACGAGTTGAGCATTCCCAAACCTGAGGGCTACTACGGCGAGATTAGCTACCAGTACGAATACCAAGGAGAGAAGGGCGACTGGTTCGACTGGGTGTATGTCGACCAGGAAACGCTCGCCAAGATTGGTGCGGAGATAGGTCTGGAGGTGGAGATATTGCATACTGACGAGAATGATCAGTATCTGGCGAGGATCACTAAATAGAGACAGACAAAGTTTGTGCCGACAATGGCCCGTGGTCGGACTATTCCACCAAATCAAAGCCATTTTGCTTCAACACGTTGCTCAGGTAGGCGGTGTCTTCAATGACCTTGTTATAAATCCAGGTATAGTGGGTTTGGTTCCACATCAGCTGTTTGGCCTCATTCTCCCCAATAAGCATGGCCATACTCCTGTACTCCAGATAGCACACAATCAGGTGCAGGTAGGTGGAGTACTCGTCTCTGGCACCGGCAGCATTTTGATAAGGCACCTCTTTGTACTTTTTTTTGAAGGCATCAATAGCCGCCTTTTCTGCATCAGGTTTCTTGTCGACATACCAATGTAGCTGCTCATGAACAAAGGTGTCGAGAATATCTGTTTTATCGCTAGAGCGGGTATTGAGCGTAAGCACCGGATGGCTGTGGGGGATAGCCATTTGTTCGATCACTACCTGGCGGGTAAATACCCACTGGCTAAGGTCATATTCCGATAGCACTTCTCGTAGCAGGTCGGCGGTAGCCTTTTCCCGGTCACTGTCGTTTTTCGTGGTGATTTCCACTTGTGGTGTTTGAGCCGATAAGCCCGAGTGGCAGAGGACAAGTATGAGGAGCAGGCACTTTTTCATCTTTTTTTAGGTCGAAGGTAAGGAGTGGAGTCAAGCTTGTATTGGAGAAAACGGAAATGCACCACTATGAGAAGAGTTTTTCAGGGCTGGTGCCCACAAGCTTGTGGTAGTCGGAAATCATATGGGATTGGTCGTAATAACCCGAAGCATGGGCAATACTGGCCCAGTTCTGTTGACGATCGCTTTGTAGCAGCGAACAAGTAAACCGATCAATTTGTGTGATCATTTTTGGCGAATGCCCCACATGCATCCTTAGAAGACTCCTCAAATGCCGGTCAGAGTACCCCAGTTTTTTTGCTACCACATCTAGCTGAGGTCTGTTCAGGTGATCTCGATAACTGTTACAGAAGGCACTCACGACTGGATGGATGATGGTTGCACTTTCAGGTGCTCGAAGCAGGAATGTCTCAAGACGCCCAACAAAACCCGACAAATCATGCTGCAGCGCATACCTGGTTAATGCTTCGTATGCACTCTCGTCATAGGCTTTCAAAATATAGCTCGCTTCGCTGGACGAGTCTGTCAATTCGCTGAGTGGAAGCCTCCCGAACGGAGCCATTCCGCCTGGCCGAAATGAGCAAATGAAGGTAAAAAGGCGATTTTGCCGACTGATCATCTTGTGACGGGATCGTGGGCCTACCATCGCCCATTTTGCAGACACAGTCTTGCCATTTTCAAATAGATAGAAGATGAGGTGAGCACAGTTGTCTGGAAGGATATACCACTGAGCAGATGTAGGGCATTGGCTTTCTTGCTGTAGCACAAAATAGTTGCTGATGAGGTGCTGCAATGACGGGCAAGGGGCGATAGTCTCCCGATTGAGCTGGGTCGATTCCCTCGAGAGCTCGTGCATGAACCGATCGTATATTAGCCTTTGCGACATTTACGTTTTCTCGCAACCATCTGGGTGTTTCTACGCTTGAGAGCTTGCAGATGTTTAAACAGGGACAAATGTTTGGGGTTGTTCCCTTATTCCAGGTAAGGATACGTTAGATTTTTTAATATGAAGAAGTAGGGTGGGTTGTCGCCCAAAGCTGCTCATGGCAGGGTGCACCTGTTCATTGGAAGTTAAGTCTCAAAATATACACTTGGCGACTTCCAGAGTGCGTAGAATTGAACCCTATCATGTTTCCATCCGGACTCCACCGACAATGAATATCGCATCGCCAGTTGCCTGTGTAAGCTTCTGGCTCGGTGAATCGGCCAATAGGCAGTACAGGTTCGGTTGTCATGTCCATCAGGTAAATTTTCTGTTCCCTGTTTTTGGAAGGATAGGTGTCGGTCACCATCCAGCGGCCATCGGGTGAAAACGTGCCATGACCGTCGTAGTCAAGCAGGCCGTTGCCAAGCCTTTTGTAGTCTTGTTGCGCTACGGTAAACAGGATGTGAGCATATTGCACGGCGTCATAGCTCGCTGTGATCATCAGCTCATTGTCGTTCAGCCAGTCGAAATGAGAGCCACCCCAGCCATCGGGAAAGCAACGTTGAATGTTAGTGCCGTCAGTATTCACCGTCAGGGCAGTTGTGTTCCAGTTGGGTAGGGTACGAGCCAACCAGAAAACCCGGGTGCCGCTTTTATTGAAAAGGGTGTGGTTGAAATACAGCAAGTCCTCGTCTTTGAATTCGTGCACCATGCCCTTTACATCGTTGATCGACACTATCAGCTTTGACTTTCCGGTGGCCAGGTCGATCAGGAATAGTCCATCGTCTTCCGGTACCTGCACATCTTTTTGCGCATCCTGTCCCTCTCCAGCGTAGCCGTATGCTTTTCTCGTGATGCTTAGCCTGGAAAAATTGATACTGATCGCCTTCGTACCGTCAAGTGACACTGCGCTAACCGGCCGGTCTATTTGCCTGATTTCCTGCCGGGTGTGAACGTTCAAAATCACCGAGACATACTTCCCCTCCCTCAGGTCATTGTAAATGATTAATGAGTCGGGTGATGTGCCCAGCCAGTGCGCCATGCAGCCCTGCTGGAAATTCCATGCACGTGTTTTCGCCAGTGGAATGAACTCGTGGGTATCGAGGTCAACGAGCCCGAGGGTAGCAGTGTCAGTCTCCGTAGGTATTTGGTACTTTAGGTCAGTTTCCAACACGGTCACGTATTTCTGCGATTTGCTGAAAGAGTTGATGCCGTAGTAGCTGGCAAACAAATGCTCTTTGTCTCCGCTGGTGATTTGGATAGGCTCGCTGACGGTTGGGAAGGTAACTTGGATACCTTTATCCGTTGGCGATTCTCCGTCGGCAGACAGTTTCTTATCGGTTTTGCCACTGCACGATGCCAGAGCGATAGCAACTATGAAAAATAGGAGAGGGGTGTTGTTCATTGCTGTTTTTAATAAATGTGCTGCAAGTCAGCGTATAAGCTAGTGGTTTTTGGAAAGAAAACCCACGGACAAAACCAGGTCAGTCGTCGACAGACCGTTTCCGGTATACTATTGCTGCCCTGTTACAGGGTGATGGGGCTTACTTCCGAAAGGTCGTTCTATCCGTTAGAAGTGTAAACGCCCCCTACTTTTTTCGAATGAAAACAAATCGAAGACCTGGGATAAAAAAAGTTGAAAGATAGACAACTAATCCGATGCTTAACATCCACTTTGAATTCGGGATTTTGTTCGCAGCCATGATCATATAGCCAAAAAAAGAGATAAGCATCACTATGGCATTTATCATTATCAGCATGCGATTAAACCCCATTTCAAAAACAGCAGTATCACTTAAGGAAAAATCAACGACACTACTTTTTAACCACCATGTTTTGAGATATACTTTATGGTTGCCGTCTTCTATTTCAAACTGTTCAACACCGTTTGGATAGGCATAGCCAATGTTTTTATCGTCCAGATAGATCCTGAGTTTTCCGTAGTTATAATCTGGAGTGGTACCTCTTATTATTATTGTTCCCATAAAATGATTGGCTCAAACACCCAGGTAGAAACTGATCCACCTGATGAATGTATTTTAGGTTGTATCCGAAGATACTTATTTAAACTAAAACGTCTGAGAATTATCTGTAATTATAATTATTAAGACCCATAATGAACTATAATCTTAACTAAGTGGCTAGAAGAGAAGGGTTAGTAATTCGTTTATTATTGATCGATCTAGCCTTCGTCATTTGTTTGGAGGAGGCACGAACTGAGGGCTGGTCTGTAAGGGGACATACTATGGTTGAGGCACCCAGATCAAAGCAGAGTGTTGGCTTTACCTACCGCTCTCAACCCTCCCACTTGTTTCACTTATCCACCAATTTCTTCCCTACCGAAAGCTTCTCAATAAAGACTACCAGCCTATTTTGTCTGGTCTCTTCCCGCTTGGCCGATTCTATCCCGCGGATATACTCTTTCTTGTCGGTGTAGGAGAGCTTTTCGTAAAATGCCGCTGCTTTTGGGTTGTGCTGCAAAAGCTGTGCTGCATCTCCTGGCACTTCAACTACCCTTGGGGCGGTGTCTTCCTGAAGCTCTACTGCTACTTTGTCTCCAAAGGATTTGCCCAGGTCGTTGCGCACTGCTTTGGTGAGGCCCAGCATGTGGAAGCCCAGGCCCATATTGGCCAGGCTGCCCCGGTAGGTCACCTTGCCGTCGAATACTGCCACAATTTTTACCTGGCCCTTTTTACCAAACACCTCTTCGGTGCTATAGGGAAATTCGACATAGGCTGCATCTATGTTTCCATGTTTTTGAATGACAGCTTCGAAAGTGAATTTTTGTGGTTTTGCCATGAGTCAATATTAAAGATGTCGTGCCCACAGCAGCGCTGGTGGCAAGACGTCTTACTAAGAAAGGAATTTTTATTCAAACGAACGAGACTACAAAAGTTTTGTTTTTCTATCATGCCTGGCTGCGACAAGCTGCTTTGGCTCAGTTTCATAGCGAGGACTGTTGCCTAAACTTTTGTAGTCTGATCTGCCTACGAGAGACTGTTTTTCACAAACGCCATGTCTTTCTTCATAGCAGCCAGCATTTGGGTTTCGGTGACATTAGCTGTTTTGTGGCCATGTTCCGCACCACCCAGGTCGTACTCCTGGTGAATGGTGATGGGCATGTTGGCCGATAAAGTTTTCACCTTCTCGATATAGGCTTTGAAATCCACCATGCCTTCACCAAGCGGTACATTGGTTACACTCCATTTGCCGTTGTTTTTGGCCCAGTAAAAATCCTTCATCACAATGGTGTTAATAAAGGGTTGTACCTGATCAAACCCCAGTGGCCAGGAGTTAGCGCCTTCCACCACTGCATGGCGGATATCGTACTGGCTGCCTACCCAGGGTGAGTTCACCTGGCGAAGCACCTGCACCAGGTCCCAAACCGGCGAACCAAAGCCTGTGCCAGCGTGGTTTTGGTAGCCTGCTTTGATATTGTTGGCTTTGTTCAGTTTGGCTAAATCCGTCATTCGCTTAGCAAATGCCTTTAGGTTGTCGTCGATGCTTTTCTGCTTGTCATATTTGTACCAGTCCATCCGGTAAAAACCAATGCCCAGCTGGCCCGCTGTTGTGAGAATGTCTTTGGTGTAAGGCTCATCGGCACCACCAATGCTCGTGGTCATCATCACGATTTCCTTGCCCACCTTTTTCATTGCTTCGGCTATTTTTGGCAAGTCGTCCTTTACCCGCTCGGGCTCTACATGCCCACCAGGCCTAACAGTCAGATCGAGCCCGTCAATGCCGCTTTCTGCCACCATCTCGGCCATTTGGTTCAGCTCTGTCCATTGCAATGCTTTGGAGAAGACAGCGACTTTGTGTCGCCCAACAGTTTTACTGTCGGCAGTGAAACTTAAAGAGCGTGACTCATCAGCTGAAGGCTTTGCATGGAGGAATTGATATCCTGCTAGTGGTAGTGCCAGTCCCGTAAGACCAGCCTTTTGAAGGAAGGAACGACGAGAAGAGCTGGGCGAATAGCTTTTGTTCATTTCAGAAGAAGCGGATTTGTGCACGACCAATTTCGGATTTTTTGTGTTAAAATCGCTACCGGTCAAAACAAACAATCACCATCTTGACTTGTACATTGCTGGTAAGTAATAAACCTCATGTCATCATTTTCACTTCGATTAGAGCTTTTGCTTTCCGCCTTGCGCAGAAAGAGGGGAGAGGTATTCCACAACAGCAGAGGAGCAATTAACGGATATGATCCTGTCGCTTATTTTTTGGAACAAAAGAGCCTTGCAGGTAAAAAGAAAATTAGCTGTTCTTGGAATAGGGCAATATGGTATTTCAGCAGTATGGAGAACAAAGAGAGGTTTGTTGCCGAACCGGAAAAGTATGCACCTCAGTTCGGAGGCTTTTGTGCCTATGGCGTACATAACGGCTACAAAATTCATACTGACCCCAACTGCTGGACAATTCACGAAGGGAAGCTCTACCTTAATTACAACGAACGGGTGCAAGGCATATGGCGAATGAATCCGAAAAAGTATATTGAGATAGCCGCTGAAAATTGGGAAAGGTTGAAGGATCGGTGGTAAGCTAAGTTGTTCTCGACTTGAAAAAAAGTGGGTATAGCAGTCCGTTGATTGCTCCCAGAAAGCTGAAAAGCAACACGGCATCCAGCATACTGTACATGAAGAACCTTCTGATGTCTTGGTTAAAATGATTCATATAGACCGCAGCCAGGCTGCAAAAGAAAAGACAACACAGAGCAAACACTTTGAGGCTTCTGATAATCATTTTACCGGTGAGTGCATCTTTGGCGATGTGGAAGATAAGTACCACTGCGAGCCAAAGCATGAAGTTGTAAAAGTAAGAGGCGGGAAGGTCGCTGCTTGTAAATCCAAAGGCATCTGGATGCATTGCCATGGGCTGGTGCATTGGCTCCATGATGGTGTACATTTCGAGCCAGCCGCCGGGATAGTACCGGAGGACATTCAGCACCAGCGTGTAGGCCAGTAATTTCAGCAATAGGATCAATTGAGGACGCATCAGCACTAAGTTTGCCGCCTAAATTAAGAAAATCAGAAAACATCCCACGTTCAGGTGAGTGGGGACAACACACCTGACAATACACTTACATAAATTGGTATGGGTTATCTAACAAAAGCTGCCGGGAAGGAATTGAAATCGAACCCCCAAATCAGTGGCAGTACATAGTAGGTGTAAATGCTTATCAGCACCGTAGCGAAAATATTGAGCCAAACGCCTGCCCTCACCATGTCTTTCATTTGCAGGGTGCCGGAGCCAAACACAATGGCGTTGGGAGCTGTGGCCACGGGGAGCATAAAGGCACACGAAGAGGCAATGGTCATGGGAACCATGAGCCCGTAGGGGTGCACACCAATAGCCTGTGCCAGTCCTGCCAGAATGGGCAGCATCAGTGTGCAGGTGGCCATGTTTTGTGTCAGTTCTGTGAGGTAATTGACCAGCGCCACCACAATGAGGAGCATCAGCAAAGGGTGCACGTTTTCCAGCAGCGTAAGCCGTCCGCCAATCCACGCAGTGAGCCCGGTTTCCTGAAAGCTGCCTGCCACTGAAAAGGCACCGCCGAACAAAAGGATCACTTCCCAGGGGAGGCGCTTGGCTGTTTGCCAGTCCATGATCATTTCGCCTTTGGTCTGTCGCCCTGGCACCAGAAAAAGGACAGTGGCGCCGATGAGCGCAATACTGGTGTCGTTTATGCCCGGAAAAATTGGGGCAATCAGGTAAGTTCTGAAAATCCAGGCTATAGCCACAAAAGAGAAAATCACCATTACCCAACGCTCCTCGTAGCCCATAGAGCCCAATTGCTGAAGTTCGCCGTCGATGATTTCTTTGGAGCCTTTTACTTTGATGCTGCTCAGTTTGAAGGCCCTGTGGCTGAGATCCCACCAAAGAAAAGCACCCAAAATTATCGTAAGTGGAAGGGCATAGAAAAACCACAGATCGAAGGGAATTTCGGAACCATAGAACTGGCCTGCCGCTTCCACAAATATGAGATTAGTAGGCGTGCCGACAATGGTGGCAATCCCACCTATGGAGGCTGCGTAGGCAATGGAAATCACCAGCGCTTTGCCAAAATGAGAGGAGGTTGCGTCTTCAGGGTTGTTGAGCAGTTTGGTCAGCTGATCGATGATGCTCAGCGCAATGGGGAGCATCATCATGGTGGTGGCTGTGTTGGAGATCCACATAGAGAGGAAGCCTGTTGCCAGGATGAAGCCTAACAAAATCTGTTTCTGGTTGGTGCCCGTGCGCTTGATAATATTGAGTGCGATGCGCCGGTGGAGGTTCCACTTTTCCATCGCCAAAGCGATGATAAAGCCCGCAATGAACAAGTAAATGATATTATTGGAGTAGTAGCCGGTTATCGAGGAAACTGGCATGGCACCGGTAGCGGAGAAAAGCAAAATAGGGAGGAGGGAGGTGATGGCTATGGGTATGGCTTCGGTGAGCCACCAGAGGGCAATCCAAACGGTGCAGGCCACAACTGTCCAGGCTTTTGGCTCCATGTCAACTGGCCCACCAAAGAGCAGCAGCAAAATGAAAAGACACGGCCCCAGGATGATAAATAAACGTTTGGAGGCCAGCAGGCCTTTCAGGTCGATGTTCATGGCTGAAAAGATAGGGAGGGAAGGGGAGAAAGGAAAGGGGATTTGGGAGGATGGAAGGAGGAAGACCGTAGACCGGAGTAGGAGGGACACCGATATTCGGATATTCAGACACTCAGATGTTCAGATAGGTGACGAAAGTGAACAGAGAGCAAACGGCAACTGATGCTAAACGGTGGTTATGTTCAGTTAAGTGTGTCATTTTTTAAAAGTTGGGTTCAAGTCTTTCGGGATATGTCATAGTTAGTATACTTATCACCTTGGTCCATGATACCGGTCTGGACCATTTCTTTTGAACCTTTGAACTGACTAAA
>NZ_JAVKDF010000024.1:0-1737 GCF_040222385.1 Imperialibacter sp.
GGAACGCATAACAGTACGGGGCACCTGAACCTAACACCCGGCAAAAAACATACATCTTCCCTGCATTTTACTATCTTTAGTTGGCAAGGAAATGCAGCCTGCGTTACTGAAGACAGATGTACGTTTCTTGCCTCAATGTTATCAGCAATACCTTTCGATGCGGAATATGTTAGTGGAGTACAAGGACTGGCAACTGACGGTTGACAAACTGACGACGGCGACTGTCTATGGACGAGTACAGACCGGAGGAGCAGAATCATGCGGTTGTGTCGACTGCCAGAATTTTGCTACCCAACGGACTACCGTGTATCCGGCCGAAATAAAGGAGCTCCTAGAAAGCCTTGGCGTTGACTGGAAAAAGGAAGTTGAGGTAAGTCACTACGCAAGATTGGAAAATGGTGACCACTATTATGGTGGTTGGTTCCACTTCAAAGGTGACTTTGTTGGTTTCAACTGCGAACGGACGACTTCAAGCGACGGGTTTACGCTTGAACTAACTGACATAACGCCAAAATTCAGTATCGGATTTCGGAGAGCTAACTCTTTGACAGCTTTCAACAAGGCTGACCGACTTGTACAAGTAGAGTTTGAGTGCAAAGTGCCCTGGGTTTTGGATAGGCAGCTTGAACAGAAATGAAAGCTGATAACACAGGGCTATAGCGAATGGGGCCCGCAGTGGCGAAGAGACGGCGGCTGGCTTGGATTGTCCGCCACAAAAGTTAAATTTATCATCGGCGTGGCTAAGCGCAAGTGGGTAGAGAAGTGCATTACAAAACCCCACTCGCCATAGCCGGGCGTTGTAGCCAATTGTAGGGCGCAACTGCAAAGACAGATTTCCATGGACTCAAAGGACTTCAAAAAAGTAATCATTGATAGGTTAAGTGCTTACCTCAAAACAAAGCAGTTCAAAAAGAAAGGAAATGTATTTAGTCTTTCAAATGGCGACCTAACCTATTATATCGGACTTCAAAGTAGTCAAAGCTCAAATACCGACATTCTCAAAGTGACCGTTAATACAGAAATTGCTTCAGAGATGATTTCGAAACTCGATGACTCAAGTTTACCACTAGAACATCAGCGACATTACAATAGACGAATTGGCTCCTACCTAAATAACCAACAAGACAAGTGGTGGGTTGTAGATAGCTATGATGTTGCTGAAGAGGCAGCGGACGAAATTGTAAGTATCATTTACGAGAAGGTAATACCAAAATTTGATCAACTTAAATCGACAAATGACCTTGCTTCACTATGGAAAAATGGAGGTTATATTGGGATAACAGACAGACAACGAAAAAACTATCTCTCCTTGCTTGAAAATACGGACAAATAGAATTTCTGCATCCCACCTCCAGTGAACAGACAGTCTGCATAGCAGTTAACAGCTATCACCCAAGGACAGCTCTCTTACTGACATTGCTACTAGACAATGAAAAATGGCTACAACAACAGCCTAAAAATGAATGTGGGCTTCGTCAGTTTTCCAGCATTCGCTGGCTTGGATTGTCCGCCACAAAAGTTAATTTTATCATCGGCGTGGCTAAATGGTGTCGGATGCGGAGCTGCATAAAACTCCCCCACTCATTTTAGGCAGGCGTTAAGTTCGATTGCTTCTTTCTGAGCGTAAAATCAGCAGTATTTCAAGGTTTCGGGGGTAAGGTCTGTCCTTGTCAGATTAGCAGCCATTTGTGGCATGAAATGAAACTTCAAGTCTTAGCGGTGAGACCGTGCAAGTAA
>NZ_JAVKDF010000025.1:0-960 GCF_040222385.1 Imperialibacter sp.
CAAACCTGAGGTGGGCCGGGTGCTTTGGCTCAGGCAAAGACGACCCTCTTCAGTGGATGTAGAGATAAAAGATAACAGTGAAGACTATTTGCCGGCCATTGTCAAAAGTGAGCCTGCACCGCCCCCACGCAGGGAACCAGCGGTAGTGGTGCGGGAGGAAGAAATACAAGCTACTGAGACGGTAAAGCCTTTTGATGAGGAGCCCGCTTTGGCGACGGAAGAGCTGATTTTCGAAGAGCAAGAAGAGCCTGAACCCATCGTCAATACTTCAAATGTTGAACAAGAAAAGAAAGAGGGTCGGGTTTTGACTCCTGCCAGCGAGGCCGCCAGGGATATCCATGTTGTAAACAAGGGAGAGACCCTGCACGGCATTGCACGACACTATGGCGTTACCAAAGCCGAGCTACAGCAGTGGAATGACCTTTCCGACAACAGTATACTTTCGATAGGACAAGAGCTGCTGCTGATTAAGCGAGACACCAGTGATGTAAAGGAGGTTTTGAATCCATCGGTGCTGCCAGCCAACAGGGTGACGGTGCATGTGGTTCAACCTGGCGACACCATGTATTCAATTGCCAGAAAGTACAATATTGCAATAGAAAAACTGATGAAACTGAATGATAAACGAAACTTTGTCCTTTCGATTGGCGAAAACCTAAAAGTTACCGATTGATTTTTTTTCTCCCCTTAAGGGCGTAAATTTAGAGTTAAAATTTCAGTCAGTCAGCTTTTTCGTTTCGTTACCCGTTTCTTTTTATCACGCAACCTGACAGTGTAGCCTAGAGCTTTTATTAAGTGGAAGAATTTGAACAAAATAGCACCCCAAAAGTGAGCCTTGTCATGCTTGTGGATGACAATGACACCGACAACTTTCTCAGTAAGAAGATAATGGAGCATGTCAATTTTTCCGAAAGTATCCTGATAAAGAATACCGGGAAGAGTGCCCTTGAGTACTTACAT
>NZ_JAVKDF010000026.1:0-741 GCF_040222385.1 Imperialibacter sp.
CGGGCGTTACTTGCAATAGATGAATCGCACGTTCCTTTTCGTAACTATTACTTTAATCTGTGGTTGCACCCACCTTCAAACTGTGACTGAACAGGACTTAAGCAAGCCAGAAGCGACGGATGAATTTGTCGACTTTTTAACTGACGCTCATAACTATTTGCTTGAGCGGCAGGACATCTGCGAAAAGGAATATGGAATGAGTACATATGAACGGTGGTTCTACGATCAGGAAACTGGCCTCATAGAATTCTTTGATGGCGATACACTGAAACTCAGAATTACCTACCAGGAAGTTGGAACCGTTTCTAAAATATCAAGCACTTGGCTGTGGGCTTGGGCCAATCCAAACTTGGAAGACAATATTGCGGTAGACTCGGAAGAAGTACGAAAGTTTGGAGACACTAACAACTTTGAACGCCTAACCAAACGCAAGTGGATGGCAGACGAAGTTGACGGATGGGAAATGACGGCAATTATGGCTTTCCTAACCAATGCAAAAGGAGCTTATCGTGTTCCTGGAGACAATGTTTATTCCTTTCTGGTATTTACAGACATTGAACGGATCAGCCAATAAAATGCAAGTAACACATGGCTAAAAATGAATGTGGGCTGTTCAGGTTAGTTGAGTTAGGTTGGCTTGGAATCTCCGCCACAAAAGTTAAATTTATCATCGGCGTGGCTAATTGGTGATGGATGCAGAGCTGCATAAAATTCCCACACTCATTTTAGCCGGGCGTTAGA
>NZ_JAVKDF010000027.1:0-300476 GCF_040222385.1 Imperialibacter sp.
CGATGCTGCCACCTCAGTGACCAGGCTGCTTACCATATCTAAAGGTGTTCAAACCATAACCTTTGAAGCGCCAGAGGGCAAAACGTTTGGAGCCGAAGCGTTTGACCTGGCAGCCACGGCAAGCTCAGGTTTGCCGGTGACGCTAACCAGCTCCAAGCCTGGCGTTGCCATGATCGAAGGATCGACTGTGACCATACTGGGTGCCGGAACAGTAACACTGAAAGCAAGCCAGCCCGGAAATGATAATTATAGCTCGGCGGCTAGTGTCGAGCACGTGTTAACGATCAACAAAGCCGCTCAAACAATCTCTTTTGATGTGCCTGATGTAGAGTCTGGCGATGGTGCTGTCGAACTTGTGGCCGAAGCTACCTCTGGCCTGGCAGTAACCTTTGTGTCGAGCAATCCTGATATTGCCAAAGTAACTGGAACTACCCTTGAGGTGCTGGCAGCCGGCGAAGTAGAAATTACTGCCAGGCAAACTGGGAACGCCAATTACCTGGCCGCAGAGAATGTAAGCTATACGCTGGTAGTAGCCCCGGCCGTAACTGGTGTTGGTGACGACTTAGCTGATAAAGTGCAGGTGTACCCCAATCCGGCACAGAGCTATATTGAAATTGAACTACCCAATAATATCACCAAAGCCAGCTACAGGCTTACGCAAATAAGCGGGCAAGTGGTGAAATATGGTGACCTAAATCTGGATCAATCCAAAACGAACATCCTCGTGGAAGACATAGGCCCTGGCGTGTACCTGCTCAACATCAGCGGTGAAAGTTACGCTGAAGTTTTCCGGGTAATTAAAAACTAAAACCACACAACACATTATTGAGTAAAAAAGGGCCGGTTTCAAGGCCCTTTTTTATTGCAGGGATATACAGAGGGCCTATAAACTGACCAGCGACCTCTTTATTTCTATTATTTATCAACTTAAAACATTTCCTTTGTCACAATTAAGCCCATATTTATAATGCGCACCTAATTGTTGACACAATGCACCCAAATAATTTAGTCGGCGACCTTTTCATGTCGCTTAAATTAATATTTATACTCTGTTTGTTTCTGGCCGGAAGCCATAAAGCTTTTGCTCAACCTCAGCCTGTACAGCTATTGCTGGAAAATCACCCAACTGCTTCAAGCGACCCACGAGACATGGTGGAAATCGATGGGATGCATTATTTCGTGGCTAACGACGATGAAATTTGGCAGACAGATGGGACACCTGAGGGGACATCTAGACTTGAATTTACTTTGCCTTCAGGCGGATGGCAGCAAGTAGGCGGTGGAATCAGAAGAATCAGGGCTATGTCGTCAGTAGATGGAAAGCTCCTTCTTTTTGGCTTCGACTTTATCGTGTTTGAATCAGACATCATCCTAGGTGATGAGCCAGCGATATTAGACTTGACTTCACTGACCATGAGTCCTTTAGCAAATATTAACCAGGGCCAATGGGCTTCTTCACAATCAATACAGCCTATCTCCATTGGTGAAAAGGTCTTCTTTCTTGCCAACGATGGAATTCATGGTCAAGAAATTTGGGTAACTGACGGCACGGGTGAAGGTACAAACCTCCTTGTGGACATAAACCCCGGAGCTGTAGGAGTTTCCAACAACATCAAATTTTTGCCTGTCGGAGACAACCTCTTCTTTTTCATCGACAACAAACAGTTTTGGAAAACTGATGGTACCCCTGATGGAACCACTCTAATAAAAGACTTTACCCCGTTCAACGCAATTGTAGGGTATTCCGATCGTGAGATTCATGTTGTTAGTAATGAGGTTTTTTTTATCGTTGGAAGTAGTGGTTACAGTATCTGGAAGACAGACGGCACACCAGATGGTACTGGGGTAGTAATTGAAAACCTGCAAAGCAGCAACCTAAGGACGCTGAACAATGAGCTATTATTCGTGCAAAGATGTAACACCACACAATCTTGCCTTTACAAGGTTAATACCATGACAGCCGAACTTGAATTGGTTGCAACAATTCCAATTCAGTACCTTCATAATATTTCAACCGAGGTTGACGGGAGCATATTCTTCGAGGGTGGGAATGAACTTTGGAAAACAGATGGTACCGAACCAGGTACAATAAAAATTGCTGACCTGGAAGCCAGTAACTCCTCTGGATACAACTGGAATTACGCTTTTGTCAACAACCGTTTTCTTTTTACATTTATTGGTAACGCATCTGGACACGAGATCTGGGTATCGGATGGAACAACTGAGGGCACGTCCATTTTGAGGGACTTTAACCCTGGTCTGGAAGCCAGCCGACCCGAGTTTTTATCTTCCTCAGAATCCTTCTCTTTCATTTCCCTAAACGATGGACAAAAAGGCAGAGAGCTTTGGGCCACCCAGGGCAGTCCCGAAACGACAATTTCTGTAGGGGATTTACGAACTGTCCCTGAAAGCTTGACGATTAAGGATGCTGAAACGGTCGGCAACGATCTCGTTCTGTATTTGGGAAGGGACTTCGATAATAACCAAGCCCCCAATCTAGTGAATGTAACGGATGAAAACACCTTAAAAGCCATTGGAAGAAATGGCTCATATACCTACCTCACTAACTATACTGCAAGCCTTGAGGTTCTAGGAGAATCCATAATTTTCAAAGCACATGAGGTCACAAACAACGCTATTCATACAAATCTTTTTCTTTTTAAAGACGGCACCCTTGAAAGCGTGGCCGAGCTTTCCATCTCCCCAACTAATATTAGCATAGCGAATGGTGTCGCTTTTTTCTCGAACGATGAGGCCGCATATGGAGGGGAGTTGTGGATGAGTGATGGGACGACTGAGTCGGTAAAAATGATCAAGGATATTGCCAGTGGAACTTCATCAGGCACTTATGAAGGCAGTGGTTTAAGCGTTGAATACGTCCCTGGTACAGGCTACTTTTTTACAGCAAATGATCGTATACATGGGCCGGAACTTTGGAAAAGTGATCTTACAGACGAGGGAACCAGTATGCTGAAAGACATCAGGGTCGGCCCATGGGGTTCTCTTCCTTCAAACTTCTATGTATTCAAAGATATGCTGTTTTTTTTAACAGAAAAGGAGACAGCAGTACACGAGATTTGGGTTACTGATGGAACTGAAATCGGCACACAACGTCTTTTCGATCATTCCAATACAATTGGGGCTATTGAGTACCATACCTTGGGAGACTGGTTGTACTATGTTATCCGAAACAACAGTTTCTTCTACGAGCTCTGGAAAACAGATGGCACCTCAGAGGGCACGGAGCTAGTTGAAACTTTGGGACAGTTTTATATAGCCAATGAAGATCCATTTATACCGCTAAATGAAACTCTCATTTATATAAAGAAAAGTGAGGGCTATGGCTACGACTATTTTAGCTTATCAGCTGAAAACAACGAACAAATATATCATTCAGAAACAGGCTATCTCGGAGGCTATACGGTAGTCGACGACTACCTATTGTTTTGGGAGGGGGACAACTTGCTTAATAGCACTATGCTTGGGACAGATGGCAGCGCAGAAGGTACTACACTTCTTTATGACCTAACTGAAAGTTCCGGTGTCAAGAGAATAGATAATCCATTCAACTTTAAGTCAGACCTTGTTTTTCAAGGGGAAAAAGACGGCATAACTTCAATTTACAGACTACCCATATTGCATTCTTCTGCCGAAGTAGAATACAAGGGAACGCAGCAGAGCTCAGGTTTCGAAATAAGCTTTGATGATGCTGTTTACAATCAAGCCAGCGAAATAGAAGTGATAACCATCTCCAACATGGGCTACATCCCCCTAAAATTCACTGGCTCGTTCAAGTTTGACCTGGCAGGCGCTAATCCGGAAGATTTTGAGCTCGACCTTTCTTCGATTTCAGATAAAGTAAATCCAAATAGCTCTGGCGAAATTGGCATTACTTTTACGCCAAAAGGTGTAGGTTCTCGCTCTGCTGCTTTACTCATCTTGACCAATGATGAGAACGCTCCTTTAATTGAAATTGTGTTGACTGGTACTGGCACAAAAGCTGATCCCATAGTTTCCTTTGCCGACCTGCCAGTTAAATCTGTCGTCGCCGAGCCCTTCGACCTCGTGGCATCGGTTGATACGGATCAGGACATTTCCTTCTCTTCATCAAACCCGGAAATTGCCAGCACCGATGGGACGCTGGTGACAATTCACAAGGTGGGTGCGGCGACAATAACTGCCTCCGTCGAAGCAACAGACGTATACAACGCTGCATCTTTGGAACAAACGCTGACAATTGAGGGGCTGCCTCAAACAATTATTTTCGAACCTCTTCCTGAAAAAACCTATGGCGACGCACCCTTCGACCTCATGGCTTCAGTAGACACAGACCAGGAGATCTCCTTCTCATCCTCCAACCCCGAAGTGGCCAGCATCGAAGGAAAGACGGTAACAATACACAAAGCAGGCACCGTCACAATAACTGCTTCGGTGGTGGCAACCGAACTGTACAACGCAGCGTCAAAGCAACAGTCATTAACAATCAACGGAGTTGAACAAACCATCACCTTCGGTCCCCTCCCCGAAAAAACCTATGGTGATGCTCCCTTTGAGCTATCCGCCACGGCCAGCTCCGGCCTCAACGTAACCTTTTCCTCAAGTGATGCATCAATAGCCTCCGTTGAGGGGGTCACTGTCTCCATCTTAAAAGCGGGTTCTGTCACCATCACTGCATCACAGGCTGGCAACGATAACTATTCCAGTGCCACTGACACACAAGCGTTGACCATTAACAAAGCAGCCCAAACCATTACATTTGAAGCGCTCCCGGCAAAGACATTAGGTGATGCCCCTTTCGAGCTTGCGGCTTCAAGTACTTCAGGGCTTGTGGTGGTCTACGCCTCAAGTGACGCAACCGTGGCCAAAGTGGAAGGAACAAATGTCAGCCTCCTCAAGCCAGGTTCAGCCACTATCACCGCCTCCCAAACCGGGAATGAAAACTACCTGGCCGCCGCTTCTGTGGAGCAGTCACTTGCTGTCAACAAGGCTGGTCAAACCATTACTTTTGAACCATTGGCCGCTAAAACATATGGAGACCCTGCTTTCGAACTTTCAGCTTCTTCCTCTATTGGTTTGCCAGTTGCTTTCTCCTCGTCAGACCCAGCTGTGGTTAGCGTTGAAGGTAATTCGGCGTCGATAGTAAAAGCCGGGGCAGTAACCATCACAGCCTCTCAAGCCGGGAATGATAACTATAACGCCGCTTCTGCTGAGCAAACATTAACTATTGCCAAAGCGTCACAAACCATCACTTTTGATGAGCTGCCAACCCTGCAATCCGACGACGAACCAATAGAGCTGGCAGCCGAGGCATCTTCTGGCTTGCCTGTCGCCTTCCAATCTGAAGATGAGACAATTGCCACTATAGAAGGGGCAACTTTGACCATAACCGGAAGTGGAACAACCTCTATAACAGCCACCCAGGGAGGCGATGAAAACTACCTGACGGCGGCGGAGGTGGCGAGGACGCTGGTGGTGGAAGAGGTGACGGGGTTGAAGGATGGCCTGGCTGGGCTACTTGAGGTGTTCCCAAACCCGGTGCAAGAGTTGCTTTTTATCAAACACAACGCTGATTTGAACGGTGAATTTGCTCTCACCTCGATTAGTGGAGAAGTGATTTCCAACGGCTACTTAGACAAGGCTGGGTCGACAGCTATTCGCACCAGCAATTTAAAAGACGGCATCTACCTACTAACTATTTCAAACGATGGCACTAAAATTACCTTTAGGGTTATTAAAGAGAATTAACCGAGGAGGCCTAATAGCCTTCGTCTTTAGTTCGCTCTTCTTTTTGGGCGTTATAGCCGTTGCTCAGCCACAGCCAGTGCAGTTATTATTGGAAAACCATCCCACTGCTAATGGGGGTGGCTCAAACTTTGTCGAACTCGATGGCCTTGGCTACTATTTGGCCTATAAGAACGGTAGCAACACTCTTTTTAAAACAGATGGAACTACAGGAGGCACAGAGGAAGTAATATTTGACAACCCTACTGGATCTGCAGGGAATGTCAATGGGCTATTGCCCTTCGGAAGCAAATTGCTTGTTTTTAACTATTACTTCAGCCCGACCGATGATCATTCCATCTACACTGAGCCTGCTATTTTTGATCCAATGGATCAAAGTCTGACGATCCTAAAAGACATAAATTTGGTCAATAACCAGGGGTCTAATTCCTATCCAATTTGTGAGTTCAATGAGCAGGCTCTCTTTTTAGCGAACGACGGCGTGAATGGAAATGAACTATGGATAACGGACGGGACGGAAGGAGGTACTAGTCTTTTAAAAGATACAAACGAAGGGGCATCGGGAATAACCAATTTTTTCCATATGCAAGTAGGTTCTGACTTATTTATAATAATCGACACCAAAGAAGTCTGGAAAACCGACGGAACCGCAGCCGGAACAATTTTAGTAAAAGATTTTACAGGCATTGGATCTATTCAATTCGATGCAGGTGAAGCCATCAGCCTGAACGGAAAACTCTATTTCCGAGTGTTCAACGCTACAAGCGGGAAGGCCACTCTATGGGAAACAAACGGGACAGAACCAGGCACTGTTCAGTCAACAGAAGAGGAATTCAGCAGTTTCCACATTCGATCCATAGATAGTGATCTGTTCATTATTGGAAATTGGTACACATCCGGCTTCAACTACTCTGGAATACTGAAAGAGAATCCTCTCTCGGATGCTGCTGAAATGATTTGGTCTATCGACAATGACTATGTGGCCCAGGTAATGCCAACTATTTCCGGTATCATTTATTTTTCTCTAGACGACGATCTTTGGAAAACAGACGGCACACTCTCTGGAACGGAGCTTGTAAAAACCGTAGATGGAAACATCAGGGGCACCATTGGTGGCTATGAAATGCCAAATGGAGAGATTATTTTCTTCGCAAGCGATGTAGAACACGGTTATGAGATTTGGAAAACAGATGGAACCGAAGGTGGCACGGCAGTCTTGAAGGATATCTACCCAGGGATTGTCTCAAGCTATCCTTTGTTCCCAATCACTTATAATGACGAAATATTCTTCACTGCTTCAGATGGGAAGCACGGAACTGAACTATGGAAAACCAACGGTACCGAATCTGGAACAACATTGCTTTTTGATGCAAACACACGTCTGGAGAATATTTTAATAGAATCCACTGCTGTGACAAGTGAAGGAGTTTTCTTTACATCGGGAATCAACTCTCAGGGTAAACCAAACCTCTATAAGGTAAATTCCGAAGACTTTCTAGAACAACTAAGCCTTGAAAATGGCGCACCTGTTCTAGCTGAGTTTTCAAATTTCGTTAGCTACAATGATTCTCCATTCATTTTTTTAAAAGGCTTTGGGCTCGAAGGCAACACATATCTTGGATTAGCAACCTACACTGAAAGCGGCTTAAATATCGTAAAACATATCAATTTGGGAATTAGCCTAAGGAACGTTGGCGATAAACTGCTTTTTCCAGCTACTTCATTGATTGGGAATGGTCGTGAATTATGGGTATCGGACGGAACTACTGAGGGAACTTATGAAGTAACTGATATTGCCCCTGGCCGAGACGATGCCCTCGACACAGACGATGACGACTTCCACATTGAAAAATTCAACGAAAAGTACTTCTTCTCAGCAAATGATCAATCAAATGGCTATGAGCTCTGGGTCAGTGACCTCACTGTTGAAGGCACCACTCTGATAAAAGATATTAATCCCGGTGCTAACAGCTCGAAACCGAGGGACTTTAAAATATTCGACTCAAAACTACTATTCCTGGGTGAAAACGCATCAAACAAATCTTCCATATGGTTTTCTGACGGCTCGTCAGGGGGAACCTACGAGCTTGTTGAGTTTGAAAAAAACGCCCTCCATATCAAGCACTACCAAATTGCACAAACACTATTCCTTTCTGTCGCCTTCGAAGATCACACCTACGGGCTTTTCAAAACCGATGGAACGGCAGAAAATACCGAGCTTGTTTTTGAAACTGATGTTCTCTACCCAGTTCATTATCCGTTTATCGGATTTGGCGAAAGGGCTCTTCACGTGAGAGTAGAAGGGAATGAAATTAACTATTATTCTTTTCGAGAGGATGGCACGTATGATGTTATCCACAACGGGCCAAGCTATCATAATATAAACTCGTCACTTATCATCGATGACCTGGTGTACTTGTCTATAGATAACTATCTATACAGAACTGACGGTTCAACAAATTCATTCGACCCAATCTATGATTACAATGTAGACGGAGGAGGGCTTTATTATGTAACAAATCTAACCCAGCGGGGGAAAAACCTATACCTGGAGGCTCAAAAAAACAATGTTCGGACCCCCTGGCGCCTCCCTATATTGTTTCCTTCCCTTGGACTTGAGTTTGCTGGGGCACCGCAATCATCAAGCTTTCCCGTTGGCTTCGAGCAAACCGGTTTTAATAGTCAGTCAGAGAAGCAGACGATAAAAGTTTCTAACGCCGGCTATACCGCACTTAAATTCACTGGCTCGGTTACGTTTGACCTTGCCGGACCTAATCATGAAGATTTTGAACTGGATTTATCAGGCATTTCCAATAAAATCAATCCAAACAAGTCTGGGGAGATAGGAATAACATTCACCCCGAAAGGCATCGGCACACGTTCAGCAACATTGCTCATTTTGACCAATGACGAGGAGAATCCATTGATTGAAATTGCTTTGACTGGCTCTGGCACAAAAGCTGATCCTACAATTTCCTTCGCCGAGTTGCCAACAAAATCTATCTTAGATGAACCCTTCGATCTCGTGGCCTCCGTAGATACAGATCAGGAAATTTCCTTCTCTTCATCAAACCCGGAAATTGCCAGTGTGGACGGGGCAACTGTGACTATTCATAAGATCGGTGAAGTCAATATAACTGCCTCAGTTGAAGCAACAGATTTTTACTATGGGGCTTCTAAGGAGCAAACACTTACCATCGAAGGACTTTCCCAAACCATCACCTTCGAACCACTTCCTGAAAAAACATTCGGCGATACTCCCTTTGAATTATCCGCCACGGCCAGCTCCGGCCTCGACGTAACCTTTTCCTCAAGCGATGCAGCTGTAGCCTCCGTTGAGGGGGTCACGGTCACCATCTTAAAAGCGGGTTCTGCCACCATCACCGCCTCTCAAGCCGGCAACGACAATTATTCCAGTGCCACTGCCACACAAACGCTGACCATCGACAAAGCAGCCCAAACCATCACGTTTGGCGCCATACAAGCAAAGACATTTGGTGACGAACCTTTTGTGCTTGCGGCTTCAAGTACTTCAGGACTTGTGGTGGCCTACGCCTCAAGTGACGCAACCGTGGCTAAAGTGGATGGAACAAATGTCAGCCTCCTCAAGCCAGGTTCAGCCACTATCACCGCTTCCCAGGCTGGAAGCGACAACTACCTGGCTGCCACTTCTGTGGAGCAGTCGCTTGTTGTCAACAAAGCTGGTCAAACCATTTCCTTTGAACCACTGGCCGCTAAAACATATGGAGACCCTCCTTTCGAACTTTCAGCTATTTCCTCTATTGGTTTGCCCATTGCTTTCTCGTCGTCCGACCCTGCTGTGGTTAGTGTTGAAGGTAATTCGGCGTCGATAGTAAAAGCGGGGGCAGTGACCATCACAGCGTCTCAAGCTGGCAACGATAATTACAACACCGCTTCTGCCGAGCAAACAATAACTGTTGCCAAAGCGTCACAAACCATCACTTTCGATGAGCTGCCAACCCTGCAATCCGACGACGAACCAATAGAGCTGGTAGCTGAGGCTTCTTCTGGCTTGCCTGTCGCCTTCCAATCTGAGGATGAGACAATTGCCACTATGGAAGGGGCAACTTTGACCATAACTGGAAGTGGTACTACCTCCATAACAGCCACCCAGGGAGGCGATGAGAACTACCTGGCGGCAGCGGAGATAACAAGAGCCCTGGTGGTGGAAGAGGTGACGGGGTTGGGGAATGAGCTAACTGCGCAAATCAAGGTGTATCCCAACCCTACGGAGAGCTTTATTGCGATAGAACTGTCAGGAAGCATCACCGAGGTGTCTTATACCCTGACACTTACTACCGGTCAAAAGGTCAAGGAAGGACGTTTGACGAGCCAGCAAGGAAAAGTTGAAATCCCGTTTGATGGAATGTCGGCTGGAACCTACCTGCTTACCCTTACAAATGGAGAGCTATCCAGCACATGGAGAATCATTAAGAACTAGGCAATATGCAGGCCAGCTTATGGCCAAAAAAAGAGTGATTTATTGCTCTCAAGGCGCCGTTCCAAAATCATAGCTATCATCGACTTCATTTATAGCTATAATCCTTCCCAAACATAGCTATGTTTAGACCCAAAGATGGCTATGTTTGGGATGAATGTTAACTATGTTTAGGGTAAAACATAGCTATCTTTTTGGGCGAGCGCTATTTTGAAGTAAATCTCCTTACCGCCCAGGCGGCAACCAGGGCAGTTACAAAACCAAAGCCGACGGTCATCGGCCAGCCAAGGCCTTTGCTCTCCGGCTCTGTGACCACAAGTAACTGGTTGGTCGGCTGATTCAACAAAACTTGTCGTTCGCCACCCAGCCAAGTCACAATCACAGAGTCGGCTATTGAGTGGGTGCCCAAACCAAAGTGGGCGTGCAATGCATTCTGCGACAAATGGCTGGAACCTCCATCTATTTCCCTCATCATCTTTACTCCTCCTGCTACTACCTCCACCCTCGATCCGAGGCCATTTAATTCGGAGTCTGTTCCTTTAAGCGCAATCTTGAGCCAGTTGCCGCCCTTGCTATCGTTTCGAAAAAGTCTAGTGCGAGACTCCACCGGGAAGTCCAACACTGGTTTTTGGCTTACATACAAAATATCGAGGTCTCCGTCGTTGTCCATGTCGAACACCACCGACCCCCTGCCCACGCCGTAGTCGTTGAGGCCGAGCAAATGGGCCTTGTCGGTGAACGCCCCTTTGTCGTTTTCAAAAAAGAAGTTCGCCATGGGCACGTCGTTTGGATTGAGATCGCCATTGGTCACAAACAAATCCACGTCCATGTCATGATCAAAATCAGCAAAGTTGGCCCCCCAGCTGATGCTCACGAAGCCCATCCCAAGCTCCCGGGCCTTGTCAACAAATGGCTTACCAGGCCCCTGATTCACCATAAACCTGTTGAACCGAATATTGGTGACATAGTAGTCGAGCAGGCCATTGTTGTCATAGTCCCCAACGGCAATTCCCATCGAATTGATTTTCAAGTCCATGCCTGTTTCCTCGGCCACATCCACAAACTCGTCGTCGGGGTATTGGTTGTTCAGCAGCACGTCCGGCGTGGCTTTGTAGCCAAAGTCGTGGTTAACGACAATATCCGGGTCGTGATCGTTGTCATAGTCGGTAAAAACTCCACCAAAGCCAAAGCCTCTGAATTTCAATCCATAGTCCTCATACTCATTAGCAAAGTATTTGCCCTCGTGGTTGACAAGCAGGTACCCCTCTGCTGTAGAGCTGGCATTCACAATCGTAGCGTCGTTGATAGCACTCAATTTTCCCTCATAGGCCAGGAAGTAGTTGCCGATGTAAATATCAGGAAAGCCATCCAGATTGAAGTCTCCAAAGCTGGCGCCAGTGCTAAATGACTGCAGGTCCTTTAGCCCGTATTCCTCAGTAGCATCCCGAAAGGTCGAGTTGCCGTTGTTAAGAAACAAAAGGTTCTCCGCCCGGGGAATTTGTTGCGAACTGTCTTTTAAAGTAATGGTCGTTACCAAAAGATCTACCCACCCGTCTCTGTTCACGTCGGCGCTTGCGGCTCCCTGGGTCACGTAAGCACCCGTAACAACCAGACCGGATGAGGCGTAAACGTCCCTGAAAGTGCCGTCTCCGTTGTTCAGGTAAAGGCGATCAGTTTCCATTCCGCTGGTGATAAAAAAATCATCCCAGCCGTCGTTGTTGAAATCAAACACACAAATACCTCCTCCAAACATCCCTTCATATACCACAAACTGATGATGGCCGATGCCAGCCTCGTCTGTTACGTCCTTGAAGCTCAGCTGAGCCTGTGCTGCAAAAGACGCCAGAGCAAGGCAAACCAACCAGATAACCTTCAAGTTATTTACTATTGTGTTCACAGGCGACTCTATTCGTTTTTCCAAATCAGTGCATTCACATTCTCAGCGATTC
The DNA here is from genome assembly GCF_040222385.1 of Imperialibacter sp. Lineage (GTDB taxonomy): Bacteria > Bacteroidota > Bacteroidia > Cytophagales > Cyclobacteriaceae > Imperialibacter. Next base: position 12,151 of record NZ_JAVKDF010000027.1, read on the forward strand.
TGGCCCCCTCAGTTAGCCCAACTTCATTGTCATAATGAGAATGGATGCCACCATAAAACCTTGAGTTGGCAGTCTCCTCGGCAACCTCCCAAAACGAGTCAAAGCGACGTGGCTTAAAGTCCACGTTTCTAACTTCATCCCGCTTGCGACCGACATGAGAACTGTCGGTAAATGAAAACCTCTCACCAAACTGATAAATGAGAATAGTGGCAGCGGTTCCGGCATTGGTAGCATGCCCCGATGGAAACGCAGGAAACGGAGGATCCGGCCAAAATGACACCCAGCCGGGCTCCACGTGGTGGTTAAGAAAACTTGACGGCCGTTCCGACACATGCTCGTACTTCCACTTCCAGCATTCAATGAATGCGTCGGCTACAGCAATACCCATTTTGGCGTAGGTTTCAGCGCATTTGATCAGTTCGGGGTTTTTAGCCTTGATCACCGCAGTAGCTATATAATAAGAGTGCCCAGGTGGCGTGAATGTATCGGCCGGATCGTCGCCCCACCATAGTGCCGCTTCCTTTTCCTCCTGTGTCAGCGCTTTGTCCTTTTCGTATACCTCTATGAATTGTGTGTAGTAGGGAGAGCCCGGTGTTGTATCGTGCGGAATCAATTCTGGGGTCGGAATAAGGCTGTTTTTTGCTACAAAGGTGCGATTATCACCCCAGTGTGGATGCAGTGGATAGTGGCTTATCGACTGTGCATACAATGGCGGCTCCCAGCGCCCTTCACCTGTGGGCAGCTTAAGATTTTTATCGAAGTTTTTCAGGTAGCCCCGGTGCCCGCCGTCGGTTGTTGACCACTCAAAGATAGCGTCGGCCACACTTTTTCCGTACATGACCGAGCGGTCTGCTACTTCGCTGTCGACTTGGTCAGAAATCTGCTCAAAAAATAACGCCTCAAGAGAATCAACTTTTGATTTGTTTTCGTCGGAGGTCTGGTTATAAATGCGTTTGATGATAGATGCCTGTCCGGCATTGAGAGCAATGAGCCAATTATATTCCAGCCCTGTCTCGGGAATCGGCAATGCTTCCAAACCATTCAACTGACCAGCCATGCTGTGATAAGACGGGTAGCCGTTCACAACGGACTCATACATCGTTAACCCTATATAGCCAAAGCACCGTGAGGCGTAAGTAGGTGAGTTGGAGGGAGTGTTTTTTGTAATGTAAATCGATAAATCGGCCCACCCCGTTGCCACTTCCTGCGGCGCAAAAACTTTCTTATTACCGGGGGTACAGGCAAAAGCAAATGTGATTATTGCTAAAAAGCAAAGTTTTAAAAATAGGTTATTCTTGCGCTCCATAAGTCTTCAATGGTTTTTAGTCATTAAAAGTATAAGCTTTCATTTTTCCCTGGCAAACCCCAAACAGCAGGAACTTGTCAACTTGCACTACGCTGCGCACATCGCCCTTCAGATTGAAACCAGAACCCGGCTGGCTCACATAGGCAAATTCACCATTTCCCTTGCCTTTGAACAGCGCACCGTAATTGGCGTCAAATTTCCCTACCCTCAGCTTGCTGTAGCTGTTGTTGCCACAAAGTAAAATGTCTTTCTTTCCATCAGCGTCATAGTCGAACACGGTGATAGTGTGAACGGGTGAGTATTGCGCCTCGATGGGCAAAGCTTTCTCGATAAACTTGCCACCAGATTGCCGGATAAAGGCAGAGGTCTTGGCAAAGTTGGCCTGCATATGACCGGCATTCTCAATCTCTTCCGGCGAGAAAATGTCAGCCAACGTGACACCAGCATAGCTCTTATAACTATTGAATTTTCGGCGAAATGAGCTGAGCTGATCGAGCAACTCATCTCTGGTAGCACTTGGGTAGCTTTTGCCCTGCACGAAGTAGCAAAAAATGGGATCGACAGATCCGTTATTGTCAAAGTCGTCGAAGTAAATCTCTGCTGGCGTGGTTTCGGAGATGCCAAACTGCGTGTTTATTCCGAGGTTACCCACCAGCAAATCGGCAACCTCGTCACCGTTAATGTCTGCAACAGAGAGGGTATTCCACCACCCTTGGTATGGTTTGTCAAAGTACTTCTCCGTTGCAAGCAAAAAGCCATTGGCAGTATTTTCAAATACCGTGATGGGCATCCATTCACCCACAATGATTAAATCCTGCCTGCCGTCGCTGTTAATGTCAACCCAGGTGGCATCGGTCACCATACCCAATCTTTCGATGCCCGGTGCGAGCGAGGCTGTCTGATCAGAAAACTTACCTGCCCCGTTATTGATCAGCAGATAGCTTTGCGGAGCCTCCGGATACCTTCCGGGCACCACACGCCCCCCGACAAAAATATCATTGGATCCGTCTCCGTTCACGTCAGCCGCTGCCACAGTTGCATTGCTGCCGCCTACCTGGGGCAGGGCATCTTTGTCTTTTCTGAAATTGCCCTTTCCATCGTTTAAGTACAACCGATCCAGGAGTTCTACATTATTTGATGTGAAGGTGTGATAGCCTCCACTGGCCACATAAATATCAATATGGCCGTCATTGTTTGCGTCAAACATCACTGCATCTGCATCCATGCTGGCACTGTCAAGGACGAAAGCGGCCTGCGCACTTTTGCGAAAATTACCGCCTGCGCTTTGCAGCCACAATTCGCCTGGCTGACCTACGCCGCCTCCTACATATACGTCCTCAAGGCCATCGCCATTTATGTCACCTTTGGCCATAGCAGGCCCTCCAAAAGACAGCTGATTGATCAGAAGTGTTTGCCTTTTAAAGTCATTAGCAATAAGTGGCTTGTCGTGGTGATTGATTGGAGAGGCGGTCTCCACAAAAAGTGGTTTTATGGCTTTGGCCGGCATCGAAGCTTCCGAGGCATCGCTTTCCGACAAAGCCAACACCTGATTGCCTGCAATGTTGGCAAGCACCTGCGTCTTTCCTTCGGGCCATCGCACAATCAGCGTATCGACATTGGCAGCTTCCCCGAGTCCAAAATGAAGAACGGGCGACACAGACGACAGATAGCCCCTGGCAGTTATTTGCTCCACCGACTGCTGTTTGCCCTTGATGGAAACGGTCACTTTTGCGCCTAATCCCTGGGTGTTTGGCGTTTCGCCCAGGAGCTTGATGTCGAGGTAATGGTTGTCAGGGTCTTTGTCAGCTTCATTTCGATAAATAAATGCCGGCTGGTTGATATTGTTAACGATGATGTCGAGGTCGCCATCGTTATCAAGGTCCGCATACGCAGCGCCGTTGCTGTTGGAAGGCCGGTTCAATCCCCATGCTTGCGTCTGGTTAGTGAAATTCAGCCCATCAACGTTTGAAAAAATGTAGTTGACCACATTGGAAGCTGGCATGTGGCTGATGATTTCCAGCACATCCTCCCGCTGCAGTCTGCCCTTGCTCTTCACAAAGTCGTCCATGTATTTGATGAAATCCAGATTGGTATAGTCCCTGAAATACCCGTTGGTCACATGAAGATCTTTCCAGCCGTTGTTGTCAAAATCGGCCAGGAGGGCTGCCCAACTCCAGTCGGTATTGGAAATGCCCGCAATTTGCCCCACCTCGCTAAAAGTGGGGTTCCCTGTAAGGTCGTTTCCATTGCTCAACTGTAGCATGTTGCGCATGTACTGATAGTGAAAACCCGACCTGATATTCAATTCAAACTTGGAGTAGTTGTCAGGAGCGAGCAGCAGCTTCTGGCGAAAATTGTCTTCAGGCAGCATATCGAGCGTCACGATATCATTCCAGCCGTCGTTATTAATATCGGCCACATCGTTGCCCATCGAAAACTGACTGTTGTGACCCACGCTTTCCTTCAGCTTATCGGTAAAGGTTCCGTTTCCACTGTTTATGTAAAGGAAATCGGGAACTGCATAGTCGTTGGAAATATAGATATCTGGCCAACCATCGTTGTTGATGTCGGAAATGCCAACGCCCAGCCCATATGTGAGTGCCGAGCTGCTGATGCCTGCCGTGGCAGTCACATCATCAAAATGGCCGTTGGTTTGCCTGAAAAGCCTTACTCCCCTCAGCTCATCGTCTACTTTTAAGATTTCGGCCGTCTTCACTTCATTGAGAACAGGCATGGAACTCGGGTTGTGGTTGAGCAACAATGCATCAAGGTCACCATCCCTGTCGTAGTCGAAAAAGTAAATCTGGTTGCTGTAGCCTGCACTGGCCAGTCCAAGCTCCTTCGCCTGGTCTTCGAACGTGGGCATTCCGTTAGCATCGTTGCCCACATTGATGAACAACTGGTTTTGCCGACTTTCTTCTTTCATTTGGCCCGAGTAAGAAACATGAATATCCAGCTTGCCATCGCCATTCACATCAGCCATGGCTACGCCCGTCTTCCAGGGCCCGGACCTTCCGCCAACGCCCGCCTCAGTAGTAATGTCTTTGAAGCGCATACCTCCCTCATTCAGGTAAAGCTTGCTTTCTCCCATATTAGAGGTGAAATAAAGGTCAATCAAGTCGTCACCATTGATGTCGCCCGCCGCTACGCCACCCCCGTTGTAGAAGTATTCGTACATGAGGATGTTGGTATTTAATCCTTCCTCAAGCTGGTTGGTAAAATTTACTCCTGTTTCCTGCTGGGGAAGCAATTTGAAGAGAGGGGGGCTGTCAAGCGTTATTGGCTCCCTTGCCTCCTCCTTTACTTCGTTTTTGCAGCCCTGGATTGCTACAGTAAAAATCGCCAATAGAAATAGAGTGGAGTTGTTAAGCATGTGGATCGGTCTTAAACAAAAATATAAAAACCTACACCGAAATACTCCGGCATAGGTTTTTAAAACTTAGATACAACTTACTGAAACTTTAGTATCCCGGATTCTGAACTAGTTTATCATTTCGGTTGATTTCTCCCCTGCTTATCGGGCGGAAATACATCTTATCCACCCAGGCACGGGTTTCATTTTCTGTATTGTCCTGCGGAGTATATGTGTAGTCATACACCGCCGGGTCGTAACGATACGGCACATGGGGTGTAGCCCCTGGTTTCAGGGTTGCCTCCACCTGGATGTCCTTGATACCCCTACCAAGCGTCGTTGGTGCAATCAACCACCTTCTGGCGTCATGATACCTGTGTTCCTCATAGGCAAGTTCTACCCGCCTTTCGTTCCGATACCGATCTCTCAGAGCATCACCTGTGTCGGTCACGGCTGGCATGCCTACTCTGAAACGTATTTTGTTGAGCCAGTTCCTGGCTTCAGCCTCATCACCCAACTCTATAGACGCTTCAATATAGTTTAGCACCATTTCGGTGTACCTGATAAATGGCCATGGAACTACCTGAGCACCAGACTGGTTGTCAACCACTGCCGGATCAGAATCGATAAACTTTCTTACGTAGTAGTGAGTACGGCTACCATTCCAGTTCTCGATTGGAGACTCTCTGGTATCCACTCCGTTGATAATTCCACCATCACCATCATCATAGTAACCTGTCTGAATCTGATCCACCGGGTCAATGCCGGCTACGTCGGATGGTCTCGGCTTCCAGCCCGCTCCGTCGTACAAAACAGTGGCATACAATCTCGGGTCACGGTCGTCGTAGGGAGCGCTTGCATGGGCAGCATTATTCCAGTCAAACTTAGAGCCGTCCATCATTTCATAGTCATCTACCAGCTGCTGAATTGGGGTGTTACCGGCCCAGTTGTGGTAGCCGTTCGGGCCATTATTGATGCCAAAATGGATGCCACCCAGCGGCCAGTTGTTTTCGACAGTGTACAAAGGAGTCTGCGTTCTTTGGAAAAGAAGTTCCACTGCTGCACCCGCATCTGCCACGGCACTACCGCCACCGTAAGAAAGGGCTACATAGTTCGCTTTTCCCTGATCAGCAGAAACAGGCGCAGTAAGGTCTAGTTTGTAACCGCTTCCTGCATCCATCACTGCTTTGGCCGCCGCTCTCGCCGCTGTCCATCTGGCAGTTTGATCTCCACTGGTATAACCATGAAGATCCGTAAGCCCTGATACGGAAGCAGAGGCTGTTGGAATATCATGCAAATCGCTGGCAGCATAGAGCAACACCCTGGCCTTTAAAGCCATCGAAGCAATTTTAGATGTTCTTCCGGGTGTTTCTGGCTTGCCATCAAGCAGTGTAACCGCTTGGTTGAGATCGCCTACAATGAAGTCAACACACTCACCAAAGGTATTTCTGGCAATAGTATAGTCCTCGTCTAGCCCGTAAGGCTTGTCCACGATAGGAACCCCACCGTAAAATCTCAGCAATTGATGGTAATAGTAGGCTCTCAAAAAGTACGCTTCTCCAAGGAGCCTGTCTCTCAAATCATCATCATCGAATGTAGAGTTTGGGAGGTTTTCAATCGCCACATTTGCCTTTCTGATGGCCAGGTACATACTGTTCCACTCGTAGGTAGGACTCATCCAGGCCAGGTTGGCAGGACTTTCCGCCCCCTGTGTGAATGGATCAATATTCCTTCCGGCGTGGGTAAACATCGCCTCATCAGTGTAGGCTGCAAGCATTTGCTCTTCAAATCCGCCATATCCCAGAGAAGAATAGACGTTGTAAACAAACGCCTCGGATAAAGCTCCATCACTCCATGTAAGGTCACTGGAAATTCTGTCTAGCGGTTCGGTATTCAAGAAATCGGTGTTGCAGGCCATTGGAAGCATCATGCCCACAGCAAACACCCATATTGTTATCGTTATTCTTTTCATCATCATTCTCATTAAAAGGTTAAACGAAGTCCCGTGTTGATTACCCTTGCCTGGGGATAATAGGTCCCCGCCTGATTGGTTGATTCAGGGTCAAAGATTCCGTTTTTGCTCAGATACCCAAAAGTAATCAGGTTGAGGCCGTTCACATACAATCGGAAATTGCTGATGCCAATCCTTTCACCAATGCTTGCTGGGAAATTGTACCCAAGCTCGATATTCTTAAGCCTCAGGTAGTTCTTGTTGAGCAAAAAGTAAGTGTTGTTACCGTAATTTCCACCAGTAAAATAGGTGTCCCCTCTACTCGCCAGCCTTGGATCTGTACTGCTTGGATTGTCGATTGACCAGCGGTTGTCATAGCTATATTTCAGGTAGTTACCAATATCTCCTGATTCTGTAGACAACCTTAGCATCGCTCCCATGGCTCCCTGAAACAAAAGAGACAGGTCGAAGTTCCTGTACTGGAAATTCATTGTTGCCCCAAAGTTGAAGGTCGGAGTATTTGTTTTATCCAGTCTCGTTTGGTCGTCTCCGTCGATTTTGCCGTCACCGTTGATGTCTTTGAACTTCATGTCACCCGGGATCAGGTTAGGAGTTACAGCACTATAGTCGAGGGTATTGTCATTGATTTCACTCAAATCTTTAAAGACTCCATCAGACTCATAGACTAAATAGGCGTTATATGGTTTTCCCTCTTGCAGTTGATAAGCAGGTGCTCCTGGGATTTCGTCCATGAATACCACCTTGTTTCGTGAGTAACCGCCATTGATGCCAAACGAATACGTTAGTCCACCTGCTACGTTGTTGTACCCGACTGTGTACTCAAACCCTTTGTTATCTATTTTCCCAGCATTTACAGGAGGCAACAATGAGCTGATGCCAGAAGAGGCCGGGGTTGAGCCGGTTTTCTGAATCAAAATCTGATCCCTCTTATTGTAGAAATACTCAAACGCAAAAGTCAGAGCTCCGTTTAGCATGGTTCCATCAAGTCCGATGTTCAGGTTGTTGGCTCTCTCCCATGTAAAGCTAGGGTTTGACAGCTGTCTCTCAACTAGGGTTTTAACAACTGAGCTGTTGATTGGATATTCACCAAACCCGTATGACGCCAGGTAAGCATATTCTTGCAGTTGGTCATTGAAGTATACCTGGTCATTACCCATTTGACCGTACGAACCACGAATCTTCAGGAAGTTCACAAAGCTTACGTTATTGGCGAAAAAGTCTTCATTAGAGATATTCCACCCAGCCAATATTCCCGGGAAGAAACCAAATCTGTCTGCCTCTGGGAAGATGTACGACCCATCATATCTCCAGATAAATTCTGCCAGATATTTCTCTCTGTAGTTGTAGGCTGCTCTACCGTAGTTACCCAAACGAGCTCTTTCATATCCTCCGCCACTTGTGTTCTGGCCGTCCGTACCACCAACAAAGAGTTGATCAAGAGCTGGAGAAATAAAGTTTCTTCTGTAAGCGCCAAACCACTCTCCTTTAAACGTTTCTCTGGTTACACCTGCCATCAGGTTGATGGTATGGTCGTCAGCAAACGTTTTTTCATACGCCAGCATACCCGTGATGTTGGTGTTGAGATATGATTCTTCCGCCATTTCCAATCGTGGATCTGAAAAAGTAGATCTAAGCGACTTTTGTAAATTAGACGCATTGGGTCCTGTTCCTGTGCCATCCCAGGTATACAAATACCAGGGTGTTTGCCATCTTTTGAAGCGGTCTATCTTCTTATCCACCGATCCTTGCAATGTGAAGGTCAAGCCATCGACCCAAGGGTTGGTAATGTCTACCCGGCTATTGGTCTGAATATAGTCCGTAGGGTTTTTCATATAACCAGTGGCGTTGGTAGTTATTACATAAGGGTTTTGACCATTCTCAATATCAGGGCCCGGAAGCCCATTAGGCCATATTTCAGGTTCTGTAGGTCGACCCCTCATCAGCATCCTGAAGATAGATCCTGCGCTCTCCGTTGGGAAGTTCCTCACTTCCTCTCTGAACATAATGCCTGTTTGTGTGTTGATATACTTATTGATTTTGGCATCCAAATTCAGCCTGAGGTTGTACTGCTGATAGTTAGTAGCGGAGTTTTTATAATAGGCGTCCTGTTTCACTACTCCAATAGACGACAGATACTTCACATTTTCAGTGCCACCGCTAACCTGTAAGTTGTGTCTGTTCTGAGGAGTCCATGTTCTAAACGCATCGCCAAACCAATCGGTGTCAGGGTGACCCCAGGGGTCAGAGCCGTCCTTATACTTCTGCACATCAGATGGGCTAAACTGAGCACTTAGCGACGTGCCGGTAGACGGGGAAGTAAAAGTCCCACTCTGCTGAATTCCTTGCCATGCGGCCTCCCATTCACTTGCCGGAATCGACTTGTAGATGGGCAGCTGGTTCATGATTTCGGCATATTCCGGGGCATTCGACATGTCGGGAATTACTGTGGGCTGCGCCCAGCCCTGGTTAAAGTCATAAGAAACCGTTGGTTTCCCGGTTGTACCCCTTTTTGTAGTGACTATAATGGCACCATTGGCAGCTCTTGCACCGTAAATTGCGGCGGCTGCATCTTTCAACACAGTAATGGATTCGACATCCTGAGGTGACAGGCGACCCAGTCCACCATCCCTGTCAGGAATACCATCAATAACGATGAGGGGAGAACTGTTTCCTAAGGTGTTGATGCCCCTGATATTGATCTGAGCGCCATCATTACCAGGCTCACCACTTGTCTGAATCACTACCAAACCCGGTAGACGACCAGAAAGAGAGTTCGAAAGATCAACAGCAGGCGACTTTACAAGGTCAACTCCTTTGGCAGAAACGACTGATCCGGTAACAGTTACCTTCTTTTGTTCTCCGTAGCCAACAACTACTACCTCGCCAAGTGTTTTGGTGTCGGTAGCCAGGGTTACTGCAATGGACGACCTGCCACCTACGATTACTTCTTGCGTCGCAAAGCCAATAAAAGAAAACACCAGAACTGAATTTTCGTCTGTAACGCTCAACCTGTATCCGCCGTCAGCGTCCGTGATAGTACCGTTGGTGGTTCCTTTCTCGACAACGTTCACACCGGGAAGTGATTGGCCATTTTCGTCCTTCACAGCACCTGATACAGTGAATTCAGGGTTCAGAATTTCATTTTCAGCAGATGCCTTCTCTGGGCCCCTATTTGTTTCAGGCTTATAGAGAGAGATCCTATCTGAAATAACTTCGTAGGAAATGTCGAGCGGCTGGAGCATTCCGTCAAGTACTTCACTCAACTTCTTGTTCTCAACATCAACGGACACCTTTTGCCTGTCTTTGATTCGCTTGGGGCTGTAAGCGAATTTTACGTTGGCAATTCTTTCAATTTCTGAAATGGCACTTTTAAGTTCGACATCCTCAGCTTTGAGAGATACCTCCTTGTCCAACAGTGCCTGGCCAATGAGCTCATTGGCCGACGAAATGGATGTTGACAATGCAACGACAACCATTTGGGTAACAAATATCTTCATGCCCTGAGAAAAGTACTTTCTCCTTGCATGAAGTAGGTTTAGTAGTTTCATAAGTATTTAAGTTTGTAGGGTAGTGCACTTTTTTTAGCCCTTTTCTTTACCTCACGGTTCCTCAAAAAGGGGCTGGCTCCAAAGGTACTCGTGGTACCAGAGGTCATTTTCTATGTAGATTTCTGTTTCATATAATTTATCTTTTTAGTTAATAATTGGTTTCTGGCAGCCTTGTCCGTTTAGCAGGATTTTAGTGCCCATCACTTCGTACTCAACACCAACCGACTTCCCAATCACAGATAATAAATCGTACAGAGACATGTCAGACAGGTCTCCTGTGAAAGTACAGTTGCTGATTGATGCATTTTCCATCACAAACTCTATCGAGTAATTCTCCTCAAGTTTGGAGGCGATCTCGCTCAGGGTATTGTCTTCAAATACCAATAACTTGTTTTCTCTTGTTGGCACTTTTACCGGCCTGGGTTGTTCAACCAGTGAGGTAACCAGATGAGTTTCTTTGACAAAGAAGGTCGCCTTTTGGTTTCTGGTGAGGATAACACCTTTCTTCACCTTCTTCTGGTCGGCCTCATCGGTTTCGTCTTCTTCCGACTCGTAAACCGACACTCTTCCCGACACCACATTTACTTCGATTGTAGAGGCATTTTCAGGTGCCACCATGCTGAAACTTGTGCCCAGCACCCTGGTAACGATATTGCCGCTGTATACAAAAAACGGTCGGTCAGGGTTTCTTATCACATCAAAAAAAGCCTCGCCTACAAGGTTTACCTCCCTCTTCTTTCCCGAAAATTGCCTGGCGTAGCTGATCTTGCTTTCTCCTTTTAGTATCACCTGGGTGCCATCTGGAAGCCAAACCTCCCTGGTACCTTTCGAATTATTCTCAACTACAACCTCATCACTAAGGGGTGGAGTAGCGACAGCAATAGTTTCAGGTTCTCCCTGAGACAGCTGTTGGTAGGCAACAAAAGAGGCGATCATCAACAGAAGCGAAGCAGCCACTCTGAATATCAACTGCCGACCCCGAAAGGCAGACTCGCTCCCTCCCTGTTCCCTGGCCTCCAGAATTCTCGCAAGCATTCTGTCCTTTATTTCAATTTTCTCAGATTCGCTCAAATCAATGTCGTCACTACTTATATCTTCAAACCATCTTTCTACTTCAAGCCTTTCAACCTCAGAGCTACTGTCTTTCAAATAGCGTTTTAGCAATTGTTCAAGTTCTTTTTGTTTCATTTTCATGGCGCACGCCCGGCATCAAAAAAGGATATACTAATTGTTTAAATATTGTCCACGCCTACCAACTAGACGGGCAACTCCCTGTTTTTCCTAAAAGGGAGGGGAAAATAATTGAGATTTATTGTGTTCGCTGGATGAAGTCGCAATAATGGGGTGAGTTCTCTGGCAAAACCTAGCCCAGAAAAATAAGCAGCAGACTAAAAATAATACTCTTCAAATAGAGACGCATGACCTTCAGAGATTTTGTCAGGTGGTACTGAACTGCCTTTTCCGAAATTTTGAGTTTTTGTGCAATTTCTTCCACAGGTGAATGATCAAGCCGATTCATCCTAAAAATACATCTTGACTTTTCGGGCAGCTGAGTAAGCCCTTCTTCTATCTGCTTCGAAAGATCACTGACCGCCATCATGCGATCTGTGTTATTCTCGTTGACAGGAGGCGAAACTTTAAGGTAGTCGAGATATTTATTCCTTACTACCTGGCTATGGATATAGTCGATTGCGCTGTTCCGAATGGAAGAGTGCAAATAAGCTTCGATCTGCTTTATATGCAGCAAATCTCTTTTGTCCCAAAGTTTAAGAAACAGGTTCTGAACAAGGTCTTCAGACACCTCCTTGTTTCGTGTGCTTTTGTAGGCTATTAAAAAAATCCTATTCCAAAACCGTTCGTATATGACGATGAATGCGTCTTTTTCTCCCCTCTGGAAAGCCTCCAGAAGTTCGTTATCATTGGCATAGTTAGACGAAAGCACTTTCATTTTCAAGTAGGTAGAACTCTGCAATGTTAGTAAAACTGGTTATAAATCCAAGTTTGGGCAGTCCAAGACTAGATTAAATATAACAAATATGGTAGTGAAATGTAAGCGTCATGGAGCATAAATGTTTATTGTACTTCTGGCAAAAATTTGGGAAAATACTCGCCCCTCCTCATTTAAAAGTTCTATTACGCTCGCCTTTGGTTCCTAAAAAACTGAATGATATTCAAAGAAGAAATTCCTTGATCTGGTTTGGGTTGAAGAGCCTCTCCCAGAAATATTCGCACGCCCTTCATCTTTTCACCATATTTTAACTAGCTTTATTATTCCCAAAAACACTGTCTATGAAGCCCCTAAGCACTCCCCTGGAAGCGTCCATCATTAAAAAAGTTGATCGTCGCTCTTTTCTGAAAATTAGCGGCCTCAGTGCCACAGGCATCATTATAGGAATGCAGATAGGGTGCTCTCCTTCGAAAAAGAAAGATAGCGGAGTGCCGTTCTCGCCGAATGTTTACCTGACGGTGAACAGCGATGGCACTGTGACTATCGTGGCGCACAGGTCGGAGATGGGAACCGGTATTCGTACGGGATTGCCTCTTATTGTCGCCGACGAGCTGGAAGCCGACTGGAGCAAAGTGAAGGTGGTGCAGGCCATAGGAGACGAAGCCCGGTACGGGAACCAAAATACGGACGGGTCGTTTTCGGTGCGAATGTTTTTTGAGCCAATGCGCAAAGCAGGAGCCTCAGCCCGAATGATGCTGGAACAGGCCGCCGCCAACGAGTGGGGGGTGCCTGTTGGGGAATGTAAGGCAAAAAACGGCGAAGTTACGCATGAAGGTAGTGGCAAAAAGTTGGGCTTTGGCGAGTTAACAGAAGCAGCCTCAAAACTGGAAATGCCAGCCGAAGACAAAATCACCCTGAAGAAAAAGTCAGAGTGGAAATACATCGGCAAGTCCACACCAATAGTAGACATTGAAGACATTATTAGTGGCAAAGGTGGGTTTGGCCTGGATAAAAAGGTGGCTGGCATGAAATACGCCACGGTCCTCCGTTGCCCTGTGGCTGGAGGAAAGGTAAAAACCTTCAATGCAGACAAAGCCATGCAGGTAGCCGGTGTGCAAAAGGTATTTGAAATGCCTTTTACTGCTTTTCCCGGTGGCATAAACGCTCCATTAGGTGGACTGCTCGTGGTTGCGGACAACACCTGGGCGGCCATCAAAGGACGAGATGCGCTGGAAGTAGAATGGGACTTTGGCCCCAATGCCAAATACAGCACAGCCGACTATTTTAAAGATATGCTGGGCAGGGTCAAAAGCAAAGGCCAGGTGCACAGAGAGGAAGGCTCGGTAGAGGCATCCTTTAAAAATGCGGCGAAAACCATAGATTCAACCTACCTGATACCCCATCTTTCTCATGCACCCATGGAGCCGCCGTGTGCCGTGGCGCATTTTAAAGATGGAAAGTGCGAAGTGTGGGCTCCCACCCAAAACCCTCAGGGAGCCAACGATGCCCTGGCTGAGGCGTTGAAAATAGACAAAGCCAATGTCACAGTAAATGTCACATTACTTGGGGGCGGTTTTGGTCGGAAATCAAAGCCTGACTTTATCGTGGAAGCCGCACTGGCCTCCCAAATGAGTGGCTTTCCAGTCAAAATCATTTGGACAAGAGAAGACGATATTCAGCACGACTTCTTCCACGCCTGTAGCGTTCAGCGGATCAAGGTAGCGATTGACGATAACAAGAAAGTGACCGGATGGGAGCATCACAGTGTTTTCCCACCCATTGGTGGTACTTTCTCCCCTGAAGCCTCAGGCCCAAGTTTTGATGAGCTCCAGCTGGGCATGGTAGACATGCCTTTTGATATTCCCAACATTTCCTGCCAGTCGCACGAGGCAAAAGCCATGACCCGTATCGGCTGGCTTCGATCAGTTAGCAACATACAACACGCCTTTGCCATTGGCAGCATGGTGGATGAAATTGCCACGGCCAGGCAAATGGATCCGGTAGAGAACCTCCTGGATTTGATAGGGTCGGACAGGGAAATCCCGTTTGACAAACTGATGGAAGGCTTTGGCAACTATGGCGAACCAGTAGAGAAGTTTCCGATGAAAACAGCACGCCTCAAAAACGTGGTTAAGCTGGCTGCCGAAAAATCGGGGTGGGGCAAAGAACTGCCCAAAGGCCACGGCATGGGCATTTGTGCACACCGCAGCTTCCTTACCTATGTGGCCTGCGTGGTGCATGTGGCGGTTGACGATGCCGGCAAGCTCACCATTCCGGAAGTTCACTTCGCTGTTGACTGCGGCATTGTCGTGAACCAAAACTCCGTGAAAAACCAGTTTGAAGGCGGCGGAACGTTTGCCTCCAGCCTTGCCCTGAAAGGGGGTATTGCTTTCAAAAATGGCCAAACAATCGCTAAAAACTTCGACCAATTTGAAGTAGCCCGCATGCAGGACGCCGCCAAAGAGATATTTGTTCACCTGGTAGAAAGTGACGAAAAACCAACAGGTGTAGGTGAGCCGCCGGTGCCTCCTTTCGCCCCTGCCTTAGCCAATGCCGTTTTTGCGGCTACAGGAAAGAGAAGCAAAGAGCTGCCCATCAAAATGAGCTAGCAGTTACTTGATATCGCTCGCAAACACCAACAGGTATCCGTTGAGGTCACGGATGCCAAATTCCCGTTTGCCATAGAAGGTGTCTTTTAGTGGCATAAAAAGCTCCACCTTTCCCTCTACCTCCCGAAACAGTGCAGCGGCATCGTCCACCTCTATGAATAGCGACAGACTGCCGCCGGTTTTTTCAGTATTGAAACCCGGTAGATCTTCGCCAATGCTTTCAGCGGTCTGAAACATGAGCTGTACTGCTCCATGCATCACCATGCCCCATTGAAGGCCTCCGCTCGGGGCAGGCACGCTCGGTCCCTCCGTAAAGCCAAAAATTGTCGAATAGTAAGCCATGGACTCCTCCACACTTGCGACCATCATGTTTGGTGAAAGCTGTTGAAATTTTTGCATATTCTAATGGTTTTTAATGTGGCCACAAGTTAGGGCTAGCCAGCTCATCAACTTTTGTAAAAACCCGACAATTGACAAATTAATGTATAAGACTGGAAGGCAAAAAATGCCCAAATTCCCGGAAATCTTTGGCAAGGTGGGCATGGTCGTAATAGCCCATATCCCAGGCAAATTCCATCAACGACCCATCGAAGCCTGAAAGCTTCCCGGAGGCCCTTCTGAAGCGAACGATGCGCTGGTACATTTTTGGAGACACACCTAGCCTTTCCCGTGATCTTCTTTCCAGCGTTCTCTCGCTCAGGTTATTTGCCCTGCAAAATCCTTGGATCGAACCTGAGGGGCTGCTGAAGAACTGATCCGCCATGTCCCACCCGGGCTCATTTCCCAACCTCGCAAGCAAACGAAGTCCAATTATTTTGATCCTTTCTGAAACCGACAAAAATGCCAACTGCTCTGTCAGGTTATGCAAATCACCCTCATCCAGTTCCTTGAGTGAGGCAGTCCTGTTGCTAAATTCCGCCAGGGGACGCCTCAGAAACCTCCAGGCTCCCTGGTTTTTAAACCGAATGCCTAATAAGTCTGTGACACCCCCTGCCTTAGTGAAAATAGGTGCGGTTTGGATGCCTACATAAAAGGACTGAAACGTGTTAAGAGAAATTGTGCCATGCTCATCGTAGAGAAGTGGGACTGAGAAGTTGAAAATAATGTCGGAGCAGGCATCTGGAAACACCGGCCTGAAGCTGCTATGCTGCGTGGTACTTTTGACACACCAGTAGCACTCTACAAACTGTTGCAGCCTGAAGTCCGGACGAAACTCGGTATAGGGCATATCAGGCTGTAGCAACATTCCTGGAAGCTAGTTTTCGTACTTTCGCCAGCCACCCAAAATAGTGCCTGCTAGTGTCCAAACTATAAGATCCGCTCCGCCGTCGACCCAGGCTAAACCGTAGGGTCTCATCGAAAAGAAATTTACTGTCATGTGCATGAGCAGCGAAAACGAAATGGCCATGACAAAAGCCGTTTTAGCACCATCGACGGCCGACTCAACATTCATTCTTTTGAAAAGCCATGCCAGCACATAGGCAAAAACGACGGCTGTAATTACACTCGAAATGTAGGGGGTGGAACCACCCGACATCACATCGGCCTCGGTAAGATTATTAAGCCGCATCCAGGTTTCTGCAAACATCCCATACCAGAGGGCAGGAATAACCTGACCAAGCACAACAATGACCAAAATGGCCCAGTGATTGATTTTAAGTGTTTTCATAGTAAGTAGGTTAGTGTGATAAGCTATATCAAATTAACCATTTTTAACCGGATCACAATTTCTTCGCCCGGTTCCAATACTTATCCATTTCTGCCAGCGTCATTTCTCCGAGGCTCTTACCGTCTTTGGCCGACTCCTGTTCGAGGTACTGAAACCTCTTAATGAACTTCTTATTGGTTCGCTCAAGAGCCTCCTCAGGATCAATATCCATGAACCTTGCATAGTTGACGAGCGAAAAAAGTAAATCGCCAAATTCACTCTGTGCTTTCTCCCTGTCAATTTCCTTTTCACCGCTCACATTGAATTCTTCTTTGAATTCCTGCATTTCCTCTTCTACCTTCTCCCACACCTGCTGCTTCTCTTCCCAGTCAAAACCAACTCCCCTGGCTTTGTCCTGAATTCTTATTGCTTTCACCAGCGCTGGCAATGTTTTGGGCACACCGCCCAATACAGACTTATTGCCCTTTTCTTTTAGCTTAATCTTCTCCCAGTTTTGCTTGACAACTTCTTCATTCTCAGCCACCACATCGCCATAAATATGCGGATGCCGGTTGATCAATTTTTCACATAAAGAGTTGATAACATCGGAGATATCAAAGCTGCCCGTTTCCGAGCCGATTCTTGAATAAAATACCAGGTGAAGCATTAAATCACCCACCTCCTTTTTGATTTCATCTTTATCTCCCTCCAGAATGGCATCCGACAGTTCATAGGTTTCCTCTATAGTCAGGTGGCGAAGCGTTTCAAAGGTCTGCTTTTTGTCCCAGGGGCAGTTTTCACGCAGCTCGTCCATAATCGTAAGCAGCCTGTCAAAGGCTTTCAATTTTTCTTCTCTCCGTAAGTCCGGGGCTGGTATTTTTTCCATCAAATGAATTTTCCTTTGTGGCGACTTGTTGAACAAACAGGCGGGTGATTAGGTATTGTAAAGCCGCTCATTTTTCTTTGCATAAAGATATAGAATGCCATGGTAACAGTATTATTGGGAATTGGATTTATAGCACTGTTCTTCATTTTGATGTCGGTACGGCTGATATTTTTAAAAAATGGAGAGTTCAAAGGCACTTGTGCCTCGCAGAGCCCGTTTCTAAATAAGGAGGGTGTGACATGCGGTTATTGCGGCAAGAACCTACAGCCCGGAGATGCCTGCGCTGATCCGGCAGGAGGCAATCCGGAATCCGAAGTCAATAAAGTTTTGTCGAAATTTTAAGGCGTTAAATCGATTAACGACAACATCTACCCAGTAAAAAGGCACTATCTTTGAATTCTACCATTCTATCACGGTATTTTTTCAGTAAATTTGCGCCCGCAAGTAACTAAACCTGGAAAAGTGACTTTAATTAAATCAATATCTGGAATCAGAGGGACGATCGGCGGCAAAGTTGGTGACGGCTTGACTCCTCTGGATACTGTTAAGTTTGCAGCAGCCTATGGCCAGTGGCTATTGACACAAAAGGCTCATCCAATGGTGGTGATCGGGCGAGATGCACGGATTTCCGGCGAAATCGTCTCCAGCCTCGTGGCGTCTACATTACAGTCGCTTGGCATCGATGTAATTGATCTCGGGCTTTCAACTACACCGACCGTTGAAATGATGGTGGTGGAAGAAGACGCAGGGGGTGGAATCATCATCACTGCCAGCCACAACCCGATACAATGGAATGCGCTTAAACTGCTTAACAGTAAGGGAGAGTTTCTCTCTGGAAGTGACGGCGAAAGCATCTTATCCATAGCGGATGAAGAGGCTTTCGACTTCGTTGACGTTAAAAAACTTGGTAGCTACACCTTCAGAGAAGGCACCATAGAAAAACACATCGAAAAAATTCTTGCGCTGCCGATGGTAGATGTTGAAGCCATCAGGCTACGCAACTTCTCCGTTGCTGTGGATGCAGTGAATTCCACAGGAGGCATAGCAGTACCAATGCTGCTGAAGAAATTGGGAGTAGACCGTGTCGAAGTTTTCTACGGCGAACCCAATGGCCATTTCCCTCACAACCCTGAACCACTGCCTGAGAACCTTACCCACATTTGCGGTGAAATAGAAAATGGGCAGTTTGATTTGGGTATTGTGGTGGATCCGGACGTGGATCGCCTGGCCCTGATTTGTGAAGACGGCAATACTTTTGGAGAAGAATATACATTGGTGGCTATTGCCGACTACGTGCTGTCGCAAAAGCCTGGGGCAACGGTTTCAAACCTCTCGTCCACCAGAGCGCTAAGAGATGTGACTGAGAAGTATGGTCAGAAATACGAAGCGGCTGCCGTAGGCGAAGTAAATGTGGTTGAAAAAATGAAAGCTATCGGTGCTGTAATAGGCGGAGAGGGTAACGGAGGCGTAATCCTTCCTGAGCTTCACTATGGCCGGGATGCACTCGTGGGGATCGCCCTTTTTCTTACCCACCTGGCCAAGTTCGGGAAAAGCGTGTCGATGCTTCGGTCAAAATATCCAAACTACCATATCTCAAAAAACAAGATTGAGCTTTCGCCGGAAATGGATGTTGATCTCGTATTGCACGAAATAAAAGACAAATACCAGCGGCAGCCAATCAATACTGTGGATGGTGTCAAAATTGAATTTGACAAAGAATGGGTGCATCTTCGTAAATCGAACACCGAGCCCATCATCCGGATTTATTCTGAGTCAGAAAGTCAGGCTACAGCCGAGCACCTGGCCCACAAAATCATGATGGACATCAAAGAGATTATTTCAGAAAAAATCTGAAGCCATGCGAGTATACCTTGACAATGCTGCCACCACACCACTCGACAAAGAAGTGCTGGAGGCCATGCTACCCTACCTGACCGAGCACTTCGGCAACCCCAGCTCTATACATGGGCACGGTAGGCTGGTGAGGTCGGCGATAGAAAGGTCAAGGAAAAAAGTAGCTGAGTTACTGAATACCTCGCCCTCAGAAATCTTTTTTACATCCGGTGGTACTGAGGCGGATAATACTGCCCTGGTGAAATCGATAGAAGCGTACGGGCTTACTCATGTCATCACGTCAAAAATTGAGCATCACGCTGTGCTTCACACACTTGAGTACCTGCACGAGCAGGGCAAAATTGCCCTGACCTATGTGGAGCTTGACGAAAAAGGCCATGTGAACCTTGATCACCTGGAGGCATTTCTGAAAGACCATCCCGGCAAGGCATTGGTCAGCCTGATGCATGCCAACAATGAAATTGGTAACCTGAATGATATTGAGAAAATAGGTCAGCTAGCTAAGGAGTACAAGGCTGTTTTTCACACCGACACTGTGCAGGCAGTTGGACACTACCGGCACGACCTACAAGCGCTTAACCTGAACATGATGGTAGGCGCCGCCCACAAATTTCATGGGCCGAAAGGCGTTGGCTTCCTGCATATCAACCACAACAGCAAGATTCACCCCTTTATCCATGGTGGAGCGCAGGAAAGAAATATGCGGGGAGGCACTGAAAACGTTCCGGGTATCATCGGCTTAGCCAAGGCGTTGGAGCTTGCCTACGAGCACATGGACGAGCACCGGAAGCACATGGAAAGCCTGAAAGAGAGCATGATCCGCCAGCTATCCGCCAGCGTTGAGGGCATCACCTTTAACGGCGACTCCGCCAATTTGGCTAATAGCCTTTACACCGTGCTCAGCATCAGTCTTCCTCCCAACGAAGACAACGACATGCTTCTTTTCAGCCTTGATATAGAAGGAGTCTCGGCATCTGGTGGCAGCGCTTGCTCCAGCGGTTCAAATGTAGGCTCGCATGTGCTGGGTGCTTTGGGAGTAGATCCCATGCGGGGAAATATCCGGTTTTCTTTCTCCCGCTTCACCACCCAGCAGGATATCGACTTCACCGTTCAAAAACTGACTGAGCTTGTGGCCGTCAGGGCCTGACCTCGGAAGCTTTTTCTAACACCAGGTTTTTCAGGCATTGTATCCAAAGCGGATGATCGTTGAGGCTTTCTACCAAGTCCCAACGTTCCCCGCCGGCCTCCAGAAATTGCTCATGGTAGGTCTCGCCGACTTCAACAGTTGTTTCGAGGCAATCCGATACAAAAGCCGGAGAAAAGGCGAGCACTTTTTTGTAGCCTTTTTCAGCAAACTCTACCAGCTTCTCGTCAGTGTAGGGCTGTATCCAGGGAGTTTTGCCCAGCCTGCTTTGAAAAGCAACGGTATATTTGTCTTCAGGAATACCCAAGCTTTCAGCAATCAACCGTGAGGTAAGAAAACACTGGGCCCGGTAGCAATACCGGTTCTTGTCGTGGAAGCTATTGCAACACTTGCCCAGCTGGCACTGGGAACCAACCGATCCTTTGAGAATCTGCCTTTCGGGCAATCCATGATAGCTGAATAAGTAGTGATCGTAGTCATGCTGCTCCATCCATTTTTTTGCCCGCTGAGCAATCACTTCTATGAACAGTGGGTCGTCGGCAAACTGATTGATGAAACGAATATTTGGTATGATCTGCCATTTCCGAACAAGCTCCATTACTTTGTCAGCAACCGAGCCTGTGCTGGCAGAGGCATATTGTGGAAAAAGTGGCACCACAATTATTTCGCTCACGTGAGCTTTCTTTAACTCTTCCAGCCCTGATGCTATGCTAGGGTTTTGATACCGCATTGCCAGTGCAACCACGTAATCATTGGTCAATTCTTTCTGAAGTAAGTCCCTGACGTCTTCCCCATAATATTTAAGCGGCGAACCACGCTCATCCCACAGCTTTTGATACTCTGCCGCTGACTTAGGCGCACGAAAGGGAGCAATGATAAAGTTAATAAGCATCCACCTTTGTACAAAAGGAATATCAATTACCCGACCGTCCATTAAAAATTCTCTCAGGTATTTCCTTACATTAGGGGTATCTGGCTGATCTGGTGTTCCTAAATTGACCAGCAACACTCCCTTTTTCCCTTTCTTGTTATTCATATTTCAAATTTATAGACTAACAGGATTTTTTAAGGATGGTTGTCGAATTCTTTTAATTAATTTAGTTAAACAAAATGCAATCATGAGAAAACACGTAGCTCAAATAACGCTATCACTTTTATTTTCTACAGCAATTTCTTCATCCTTCGCCCAGGGCTCAAATGTTGGAAGTACAGCCTCCACATCAGGCAACGAATACCTGCAAAAGCAAAATGCTGTTGACCGCCTTGCCGTTGTCAACCCCAACACGGCCACTTTCGGAATACCCCTGCCGCCGGCATCGCTCGAAGGAGACTTCTATCTGGATTCCGAATTCAGGGAAGGCAAATTTGAGTTGACTATGGCTCCAAAAGTTTATGAGGGTTTGGTTATAAGGTATGACTTGAGAAGCAACCTTATTGAGATCAACTATGATGATGGTGTGAGAGGATTGGACGGAAATAAAGTAAAATATTTTGACCTGAAGAGTTCCACCAATAAGTACCAAAGGTATGTCAACGTGAATCAGCTAAAGGGCAGCGGCGACGATATGCCCGCCAATATTTTTCTGGAGGTAATCGTTGACGGAGCTGTGCCGCTTTATTCTTACGAAAAGATCACAATCAAGAAGGCGGACTACAACATAGCCCTGAATGTCGGCAACAAGAATGATCAAATTCTGAAGAAACCGGTTTATCTCTCCATCGTAAATGGCAAAGCTATTGAGCTAAGCAAAGGCAAGAACTCCAATGTGTTCTCACTTTTGCCTGGAAAAGAAAATGAATTAAAAGCGTATGCCAAGGCCAATAAGATCAAGCCCAAGGATGTTGAAGACTATGTGGCGATAATCAATAAAATTAACTCGATGAAGTAGAAGTTAATTAAAAATAGTGGGCGGCCCAGATAATATAAGCATACGCACTAAAGCGTATGAACCGGGTAAGGGAGAATAGCAACATCTTTTTGAACGAATATTTCAAGGCGCCCACTAGCATGCAAATGCCTGAAAAAGGTAGTGGTGTGAGCGCAGCGACAATGATCAAAAAGCCGCCATATTCGTCCAGGTAGGTGGTGTACTTACCAAAAAAGTTTTTCTCGAGGGTTTTGTAGAACTGGGTCTGATTGAGGTAGGAGCCAATAAAGTACCCGATCACTCCTGCAGCATAGGAAAGCGTCGCCAAAATCAAAACGTTAGAGATATAAACGGCTGCCACTCCTTCTCTGAGCGACCAGATCATAAATACCTCGGGTGGAATGATGCCCACCACAACCTCGGAGACTGTGAATATGGAAAATACGTACAGCGGCTTTTCGTATATGGGAGACAGCCAATCCAGGTAGTCAACATCCACATAACGTTTCACTACAAGGTAAGCTATCACCAAAAGAGCAAACCACGCCAGGCCCTTTAAAAGATTCTGTAGCAGAAAACTTTGTCTGTTCATACTTGGTCAATTCTTCCCGGGCAAACATAAAAGTTAGTTTGTCCATTATTGTCAACATTGCCAAAAAAAAGTACCTACAGCTTAAAAAATGTGAGCGCATAGGGTAACCAAACACAAGAAAGACGGTAGTGAACCTAAAGTTTTGTAACAATATGGGGGTTCTTTTCCGTCTGAATGTTTAATACTTAGCAACTACCTAATCAAACCACCTTGCAAGAAAAAAAGTATTCTATTTTATATGTAGACGATGAGTCGAACAACCTCATCGTATTTCGCAATGCCTTTTTCAGGAATTTCAAGGTAATCACGTCCAATTCAGCGGAGGAGGCCCTGTCTATTTTGAAGACTGAGGTGGTTCAGGTGATCATTTCTGACCAAAGAATGCCTGGCATGACTGGCATCGATTTCCTGTCGAAAGCTAACCAGATATCGCCCGATTCCATCAAGATGATACTCACCGCCTACAGCGATATTGATGTGATACTCAAAGCGGTCAATGAGGTAGGTATTTACCAGTTCATACTCAAGCCGTGGGATTCCAACCACTTGCTACTTACCCTCAACAACGCCATACAGAAATACGAACTCAGCAATCAAAACAAAGCCCTGATTGACGACCTGGGCAAGGCCAAAGCTAATCTGGAGCAAAAGGTAATTGAACGCACCCAGGAGCTGGCCACAAAAAACAAAGAGCTCTCCACTCTCAATGAAGTCAAGGACAAATTTTTTTCGATCATCTCTCATGATCTGAAACTGCCTATCGCTTCACTAAACATCCTGCTCGAAATTATGCTCAGCTTTAAGCATCAGCTTGATGAGCAAAAAGTGCATGACCTGGGCGAAAAAGCAAAGGAATACCTCCAACACGTTACCCAACTGCTCGACAATCTACTTCACTGGTCACTGTCGCAAACAGGCGACATAAAAATCAGCAATAAAAAGACGGATCTCGTGAAAGTGGCTAAAGGCCAGGTGGACTTATTCGATTTTCTGGCCTCACAGAAAGACATCCGCATCGTCATGGAAACTGACGGAAATCCGCTATGGTCCATGGTAGACGAAAATATGGTAAGCCTGGTGCTGCGAAACCTGATCAGCAACGCTATCAAATACTCTCACGAAAAGGGAGAAATTCACTTGTCATTCAAGAGGGACAAAGATGTTGTCATCATTTCAATTGTTGATGCTGGCGTGGGTATTCCGCAAGAGCTGATCGAAAAGCTGAAAGGAAATACGTGGAGTGAGCCAAGAAGGGGCACGATGAACGAAAAAGGTGCTGGCCTGGGGCTCAGGCTTGGCAAAGAGTTCATAGAAAAAATGCATGGACAGCTTATTATCGATAGCAGCGTGAATAAGGGAACCAAAGTAAAAGTATACCTTCCTCTGTATGAGGTTGTAACCCAAAAAGAAATTGCTTAAGAAAGCCTACATACTGCTCATTCTTATCTTTCTTGTGTGGGAAACTGCTTTCTCACAGGAAACTCCCTATCCCTATACAGAAGACAGCCTGAAGGCGACTTCCTTCTTGCTAAAAGCAGAAATAGCCCTCTCCGAAAAGAGACTGGACTCAGCGATTGTTTATGGGAACAATGCACTCGCCATGGCGGAATCGAGGGCCATCCGATGCCTCATAGCCAGAAGCAATATAGTGATCGGCGACAGCTACAAGCAAAAAGAACAATTCGCCTCCTCGCTCAATCATTATCTCGTCGCCCTCAGGGAGTTTGAACTCCTTGGCAAACAAATGGAAGCATCGCAAAGCAACGACCTTATCGGTGAGCTATACGATGAATGGAAAGTGCCCCAAAAAGCCTGGGTGTATTTCATGAAGGCCTATGAGGAGAAAAAAGAGATCAGCGACACACTGGGCATGAAATATAGCCTGGGAAAGGCTGCCAGGGCCTTTGAACTGGCTGGCAACAACCAGAAAGCGATTGAGAACTACCAACTCATGCTTCACCTGATTAGCAGCGACGACAAGCAAGCTGAGTTGACGCTATTACGCAGGCTTGCCCTTCTGCATATCGACGAAAAGAAGCACACCCTGGCCCTGGCTTACGACCTGCAGGTGTTGTCCATTTACCAAGCTACAAAGGATACGCCCGGCATCATCGCCTCTCTGAACAATATCGGTTACCTCTATCAGTACCTCGATGAAAAAATGCTGGCGCTGGAATACTTCAAAGAGTCGCTCGAACTCGACCTGAAGCATCATAGCAATGATCCATTCTATGTGGGCGACATGGTGCTGCTGGCAAATATCGGGAGCATTTACCATGATATGGGCGACAATTCCAGAGCGCTGAACTACTTCTTCGAAGCCATCAAATCGAATGAAGCAAGAAAGACTCCCTCAAAAACACTTCCGCTATACAACGAGGTAGTTGCCACCTACATGAAAATGGATCAGTGGGAAAAAGCAAGAACATTTGCTGAAACTGCCATTCAAATTGGCGAGAAGCTCCCACAAAAGTCCGAAGACCTTATTGTCACCTATAAACGCCTTTCCGACATTCACGAACATCTTGGCGATTACAAACAGTCTCTGGGATACTTCAAAAAATTTGCCTGGTTGTCCGATTCCATTTCCACTGACCGACAACGACATGCCAAGTCTCAGCTCAATCAGCTACTTACGCTGGACAAAAAAGAGAACGAGATCAGGCTGCTGATGGTAGAAAAGGAAATTAAAGACTTGGCATTGAAAGAGCTTCAGCTCGAATCTCAGGAAAAGCAAAGGGATATT
Organism: Imperialibacter sp.; assembly: GCF_040222385.1. GTDB lineage: Bacteria > Bacteroidota > Bacteroidia > Cytophagales > Cyclobacteriaceae > Imperialibacter. The sequence continues at coordinate 37,624 of NZ_JAVKDF010000027.1, forward strand.
GACTTGCTGCAACGTGACAATGAAATCCAGCGGATCATTCTGGGGAAACAGCTCGCAGAGAAAATCCAGGAAGAGCAAAAGCTTAAACTGGAGCAGGCCAGACTAGAGGCGCAAAACAAAGACAATGACATAGAGTTGTTGCAAAAAAACAAGTTCATTCAAGACCTTGCGCTCAAGAAAAAGGAGCTGGAAGAAAAAGAAAACCAGAAAGAGATCGAAATTCTCCTTCAGGAGCAGGCCATTCAGGATCTTGAGCTGACCAAAATCAAAAGCCTGAGAAATTTCTTCATCGGCGTCACCTCCCTGGTATTGGTCATTTTGTTCCTTATTCTGAGGAGCTACCGCATCAACGCACGGGCTAAGAAACTGCTGCAGGGCCAGAACGAAGAAATCAACTACCAAAAAGAGGAAATTGAAACTCAGAAAGACAAGCTGGAAGAGTCGTACAACGATATTAAGCGCCTAAGTGAGGTGGCCAAAGAAATCAACTCCCACCTTTCGGTGAGCGATATCGTCCAAATTGTGTTCAGGTATATTCATGGCCTGATGGACTACTCAATTGTCGGCGTGGGTCTCTTTGAAGAAGACAGCCACAAGCTACGATTCCAAGTAATAAGCAAAGGCTCCGCATCAATAGAAAAGATAAATGTGTTGCATAAAAAGGGTGATCACCCGGCGATCGCTTGTCTTGAAAACTCAAGGGAAGAAATTTTCTTCGATACCACCTTGCAACCCGATTTTGTGGGATTTTCTACCAACCATTCGGTTTACAGGTCGGTGATTTATCTCCCACTTGTGGTGAAGAATAAGCGCATAGGTGTGTTAACAGTGCAGCACCTGGAAGCCGAGCAATACCAAACCTATCAGATCAATATCTTGAGAAGCCTGGCGTTGCACGTAGCCATTGCTCTTGAGAATGCTTCTGCTTACCAACAAATTGCTGAAAAGACCCACAACCTTGAAAAAGCGCTGATGGAGTTGAAGGCTGCACAGGCGAAACTTATTCAAGCTGAGAAAATGGCTTCCCTGGGTGAGCTTACTGCTGGCATTGCGCATGAGATCAACAACCCTGTCAACTTTGTCTACGCAGGCGTGGATGGCCTTAAGAATTCCCTGCAAGATCTTATTACCGTGCTCAACAAGTACGCTGAGCTGGAGGAGTCAGACGAGCCAAATATTTCGCCAGCCTTTTTGAAGGAAATAACCGCCCTTAAAGAGGAGCTGTACTTCAATGAAACCAAAGAGGGCATGTTCCAGGTGGTGGAAGCGATTCGTGAGGGGGCCGTTAGAACGTCGCAAATTGTCCACGGGCTGCGAACCTTTTCCATGAACGACAAGGGCGATAAGCAGCTAACTAACCTGCATATAGGTATCGACAATTCATTGGTACTGCTTTCGCCCAAGATCAAGGAAAAGAGGGTGCGGATAAAAAAAGAGTACGGAGATTCGATGAAGCCCGTTGAATGTTTCCCCGGCCAAATCAATCAGGTATTTATGAACCTTATCTCGAACGCTCTGGACGCAGTGGCCGAAAAAGGCGTCGTAACCATCAGAACCGAAGGTTTCGCCGATAAGGTAAAGGTTTATGTGGAAGACGACGGCTGCGGCATGTCGGACGATATTCAGAACAAAATATTTGAACCCTTCTTCACCACCAAAGGCTATGGAAAAGGCACCGGGTTGGGTCTGTCTATCACGTTTGGCATTATTGAACGACACGGTGGTAGCATTGAAGTGATGAGCAAACCTGACAACGGCAGTCGCTTCACTATTACATTGCCTGTCTGATAAGCTCTTTTACGAGCTGCGCCGTTTTTTCTGGCTGCTCCATGGGAAACATATGACCAGCATCCACAGCGATAAACTCAGTTTGTTTGAACCTCCTTTTGTGCTCCTCAATGGAAGCTGCAGAACCAATCTCAAAGCGGTTGGAGTAGAGATAAAAACTTGGCACATCAATCTTCCCGCTTCCCAATGAGAATGGTGTGTGCTTAAAAATCCTGTACTCTTCTTTCGTTGAAAAATCTAGTTTCGCCCTGCCCTGCTCCGTCTCTACAAGACCGTGCTCAATATAGTCTTTAAAAGCCTCGGGGTGAAAATTCTTGAACAGTGGCTTATTTCTGAAGCTTTCGGCTACCGCCGCCTTACTCTCCCATTCCCACTTTCTCTTTTTTGCTTTTACAGCCGGCGGCACAAGTTTGCCGGAAACGCCCACAACCCTGGCGCCTAATAACAGGAAGCGCATTTTTTGACCAAAAAATGGCGGATCCATCATGATCAACCCTTTGAACAAGTCAGGTCGCTTATAATAGGCGTTCAGTGTAACCACGGCCCCAAGGGAGTGGCCAAGGCCAATGACTGGTTTCCTTTGCTTTTCAATTGATTCAATGAGCTGATTGGTTAGTGGTGCCCATGAAAACCTGGGCTCGAACCTCTTGTCGTGCCCAAACTTCTCCAAATATTGCACATTGTGCGGCGCTAGCTGCTCAAGGAAATAGCGGTAAGTGAGCGCTGTAAACCCATTAGAGTGAGCAAAATGAATAACGGACATTAATTCTTCCTTTTCTTCGACTTTTTTGTCGGCTCCTGACCTTTTTCCCAATCCTTCTTAAAGTCTTTCAGGGCAGCATCCGCCGCATACTGGAAGCCTTGTGCCGGTGAAGAGCCCATCGCCTTGCCATCGCTCTGATAAACAGTGTCACTTTTGCAGTCTACCAGGTACAACGACGTATGGTATTTTCCACTTATCCGTTCGTGTGTCTCAAGTTTGAATGTCATTACACTGCAGGAGTCCTGCCTGATCTCGGCATCCCAATTCTCCCGGGTATCTCCAATCAGGTGAAACTGCTCTATGGTAAGCCATCTTCTGGCGTACAAACTCACCTGAAACATATCCTTGATGCCCGAGTAGTCAATTGTTTCGACACTCACATGCTGGAATGGGGGGATGGGCGGGGCCGTTTGTGCGTTGGTAAAACAGGATAACGCCATTGATAGAACTACAACCAGAATCACTCTCTTCATCTTATTCAACAAGTTTTTCAATGTTTTCCTCACTACAAAAATAGAACTCTATTGCATAAATTTACCGATCAAAAGCGGTATTCTACTATCATTCAAAGTCTTTCATTGAATTTAGTTGGAATAGTTTGAGCCACTTCGTTTCACCTTACCCACCCTCCCGTGAAAGAGCTAAATGAAAATACGCCGATGGCTGAGCTGATGAGACACTTCGGCCAAAAAGGCACCGTCGCATGGATTGGCGTTCGTCCGGCAAGAAACGAAGCCGTTTTACCGGTCAAAAATGTGAAAGCAACACCTGGAAACGGGTTGGAGGGCGATCGGTTCAAAGGATCGGCCAACAGCCCCAGGCAAGTGACGCTTATTCAGGCTGAGCATCTGGCAGCTGTGGCTTCGATGATGAACAAAGAAAGTGTTGACCCGGGGTTGTTAAGGAGAAATATTGTGGTGCAGGGCATCAATCTGCTGGCGCTAAAGGATAAAACCTTTGCCATCGGCACTGCTGTTCTGGAAATGACCGGCTTGTGCCACCCATGCTCAAAAATGGAAAGGCATTGGGCTTTGGTGGCTACAACGCCATGAGAGGCCATGGCGGCATCACAGCAAAAGTAATTCAGGAAGGGCTGATTCAGGTAGGAGATTCAGTGCTTGCTTCTGAAGGCGATTCGGGTGGCTGATCGTTAGTCTGTTTGCTGTCTGTTTTTTTCGAGTCAGGAAGCCTGTCCAGCTCCCAGTGAGGCAGCAGCAGGTCGTTGAATCTGAGCTGATACTGCTCTATCAGCGTTTTCACCATAAAATTGATCCTTCGCAAGGCGTCTTCCTTGTAGTCGATCCTGTTCATCGGGTGGTGAATAAACAGCATGATCACCGGAAAAGACTGCTTTCTAAACTCTCCCAAAACCGAAGGAATCCGGTCACTTGCCTGCTCGCTGCCTGCCAATTGCTTATTTGTCTGCCGGGCGAGGTCTCCGATATGTTTCACTAAACTGACGTACAATTGCTGCGTTTTCTGAGTAGAGTTTGCATACTCCTCGGTCAGCTCATTGCTGTAGTTAGCCACCAGCTTTAGTCCGGTCAGGCAGGCATTCAAGGTCGGGTACACATTGGGTTGCCAAAATACTTCCCTGAACGTAAACAAATTGGGAAGCATCTCTGCATCATAATAGGAGTCACTCTCCAGTTGGCGAATTAGCGTCAGAGGAACCTTCTCGCTTACAAAATTTCCCGCTACCAGATTGAAAGACCACTTAGGGGCCTCCTCCCCAACAATTTTCAGAAAAGGCCATATCTCACCAAAATCAAGCTTCATAGGCATTTGGAAAGATAGGAAGGTAAGCAAAAAGAAAAAAGTGGGGCTTCATTCATTACCATAGCCGTGTCAATTTTGCTGATGTTTTTTATTTTTACTTTGCGACATTAACATTTTGAACAACACTGACTTATGAAGTACTTTTTTCCTTTGGCTTTATTTACCCTGTTGGTGGCCGCTTGCAGCGAGCCTGTTACCAGGGCCATCCCATTTGAGGAAGCCGACTACACGGATATTTCTCAAGACCTGCAAACACAACTCATCATGGCCGAAGCCGGTGATACTATTATTATAGCATCGGGTCATTACGTGTTTAAGAGGAGTCTTACTTTAGAGGGAAAGGACAGCATCACCATTATGGGTGCCGGAATGGACAAAACCATTCTTTCCTTTCACGAGCAAACAGAGGGAGCTGAGGGTTTGAGGATCCAAAACGGAAACAAGATTGTGCTCAAGGACTTGACGATCAGAGACGCAGTTGGCGACAACATCAAGATACAAGACATCAACGGGCTGGAGCTGATCAACGTGAAATCGGAGTGGACAGGTGAGCCCGAAGAAACCAACGGGGCTTATGCAATCTACCCTGTGATGTGCAAAAATGTTTTGATTGATGGATGTGTGGCTATCGGTGCCTCCGACGCTGGCATTTATGTGGGGCAATCGCACAACGTGATCGTGAGCAACTCTATAGCCTATAATAACGTGGCCGGTATCGAAATTGAGAATACAACAAGCGCCGACGTTTTTAACAATGAGGCCTACGACAACACTGGTGGCATCCTTGTTTTCGACCTGCCGGGCCTCACTCAATTAGGCGGAAATGTGAGGGTGTTTGACAATAAAGTAACTAGTAACAACTTCCGAAACTTCGCTCCAAAAGGGAATATTGTGGCCTCCGTGCCGCCTGGCACCGGCGTGATGGTATTGGCAATGACATCGGTGGAAATTTTCAACAACCAGGTATCTGAAAACAGAACTGCAGGGGTGTCTGTCATCAGCTACGACTTTGTGATGGCCGCAGCAGCAATGGACGAATCGAACAGCGGCGAAGCCCAGATTTCGCAGAATGAAGCCGCTTACAAGGCCGACGAAAATTACAACTCTATCCCGTCCAGCATCTTTATTCACGACAACAGCATTAGCAACAGCTTTACTTTGCCCTCCCTCAAAAGTGATATCGGCTATCTGCTGGTATGGCAGTTCGGGCTCTCCGTTCCGGACATTATGTGGGATGGCATTACGGCTGCGCCAGGTGACAAGGTAATCTGCGTGCAAGACAATGGTGACGCATCCTTCGCTAATATGGACGCAGCCAATGATTTTGAAAACAGCAACCGGGACATTGATGCACACACATGTTCTGGAACTGTGCTTCCGGCTGTTGTTTTGGAGAAAGCAGTTGCGTCGCTATGAGGTTTTTTGTTCCTGCCCTCTTCCTTTTTGCTGCTTTTGCTGCCTGTGACTCAGGTCGGAAAAAAGAAGCAAACCAAAAACCTGCCCCTGCTACTTTAAGAACCAACAACGACAATATCCGGCAAAACAGGCAACCTCTTTCGCTTGGCCCCGACAAGCTGTCTGAGTTCGGCTTTTTCGACGGAAAGCTATCGGAACTGGTGCCTGCCAAAGGCATTGTGCCCTACGACCTGAACATGCCGTTGTTCTCTGACTATGCCGACAAAGCCAGATTTGTAGCCGTGCCTCCCGAGAAAGTAATCAACGTGTTAGACGATGGTTCCCTTGATTTCCCTGTTGGCACCAGGCTCATCAAAACTTTCCACTACCCGGCTAAAAACGAGGCTGGCAGAAAGCTGATGGAAACAAGAGTGATAGAAAAGACAGACAAAGAATGGAAGGCACTGACCTACATTTGGAACGATGAGCAAACGGAGGCTTTTCTTGAGGTAGCTGGCGGAAATATCGATGTTGAACTGGAGCATAATGGCGTGCTGCAAAAAGTAAGCTACTCTGTGCCAGATGTTAATCAATGCAAAACTTGCCACGGCCGATCCAACGCTGTGATTCCCCTGGGTCCAAAACTCTCACAGCTGAATAGAGACTACAACTACCCCGAAGGCACAACGCAAAATCAATTGAGCTACTGGCAAAGCAAGGGCATCCTTGACCTGAAAGAAGAGCCCTCCACAATCGGAAAATTTCCTGATTGGAGTTCTGCACACACCAACGTCAGTTTGGCGGCCAGGGCCTATCTCGATGCCAACTGTGGTTCCTGCCATCACCCCGAAGGCTCCGCCAACACGTCGGGGCTATTCCTAACCTTTGACGTTACCGACAGAACCAAGTATGGCATTATGAAAAAACCCGTAGCGGCAGGCAAGGGATCAGGCGGGCGGCTTTACGGAATAGTGCCAGGCAAACCGGACGAGTCTATAATTGTTTTCAGAATGGAGTCTACTAATCCTGGTATAATGATGCCAGAACTTGGCAGGTCTTTGCCCCACAAAGAAGGGGTGGCGCTTATCCGTCAGTGGGTAGCCGAATTGGAGGCAAATGCACCATCACTCTAGTTTATTTTTGCGGGTTTTAGGGGCTTCCCTATAATTTCTTGTCTTTCAGGAGAGTACACGTTAAAATTAACCAACCTTTAACATGATTTTAACGTCCTAGGAAAAATAAAATAGTATGCTTGCATAATAAATTAAAAGGGTCATGTTTAAGTTAAAACCCATCTACCTTAACGGTAAAAAGTTCATTCAACTTTCTCAGTTGCCAATGCGGCAGGCCAACGCTTTGCTGTCGTGGCTGCCAGGTAAAAGTATCATGCGCCTGATCAACGACGGCGTTGAGCTTGACGATTGTATCGATTATTCCAATTATGAATATTGGTTCGATACATACTTCAAGAAGAGGGAGTTCGAGCTGGACTTTTGATATTTTTTCAAATAGAATATTGCCACCCGACGCTTCCTTCGGGCATGTCACCTTATTCTCCTCATTTCTTTACAGACTATCGCTCATCAATCGATTGAATTTGTATTTTTGGAAATAACCTGTTTTTCATATTTCCCAAGTACTTCAATCGCAGCAATAAATGAGCAAAAGATGGGTATACAAAGACCTACCTGATCCCGAAACAGTGCATTCGCTCGCTTCAGGCATCAAGGTAAGTGATACCCTGGCAGCATTGCTGGTTCAAAGAGGCTATTCCACTTTCGAAGAAACCCGTGCCTTTTTCAGGCCACACTTGGGTCAGCTACACGATCCATTTCTGATGAAAGACATGGAAAAGGCGGTGAACAGGTTGAGCGAGGCCATTTTCAAAAAAGAGAAAATTCTTATTTATGGAGACTACGACGTGGATGGCACCACTTCTGTGGCACTGGCTTATGGGTTTCTCCGTAAGTATCATTCCAACATCGACTATTATATACCTGACCGTTACGATGAGGGTTACGGCATTTCGGAAACTGGCGTTCGCTGGGCAGCCGAGCATGGCTTTACACTCGTCATTGCGCTGGACTGTGGCATAAAAGCGGTTTCGAAAGTCGAGCTGGCCAACTCCCTGGGGGTCGATTTCATCATTTGCGACCACCACCTTCCCGGCCCGGAACTGCCCAAGGCATTTGCCGTGCTTGACCCAAAACGCCTCGATTGCGATTACCCATTTGATGGGCTCAGCGGCTGTGGAGTCGGTTTCAAGCTCATGCAGGCCTTTGCGATACAAAACACGGTCGATATCCAGGAGCTTTATCTTTACCTCGATCTGGTGGCTGTCAGCATTGCCTCCGACATTGTGCCTGTTGTAGGCGAAAACAGGGTGCTGGCCTATTTTGGCTTGCAGAAGCTTAATAAATCGCCTTTGCCTGGCCTGAAAGCCTTGAAGAATCTTTCGGGTATTCGGGGAGACGTGACAGTGACCCGGGTAGTTTTCGGTATCGGGCCACGCATCAATGCTGCAGGACGTATTGATCATGCGGGTGCGGCAGTGGAGCTGTTGCTGGCAAGAACGGAGGAAGAAGCCGAAGAGCTGGCAGCCCAGCTTGACATAAAAAACGACCTCAGAAAAGGCTTTGATGAAAATATTACCAAAGAAGCCCTGGCAATAATTGAAGAGGAAGATCAACTCAAGAAATCTTTTTCGACTGTGCTGTATAGAGAAAATTGGCACAAGGGCGTTATAGGCATTGTAGCGTCCCGTTGCATAGAAAAATTCTATCGGCCTACTATTATACTTACAGAGTCAAATAGCAAAGCAACCGGCAGTGCCCGGTCAGTGGTGGGCTTCGATGTGTACGAAGCCATAGCAGAGTGTGCTGACTTACTCGACCAGTACGGTGGTCATAAGTACGCAGCCGGGCTAACGATGAATCTGGACAAGGTTGAGGCCTTTAAGGAACGGTTCGAAGAGGTGGTGGCCAGAAGAATCACGCCAGAAATGCTGGAGCCAATCATTGACATCGACCTGGCAATTCCAATAGAGGGTATCAACCACAAGTTTTTCAATATATTAAGGCAAATGGCTCCTTTTGGGCCAGGCAACATGCAACCGGTGTTTGTCTCCACCAACGTAGTTGCCAAATCGGTAAAGCAGCTGAAAGACATACACCTGAAAATGTTTTTGAGCCAGGAAGGCTCCAAAGCTTCGCTTGAAGCTATTGCTTTTGGATTTGGCGAGTACTACGATGCTATTGCTAATGGCGCACCTTTTAATGTGGCGTATACCATTGAAGAGAATGACTTTATGGGAAACAAAACCATGCAACTACACATCAAAGATTTGAAGCTTGATTAATACCGGGAAGGATCAATGAAACTAAGTGCACACAACCTGATAAAAAAATATAAAGGAAGAAGCGTTGTCAACAATGTGTCAGTTGAGGTTTCGCAAGGAGAAATTGTCGGCTTGCTTGGTCCTAACGGCGCTGGAAAAACAACTTCCTTTTACATGATTGTGGGCCTGATAAAGCCCAACGACGGGGAAATTTTTCTGGATGATCAGAACATCACTGATCTACCGATGTATCGGAGAGCCAAACTTGGCATTGGTTATTTGGCACAGGAAGCTTCCGTGTTCAGAAAATTAAGTGTGGAAGAAAATATCATGGCTGTTCTCGAAATGAGAAATATTCCGAAGGCTGAGCAAAAGGAAAAGCTGGAAAGCCTGCTGGAGGAATTTAGCCTCGGGCATGTGCGTAAAAACCTCGGGATGGTGCTTTCGGGAGGAGAGAGAAGAAGAACGGAGATTGCCAGGGCTTTGGCGGTTGATCCCAATTTCGTATTATTAGATGAGCCTTTTGCAGGGGTAGATCCAATCGCCGTCGAAGAAATTCAAACTATTGTGGCCCAGCTTAAGAAAAAGGACATTGGAATCCTTATTACGGATCACAATGTGAATGAAACGCTGTCGATAACTGACAGGGCCTATTTGATGTTTGAAGGAAAACTGCTAAAATCAGGGACTGCCGAAGAGTTGGCTGCTGACGAACAGGTAAGAAGGGTGTACCTGGGCAAGCACTTTGAGTTGAAGAGAAAAGTTTAGTAAACAACACCAATGGAAATTCTCAATTCGATAATGACCTGGGTCATGAAAAAGCGCATCCACCAGATTGAGCTTTTCATGAAATATCCCTTTGAGGTGCAGGAAGAGCTTTTCCAGAGGCTGATTCAGCGGGGCAAGGACACAGAATACGGAAACAAATACGGCTTTGTAGATTTTCGAAATCACGAAGACTTTCAAAAGCGGGTACCCATTGTTTCCTATGAAGAACTGGCGCCCTACATTGACCGCTTGATGAAGGGCGAGCAAAATGTGCTCTGGCCAAGTGAGGTAAAGTGGTTCGCCAAGTCGTCGGGCACTACCAATGCCCGCAGCAAATTCATCCCTGTTTCCCCAGAAGCGCTTGAAGACTGCCATTTCAAAGGGGGCAAAGATCTCATTTCCATCTACGTCAACAACTACCCTGAATCCAAGCTTTTTACAGGCAAGGGTCTCACCATTGGCGGCAGCCAGCAGATCAATCAGTTCGACAAAAACGCCAACTCTTATTATGGCGACGTTTCCGCTGTTATCATCAAGAACCTTCCTCTTTGGGTTCAGTTCGTGCGCACACCAAGCATGGAAATTGCGCTGATGGACGAGTGGGAAGAAAAAATTGAGATGATGGCCACCACCACCCTGGAGGAAAATGTGACCAGCATTAGTGGCGTGCCCACATGGACGGTGGTATTGCTACAACGGATACTGGAACTAACTGGCAAAACCAATATCCTGGAGGTTTGGCCAAACCTGGAAGTATTCTTCCATGGTGCGGTAGCTTTCCCTCCCTACAAAGACCTCTTCAAGGCGCTCATCCCCTCAGATGGCATGCGCTACATGGAAACCTACAATGCGTCCGAGGGCTTTTTTGGCATACAAGACCAAAGGAACTCAGACGAGATGCTCCTGATGCTCGATTACGGCATCTTTTATGAGTTTGTCCCTTTTGAAGAAATTGGCAACGATAGCCCCAAAGCACTCACGCTGGAACAGGTGGAAATTGGCGTCAATTATGCGATGATCATTACCACCAACGCTGGGCTCTGGAGGTACAGAATTGGTGACACGGTTAAGTTTACCTCTATCAGCCCTTTCCGGGTCAAAATCAGTGGCCGGACAAAGCATTTTATCAATGCCTTCGGTGAAGAGCTGATTATCGAGAATGCAGAAACGGCGATTACTGAAGCATGCAGGGAAACCTCGGCAGTGATCAGCAATTTTACGGCGGCACCACGCTACCTGGAGGGTGGTCAAAAGGGAGCTCACGAATGGGTGATGGAGTTCATTAAACCTCCAAACGACAGAACCCGGTTCATAGAGGTTCTGGACACCACGCTTCGAAAAATTAATTCAGACTACGATGCCAAACGATATAAAGGCCTTGCCCTCGAAGCGCCGGTGCTCTACGTGGTGGAAGAAGGCACTTTCTATCAGTGGATGAAAAAAAGAGGGAGGCTTGGCGGCCAAAACAAAGTGCCACGGCTTTCCAATTCCCGAGAGTATATTGACGACCTGCTGGAAATGATGAACGTTACGGCATAAAAAAGGGAGCTATTTGCCCCCTTTATTGTACTGATTTTTTCGCCTCATCATGAATGCCTGTCCCGGATCACCTTGCCATCGGGCGATATCACAATCAGGCGCTCCAGGTTGCCTTTTTCCAGCTGTATCTCAAACCTATCACGGTTGAACCTGCCAACAGAGATTATTTCATTTCGATCAACCACCTTCCAATTGCTATACTGCGAGTGTATCGTTGCTTCCACTGCCTCGGGCAATTGAGCATGCTTCTTTATTTCATTAGCCTTTTCAAACTCCCCATCGGGTTTGTAGTACGCTGTAAAATCCAGATCACTGTTTTCGATGACTACCTTATACACTTTTGCTGTCAAACTGCCCTTGCCTTCCATGTAGTGCAGGTACCACGTTTGATCCTGAAAATTGCTCGTTTCCGGAAATTCATTCTCCAGGCTTTTGAGGATTCGAATGGGCACTTCGCTCCTCTCAATTTTTGTGTTCTTGCCTATTTCAATTTGTTGAGCATTGGCCTCAACCACAATTCCAAAAGCTATAGCCACTGCGGCCAGCATTGATAACTTTTTCATTTTGATGGTTTTTTTGTGTTCTTTTCCAGGCAAGCGTGGCTGTTTGTCACGCTTTGGAATTTGAGGCCTCAAATATTTCCCAGATGAGTTTAAAACGATCCAAAAGTACGTTTCGTTCTTTGCAATGGAATTATTTTTTTGACTAAACCAGCTTCACGTAGCTGCCCAACCACTTAATGTTGTGCCAGTAGTTCTTCACCACCTTTTGGACCCGCCTGTCATTGAAATGCCCATCGAAGTCTATATAAAAAATATACTTAAAGTTAGAGCCTTCTTTGGCTGGCCGACTCTCAACTTTGCAAAGATTGATCTTGGCTTTGTGAAATTCTTGCAGAAACGTAACCAAAGCTCCCGGCTTGTCTTCCAGGCGTGCTAAAATGGAAGTCTTATCGTTGTTGCTTGGCTCGTTAAAATGGCCCTTGCAAAGAATGATGAAGCGGGTAGAGTTTTCCCCGGAATCTTCAATGTTCTCAAACAATATCGGAAGGTCATATTCCTTGGCAGCGATGTGCGCACAAATGGCCGCCGCACCCTTTTCTTCCTTGGCGATTTTTACGGCCGTGCTAGTAGAGTTTACCGGCACCAGTTCTACCCCTTTATCAAAGTGATCCTCGATGAATGCACTACACTGCCTGAAAGCAATGTCTTTAGAATAAATTTTCTTAATGCTTTTCAGGTTTTCTTCCTCAGTGGCAAAAGCGAAGTGGATGGCCAAAGGCAGCTCGGCAATGATGTTGAGGTCGTACCGGCCAAGCAGGTCAATGGTTTCCTGCACCACTCCCTCCTGATTATTCTCAATAGGCACCACGCCAAACCTCGCCCTATCGCTCTTAACGGTTTCAAACACCGCTTCAATGGAGTTAAGAGAGGTGTAAGTGCTCATTGCCCCATACCGGCTTTCTGCCGCCTGGTGGGTAAAACTTCCTTCCGGACCCAGGTAGGCCACTCGTTCGGGCAGCTCCAGGTTTCTCGCTACTGCGAAAATCTCAAGAAAGATGGCCTCAATGGCCGCCCTGTTGAGCAAGCCTTTGTTCATTTTGTCAAGCCTGTCGATGATAGCCTTTTCTCTTTCGGGACGGTAAATCGTGGCATTGGTCTTTCTCTTCAGGTCACCGACCTGCTTCACCACTTCCATCCTCTGAGCCAATAAGTCCAAAATCCTGTTGTCCAGGTCATCTATCTGCTTCCGGTATTCTTCTAGTGCCATGTCCTTTCCCTTATAATTATTTCCTGATCCAACAGGTGTGCGCTGTGCGGATGTTGCCTTTATTTTGAAATGGGAACAAAAATGTACGTTTTTTTTGGGTAAAACAACATATAGCAGCTGTGTCAGTTGGCAGAAACGGCGGGCTTCGCCAAGGCATATTCCTGTCGGTTGTCGCACGCTAGAAAAGGCATTGTAATACGTCTGGTATTTCAATTGGTAAATTCTACTGCTTGCGCTAACTTTGGCCGCAAACAATTCCTGAAATGCAGAGAGATACATTGATTTTTGACCTCATCCAAAAAGAGAAGAAAAGACAAGAAGACGGCATTGAGTTGATAGCCTCCGAGAACTTTGCTTCTCCGCAGGTAATCGAGGCAATGGGTACCGTGTTAACCAACAAATACGCCGAGGGGCTGCCTGGTAAAAGATACTATGGTGGGTGTGAAGTAGTTGATGAGATAGAAACTCTTGCGATTGAGCGTGCAAAGGAATTGTTTGGTGCCACGTGGGCCAACGTACAACCTCACTCAGGGGCTCAGGCAAATGCCGCTGTGATGCTCGCAGTGCTTAATGCCGGTGACGCTATCCTTGGGTTTGACCTTTCACATGGTGGACATTTAACTCACGGATCCCCCGTCAACTTTTCAGGCAAGCTGTACCGGGCCAATTTTTATGGCGTTGAAAAGGAAACCGGCGTCATCAACTATGACGTGGTAGAAGCTACAGCAAAGAAAGAAAAACCTAAGTTGATGATTTGTGGTGCTTCAGCTTACAGCAGAGACTGGGACTACGAAAGGCTCAGGGCCATTGCCGATGAAGTAGGGGCCCTATTGCTGGCAGATGTATCTCACCCTGCGGGGCTCATTGCCCGGGGTTTGCTCAACGATCCGCTTGACTATTGCCACATAGTAACCACCACCACGCACAAAACACTGCGGGGCCCAAGGGGTGGCATGATCATGATGAGGGAGGATTTTGAGAATCCGTTTGGACTTAAGACGCCAAAAGGTGACTTGAGAATGATGACGTCGCTGCTGGACGGCGGTGTTTTCCCTGGCACGCAAGGCGGCCCACTGGAGCATGTGATTGCAGCCAAAGCCATTGCTTTCCAGGAAGCTTTGTCGGATGACTACATGAACTACGTGCTTCAGGTACAAAAAAATGCGAAGGTAATGTCGCAGGCGTTTGTGGATAAAGGCTACAAAGTGATTTCGGATGGTACCGACAACCACATGATGCTGATTGACCTGCGCCCCAAAAACCTTAGTGGCAAACAGGCAGAAAATGGCCTTATAAAAGCGGATATTACCATCAACAAAAATATGGTTCCCTTCGACGACAAGTCTCCGTTTGTAACCTCAGGCATGAGGCTCGGAACTGCGGCCATGACCACAAGAGGACTCAAAGAAAAGGACATGCTGAAAATCGCCGAACTGGTGGACGACGCATTGATGAACCACGAGAATGAGTCCAAACTTTCCGCTATCAAGAAGGAGGTAAATAGCTGGATGAGCAACTTCCCACTTTACAAATAATTAAACTATATCGGCCGTGGCGGAGAGTGAAGAGAAAGAAATGTCGTTTATCGACCACCTGGAGGAGCTCAGGTGGCATTTGGTACGTTCAGTAGCATCAGTATTAGTTTTTTCCGTGGCTGCTTTTGTTTCCAAGGGCTTCATTTTTGGGGTACTGATTCTTGGCCCATCCAAAACTGACTTCTGGTCTTACAGAATGCTTTGCAAGCTCTCAGAAGTAGTTGGAATAGATGCGCTGTGCATCAACGAGCTTCCCTTCATTATCCAAAGCCGACAGCTTACCGGACAGTTCACTATGCACATCACCTCCTCACTGGTGGTGGGGCTAATTTGCGCCTTCCCTTATGCCTTTTGGGAAATTTGGCGATTTGTTGCGCCGGGACTTTACTCACATGAACGAAATTTGACCCGTGGCGCCACCTTTTTCGTAAGCTTCCTTTTCATGATCGGCGTGCTGTTCGGCTACTTTATAGTGACGCCTGTGTCAGTTTACTTTCTGGCCAACTATCAATTAGATCCATCCATTCTCAACGAGTTTGATATTATTTCTTATGTTTCCACGGTAGTCACGCTGGTGTTATCAAGCGGGCTGATTTTCCAGCTTCCGATCGTAATGTACTTCCTGACCAAGGCCGGAATCGTCACACCGGAATTCCTGATCACCTATAGAAAACACGCTATCGTCGTTATCTTTATCGTTGGTGCCGTGATCACTCCGCCAGACCCTTTCAGCCAAATGCTTGTTTCTCTGCCTATCGTGGGGTTATATGAGGTGAGTATTTACATTTCGAAGAGAATTAAACGCAGGGAAGCAAAAGAAGAATTGAAACGAAACGCTAAGTCATGAGTTTAAAAATAGCTTTGGGAGCTGATCATGCGGGCTTCGGTTACAAAGAAAAAATACGAGCCTTTTTGCAGGATGAAGGTTACGTGGTAAAGGATTTTGGCGCCCACAGTGCTGATTCGATAGACTATGCAGACTTCGCTCATCCTGTAGCCACATCAGTCGAAAATCATGAATCTGATTTTGGTATTCTTATTTGTGGCAGTGGCAATGGTGTGGCCATGACAGCCAATAAACACCAGCAAATACGAGCGGCCCTTTGCTGGAAAGAAGAACTAGCTGCGCTCGCCAGACAGCACAACAATGCCAACGTATTGTGCATGCCGGAGCGATTTGTCGACTATGAAGAAGCTGAAAAAATGGTCAAGGCTTTTCTTTCAGTTGAATTCGAGGGAGGCAGGCACGAACGAAGGGTGGGCAAAATAAGCTGTTGACTACTCCCTTCTTATATAGAAGTTAGTCCCCTCTACACTCTCATATCTTTCGCCTATAGCGGGTGCCCGGTCTATTAGCTTAGGCATCAGGCCTTCAAGGTCTACGATTACTTCCGGCTGGGTTTGATTGATATTGTTGAAAACGTTTTCAACATTCCGGTAAAAATCGAGTTGCGTTACCTCCTCCTCGCTCAGGTCCCAGTTAAGGTATTTGCTGCCCAATGCGCTGCTTTCGTAGTAGCTTTCATTATCACCAATTACCCATATTTTCTTGCCTGCGTAGCTAACAGGCAACAACTCCTTTTGAGCGAAATATGCATCGTAAGTAATTGTCTCATTGAGCTTTGGGGGCACTCTAAATATTGTATAGCTCCACCCTAGCACTAAAACAAAAACCAAAGTAGTAAATATTTCAGCCCAAATTCTCCGCCTCATTTCCAATATATAGTGAGCGGTGAAGAAAGCGAGCGGCGGCACGAAAATAAGGAGCAGGTGAGGAACGATTTGATTCGAAATAGCCAGCGTGATGAACCCGGCAATAATATTGATGAACATTACCTGCTGAAACTTCACCTGATAGTTGGCAAACCTTGCTTTCGTGTAAATCCGAAATAGAGAAACCACAAGAATCAACAGTGAGGCACCGCCGATAACCAAAAGCTGAAAAGAGGACATCAAATAATGTTTCCTGGTTCTCCAAAGTCCTTTCATAAACTGTGTGTGGAACTCATCCACTGCGTCGAGCCAATAGTAGTAAGCATAGCTGACAGAAATCACCACCGAAAAGCCAAAAAAGAGCAGAATGTACCGCCGTGGAATGGATCCGGTAAAAAGCGCCAGCGACAATGCTGTGGTAAGAAGGAACGGAAGCAGCGGCAGATAGAACAATACTGCAACACCCAAATAAAGGCCTGTGTAGAGGAAAAGCTCGTCCCGGGTATTGTTGTCTATGCGCCGGAAAATATTGTTGATCGCTAATAAGATGAACGTGATACTGAACAGAATTGGCGACAGCGTGATGAAATCGAATGAAAGATTCATGTACATCATGTAGAACAACGCAGGTGCGTAGGTGTTTTCTTTGTAGGCCTTGTTCCGCAGCAGTACCTGGTTGAATAGGCCCGCCTGAATGATCACCAGCAAAGCAGAGATGACGTAGTAAGGCCAGCGGGAGTCGCCAAACAGGTAAAAGATCACCTGATACATAACGCCCGACAGCGGCCCGATGTCGTCCCAAATATCGAGATAAAGGTGGTCACCCTGAGCCATTGCTTCCCCAACAAGTCTCCAGTGCAGCTCCGGCAACGTGAGTGGAATTCCCCAAATGTAAAATGGCAGCCTTATCAGCACCAAAAGTAGCAGCACAAAAATGAGGCGGTAAGGGTCGTTTATTCTAAAAAAAGATAGCAACGGATTTTCTCAAGGTTATTGTCTTGCCACGAAAATACGTGTTATAACGCCGATTGTGCAAAATAATGCGGATATTTGCCATCTTATGGAGAGCACCAGACAACAAAAATACGCCCGCTTAATACAGAAAGAATTAGGGGAGATTTTCCAGCGTGACACAAAACACATGTTTGGAAAGGCCTTTATCACCATTACGCTGGTGAAAATGAGCCCGGATCTTGGCTTCGCAAAGGTATATCTCAGCATTTTTATGGCGGAGGACAGAGATGAAATGCTTGCGCAGATTAACGAGCGCAAGAGCCAGGTTCGAAAACTTCTTGGCCAAAGGATAGGCAAGCAGGTAAGAATAATTCCTGAAATTGCTTTCTTTATTGATGATACTGAGGATCACGCACACAAAATGGATAGTTTGATCAACAGCCTAGATATTCCACCGGCGGACGAGGAAAATGAAGAGACAGAAGGTTAACGAACTACTACTTTGAATCTACCTCTATTCATCGCCAGGAAGTATTTCGTCTCCAAGAAAAAGAAAAACTTCATCAACGTTATTTCCATCATCTCCATGGTAGGGGTTGCCGTTGGCACCATGGCATTGATCATTGGGCTCTCATTTTTCAATGGGCTGGAGGATATTCTCAGAAACCTGTACGGCACATTTGACTCGCAGATAAAAGTAGAGGCTTCAAAGGGGAAAACTTTTGCAGCCAACAAAAGCCTGATTGATTCAATAGCGGCTGTTCCGGGTGTGTCGATTGTGTCTGAAGTAATCGAAGACTTTGTGCTCATTTCCTACAACGACACCGACATGGTGGCGAAAATAAAGGGTGTTAGCGACAATTTCATCAGCAACCACCGCTTTGAAGAGCACCTTGTTCAGGGAGAACTCCTTCTTAAGAAAGACAAAATGCCAAGGGCCATTATTGGGCGTGGCATTCAGTACGCCCTTTCAATTTCGGCCAACAACGATTTCCTCGCACTACAGCTTCATTACCCTAAAAATGTGAACCCAGGCTCGTTAAGCCCATCCAGCTATTTCAACAAGCAAAGCATTATGCCAGGTGGCTTTTTTGCTCTTGAGAAGCAGTACGACGAGACCTACATCTTCGTCCCACTTGATTTTGCCGTCACATTAACTGAGTTTGGCAACAAAAGGACAAGCCTGGAGCTGCAACTACAAGAGGGTTTCACCCCAGAAGCTGTCAAGCCGACATTGCAAAAACTACTGGGCGACCAATTCAAAATCCAAACTTCAGAAGAGCAACATTCTGATCTCTTCAAAATACTGAAGTGGGAGAAGTTTTTCGTATTTCTGACCTTCTCGTTTATTGTAGCTATCGCCTCATTTAACATCTTCTTCTCGCTTTCCATGCTTGCCCTTGAAAAGAAAAAGGATGTGGCAATCCTCTATGCGCTTGGTGCCACAGACAAGCTCATCAGAAGGATTTTCGTGTCGGAAGGTGCACTTATCGGGCTCATTGGCGCCTCAGTCGGCCTGGTGCTGGGCCTTACCATAAGCTATCTTCAACAGCAGTTTGGAGTCATTTCTTTGGGTATGCAAAGCTCCATTGTAGACGCCTATCCTGTGCTCATCGATCCCCTGGACGTTGCCATTACCGCTGTGCTTTCTATCCTGGTCACCTTGCTTGCCTCCTACAGACCCGCCTACCTGGCCAGCAAATCAAAGTTTATCGGCGACTTGTGAACCCACCGGCGGTTCATTTTTGCCGTATATAAAATGAATCGCCCTCGGGTGCTCCACCAATAACACTATCAATGTTTTAGTTTTCAACTGATTGGCGAAACTTCCTTGATTTTAAAGTCTAACAGATTACAGAATTTTAATGCTTATTTGACCGATAATGGTTAGTTTTCAGGTTTGAAAATTTTTAGAATCTATTAATGAACGTTTCGCCAGCAAAACCATTCAAATTAATTTATTCTCTGTTCCAGCACGAGTACCTCGGGTATTTGGCGGAATCGTTCGTTGTACAAGTAGATGAAAAAGGCAGGCTTTCTTTGGCTTCTCAAAATATTTCCTTCAAGAACGCACAGGAGTTTGCTGCCGGGCTGGACGAAGTCGACTACGAGATCATAAAGACGATGGACTCGATGCAGCAGGATGCGGTAGTGAGTCACTTTCATAAAAAAAAGATCAAGCCAGCTGAGTTCTTTTTGAAAACCTACGACAGCGAAAAGGGAAACAAGCTGCTACAGCAGGAAATTGAGCAATACCTGGAAAGAAGGAGAGGAAAACTACTGCCCTTGATGGTGAACAAGGAGGTTTACGAAATGGGACGAGATGGTGACCCTGCCTGGAAAAAGTTGGAATGGCAGAACGAACCAGCCACTGTTCTCTTCCACTTCAGGCGAAATGAAGACAACACTCATTACTTCCCAACGCTAAAACTGAACGGCGAAAAGCTTGAGTTCAACAACAAGGGGGCCTACATCGTAAGTAAAAAGCCGGCCTGGATGGTGATGGACAATATGCTGTTCACCTTCAAAAAAGAAGTAGACGGCCATAAGCTAATGCCGTTTTTGAACAAGAAGTTTATTGTGATCCCCAAGTCGGTGGAGGATACTTACTACAGGAAATTCGTCGCTCCTCTCGTTGCAGCTTTTGACGTATATGCCAAAGGCTTTACCATCAACACTGTTAGCTTCCCCCCAAAGGCTGTTATCACTTTTTCTGAGCTTGCATCAACAAAAGAGCTATCACTCTTTTCCGACGAGGGCAATGTGGCTGTGGCGGGCGATCCCAACGATGAAAAAATGCTTTTTGAGCTCGTTTTTCAATACGGCCCGTACAAGTTCAAAGCTGAAAATCTGACAGAAGTGAGTGTTTCGGTAGAGCAAAACGGAGACGATTACACATTTCACAGGGTCAATCGTGACCTGGCAAGAGAGCGGGAAATTATTGCCATACTGAAAGAGTCGGGCCTGGAGTTGAAGCATGCAAAAGCTACCCTGAACAAAGGGGAAGCATTCAGTTGGATGTCTTTTACCGCCCCTAAGCTGGCTGAGCTTGGGGTCAAACTTCAGCAAAATCAGAAGGGAGACAAACGGTACTTTATAGGCACGTCCCAAATCTCGATTGAGGTTCGAGAAAATATTGACTGGTTCGACATTTTTGCCACGGTTCGGTTCGGGGAGTTTGAAATTCCATTTCAAACCATCCGCAAGCATATCATTCGGAAGCAAAGGGAAATTACACTCCCCAATGGGGAAATCGCCGTTATCCCTGAAGCCTGGTTTACGGAATATTCAGAGCTTTTCAATTTTGCCGAAGATGGCAAAGCTGATGGAAGTGCCGTTTCACTCAAAAAACATCACCTGGCGCTGGTTAAGGAGTTGAGCAATAGCGACCTGGCTACCGTGACACTCAGCAGAAAACTGGAGAAGTTGCGTGGCTTTGAGGAGATCGAAGACTTCCCGGCACCATTGCATTTTAAGGGCACTCTAAGACCCTATCAGAAGGCGGGGTTCAATTGGCTAAGGTTCCTCAACAGCTACAACTTTGGTGGCTGCCTGGCGGACGACATGGGCCTGGGGAAAACAGTGCAGACGCTAGCGATGCTTCAAGCTGTGAAAGAAGAACAAAACGGCAACACCGGCACCAGCTTGCTTGTTATGCCTACATCGCTTATCTACAATTGGGAAAAAGAGGCAATCAAGTTTACTCCCGGCCTCAAAGTGCTGAACTACACAGGCACACAGAGAGAGAAAGATGTGACCAAATTTGCCGACTACGACCTGGTGCTTACCAGCTACGGCATTGTGCGGCTTGACGTCGACTTGTTGGAAAAATTTTACTTCAATTACATTATCCTCGATGAGTCGCAAGCCATTAAGAACCCATCGTCCAATATTGCCAAGTCGGTGAAGAAACTTCGATCGAAGCACAAACTTATTCTGACGGGAACACCAGTCGAAAACACCACGCTGGACTTGTGGTCGCAAATGAGCTTTATCAATCCTGGACTTTTGGGAAATCAGGCATTTTTCAAAAATGAGTTTCTTAACCCGATTGAAAAAAAGAACGACGAAAAGAAGGTTCAGAAGCTTTACGCCATTATAAAACCGTTTATTCTGCGGAGGAAGAAAAACCAGGTGGCTACTGAGCTGCCCGAGAAGGTTGAGAACGTTCAGTATTGCACCATGACTGCCATGCAGGAAGAGGAGTATGAAACAGCCAAGTCGCTGTTCAGAAACAAAATCATGGATCAGATAGAAACGGATGGCGTCAACAAGTCGCACATGATTTTGCTACAGGGCCTGACAAAGCTCCGGCAGATAGCCAACCACCCCAAGCTCGTTGATCCCGACTATGGTGGCGACTCAGGAAAGATGGAGGACGTGACCCACATGCTGGCAACAGCTGTCGGAAAAGATCACAAAATCTTGGTTTTTAGCCAGTTTGTGAAGCATTTGGCTTTGCTGGAAAATTACCTGAAGGAAAACAGAATTACCTATTGCTATCTCGACGGCTCCACCAAGGACCGCCAGGCACAGGTAGAGAAGTTTCAAAATGATCCCTCTATTAAGGTGTTCCTAATCTCTCTGAAAGCAGGAGGTTTAGGACTAAACTTAACCAAGGCCGATTATGTGTTCCTCCTCGACCCCTGGTGGAACCCGGCCGTGGAGGCACAGGCCGTGGACAGAGCGCACAGAATTGGGCAGGAAAACAAGGTTTTTACCTACAAATTCATCACGAAGAACACTGTAGAGGAGAAAATATTGGCACTTCAGCAGTCAAAAATGAAGCTGGCTACGGAATTAATTAGCACCGAAGAGAGTTTTGTAAAAAATCTTTCGAAAGAAGATATCCAGAATCTATTAACCTAAAAACCACTAGTAATGACTGATCAGGAAAAAACCACCGTTGAAGGCGAAATCGCAACACTGGAAGGCAAGCTTACCGGCGACATGTTTCAAGACATGGAGATCAGGGATAAAATCCATAACCTCAAAATGACACTTGAGGGAGTCCGCCCGAGCAACTCTGAATTTGAGTGCGTGGGCTGTGGGAGCTAATGAATACCCTTCGGTAATATTTTCTGACCTGCCCCTCCGCAACCGCTATCTCGAAGCTAAAAGAGAGACGGCAGGTTAGGTTTGAACTTCCCACCTAAAAATTTGTCAGCCACCAGCAAGACAGCAATGGCCGTGGCAATAACCACAAGCTGAATAAGCGCTGGATTGTCGATTGTTTCGAGCATGGGAGCAAAGTCGAACGCTGGGAGTTCAGGAAGGTAATTGGGCTCTACGGTTGGGGGCGGCGCCGTTTCCTGAAATAAAGGCAATATGCTAAGTACCCCAGCAAACATAGCTGCAAAAATCCCCAGTGCCATCCAAAGAAGTCGGTTGCTCTTACTGGCCCTGGCTCTTCCGGCCTCTATCCTATTCATAATGTTATCGGTGAAAAGCATATCATCGAATTCCATCATGTTATGTTCAGCCATTAGCTTGTCAGCATTTTGCATGCTTATCAACTGCTTTTGCAAAATGTTGTCCTTGCTTATTTGCTTCTCCAGCTCCTTCCTCTCACCAGCTGGAAGTTTATCTTCTAAATAGTCGAATAATTTTTGTTCCATGTTTTCCATTGCCTTTTCTTTTTAGGTCAATGAGGTTATTTCCTCTTTCAAGCACTTTCCCAGCCATTCGGCCAGCTTTTTTCGTGCCCTGAAAATTTTTACTTTAACATTGTTGGGGGCAAACCCAGTAATTTTTTCTATCTCCTCCAGCGTTAGCTCCTGAAAGTAATAGAGTGTAATCAAAAACGCATCATCCTCAGGCAACCTTTCAATCGCTTTGTTGATCCAGGCCCTCCTTTCCTTTTGAGAAAGCAGCTCACTGGAGTTCATGCCGTCCGCATCTAAAACGCCAGAAGCCTTATCAATATCTGTTTCAGGCAACCTCTTTTTTCTCTTTTTACTTATAGCAGTGTTAAAAACAATTCTATAAAGCCATGTGCTGAATTTAGCGTCGCCTTTGAACGACGAAATATTGTTATAGGCCTTAACAAAAGAGTCCTGTGCGACCTCCTGAGCATCTTCATGCGAGCAAACCACCCTGAGGGCAAGCGTGTAAACATAGCTTTTGTGCCTGTCTACCAAATGGCGAAAGTAGGCAGATTCCCCCTTTTTAATAAAGGTGATTAGCTCCTCTTCAGTATAACTAGTTTTTGACACCGGCCCTATGACGCACGTTTAGACACAGAAGTTACCGAAAAAAATAATAAAGTTTCATTTGTAACCGCCGCAGGAAGCCGGGCGTCATAGGGGCAAATCAAAACTTAAAATATCATGCACGGACCAGAAGTATTAATCCCATTAGCGCTGTTTACCTCCATTGCCATCACCATCATCTTTTGGAGGAAGTTTCTTAACGAAGAAAGACTAGCTGCCATCGAGAAGGGTGCCGACCCCAATGTTTTCAGAGGGAAGTCAACCAATAGCATTGCACTTAAATTTGGCTTGCTGTTTATTGGTGTAGGCTGCGGAATTTTATTTGGAGGTCTTATTGAAGGCTTTTTCAGAGATGAAGAGGTGGCCTATTTTTCCATGATTTTCATCTTCGGAGGCGCAGGACTTTTTATCTCACACAAAATGGAACAGAAGGAGAATCAATAGAATTTATTGGTTCCTCTTGCTATTTACCTGGAAGTCAAAAATATCAGTCCTTTTATAATGACCCGTTACATCAAGGGTCATTTTTTCCTTTATAGTTTCCCGTAACGGCAACTGGACTTCAAGTATAGTTTCAGAATCGAACATAGGTTCCTGGAGGTAAAACCCGTCCGGTGCTACCACACAGCTTCCGCCTTTTAAAAGAAAGCTTTCGGGGTTAGCTTTTAGGTCATCGGGTAACCCCAGCACTGAGGGTATGTCTTTCGCTCTCAGTATCTGCCCAACGGCCAGCACAAAACACCGGCCCTCAAAAGCGTATTGACGGCTGGCTACCTGGTGCATTTCGTGTACCGTGGGCCACAACGAAATATGAACCTGCTCGCCGGTTTCGTGCATAGCTTGCCGGGTCAGAGGCATCCAATGCTCCCAGCAAATGAGCCCACCTACTCTAGCACCGGCCACTTCCGCTGACCGCAATCCGTTTCCATCACCGACACCATAGATCAATTTTTCTGTGAAAGTCGGCATCAGCTTTCGGTGATGCACCACTAGCTCACCAGCCGAGTTGATTAGGGCCATTGAGTTAAACAACGTTCCACTGGCATTTCCGCTGCCTTTTTTCTCATTGATTCCAATGCAAACAGCTATACCAAGTTCGGCAGCTTCCTGCTGTAAAGCCGCCATTTCAGGCCCGTCGATCACAATCGCATTTTCATAGGTTTTTGCGAAGACCTCCTTTGTTGGCTCGTGGTTCCAAAGAGCAGCTCCGGGGCAGTAGTCGAGCCAGGCCGGGTAGCCACTTAGCCAGCTTTCCCCAAAAACCGCCAGCACATTGCCACCACTAGCCGCCTCCTTTATCAGCGCAAGGGCTTTTTCCAAACTCCTCTTCTTGTCAAGGTATTCGGGAGCATGTTGAATAATGGCTACTTTCATTTGGATGCTGTCAGTTAAAAAAGCTGTCGTTGAGAGGATAACCCAAAAGCACCTCGTCATAGATTAAGTCGGCACTGCCTTCTTCAGTGTCCATCACAAACACGGCTGGCACTTTCACGCCTCCGAGATCCATGTATCTGAGGTACCTGATTTCCTGCACGTCTTTTTTTGATGACTTTGAAACGCTGATAATTCTTTCCAGTACTATCTCGTAGCTGCCCTTGTCAAGTAAAAATTCCAATTGCGACTCTTCAGTGTCAAGTGCCAGCTTGTAAAATTCCCTGTTGTTCCATTTTTCGGAGGACAAACTGAAGTGGCCGTCCCCCGTAGCCCTCAAAGGCGATGTTGATCTAAGCATCCAAAGCAGGTCGAACGACTCCTTTCCTTCCAACTCTGTGGTGATGCCGCCTTGTCTGCTTACAGCCCTCCCATTGGCATAGGTATCCGTCCACTTCACTCTCCCTTGTGTCCACTCAATCTTTATCTTATCCGGAAACTTCAGATAAGCCACGAATGAGATTGGCTCCATCGTTAGTGGCACGTACCGCCCCTTGATGCAAGCCGTGCGAAGCTGCTGAAGACTTGCCTCCCCGATCATACGAAAGTGTTTTTCAACTACCTGATTTTGTGCGAACAGCGTGGTGTGGACAAAGAAAACCAAGGTCAATACAAACCCCGCCACAACCGGCCCGGGAAGATTTTCATGCGCAAAAAGAAGTTTTCTCATAGTTATATGCCAAAAGTAGCAAAAACCAAACATTTCATGCTGTTGCTTAAATCATATATAATATTGAATTAGTCCAATATATGGCCCGAATAGTGACCATATGACTGCATAGTGGGCTTGCTTTTCGATTGAATAGCAGAAAAAAACATACATGTAAGGGTGTGAGGTAGCTTCCGAAAACTGAGAGATGCCTACCCTTTAGTTTTGAATCATACTTTACTCTCTCTGGTTATGTTAGTTGAAATTTTAAACGGTTACGAGAAAAAAGGCCCGATGGCTGCGAAGGATTCAAAGGCCTTTGTAACCACCAATATTATCAATTACTTCTTTGGCGCACTTAACGCTATCGTTGCATTTTCACTCTTCCGCAGCTATAACATCGATGCACCGTTTACTTTTGCTCTGATCAGCCTAACCCACTTTTCTCTTACACTATATACCAACAGTCACAAAGGTTTCTGGAAGAGATACTGTACACTGGCCAACGCCAGTTTGTTCACAATACTCCTGGGATATGCTTTTGACGGCATGCTGCCTATTCAAATACTGTTCTTTACGCTACTGACTGGAATATCGGCGCTGCTTTTCGGAAACAAAGAGAAAAAATCGTTGGTGCTCTGGTTCTCCATTCCATTTCTATTCCTCACCATCACCTCACTCTCCTCGGTTACCTTCGGCGAAATCAGCAAATCACACCTTTCCCTTAATATCCTCCTGATCTGCGTGGGCATATTTGCCATAGCATTTGGTCTTGGCTCTACCATTATTAAGGTTCGTCAGGTACAAACCATACTAGATGCCTTGCTACGGTCTTCTTCAAAGGAAAAAAATTCGTTCTCCAGCCTTTCATCCACCAATCTTGAGCTGATAAAAAACGACATCACTGAGAAAGAAGGAGTTTATAAGCTGCTTGCCACCCATTCGAAAGACATTATTCTCCTTTGTTCAAAACAAGGCGACATTACATACATCTCGCCCGCTGTGGCGACCATCCTTGGTTACCAACCCTCAGAAGTAATTGGTAAAAACATTAAGATGTTTATCGACCCAAGCACTAATGGACTGACACAAGACGGCACAAATAATGACTTCTCTGTGAGAACGAAGGCTGGCAACTTCGTATGGCTGGAAGCTACTGCGCAAAAAATATTTAACGACGAAGGGCAACACATTCAAACTCAAGCCATTCTTAGAGACGTAACCGAGCAAAAGTGGCTGAACGAAGTGCTAAAGCAAACAACACAGCTGGCCCGCATTGGTGGCTGGGAAACCGATGTAGTGTCGGGAAGAAGTACTTATACAGACAGTTTGGCCGAGTTGCTGCAATTTAAAAGCGGTGAAATTCCAGCCCTGAGTGAAGTTCTAACGAGGTTTAGCAAAACATCAGCGGAAAAAATTGGTGGGGCTTATGCGCAGGTCTTCGAAGCAAGTGTTGGCTTTGATATAGAGGCTGAGCTGGAAGTTCCCGGGAGTGAGACAAGCTGGGTGAGGATTGTAGTTGAGCCAAAAACTGAAAATGGCCGACTACACAAAGTTATTGGCAGCCTTATAGACATTACGGAAAGAAAGAAAAACGAACAAGCGCTCAGGGAGTTGGCAATGGTTGCGCAATATTCAAGCTCAGGTACCATCATAAGCGACAAGAACGGACTAGTGGAGTGGGTCAATGAGGCATTCATCAAAATGTCGGGTTACAGCCTTGAGGAAATTAAAGGAAAAAGGCCGGCTACTGTTCTTCAGGGACCGGATTCTGATGTGCAGGTTAGAAAGGCCATGTGTGAGGCGCTTGACTCAGGCACTAGCTTCCGAGGAGAAATAATCAGTTACAACAAGGAGGGCGAGGCCTACTGGGTTGAAACGCAAATAAACCCCGTTTTCAGCCAACATGGTGAGCTAATAAAATTCATCTCTATTGAAAACAATGTGAGTGAAAGAAAAGCTGCAGAAAGCCAACTGCTGGAGGCGAAGAAAAATGCTGAAGAAGGATCTGTGGCAAAGGAAAGATTCCTGTCTACCATGACCCACGAAATACGGACTCCATTGAACGCTGTAATAGGCATGAGTAAAATTCTTATGGATGAGGAACCACGCAAAGATCAGCTTGAGCTACTACAGACACTCCACTACTCCGCCGAAAACCTGCTTACCCTGATCAACGATATACTTGATTTTTCAAAAATCTCTTCGGAAAACATTCAGTTTGAAAACATCCCCTTCAAGTTCAATGAAGAAATAAACAAGGCGGTTCACTCGATGAAGTTTAAAGTGCAGGAACGAGGCAACACTATTGAATTCGATGGGGATTCTAAGCTCCCGACGCTGCTCGAGGGCGACCTTCACAGGATTGTTCAAGTGCTCAATAACCTCATAGGCAATGCCACCAAATTTACTGAAAAAGGAAAGATCAAAGTAGCTACAAAACTGCTTCGTCAAGACAACAACAAACTTTGGGTTAGGTTCTCAGTCGCCGACAATGGTATTGGGCTGAGCAAAGACAAGCTTCAAATCATCTTTGAAAAGTTCAGCCAGGCTGATGCCTCAACTTCAAGAAAGTATGGTGGAACGGGCCTCGGCCTGGCCATTTGCAAAATGATAGTAGAACAGCAGGGCGGCAAAATATGGGTTGAAAGCAAAAACAATCAAGGCTCAACTTTCTACTTCGATATCCCTTTAAAAACCACAAATCAAACAATTAAAAGCGACCAGCATATGACACATCTACTTGAATCCCTGGAAGAAATCCGTGTACTTACTGTTGATGACAATCAGATCAACCAATTAGTACTTGATCGTTTTTTGAAAAAATGGAATGTTAGCTTCAAACAAGCAAGCAATGGTAAAGAGGCCATTGAACTAGCGAACAAGGAGAAGTTTGACATTGTTCTCATGGACCTTGAAATGCCGGTTATCGATGGGTATCAAGCAAGTAGAGAAATCAGAGAAACAAGTAATTTCAACAGCGACACCCCTATCATTGCTCTGACTGCCTCTACGAGAAAAGAAGTGGAGGGCAATGTGTATGCTGCCGGCATGAATGACGTAATGATGAAGCCCTTCAATCCTACCCACCTGCATCAATTGCTGATGGACTACACCATGCCGATCAGAACTTTGCATCATGTGGCATAACAAGAAAGACCACTAAGCGTGGTCTTTCTTGTTGATGATATCTCACAGCAACCTATACCGTTGTCCGCATGCAAACAGCTGTCTACAATTTTTCCTCTATTTTTTCTGAATCCTCCATGTCTCAGTGAAGCTTCCTGCTTCATCAGAAATTACGAGAATGTACATTCCAGGCGTAAGTCCAGAAATATCCATCGCTGTTCTTTGGGGCCCATGACTAAACGGAAGTGCTTGTAACATCAGCTCTCTTCCAGTCACGTCCGTCACCCTCAAGTTAAGACTCTCAACCTTTCTTCTGACGAAATAATCGAGACTAATAATATCCTCGCCGGGGTTAGGGTACACATTAAGGTCACGAATAAACGGAGCTGCAATCCCCTTTACTGCTACTTTGTCCACTACAATTCCTTCGGGCGTTACAAGTGCGGCTACTGAAATCTCGTTGAGATCCGTCTCTGTGCCTAGTGTTAGCAAAATATCAGAACTCTGATCCATTGGAACACCCGGGTACTGAATATTTATGAGATAGGTGTCGTCTGGCAAAGTGCCAAAACTAAAATTCCCTTCTTCATCAGTCACAGTATATGCCACAAAATCATAGTCAAACTCATTGCCCTTTGCCCTAAACCGCTGGCGACTCAAGCTCACTCCGGCCCCAGCCACACGTTTTCTGTCAAGAATTCGAGCCTCTTCATCAGTGAATACGCTGTCTGGTAAGTCAGAGTCAACTCCTCCTGTTATCACACCATCGCCGTTGAGTGGTGGTGGTGTACCGAGAAGACCAATGGCCAACCCTGAAACCGGATTCCTGACTCGCAAAGTATCCGCTTGTACCCAGTCTATGGTGCTTGAATAATAGGTTTGCAGAGCGTCGGGGAACAACTCTAAGTCCGGTTTGGCGATAATGATGTAATCACCAAGTACAATTTTTTCAGCTATAAATGCCCCCTCAGGTGACACTTGTGCAGCTGCGATGGAATCGTAGGGGCCGTCTTTGATCTTGTATACGATAGCCACGCCGCTAGTCAATGGACTCTGATCGAAAGCTGAGTTTATCGAACCAGAGATAGTTGTTGTAGCCAACACATTCTGATTCCTGTTTCGAATACTGAAATCAGGCACTTTCGGGCTCTTTACCTCCACGAAATAAGCACCCATCTTGTCATAGGTCACGTTGTCGATAATGTGGAATCGCCTTGTTGCGCCTTCAATAGGCTGATCGTTAAAGTACCATTGGTAGTTGTTGGTAAGACCGCTGACCTCAATGGCTACCTTATGAGCCTGCCCGACAGGCACGCTGTCGTATCGGGTTTCACCAAACCTGCGCTGAGGACTGAATAAGAACTTGTCGCCAAGAGCAGCCAGGTTTGTTTCGATGCTGACAAAACCGAGTCTGTTTCTCGTTAAATCCACAGAGGTTAAGCTGTCCAATCGCTTAAGATCAGGAAGGAACCTGATCTGGTTGTCTATTGCCGGGTCGAACGAAGGAGCTGAATTAGAAAGATTAATAACGGCTAGCTCGCCAATGTCTCTGATGGCTGCCGACATAGGGCCAACCATGCGGTTATTTGGCAAATTGAGCTGGCTCACTCGTCCATTCTTGAGCGTTACCCCGCCCCAGGTAGACAACTCTCCCTGGAGCCAGTTGGTCTTGTTTACCCAGTTTGGCCCATCGGTTCCTTCATAGATCGCCACGAGCGCCAAACTATCTCTTTTTCGTGACGAGATCTTCAACACGTACTCATCTGTGTCCAGCACAAGGTCGGGCACCGATGCATTGGCCACACGGGCAAAATAGGTTCCCTCACTGTCCTCCGTCGTACTCGCAATAAAATAGTCTTGTTCTACTGCACCAGCAATCTCAGCATCATCTTTGAACCACTGGTAGCTGTTCGTGGATCCTCCCATTTCTAACTCAAACAGGAATGCATCGCCTGCGCTATGCAGCGTATCGAGTGGGAGCCCAAACCTTCCTTGCGGGCTGTATACAAAGCCATTCACCGCCAGGTTCGGCTCAATGGAGCCAAAGCCCACCTTGTTATTTGAGATGTTTAATGTGTCGAGGCTGGCCAACCCAGTGAGGTTGGGTACGAACGTGAACTGGTTCTGCTGCAAAATAAGAATCTGCAGGCTGTCCATGGTGGCCACGCTAGCTGGCACCGACCCTTCAAGTTGATTGTCGAAGAGGTAAAGTGACTTTAAACTTTTAAGCTTTGCAATGGAGTCAGGCAATGAGCCTGTGAGCTTATTCTGATGTAGATATAGCGCCTCCAGGGAGGTCATATTACCAATTTCTGCCGGCACCGATCCGTCAAATTGATTGGCGTCAAGGGCGAGAATCTTCAGCTTATTGAGGTTCCCGATTGTAGGTGGAATTATTCCCTCCAATTGGTTCCCCATCACTCCGAAAATAGATTCCAGCTTGGTGAGGTTGCCAATTGATTCTGGCAGGCCCCCGATTAGCTGATTTCGCCCCAAATCGAGGGCATTGAGTGACTGAAGCAGACCTATGTCATCTGGTATCTCACCACTTAACTGGTTGTCATTCAAGTACAGCATTTCGAGCCCTTTCATCCCTGTAATGCTTGAAGGAATTGTTCCGGTCAATTGGTTGGCTCCCAGGTTCAATATACGCAGAGAGTCCATGTCAAATAGCTCGGCGGGCAGCTCCCCTATCAAATTGTTTCCGGGAAGATCGATTTCTACTACTCTGCCATTGGAGGTCTTTATGCCATGCCAGAAACCAACAGGCAAAGCTGACTTCCAATTGGTTTTGTCCGTCCAGGTATCGCCGCCGGTAGTATCATACAACTTAACTATAGCAGCCAAATCCGCTGAGTCCATTTGGCTGGCTGTCTTGAAAAAGCGCAAGTTAAGCCAATCGCCGCTTGCTGTTTTGTACTCCATCCACAACGTATCGGGAGCATAAACAACTGAGGACACAGACGCCAAAATACCCGTAGGGTCTGTCAGTGAAGGTTTTGACACCACGTTGCATGCCCTGCTCAGTGTGTCAATAACTGTCGCCGAGCCGAAGTACTTTTTGTAGTAGCCGCCCGTTAATCCATTGATAACATAGGTGCCAGGCGCTGTGGAATAAATGGCCGCATACGACTCCTCACTTGGTATGACTACCCCGTCTCGTTTTCTTGCACCATACTTCACCAGATAATCTCCATCCGTTAAAGGAAGCGCTCCACAGGACATTGTCACATTTGCCGACGCTGACACTGCAGACTGACTAACACTTTGACCATAGGCGACCACCCTCACGTTGTAAACACTGTCCGGCAAAAGGCTTTTTATAAGCACCTGTGATGTATCGGAGGGTACCACCTTGATATTTGAAAAAGCAGTTGCACCCGAAAGCTTGGCCTGTACAAGGTACGAAGAGGCATCAACCACTGGCGTCCACTCGATATAAGCAGACGTGGTATTTGCGGCGACAGCCCTGCTGATGGCAGGGGCCAACGGCGTAGCTGACTGACCGTGCATACTGAAGAATAAATCCCTTTCCTCAACACCTTCAAATTTTGCCGATCCAATTTGCGCATTAAAATGCACCCCGCCCGCCACAACGGCCGCATTATGATAGGCTGAATAGTTCATTGCCCAGGAATATAGCTCTCCCTCACCGGCATCTGCCCATTTAATGGTGCCGTTGGTATCAAACGAGGCAAGGTATAAAAGACCTCCATTGACGACCGGGCCTCCAAACTGTGTCGGCTCAATATCCATTGCACCGGCTACAAAAAAGCCTGTGGGGTCAGCGGCTATTTTATAAGGGTAGTCACTTCCTTGTGGCGTTCCAAACGTTTTCCCCCATATACCAGCACCTGTATTACCGTTCAACTTGGCAATCAGGTTCAATTGTCCATTTTGGCTTACAGTTATCGTGTCTATCGAAATCGAGGTGCTTTTGGGAAAAGCTAGCACCAACACATCTCCATTCGCATCAAGGGCAATGTCTCTGGCCTCATCGTCGCCTGTGCCACCAATGGATCTAAGCCATCGTATATTTCCGGCAAGGTCATAGTGAGCTACAAAAAGGTCTGTTCCGCCAATGCCAGTGGCAGGAAGTCCCCCAAATGTCCAGTCGTTGCTGTACTGCCCCAGAACATACACTCCGGAGTTATTTGCTTTTACTCTTTGAAACTGGTTAACAAAGTCCGTTTGAGCGGAGACCAGGGCCCCTTGCAAAGCCAGCAGCGGTGCGCCAGTGGCATCATATTTCAATAGTGCATGACCCCCTCCTGTCAAAGTTGTCGCACCATGGGTAAGGCTGCCATTGAAGTAGCCAGCGACAAACACATTTCCTGCTGAATCGACGGCGACCGATAACCCCCCTGAATCGCCAGTTCCTCCTGCCGGCTTAGCCCAAATAACATCGCCATTTGCTGCATTGAGCTTAATAGTTATCATATCAGTATGACCCAGAGCAGGGAGTGAATCCGCTCCAATGGTCATCGCACCGTTATAATAACCAGTCACATACACACTTCCCTGCCCGTCAATCTGAACTCCCTCTAAAATGTCGGTTCCTGTGCTGCCGAAACTTTTTGCCCAAACTGGGCTACCTAAAGAATCAAGTTTGACAGCCAAAAGGTCATGTGCTCCTTTGCTGGTGACTTGCAGGGCACCAAATGTGGTTGTGTCTGTGGCATAACCAACCAAATAGGAAGAACCCGATGCGTCAGTGACAACATCAAGAAAGTTCTCCCTGCCCCTTCCCTTAAAAAACTTCGTATTGTCCCAGGAATCGGCCAAAGAATTTGAAAACGTGAATACTTCTTCTGTATAAGTATAGTCGGAATAGACACCTTGCAGAGATCGCAATCGGTAGTAATAGGTCTCTCCCGAAGCCACTGACGGATCGGAATAGGTCAACACCGAATCAGGCAAAGATGCAATTTGGCTATATGGGCCAATGAAATCATCCGCTCGCTCCAGGCTATAACTTGCTATACCCGGCACGGCGGCCCACTTTGCGCTAATCGAATCATCGAAGGTGGCAAATGCCTGAAAGGCGCCTGGTGCTGCCGGAATCGGCAAACCAGAATCGTTATGAAAAACTAAAAACCCATTTCTATTGCCATTATCAATTAAATCAGTGACACCAAAACGCTGAGTGTATTCGAAAGAACCCGTCATTACAATCCCCTGATCGACAGGCGAATATTCCAGCCCCCAGGGAAGGCCAAACGATCCTTCTGATTTATCTACCCATCGCACCGCACCATCGGTTCCGTAGGAAGCTATGAAAAGCTTTCCATTGCTGAGAGTGGAAGCATCGAAGCTGGTGGCGCCATAGCCCATTGTACCTGCAACAAATGCGCTATTCCCATCCGTGGCCAGACTATAGGGAATGTCGTTTTCATTGGGCGTTCCGGCACTTTTGCCCCATAGCACTGTTCCATCCGAGCCATTCACCTTGGCCAGATAAATATCATATCCAGTTCCCGAATTAGTAACACTTACAGCGTCGACCGTAGCTGTGGCTCCGTCAAAATCTCCAGTCCAAAATACATTTCCGGCAGCATCAACAACCACTTCGTTGCCAAAGTCTTCTCCCGGCCCAGCCATGGTTTTTACCCATTTGAGAGAGCCGTCGGTACCATAGTTAACCAGCACCGCATCTCGGAGAGCATTGGGGGTAATAGGCGTGCCTTCAAAAGACCACTGGCCGTCTACTTGGCCAGTAACATAAACGTTACTTCCACTTACCGACACGGAAAGGAAGTCGTTGACAAATCGGGTATTTCCCACAAGCGTACCAAACCGTGCGAAAATCTTACTGCCGTCAGATCCAACCTTGAAAAGCCCTGGCCCACCACCTGTGAGGGCCGTACCGCCAAAGGTGAAATCACCATTGAAATACCCCGCCAGGTAGGCGTTACCAGCCGCATCCACAGCCAGCTTGTTAACTATGGCGTCCCCAGGGGAGCCCAGCGTTGTGATCCACGTAACCGTTCCATCCGGCGAAAGGCGGGCAACATAGCCATCCTGTGCCCCACCGACCGGTGCCGGTGCCGACTGGCTGTCAACCGTAAAGGCACCTCGATGGTAGCCCCCCACATAAATACTTCCTCCAGGGCCTATGGCCACATCGACCGCAAGATCCACGGCCAGGCCTCCAAATGTTTTTATCCAATCAATGGTTTTGGTACTATTCACTTTAATGACAATGGCATCGTTAGCGCCGTTGGAATAGATACTATCACCATTTAAGAATAAAGTGCCCGCAAAATTACCGGCCAGGTAGGTGTTGCCCAGGCTGTCCACCGCCATGTCGAGAAGGGTTAGCCTGCCGGGAGTTGTAAATGCTTGTTGAATATTCCAGGTGTCGGGCAAGCCAGTGCTGAAAGTGGCTGTAACAATAGTGGGAGAATACGCAGATACTGTTAGTCCATTTTCATGCTTGAGCCGGTAATAGTACACCGTGTTGGCAAACAGACCAACGTCCGAATAGCTTGTTATGGTATCGCTAAGTATGCCAACGGTCAGAAAAGGGCCGGCATCACTGGTTGCACGTTCTAAATAGAGAGAGCCTCCATTAGCAAATTGATAAGGTGTCCATTTCAGTTCAATGCTATTTTCCGACTTCGTTCCCGCCAATAGCCCCTTTGGTACAGTGCTATTTTCGGTCACCGTCAGCAATTGATTTACTCCAGGATTGAGTATAACGTCGGTGTTTCCAGATGGCCAGTTCACTGTAACCGAAGTGATTGCAGTTTGAGCTCCTAAGCCGAAATGCTGGATCACGCTGTTTTGACCAGCATAACCAGATCCTGTTTTAACGACTCTACTCTGCGCACCCGCAGAGTATTGCAAAGTTATCTTAGCACCAATTCCTTCGGCATTGGAGATGCTTCCAGCCAA
The DNA here is from genome assembly GCF_040222385.1 of Imperialibacter sp. Classification (GTDB taxonomy): domain Bacteria; phylum Bacteroidota; class Bacteroidia; order Cytophagales; family Cyclobacteriaceae; genus Imperialibacter. The sequence continues at coordinate 73,283 of NZ_JAVKDF010000027.1, forward strand.
CTTCACCTTTAGCCAGTTGTTGGCATTCCCAACATTAAGATAACCTCGAGGGATATTGGTTTCCAATTGCCCATCTGAACCAACATTGCGGTCAATATTCAGCATGTCAAGGAAGCCGTCGTTGTTAAAATCTGCCAAAGTAACGGCGTAAAACTGGTAATATTTATACAGTGTTTGCTGAAGAGCATCGAGTTTTGTAAAGCTACCGGCGCCATTATTTAAAAAAACTGGGGGCTCTATTGCCGGTGTCAAAGTAATCAAATCCAGATCCCCATCATTGTCAATATCCCCAAGCGTTGCTCCCCGGGTATTGATATCAAGGCCAGCAAATGTAAAGTCATCGGAAACTGTAAAGTTACCGGCGCCATTATTTGTAAATAGTTGGGTGTCGCCTGCTCCCTGACCACCAAAAAGGAAAAGGTCTTGATCCCCATCATTATCTATATCACCCCAGCTATGGCCTCTGGTTCCTAACACTGGCTGAGTTACAATAGGACTGCTAAGATTCTGGGTAAACGTGCCATCGCCATTGTTCTGAAAATAAAGCCTTCCAGTGAGGTAGCTAATAAAAAAGTCCAGAGTTCCATTATTGTCAACGTCCTCCCACGAAGCAGTGGCTAGTTGAGCCAAATTAACCCCAAACGCACCGACAACTTCTGTAAAAGTGTTGTTGCCGTTGTTTTTGAATAGAGTAATGGGACTTGACACATTGGCACTCCCCCAAACAGCCAAATCAATAAAACCATCACCGTCGTAGTCACCCCAAACACCACCCTCCGTATTGTCAAGATTGGCTACCGCAGGAAGCGTGAGGCCGGTAAAAGTGTTGTTTTGATTATTCAAATACACTTTCACATCTATGGTTGGAGGAGCGTCTGATCTATACCCCAAATCGCCTACAAAAATATCCGGGTACCCATCATTATTAATATCGCCCCAGCTAGCCGAACGAGGATCGAGTAAGTCTGTAGTTAAATCTCCCGCACTAATAGAGGTGAAGGTGCCATCACCATTGTTTTGGTAGAGTCTATTTGGAGTGCCCGGACCAGTAAATCCTGCGCCAATAAACAAGTCCTCATCGCCATCCTGATCAAAATCTGCCCACGCCTGGGCATATGTCTCGTTTGGAATTGAATCAGCAAAGATAGTGTTGGTCTCATCCAAGAAGAAAAGAGTCTCTGCCTTGGATCTAAGCGTTTTCGGAAAGGAAGAAATGGTAACAGCTAAAGTGGGATGATCAATATTAACAATATATTCTCCGGCATCTGTAGCTGTTGTAAAAGCACCGATCGAATATGTGTTGCTATTGGCTCCAGGGATGTCAACTCCATCCAGGGTCCATTGGTAGGTAACTCCTGTTCCAGACTGTACAGGCACGGTGAAAGTAAACGGATCACCATCCTGAAGAAAAAATTCTGTGGGGTTTACCGTGCCGAGATTTTGCTGTGGGTCATAGCTAAAGCCAGGCCCCAACGGCTCATATGGTTCAAGATCCCCGAACTGAAGCTTATTCTGCGTAACATCCAGAGTGCCTATGCTTATCCAATCGAGAGTAAAATCTGGCAAAGCGTCAAAATCATTGGCATTCAGCGCCACATTCACAAGACCTGTTAGCGAAGACCAAGCAGCTGGCACACTGCCTGAAAAGCTATTGTGATTAAGATATAGGTTTGCCAGGCTACTGCCAATATTGCCAAGCTCGTCGGGAAGCACCCCCGACAAGTTGTTATCAGAGATGTCCAGATAAGTTAATCCTGTCAAATCACCAATTTCTGCCGGAACCGCCCCTTCAAAATTATTGCTGGCTATATCGAGTATTGCTACAGTGAATAAAGAGCCCACAGGTATTAACGAACCTGAAAGGCTGTTATTTGAAAGGTCAAATGTTGTTATTGTTACCAAATTAGCTATTTCTACTGGCAGTGATCCATAAATCCCATTGCCTTCCAAATAAAGATCAAGAAGAGCGGAAAGGTCTCCAATAGATGGAGGCAAAAGACCAATTATATTATTGGCATTTAAGCTGATCTGGGTAACTCGATCACCGGCTACTGTAACGCCATACCATGTTGCCACGTCCCCTGTCAGCCAATTGGCATTATTTATCCAATTTCCCCCGTCTGTCGAATTGTACAAATCAACCAGTGCCAAAGAATCTGCTGCATTGACAGATTGATAAACAATTATTGGTTTACTGGAGATGGTAAGCCCGGGAAAAACAGAATTAGTAACATTCAAAACGTAAGTGCCACCATCACCAACAGTGGCGCTAGGAATACTATATGTGGCAGCGTTAGCACCCGGAATATCAATAATCCTTTGCCATTGATAAGCATCACTTGCGCCAGCTCCGGGCAGAGGTGGATCAAATAGCAATGGGCTGCCGGTTTGTAAGTGAATATATTGGGTAATACCAAACTCCTGCTGAGTAGGAGAACCAGTAATGATTGCACTATTTGGCTCCAAGTCTTCGAAAGTAAATATGTTTCCATCTACTTCAAATGTCGTTAAGCCAACCAAAGCAGATAAATCCGGCAAATCAGTTAATGAATTTTCCTGCAAATACAGTGCGGTGAGCGCTGTAAGATTCACCAGCGATCCCGGAACTGCCCCGACAAACTGGTTATGATTTAACCACAATGTCCCGAGATTTACCAAATTGCCTATTTCCGTTGGGATGGTTCCTGAGAACTGATTTGGTGCCAAATCCAAATACGTCAAATTGGTCAGGTTGCCAATCGAAGTTGGCAATGATCCGGATAACTGGTTATCCCACAACTGAAAATCCACCAATGCTGTGAGGGTACCGATTTCAGTAGGGAGGGAGCCGCTTAGCATATTTCCTCCTAAGTTCAGGTTAGTAAGTGCCGTTAGGTCGCCAATAGAAGTTGGTATTGTGCCAACCAAGTTGTTTGTATTTAGGTCAACCTGTGTCACTCTGTTTCCAACGACCGTAATTCCATTCCAGGTAGGAACAGCCCCAGTGGTCCAGTTAATGTTATTACCCCAACTTGCACCATTGGTGGCATTATAAAGATCCACCAGCGCCAGGGAGTCAGCCGCCAGCACCTGGGCCTTGACTTGTGACGGTTTGGATATCAGCAATAAGAAGAAAACTGCGGATACTACTGCCAGAAAGGCATACTTAGTCTTGGGAGTGTTTGGTTTGGTCAGCATAATGAACAGGCTAGCGCTAATACAATTTAAAACATGTAACAATATAAACTATTTACCAAAAAGTCATCAAACATTGAGCAAGAGGCAAAATGTGTACACTGTCGAACAGCTAATTGACTCATAAGCGTACAATTAAACAATACTCCTAATTGAGTATTTTTATAAATTGCTGTTAATCAAGTAGATAAATAAACAGGTACGTAACTTGTTGCTGGTTTTATATAAATTTTCTCTTTATGCTAAGAAGTTATATAGTTGTAGCTATTAGAAATTTGCGCCGCCAGGGCTTTTATAGCTTCATCAATATTTTTGGTTTAACAGCCGGCGTGCTTTCCAGCCTGTTTCTTTTGCTCTATATCAAAGACGAGCTGAGCTTCGACTCTTTCAACGAAAAAGCTGATCAAATATACCGTGTGGGCATGCATGCCTCTATTCAAGATACGAAGCTAGATATTTGCCAGGCCATGTCGCCCATTGGGCCTACCATGAAGACAGATTTTCCGGAAGTCGAAAACTTTGTTCGGATCAACTACCCTGGCAGGGAATTGGTGACAAAAGATGATCAGCAATTCTACGAGGAGAAATTCTATTTCGCCGATTCTTCTTTCTTTTCCATTTTTAGTTTTCAACTACTCAAAGGAGATCCTCAAAAGGCACTTGTTGAGCCCAATTCAATTGTGCTCACCGAAAGCGTAGCAAAAAAGTACTTTGGAGACGACGAGCCCATAGGCAAAGTGATCAAAACAGGGTCTGAAGAGTGGCAACGAATTGTCACGGGGGTGATGAAGGATGCCCCAGCCAACTCCCACTTTCAACCCAGAGCACTTGTTTCCTATAGTACCTTACCCGTTCAGGGCCCCTCTGCATGGGGCAATATCAACGATTGGGTATATCTTCAGCTTGCTGCTGGCACTAACCCAAAAGTGCTGGAAGCCCGATCCCCGGTGTTTATGGAAAAGTATACCGGTGACCTCTTCCGCCAGTTCAATGCAAAAGCCGACTTTTACCTTGAACCGCTCGCCAACATTCACCTCTACTCTAAAAATGAAGGACAAATTGAGCCAGCCGGAGACATCACCTATATTTATGTTTTCTCTATCGTAGCTATTTTTATACTGCTTATTGCCTCCATTAACTATATGAACCTGGCCACTGCACGTGGCACCATGCGGGCCAAGGAAGTGGGCATCAGAAAAGTGCTTGGCTCTTATCGCAAGCAACTCATGATCCAGTTCACCGTAGAGGCCGTAGTGGTGACACTTCTTTCTGTCGTGTTAAGCGTGGTTTTAGCATTCTTCCTTCTGCCCTATTTTAATGATCTTGCTGACAAGGCAATCACCCGAGATTTCTACAAGGATCCCTTTATTCTGCTTGCTTTGAGTGGGGTTTTGGTGTTTTTAGGTTTGGTGTCGGGAAGCTACCCGGCTTTCTACCTATCCCGGTTCCAGTCGGCGCAGGTACTAAAGGGCAGGGTCTCCTCCAAATCGGGTAATCCGGCACTCAGGAAAGCCCTGGTGGTTTTCCAGTTTTCCATTTCGATCATAATGGTGATCTGCACGTGGGTGGTATACGACCAGCTCAACTTTATGAAAGAAAAGAACCTGGGCTTCAACAAAGCCCAGGTCATCCGTATTCCGCTGGAAGGGCAAGAAGCACGCAAAAAACTCGATGTGCTCAAACAGGCGCTTTTGGCTAGCCCGGATATTTACAGCGTAGGATCCGGATGGACTACACCAGGAGGCGACTTCAACCTGAACGGTATATTTGTGGAGACGGAACAGGGTGGTTTTACCGAAAAGGGATTTATGAGCTGTCAGGTGGATGCAGGCTACCTTCCAACACTTGAAATTGAGCTAGTTGACGGACGCAATTTTTCAGAAAGCACGAAAAGTGATACCTCCAATGCGGTTATCGTCAATCAGGAGCTGGCCAGAGAGATGGCATGGACCGAACCCATTGGAAAGCGTTTCAAGGTGATGATTGGCGAGGGCATGCAAACCAGGGAAGTGAAAGTGGTAGGTGTTATTAAAAATTTTCATCAGAGAGCACTTCAGGAGCCTATCATGCCGATGATTATTCACAACAGTGTTCAAAACGGCATTTTGCTGGTGAGGATTAACACGGCTAACACTGGCGATGTGTTAAGTTTTATTGACAAGACCTGGAAAGATATTATTACCAACAGGCCACTACAGTATTCCTTTCTTGAGCAGGACTTCTACGAGAAATACCAGGCAGATGAGTCGAAAGGCCAGGTTTTTGCCACGTTCTCCATTTTTACCATTGTTATTGCCTGCATGGGTTTGTTTGGCCTTGCTTCGTACACGGCAGAGCAAAGGAAAAAAGAAATCGGTCTGAGAAAAGTGATCGGTGCCTCGGTTTCGAGCATCATGCTATTGATTTCGAAGGACTTTTTGAAGCTGGTTGGCGTTTCTATTTTGATCGCCTTCCCTATCGCCTATTATGCCATGAGCAATTGGCTTCAGGAGTTTGAATTCCGGATCAGTCCCAGCCCAATTACTTTTATTTCTTCGGCTGGCCTCATCCTGATTGTCACGCTGCTCACAGTCGGTTACCACAGCCTGGTAGCAGCTACAGGTAATCCTGTGGCCTCATTGAAAGACCAGTGAGGCCCATTAAAATATCTTTGTCAGATTTAGGCTAAAACCTGGCAGCACCATTTCGCCGTCAAGAACCTTGTTGAATGGAGTTTCAATCATTCCTTCAGAGCGATAAATGTATGTCACCCTCTTTGCGGAGTCGATCAACCAGCCAAGACGACAACCATTGCTTTGATACTCTTCCATTTTCTTGTGTAACTCGGAAAGCCGATCAGAAGGAGACATCAGTTCAATGATAAAGTCGGGACAAATTGGCGGAAACCTTTCTTGCTCTGCAAGTGAAAGTGCCTCCCATCTGGCTTTTGCAACCCATGATGCATCGGGGGAGCGAACAGCTGCATTTGGAAGCGTGAATCCGGTAGACGAATCAAACGTATATCCAAGGTTGGTTTGCTCATTCCACGCATCAAGCCTCGCACCAATGCGCATTCCCTTATTACCAATTAACCCCCCGCTTGGTGTCATAATGATAATTCTTTTATCAAAAGTTCGTTCAAACTTCAAGTCTCTGTTTTGCTGGCAAAACATATAAAACTCCTCCTCTGTAAAGGAGTCAAGTACTTTATCCGGAAATTTGAGTTCGAAAGAGTCCATTTCTTGCCTTTTACTCAAAGATAGTAAATCTGCAGATATGCTTGTAGAAGTATCAGGGAGTCGTACAGATTGTAATTCCAGCAAAAGGACTGCTGCCAGGCGCCCCCGGCATATACTCAATGTGAAGATTGAGCCCACGCCAAATGAGCAACAGGCCAAGACACGCAATAAAAATGGGAGCCAGCCTTCTTACGCTCAGCCAGCTGACATGATTGGCTAACCCACTGCCATAGGAAATAGCCAACAACATGGGCAAGGTGCCCAGACCAAAGAAGATCATGTATAAGCTACTTTGAAAGTAGTTGGCCATGGACAATGAACCGGCTATGGCAATGTAGACCATGCCGCAAGGCAGCAGGCCGTTCAATCCGCCAAGCCAAAGTTGGCGAAACGGGCCACTCGAAGCCACTGCCTTGCTCATCCATTTTCTGACATGGCCTGATAGCCATCCAGTTGTTTTTGCGGTAAGGTAATGACTATGAAATCGGGAAGAAATCAAGGGAAATATCACTGACGCAAGCAGCCCAATACCAAGCAGGAGAGAAAACCACTTTTGCAAACCTGCAAGTTGGGCGGCAAAACCAAGACCACCCAGTGTAAGGCCCAACAGAGCGTAGGTAAGAATTCTACCCGTGTGGTAGGTGATTTTTCCATAGCCGCTACCTCCTTTGTGAAGGGCAAAAACAAGCGGGCCACACATGCCTGCACAGTGTAGGCTGCCAAATAGTCCAAGCACAAAAGCTGACCAAAGCGGCATATCAGATCACTATAGTTTTCTCTTCAAAGAAAGTCTGTCCTCCTTGTTGCCAGGAAATTTTCATTTTCCAAAGTCCCTTTTTTAGCTGAGAGGTGTCCATTTGAAAACTTCCTGTATCGTCCAGCTTCAGCAAAAACTTCTTATCAAGTTTGGCATCAGATGGACGAAACATAACGACTTCGCCAGTCAGTGCAGCTCCTTGTTCACCGAATGAAAGCTCCAGCCGGTTCTCACCGGGCGTGCGGGTTACCTCAACTTTTGTCGATGATTCCTGGGCGTTGGAAATGTCATCGATCCTCGATTGGTACTTGATTTCCTGCTGGTAGTAGTCTGCTGAAACCAGCGACACATCCTGCCGCACGCACACCACCACAAGGCTGATAATAAGACCTGCAAATAGTACAAAGGCTACTGTAATCCAGCTTCCGAAGTTCATGGCTTTTTCTGTTTAAAGGGCCCTAGAAAGTTTGTCTTTATCTCATCAAGCAACTCTCCGTCTCTATAGAGTTGTATCACCAGCTTATTACTGGTTTCGGTCACATTCTCTCGTGGCAGATCAATAAAGTAAACGGACTCCAGGTTGCTGGCTGCCGGTATCACCAGGCCTTCGCCCCCTACCCGGTCAATCGTGCCTCCGTTGGCGTCTTTCAGCTTCACTTCTATGTGAATATCCTCATAGGTTTTGTTCACAAACTGAATATTGTAAAGATTGGAGATCATTCCGTTTTCCTTCTCCTGATAAAGCATTCCCGGAACACGCAGCATGGTAGCTTCCACGTCTGTTCGGGTGGTAAGCAGAAAGGCCAATAGCCCCAAAATTCCCACAAGGACTGCGGTGTAGGCAGCTATTCTGGTGTTAAAAGAAAACTTCTCCCCCTCACTGACCATGCTGTGACTGTAGTAACCAATGAGGCCCGTTGGGCGGTCAACCTTCGTCATTACCTCATCGCATGCGTCTATGCAGGCTGTGCAGTTGACGCACTCCAGCTGAGTGCCGTTTCTGATATCAATTCCGGTTGGGCACACGTGCACACAAAGCTTGCAGTCGATGCAATCGCCCTTAGGTGGCTCAGCTTTCGCTCCGGCTACTTCTTTCTTTATTTTTCCTCTGGGTTCGCCACGCAACCAGTTATAAGCCACAACGATTGATTCTTTGTCGAGAAGCACGCCCTGCAAACGGCCATAAGGGCAAACAGCAATACAAGCTTGCTCTCTAAAATAGGCAAAAACCCAAAAGAAGATGCCTGTAAATGCAACAAGCCCAATAAACCCCGCCATGTGTGCTGTGGGCGGCTGCGATATAATGGTAACCACCTCATCAACCCCTATCAGATAGGCCATAAGCGTGTGGGCGATAAGCGCCGAAATCCCCAAAAAGATGGAAAGCTTGAGACCCTTCTTCCAAATTTTCTCAAAATTCCAGTCCTGTCTCGCCAGTTTACGCTGCTGATTAGCGTCACCCTCGATCCAGTACTCGATTTTCCGAAAGACCATCTCCATGAAGATAGTCTGAGGGCACATCCAGCCACACCAAATACGGCCAAATACTACGGTAAAAAGAATCACAAACACAAAGAAGGCGATCATGCCTATCCCAAAAATGATAAAATCCTGAGGCCAGAATACCGTGCCGAATAGAATAAACTTGCGCTCGAAAATATTGAAGAGGAACATTGGGTGTCCCCTCCAGGAAAGGAAGGGAGCACCAAATAATAAACCTAACAAAAGCACTGTTACTGCTATCCTGTAAGTGTGATACCTCCCTTTGGGTTTTTTGGGGTTAATCCACACTCGCTTGCCCTGTTCATCTACAGTGGCAATTGTGTCACGGTACAGTTCATCATATTCATATAAATCTTCCATCGCTTTTTGGGATGCTTACTTCATGTCTCTAGTTTCCAGATTCCTGCCCTGCGGCTCCCGGTTCATATGGATCTCCCTGAGGTTCTTTGGGGCTTGCAGGCGTAGTGCCCTGCATAGTCAGGATGTAACTCGCAACGTCTCTGATGTCTGTTGGCTTCAAAGTAGCCTGCCAGGCAATCATACCCTTCTGAGGCACACCGTACTTGATGGTTTTAAATACGTCGTTGATGGAGCCGCCGTGAATCCAGTATTTATCGGTCAGGTTGGGGCCCACGCCACCTCCGCCATCAGCAGCGTGGCACACGGCGCAACTCTTGTCGAAGATGTCTTTTCCATTGACAAGTTCAGCTTCAACAGCCGTTGCTTCCACACTGTTCTCATCCAGCTCATTTACAGCGAGCAGCTTTCTGGCCTCAGCTTCCTCACTGGCCACCGCCAATTCGTTTTGATATTCCTCCTCCTGAAGTGGAAGTGTATCGAAAACATGGTAGGCAAGCAGATAAACCACAGCAAAAACTATCGACAAATAAAACATGTACTTCCACCATGGCGGCAAGTGATTGTCAAGTTCTCTGATGCCATCGTAGTTGTGATCGAGCAATACGGCGTCCTCCTTTTCAAGTGGCACAGCATCCGTCATTTTTTGATTAAACCTTGCCCAGAAGCCGGGTCCCTCTTCATACGTCAGGCCCTGGTCAGCTAACTCGCTCACTTTTTCTTTCCTGATAATCACTTTGATAATGGTGAGGGTATAGAGCGCCACCACAAGTACAAGAACGGCCACAATGACAACTAGTGCCATGGCGGTATAGAGCAACAATTCAGGGCTATCGGAGGTGGTTGGCGTAGCGTTTGCATCCTGGCCAAAGCCCACTGCAGGCATCAGCAATCCAAAAAGCGTTAACCACGTTTTCGGCTTTTTCTTTAATAAGGCCAAAAGTCTATTTAAGTGTGTCATGATTCAACTGGTTAGGTGTGGAACTTTGATCGCTATCCATAGGGAGGTGGCTCATTTCATCTATATAGTCTTTGTCTGCCAACCAAACCCAAAGTAATAGCCCGACAAAGAAGGCGAAGAAGATAGCCAGTGAAACAAGTGGCCAAATCTCTATACCTGTGATTGATCTTAATACTTCCTTATACATGGCTAGTTTCCTCCTTCCTGGGTTGACGATACATTTTGATTGGCAACTCCCTTCACTTTGATGTCGGTGCCCAGGCGTTGCAAATAGGCTATAAGTGCGATGATCTCCGCCTCCGGGGCGATCTCTATGCCATCCTTTTTCAGATTTATGGCTATCAATGCCGCTTGTTTACTCATAAGCGCATTGGCCTGATCCTCAAACCCTTCCTCATAAGGCACCCCTACATTGCGTAATGCACTGATCATGGCCGGAGTTAGGTCGGCATCAACCTGTTGCTCAAACAACCAAGGATAGCGGGGCATTATCGAGCCAGGCGACATGGATGTGGGGTCAAGCATGTGATTGAAATGCCATGAATCGGGGTACTTGGCACCTACCCGGTGCAAATCGGGCCCGGTACGTTTAGAGCCCCACAGGAATGGATGGTCATACACAAACTCTCCTGCCTTAGAATATTCTCCATAGCGCTCCGTTTCCTCCCTGAATGGGCGCACCATTTGAGAATGGCAAGTATTGCAGCCCTCCCGGATATAAATATCTCGGCCGTGCAATTCCAATGGTGTGTAAGGTTTCACGCTGGCGATAGTGGGCACATTGGATTTGATCAAAAATGCCGGCACAAACTCAATCACCCCGCCGATTAAAATGGCAACAAGTGCCAGACTGGTAAAAATGATCGGCTTGCGCTCCAATACGGCGTGCCAATGTCCCCCAACAATTTCCCTCTTTTCAAGCGCTGGCGCTTCCGCTGGCTCATTGGCAATCAGCTTACCAGCATAGGCTGTTTTCACAAGGTTGTAAGCCATTACCAGCACTCCAATGATGTAAAGCAAGCCACCAACAGCCCTCAACATGTACATGGGCACAATCTGAGTGACAGTTTCAAGGAAGTTAGGATACTGCAAGAAACCGTCTTCTGTGAATTGTTTCCACATCAAGCTTTGGGTGATGCCTGCCCAATAGAGTGGCAAGGCATAGAAAATGATACCAAGGGTGCCAATCCAGAAATGGAAATTGGCGAGCTTATCGGAGAAAAGCTTTGTCCCATAAATCCGTGGGATCATCCAGTAGAGCATGCCGAAAGTAAGGAAGCCATTCCAGCCCAGGCCACCTATGTGCACGTGGGCAATGATCCAGTCGGTGAAGTGAGCAATGGCATTCACATTTTTCAGTGAAAGCATAGGCCCCTCGAATGTTGACATACCGTAGGCGGTAACTGCCACCACCATAAATTTCAATACTGCATCTTCACGCACCCTGTCCCAGGCACCACGAAGCGTTAGCAGGCCATTGAGCATACCACCCCACGAAGGAGCCAGGAGCATGATGGAGAAGACAACACCGAGTGACTGAGCCCAATTGGGCAAAGAGGTATAGAGCAAGTGGTGAGGGCCTGCCCAGATGTAAATAAATATCAAAGACCAGAAGTGAATAATAGACAGCTTATAAGAGTAAACTGGTCTGTTAGCCGCCTTGGGCAGGTAATAGTACATCAAGCCAAGGAAGGGGGTGGTAAGGAAAAAAGCCACGGCGTTGTGACCATACCACCACTGAACCAGTGCATCCTGCACTCCAGCAAAGGCTGAATAGCTTTTGAACAGGCTTACCGGCCATGCAAACGAGTTGAAAATATGAAGCACTGCAACGGTGACGAATGTGGCAATGTAAAACCAAATGGCCACATACATGTGCCTCTCCCGCCTCTTGAGGATGGTGCCTATCATGTTGATGCCGAAAACGACCCAAATGAGGGCGATGGCAATGTCGATCGGCCATTCCAGCTCGGCATACTCCTTAGAGGACGTGAAACCAAGCGGCAATGTGATGGCCGCAGCCACAATAATGAGTTGCCAGCCCCAGAAGTGAATCCAGCTTAAGGCGTCGCTCAGCATTCTGGCTTTTAGCAGCCGTTGCAAGGAGTAATACACACCGGCAAACATAGCGTTGCCCACAAATGCAAAAATCACCGCATTGGTGTGCAGCGGCCTGATTCTACCAAATGTGGTGTACTGCAGGTCAAAATTGAATATCGGGTAAAAAAGCTGAATGGCTGCAGTAAGGCCTACCAGCATACCCACGATACCAAAGACAACTGTGGCAATAGCAAAGTACTTTACTATTTTGTTGTCGTAGCTGAATTTTTCTAATTCCATATTTATAGAGGGTTAGCAAATGGAAACACGGCAAAACTATTTGAAAGCACAGGCCAGGCTAATGACGAATGCCATTTGCAATACTGACTTTTGTCATATTCAATCAGGCAAATAAGAGGCTCAAAGTAAGTGTAATGAAAAACAGAAATGTTTACATTACGTAAAACAACCACCTGATATTTCTAACCGATTCAAAATAATGAAGAGGACGACCTTTTCCAAATGCCTTGCCTTCCTCTTTGTCATAATTCTTACCCTCCAGTCCCATGCTCAATTTTTGGGCTTTCGAATGAGCACAGGTGCCAAGGTGATCGAGTTTCCTTTCGAGCGATACAATAACCTGATTATTATCCCGGTAACTATCAATGGCAGGATTACTGTCAAGTTCATTCTCGACAGCGGTGTTCAAAACTGTATTCTGACGGAGCCCCTTGTCGCCTCTCTCCTCAACCTTACCTACGACCGCACCATCACCTTTACTGCTCCGGGGCAAGCGGACAGCATTTTGGCGCACGTGGCCAAAAATGTGCAGCTTAAGCTCCCCGGCATTGAAGGACAAGGCATCTCCATGCTGGTGCTTGATCAGGACTACCTCAACCTAAGCAATCAGCTTGGCACCGAGGTATTCGGCATCATCGGGTATGAGCTGTTCAGCCGGTTTATCATCGAAGTCAATTATGACAAGAAGGTGGTAAAATTCTACGAGCCTAATTTTTTCAACCCAAAAAAATATTATGAAAAAGTGCCACTCATTGTTCGTGGTACCAAGCCCTATATGGCTGCCGAAATCACTCAAAAAAATGGAACCAAAATGAACGTGGCCCTGATGGTTGATAGCGGCGCCAGTCACGCAATTTTACTTGATCAGAGCACCAGTTCGCTGATTCATCTGCCAGAAAAGAACCTTGAGGCGAGCCTGGGCAAAGGCCTTGGTGGTGATATAGAAGGCGTAGTGGCCAGAGTCGACAAGGTGAAGATCGGTAAATACAGCTTTGACGATGTGATCGCTTCCTACCCGAATGAAGGTTCGTATGGCCTCGTTCCGGAAGAAGCTGAGCGAAGGAATGGCACAGTAGGAGGTGAAATCCTCAGCAGGTTCAATCATATTTACGACTACTTCAGCCAAACGCTTTATCTCTCAAAAAGCGTTGAGTACCAAAAGAAGTTTGAGTACGATATGAGCGGGCTGGAAGTGGTGGCGCATGGCACAGAGCTCAATCGCATCAGGGTTGTTAATGTGAGGGAAAACTCGCCAGCAAAAAGGGCTGGTGTGATGGAAGGCGATATTATCAAAACGGTGAACGGCCTGACCATAACGAATACAAGCCTCAACTTTCTTACCACGCTCATGCGGCTTAAAAAAGGGAAAAAAGTTACGCTGAGGCTGCTGCGAAACGCAGAAGAGGTAAAGGTCACTTTCCGCCTGGAACGAATGATCTAGAAAAGAAAATCCCTGTACACCGCCGTGATGAAGGCTCTGCTATTTTCGTAGGCGGTAGCAAAAGCAGATTCGTCAGTAAATTCACTTTCTACCACTTTGTTCCTGTCGAAGTCGAAAGCGAAATAGCCATTGGCGTCCACCCAACCATAGCCATTGTGGTGCTCGTACATAGCAAAGCCCCCCGACCCTTCGTTGAGCAAATCTTTACTGAACCGATAGCCGGAAACACCCCGATCCATTTGACTTAATAGCGTTTTGGCAAGGTCGTATTGAGCACCTATTTTATCCACTTTGGCTCCCCGAAAGTCCTCTTTGATCACTCCTCCCCACCAAATCATGGGAATGTGGTACATCTTATCATTGTAAGGAAAGGGGTTGTATTCGTTGGTGCGACCATGATCTGCTATCAACACAAACAAGGTCTTGTCGTAAATAGGTGAACGCCTGACCTTTTCAAAAAACTTACCCAAATGCTCGTCGGCATAGGCAATAGTAGCAGCATAGGCAGCCCACTCTCCACCGGTTGGCCAGTCGGTCAGTCCGGGTATGTCGTAAGGTGAATGGCTGCTTAGTGTAAAAAGTGAATAGAAGAAAGGTTTGTCTCGGTTGCCTGCTCGCTCCAATTGATCGTAAAAATAAGGCAGGGTAGCTTCATCGTGTGCCCCCAGTCGGCCCCGTGGTTGCAAAATGCTAAGCGAGTCTTCATCGAACAATTTGTTGAACCCGGCATTCACCAGATAGCCACCGATATTTCCAAAATCGAGGTCGCCGCCGTAGTGGTATTCCGAATTGTAGTCACCAAGGCTCCGGGGCAAAGAAGGCAGGCTGCGTATTTTCTCGTCCTGCTGATTGATGGGGCTGCGAGGCAAGGCCGGATAGCCGCTAAAAATGGATGCGTTACCTTTTTGCGACGTCCATGACGCCGCATATACCCGCTCAAAAAGAATGCCTTCGCTGGCCAGTTTCGAGACACTTGGTGCACCCACCCCACCAAGCGCCTCCACCATTTGGGCCGACCAGCTTTCGAGCACAATGAACACAATATTGAAAGTGTCCTTTTTAAGCACCTTTGTAGTCAGGCTGTCGTGGTCACTCAACAAGGCCCTTGTAATATCGTTGGCCTTCTCCTGTGGATATTTACCGAAGAACTGATCAAGGTTGCCCTTGCGGTATCGCAGCCATTTGTCTCCAAAGTTCCAGATGGTGTTGACCGAGGCATCGTTGACGATGTGATAGTTAGAAAAATAGCCATTAGATATGCCTAACGGATACCTGCCCAAACCCCCTCTTATAGCCACAATAAGCAGAAAGGCATAAAAAAGAAGCACTGGAAGGCCAATGGCAAAACGCTGGAGCCAGGAACCTTGCGCAGCTACGGGAGCTGCCCTCTTCAAAAGCCTGCGGTAGAGCAGCCATACAACAAGCCCCAATACCAGCACCATCAGAGCAAACTCAACCATGTAAGCGGGAGTCGCTGTGCGAACCACCTCGGTAGGGTGGGCAAGGTGCACAAAGACCCGTGAAGAAAGCTTCGACTTCCACTCCTGGTACGTAACCGTTTCACCTACATGAATAAGAATCGTTAGGGCTGCAAATAGCAGAATCAGCACGGTGACGACTTTAGTCAGCACGGTTCTCGCCCGCTGATGCCCGACAAAGAGAAAGGCCAGGCTTAGCAAAAAGGGGATAACGGTAAAATAAGCAGCCGCAGAAAGGTCAAGCCTGAAGGGCATATAGAAGGCCCGGAGCGTTTCCTGGAATCCAGCTTCGCCCCATATCTCCGGAAAATAGAAGGCAACAAACAGCAACCGCTCGAAAAAGAAGAGGAGGAAGAAAAATCCCAGCACTCTGAGAACAAAGGCTCCAATGTTCAGAAAACTCTTAACCGGGGTGCTCCCCTCAGGTGAAAACAACATTTATCCGTCTGCTAAAGTGTCTATCGTTAACCTCTTGGTTGCGCAAAGGTAACTTTTAGTTAACGATTACCTTACGGCTATTTTTCGGTTTTGTTCTCGTCTTTTTTGATGTTGTCGTCGAACAGCATTCTGACAGATGGCCCGTAGGTGTCTTCGTACTGGCCGCTTTTCATTGCCCAAAGAAATGCGATAAGAAAAACGATCGCCACAACTACACTGATGCTGATAAGAAGGATAATAATTTTCATGTCTTACGTGAGTTTAAGGTGACCTGCAACTAATCGGATTAAGATCGTGCTAAGCGCCACAATGGTGATGCTGCTCACGGGCATAAGAATAGCAGCCAGCAGGGGGGTGAGCATGCCTGTCATGGCAAAACTTAAACCCACAATATTGTAGGCAAATGATACACCAAAGCAAATAAAAATAATTTGTCTGGCTCGTCTGGCGAACAACAGAAACGTTGGAAGCCGCTCGAAGCTTTTGGCATCCAAAATAGCATCGCTGGCTGGCGAAAAGCTGGCCACATCTTCGCTGATGGCCATGCCCACATCGGCCTGCTGAAGTGCCCCCGCATCATTCAGGCCATCGCCCAGCATCATCACTTTTTCACCACTTGCCTGACAAGCAGCCACATATTCCAGCTTCATTTCCGGTGTCTGATTGAAATACATGGGCGTTTCGTCGGGAAAAACCTCCTTCATCAACGTCTGTTCGGTAGATCTGTCGCCGGAAAGCAGCGTAGTTTTGAAACTGGCTCCGAGCTTTTGAATTACTTGCTTCAGCCCACCTCTCGTTTTTGTGCGAATGGAAAAGTGACCCCGGGTAATTCCATCAATGGCCAAATAAACCATATTACCCTCAGTGATTGACACCCGGGCCTCTTCAAAGCAAAATGATGGAGAGCCAATGCGATACGCCTTCCCGTTGACGGCTGCTTCAATACCTTTGTTCTCAATTTCCTTAAACTTATCAACCGGCAGCTTTTGAGCAAAGCGTTGCGAAAGGTGCTCGTGCAGTTTACGGCTTAGTGGGTGGGTGGAGTGGCTGGTCACCGAAAAAATGGCTTGAAGCTCGTCGTCCGAGTAGCGCCCGCCCAACATCACTTCCCCGTCCTTTGCATAGGTAAGGGTTCCTGTTTTGTCAAAAACCAGGCGATTGATGGTGGCTATTTTCTCAATGATATGCGTATTTTTTAAATAGAGCCCAGCTTTGCCCATCATCACCATAGCATTGCCCAGCGTAAATGGTGTGGCCAATGCCAGCGCACAGGGGCACGCAACAATAAGCACAGCGGTAAATGCATTTACCGCCAGTGTAGGCGATTGCTGCCACCAAAAAATAAAGGCTCCGGTGGCCAGTACCATGACAGCCATAGTAAAATACCTGGCGATTACATTGATCAGCTGCTGGTACTGTTCCTCATTTTCCTTTACAAAGGAGCTATGGTTCCAAAGCTGGGTAAGGTAGCTCTGCGACACATCCTTTTCTATCAGCACCTTAATGGAAGCGCCCTGCTGGCGCCCGCCGGCATACAGCAAGTCATTCTGTGTCCTTTTTACAGGGTCGCTTTCGCCAGTAACAAAGCTGTAGTCTACCGAGGCCGAAGGGCTGATGAGAATGCCATCAGCTGGTATCAGTTCTTTGTTTCTAATCAGCAAAATATCGCCTTTCTTAATGTCAGAAACGGGGATGTTTCTGGTTGCACCGTCAACCCATTTGAGCACCGCCAGGGGGAAGTAGGAGGTATAATTTCGTTCAAATGAAAGATGGTCGTAGCTCTTGCTCTGAAACCACTTGCCAATAAGCAAGAAGAACAGCAGGCCCGCAAGCGAATCGAAATAGCCCGCCTCTCCTCCTAAAAACACCTCATAGGTGCTCCGCAAAAAAAGGGCAGCAATACCAAGAGAAATGGGCACGTCTATATTGACAAACTTCTTTCGCAGGCTCTTAAAAGCAGAAACGAAATAGTCCTGCGCAGAATAGAACACGACAGGAAGTGCCAAAAGGAAATTCAGATAGCCAACAAATTGTTTGAGATAATCCTCGTCACCATCGAAGCCGAGGTATTCAGGAAAGCTTAGCAACATAATATTTCCAAAGCAAAAACCCGCTACACCGAGTTGTGCATAGAGCTTCCGGTTGGGTGAGGAAGCTTTCTTCTGTTCTTTTGCTTCGTCTTCGAGTGTAATGAGCGGGGCATAGCCAATAGAAGCCAGTAACTCTACGATTTTTCTTAGGCTTACATTGTCCTGCTGAAAGGCTATCGTAAGCTCCTTTTTCACAAAGTTGACCCTGGAGCTTGTCACCGAACTCTCCAACCTTGGGAGGTTTTCCAGTAGCCAAAGGCAAGAGCTGCAGTGAATAGCGGGAATATAAAAGGTCACTTTTGTGGTCTTGCCGTCAGTGAAATCAATCAGTTTTTTACTGATTACCTCCTCGTCAAGAAATTCGTAGGCCTCACTGGATTTTGGCTGCTTCAAGCTCAACCCAGGGGTTTTCTCCAGTTCGTAGTAGTCGCAAAGGCCGTTGTCCTGTAGCAACTCATATACAGTTTTGCAGCCCTCACAGCAAAAGTGCTTTTCGTGGCCCAAAATAGGCTCAATGAGGCACTCATCACCACAGTGATAGCAATAAGTTTTCTCTGCAACAGGCTTCTTTGGGAGGGTTGTCTGCATGTTCCAAAATTCAGCGAGAATACTCCTCTAAGTTATGATATTGGGATTTATTTCTACTGACTTTTGTCATTAAGTGACAAACTCCTAAACAAAACACCCCGGCGTCTGATTTTACCTTATATTTCTCTTTCATGAAAGACGTGGTGATTATCGGTGGTGGGCTAGCCGGTCTGGTCAACAGCATATTGCTGGCTAGAAACGGGCTCCATGTGCTGCTGGTCGAAAAAAAAAGCTACCCCTTTCATCGGGTATGCGGAGAATACATTTCGAATGAGGTGGAGCCTTTTTTGCGGCGCAACGGGCTCTATCCCGACGATTTCGAACCCGCCACCATCAATCGATTCAGCCTATCGTCCATTTCTGGCAAGCAGGCGTCTGTGTCCCTTTCTATGGGTGGCTTTGGCATCAGCCGGTTTCAATTCGATCAGTTTCTTTATGGGAAAGCTCTTGAAAGCGGTGTGCAGTTTGCCCTCAATCAATCTGTTGATGACATTTTAAAGGAGGATCAAAGTTTTGTGGTAAGTTATGGCAACGGTCAATCGGCCAGCAGCAGGCTGGTGATTGGGGCGCACGGCAAACGATCTAAAATTGACAAGCAGCTCAACAGGCCTTTTATGAAAAAAAGGTCACCCTTTGTTGGTGTGAAGTACCATGTGAAAACCGATTTCCCAAAGGATTTAATAGCCCTTCACAATTTTCCAGGAGGATATTGCGGCATTAGTAAGGTTGAAAATGACACCTACAATGTTTGCTACCTGAGCCGCACCGAAAACCTGAAAAGCTCCGGAGGCATCGCAGAAATGGAAAAGGCTGTGCTTTACCAAAACCCGAGGCTGAAGGAGCTTTTTGAAAATTCCGACTTCCTGTTCGATGGCCCTGAGGTGATCAACGAAGTATCTTTTGAGAAAAAGGAGACTACCAACAACGGTATCCTGATGTCGGGCGACTCGGCTGGACTGATCACTCCCTTGTGTGGCAACGGTATGGCTATGGCCATTCATTCCGCTAAAATTTTGGCAGAAATAATTACTTCCCACCGCCGGAATAATGCCTTTGACCTGGCGGCCATTGAAAAAGAATATGCTCAGAAGTGGAAGCAGCAATTTGCCCGCCGCCTGTGGGTAGGCCGCCAGTCGCAAAATCTGTTTGGCACTCATTTTACATCCAATATTGGCGTGGGGCTGGTGGGTGGCTTGCCATTTTTAGCCAAACGTATTATCGCTCAAACACATGGCCAACCTTTCTAAGTAAACAGCCAAAGCCAGGAAAAAAACAGGTTGAGGCAGACGGCAGAATAGAAGTTCAGCCGCATGGTGTTTCTAAAGTTTGCCTGCTTTCTATCGTTTCGCACCGTGGCATACCACCAGAGAAAGTAGGCGAGCACCGGCCCCATGGCTATTAAAAAAGCCAATGCTGTTGTCATTTCATAGCTCGTCAAAAAATAGTAGAAAAATCCGCCGCTTGCCGCCGTGAAACAGATGGCCGTAAAATGAAAAGTGCCCAAAACACCGAGCTTACGGCTCAGCGTCTCATCTCCTCTTCTTCCGTCCTCCTCGTGTTGATACACCTGGGTCATAGGATACGAACCCCAAAGCAGGGCGGAGGATAAAAAAGCCGGCACGAAATATTTGGCATTCAGAAATAGCTCAGGGGAAAAGTCTTTCAAGCCTACTGCTACCAGCATAAACGTGAAATACCCTTGAAAGAAGCCAGCCACAAGCCAGCCAAGCAATGGCTTCTTTTTCCAGCGGGTAAGCGGGTGGCTGTAGGCTTTCGACGCCAGTCCATAGCCAAAAAGCATCAGTGCAAATACCCAATTAATCATAAAACCAGCGACAAGCGCTACGGCATCGAAGATCAGTGACGTCCAGTAAAGTTCTTCAGATACTTTTGGTGGACGCTCCAAACCACCAATGCTTTCTTCATCTTTATCAAAATATGAGTTAAACCCGTTGCTGGCAGGGTAAAGGAAAAGGTGAAGTATTAAGAAAATAATCCCGGTCAATAAAAGACCATCAGGCTTTACAGTCGCACAGGCAAACACAAATACCGGTAATAAGTAGAAGGAAAAGGGTATGCGAAGATGAAGCCAGGTAGCCTTTTGTAACATATAATAGCCAAGTGTTTGAACAAGTAAGGCTAAATTTAGCTTATTATACCATCTATGGAATCTAATATTCTCGGAATAGGCACCGCTACCCCCGCTCATCGCTTTAGTCAAAGCGAGATTTTGGGGTTTATGATTAAAGCGCACGGGCTGACCGGGAAAGATGCCAACAGATTGGAGGCACTTTATCGGGCTTCCGGTATTCGATACCGCCATTCGGTGCTCGACGACTATGGTGCGGCAGTAGATGACTTCATTTTCTACCCCAAAAACGAGCGCCTGGAGCCATTTCCAACCATCAGCTCAAGAATGGAGCGGTACAGACAGGAGGCACTTCCTCTTTGCCAAAAAGCTGTAAGCGATCTCGAGAAGGCTATCGGGCTGACGCCAAACTGGCAAAACGAGGTAACGCACCTTGTCACTGTTAGCTGCACGGGTATGTATGCTCCCGGGCTTGACCTCGAGTTGCTGCAACAGCTCGGTCTGGCAGGTGATGTGCAACGCACAGCCATCAACTTTATGGGTTGCTACGCTGCATTCAATGCCATGAAAGTGGCCGACAACATCTGTCGCTCGCACAACGGTGCACAAGTGCTTGTCGTTTGCGTGGAGCTGTGCACCTTGCACTTTCAGAACAAGCCAACAGAAGACAACCTCCTGGCCAATGCCCTTTTCGCAGATGGTGCTGTAGCCATGCTTATTGCTGGAAAAAAGAAGAACGGAGTCAACCTTAAGCTTGCAAACTTCCACTGTGATGTCGACACAACGGGAGAAACTGACATGGCCTGGCAAATTGGCGACTTCGGTTTTGAGATGAAACTTTCAGCCTATGTGCCCGACATTGTAAAGGGTGGCATCGGAAGACTAACTGAAAAACTTCTGAGGCAACACGGGGGCTCTGTAGCCGCTGTCGACTACTTTGCCATCCACCCGGGAGGCAAGCGAATACTTGAATCCATCGAAGAGGCTATTGGCATAGAAAAGGCGCAAAACTGGGCTGCTTACGAAATACTCCGTGAATTCGGCAATATGTCGTCACCCACCGTGTTATTCGTTCTAAAAAGGATCATAGAAAGCCTGTCGGAAAAAGATGAAGGGAAAAAGGTGCTTAGTTTCGCCTTTGGGCCTGGCCTAACGCTCGAAAGTATGCTGCTCGAAATCAATGTCGGAAGTAATGCCTGATTTTTCCCAGCGATCGGCAGCATTGGAATGGATGGATGATCTTAGCTCCTCGGGAGACATTATTGTCCAAACTCTTAAAGAGCTCGACACAATTAACAGATTACTTGGCGGCAACAGTATCAGCCTGAGTGGCCTGAAAAAACTGCTCAGCCGCTATCCCGAAAAACGAAAAGAGAAAATAGTGATCGCCGATATTGGCTGCGGCGGTGGTGATATCATGAAGCTGCTTGCTGGCTGGGGTAGAAAAAACAATCTACAATTGGAGTTGATAGGCATTGATGCCAATCCTCATGTGCTGGAATATGCCCGGGAGAACACGAAAGATTTTCCTGAAATCAGGTTTGAGCAGATTGATATTTACTCGAAGGCGTTTTCCAGGCTAAAGTTTGACATTATCCACACCAGCTTGTTCACGCATCATTTCCCCGAGTCCGAGCTCATTGCCTTCTACTCGCAGTGGGTCGGGCAGGTGAACATGGGCATTATCAACAATGACCTGCACCGCCACTGGTTTGCCTATCATTCTATTGATTGGCTAACAAGACTGTTCTCCCGTTCACCCATGGTCAAATACGATGCCCGGCTATCCGTGCTCAGGTCATTCCTCAAGCCCGAGCTGGAGGATATACTCTACAAAGCCAAGATTCAATCTTACGATATTCAATGGAAATGGGCCTTCCGTTGGGAATTAGTCATATATGCCTGATATTTGAGCATGGCGCATCAGCATGGACATCATCAGGGGCATCACCATCATCACGAGCACGACAGCTCGGGAAAGCTTCGGGCTGTTTTTTTCATCAATCTGATCTTTGCCATCCTCGAGCTGATAGGTGGGCTGCTGACAAATTCCATGGCTATTTTATCGGACGCCCTCCACGATTTGGGTGACTCCATGGCCATAGGGCTCAGCTGGATTTTTGAGCGGATTTCCAGAAAAAAACGGGACAAAAATTTTAGCTATGGTTACAAGCGGTTCTCACTCATTTCGGCTACCATTAGCGGCCTCATTCTTTTTGCCGGTTCTGTCATTATCATCATTGAAGCAGTTCCACGTTTCTGGAACCCAGAGCCAGTACAAACTTTTGGTATGCTGATTTTTTCTGTGTTGGGTATCCTGGTTAACGGTGCTGCTGCGTGGAAAATGTGGGGCGGAAAAACCGCCAACGAAAAAGTGGTAAAATGGCACCTGCTGGAAGACGTGCTTGGCTGGGTGGCAGTACTGATCGGCTCCATCGTCATACATTTTACCGATTGGTATTTTATCGATCCCTTGCTGTCGATAGGCATAGCAGTTTTCATCTTGTTTGGTGTATATCGCACATTGAGCGAAACCATCACCATATTTCTGCAGGCTGTGCCAGACGATGTATCCGTGAAGGTAATCCACGATCAGTTGATGACGATTGACCACGTAAGTGACGTTCATGATATTCATGTGTGGACAATGGACGGACAGTATAATGTGCTTTCGTGCCACCTGGTAGTGGAAGATGACGCTTCATCTCAAGTTGTCGCCGCTGTCAAAAGGGACGCCCGCAAAGTTGCCACCTCTTTTGGCATCAACCACCAGACCTTTGAGGTGGAGACCACGAAGGATGTATGCGAATATGAAGATTGTTAAAAGGCTAACGCACCCAGGTTGTCTTCTCTTTCACTGATCCTCGTTTTCCTTCCGGCCATTTTGAGCCTGCCACACCAACAAAAAGGAATCCCAGAAACTTGTCATTCTTGCCAAGGCCAAAAAATGATTTTGCCTCTTCCATATAAGTGATTCCTCCAGAGCCCCAATAACAACCAACTCCGTAAGCAGCAGCCGTCAGGTACATGTTCTCCACAGCGCATGAAACCGCCTCAATTTCTTCAATTTCCGGGATCTTTCCTTTTTCATCCCTTTTCATTCCTATGCCGATAATGTGAGATGCCGACAGTGGCTTGGTTTTAAGTCCCTCGTATTTACCCTCATTAAAGTTGCCCTGGGCAGTGGTTACTTTCTTGAATAACTCTGCCTGAAAGGCTGCCAATCTTTGAATGCCATCACCAGTGAAAACGGTAAATCGCCAGGGCTCGGTAAGCCCATGAGTGGGTGCCCAATTGGCATTTTCCAGCATTTGGTGAATAACAGCTTCGTCCACCTTCTCCCCGGTAAATTGCCCTGTGTAAATTGATCTCCTGTGCTTAATGAGTCTGTTGAATTCCTCTGTATTGAACATTTTGCTGCTTTTTCCCTGTAAAGCTAGTCAACAAAAATTACCGGGAAATAATTATTCTGTAGGTAATTATTGGCCTGCCGGGAACCAGTTGATCATGAAAACGAAGGACGTATATCCCATTGTTGAAAGCCGTAACATCCATTAATTGTGTGCTGTTCTTCTCGTTTTTCAGCGCCATAGTTTTCAGGCTGTTTCCGTTCAGGTCCATCAACTCAGCCACAACGTTTCCTTTAACCAGCTGTTCATATTTGATGGTAACGAATTTGTCAGCCGGGTTAGGATACACTTCAAGGTCTTTAAAATAGCTCAAATAAATGCCTGTTTCCTTCACCTTCGTAATAAGGAGCGACTCTTCCGTCACCAATGCTTCGAGTGAGATCCTGTTTTGCTCCAGGCCTGCTCCGCCTCCAAGCTGGAAGTCGATAAAAGAGGCTGGGTCTATTGGAATGCCGGGGTACTGAATATTGATCCTATAATCGCCGTCAGCCAGGTTGCTAATTTCAAACTCACCGTTTTCATCGGTCTGTATGTACACCACCAATTCATAGTCGTCTTCGTTTCCCTTTGCTCTGAACCTTGAACGACTAATGCTTACCCCTGCTCCCTTCACCCGTTTGCGGTCCAACACTTTGCCACTGCCGAAATCTTCATCCAAAAAACCCAACACAACGTTGTCGCCATCATCTGGTGTCAACTCTCTTGGAAGATACTCCATCGTAATGTCGGCGCCAGTAGTGTTTTCCCTCAAGTTTACGACGTCGGCAAATGCCCAATCTATCGTCCTTTTATGATAGGTGGGAATATAAACGTTGTTGTTTTGGCTGGCATAGAGCAGATAGTCTCCTAACACAAGTTGAGAAATAAAAAACAAACCGTTGGCTCCCCCGGTATAACTACCCAGGGTGTCGTAACGCCCAGGTCTAATGCCCAGCGTAGCACCAGTGGCATTGGCAACATTGGCTCCATCTGCGTTCGTTACTCGCCCTTGCACGCTGGCTGTCGCCCTGATCTTCTGAGTATTGCTGGCCAGAATAAGGTCAGGAACTAGTGAACTCGTAGCACGGAGTTCGTATTCTCCCATGTTGTCATAAATCAAATCATCGATGGCATAGGTAGACGAGTTGGCCTGAGCAACCGATTCACCATTCCGAAACCATTGGTATTCGTTGGCAGATCCGCCGACCGACAAATCATGAACAAAAGAGGTATGAACCGGCTGTAGGGAATCCAGCGCCGTTCCAAATTTGCCCTGGTTAGCATAGTTAAAATTAGAGAGTCCGATGTTCGGTTCAAGGTCATCAAATTGTAAAAGGTTACCAGAAACATCGATCAACTGAATATTAGGCAACGTTGAAAGGTTGGGAAGGCTTTCCAGCCTGTTGCTCGCCAGGTTGAGCGTTTGAAGGTTGGTAAGCTGTGCTGCCGAAGCAGGTACGCCCTGTCCGATTTGGTTATTTGAAAGGTTCAGACTGGCCGCCAAAGACAACTTTCTAAGGTCAGCTGTGAGGCGGCCTGTGAGGTTATTGTCAGCCAGGTTGATGCCCACTACCCTTCCTCCCTGGACGCTGACGCCGTGCCAGGTATCTATCGGGGCAGTTAACCAATCTGTTTTGTTGATCCAGTCGTCTCCATTTGCTCTTGCATAAAGCTTTACCAAAGCGATGGAGTCGGCTTCCCTGCTGTTATTGATTTCGCTGGCCAAGGCATAAAAGTTAAAAAGTGCGTCTTCAAAACTGGTAACCGTGCCGTTGTCAACCGTGCCACTGGTAGACTGCTGGCCCAGGCTTTCGTAAGTACCGCCAAGTTCATCTGATGCCACTATTGAGGCATTGTTCATCGTGCCTATGAAGCTTTCATTGATTGTCGGCAAGGTAATTTTCCCCTCAGTCATTTCGCCCGAAACAACTGTTCTCTCCCAATATCTAGCCTGTGAGATTTCGACAACCCCCAGGCCACCTTGGCCGACCGGGTGAGGTTCTTTCGCCTCCATGGCAACCACCGGAGCATTGCCTTTTACTTTTATTAGCTCAACTGGAGTGAAGGTGGAGCCAGTGCCAATGGGAAAGTATTGATTGCCCTGCCCTGAAATTTGCATTTTCCCCCGGACATAACTCGACAAAGATGCGCCGGAAATACTGGCAGTACTTTTCACAACAAAGTTGGCCGATGGGTTTACATCTATCAGCCCGTCCGTGAGCACAAGCCCTTCAGTAATTAAAACATTGGATGAAATTTGCTTCGAGCCTCCCCCGTTAACAAACAACGAGGCCAATTGCTGCCCATTGTGAGCAAATGTTTGGCTTGTCCCTGTCAAATTCACAATACCCAAACCTCCGTAGGTGCCTGAGTTACTCCAGTCGTTGTAGAGATAAAGCGTGCCATTATTAGAAATAGTACCTTGGTTGATCGCATTGGCTTGCACACCAACCTTGGTGGCAACAGTAATACCTATCGTGGTGCCTGGGCTGGTAGTAAACTGGGCCAGCGAGGAGTTACCTCTGATCATCGCTCCCAAAAACAAAAAGACTATTACTATATATCTCATCCCTTTGTCAGTTAATCAACCTTCTGAACGGTATAGTAAATTCTGAAGCTCAGTAGCGCCAAGTTTGAATTTGCCTGTTTAGTCTGGAAGCTCAAGTAATAGAAATACAGATCATTGTCAATCAATGGAGCATTGATGAACGTCTCCGAAAGATTTTGCACGGCAGGATTTTGGCCTGCGCTTGTCACGTTTGTCATTGCGATACCCCCCGTGGCGGTATGGGTTCCTCTGGCGAGTTGCACAGTAACATTGTATGTTGCATCATTATCAATTACGAAGGCGTCTACTTGCGTTACTGTCGCACCGTTGGGCAGTTCAATGCCTGCCGACATTGTTGCGTTAACAGTAGCAGTTCCATTGACGATGTATTTTCCCAGCGTGCCTCCTTGTGTGGCCAACGGTTCGTTACTCTCAGGAGTAAAAGATTTATTAGAGACAGAAAGGATTTTGGTCACTGCCGACGGGTAGAAATATTCAGTGGCTTGGATATTCCCGTTTACTTCAAGCACTTCACCCGGCGTAGTTGTGCCAATACCGACTCGACCAAAACCGTCAATTGCCATAGCATCCACATAGGTTGGCCCGGCAGTATTAGTTAGCACAGAGAATCTCATTCCTCCGGCTGAAGCTGTCGTCTTTAGTGCTGAAATTTTACCCAGATCAAATCTATTAGATCCATTGGTTGATCCCCTAAAAGAAAGTGCAACGCCGGTGCCGATGCCACCGAGATTATTGTTGGTCAATGAAAGCATGCTAAAAACAGATCCGTTAGCTGTTCCATCGCTAAACTCTACTTTATAGGTGCCGTCAGCAGCACCATAGGAAACCCTGTTTCCCTGTAAAAAAATATCGCCAAACAGCCCGCCGCTCCATGGACTACCCGCTTTTAACGTCAGGTTTCCACCGTTTGTAGCGCCGCCAAATTGCTGCCCGCCGCCGGCACTAACCGTCAAATTGTTACCGTTTCCAGCAACTGCATTCCCCACCTGAATTGCACGGTTGGCACCCTGTTCCAATTGGAAATCGCCATTAGCATAAGCTACCGGGGAACCAGATGGCCCGTTAAAATAAATTTTACCATTTACAAGGACATTAGAGGGGGTTAAAAAACCTGGCTGAATACCCGGATTGAGAACAATGTCACCACCCACATCACTATTGGTAGCCCCGTCGCCGGCGGTCAATATCAAGTCGTTGCCCACTCCCGAGGCCGCCGACGCAATTGAAATCTCCCGGTCATTTCCCTGGTCGAAGGTAATATCCTGACTTATGCTACCGTCAATCCCTGTGGCATCGAGCTTCAACCAACCGCTGCCGTCATAGCCCTGAAATTCACTTCCAGTCCACCTTAATGTCCCAGCATTGGTTCCCGCCGTGTTGCCGATTTTGACACCACCGTTTACTTCTAGTAATTCAGCTGGATTCGGTGCACCAATACCAACATTTACACCATTACCCAAAATCATTGTATTTGCATTCGCCGCAGTAGTGTTTGCTCCGATGGCTATAGCGTTCGTCGCACTGGCGATCGCATTTGTTCCAACAGCAATAGCGTCATCCTGAATTGTTATCGACGACGCCCCTATAGCCACTGTTCCTGAAAATGTGCCTCCCGTTGACCCGGCACCAGACCCAATCGCTACATTGTCTGATCCTGAAACATTGTTGTCACCAGCCTCGTAGCCTAAATAGGTATTGTCGGCACCAGTTGATGTGATTACACCGGCCCTGTATCCGTAAAATGAATTATTCGACGATGTAGCTGTCGCCCCGGCAAGCCACCCCATTATTGTGTTGTGTGATTCCGTTGTCAGGTTACCGCCCGATGCTCTGCCGTAAAGCACGTTGCCCTGACCAGAAGTTAGGAGATCCCCGGAAAGCACTCCTGCCTTCAGTGTGCCAGTAGGAGCATCCTCAAAAACAACGGTACTTAAATCGACATAACCCTTGGTAGCCGCATCGGTTGAGCTAACCGGCGTGCCTAAGTTTGTTGCCAACTGTCCACCCATATTAACTGAAGACGCCGGGTTTCCAAACCCACTAAGTGGGATATTGGATTTGTCTAGCTTTGCATCTGTTACGGCATTGTTTGCTATCAGCGTAGCTCCCTGAGTGCCAGTTACGTCACCAGCGAGGGAGCCCGTAAAACCAGTGGCGGTAACATTTGTGAGTTGTGAACCGTCAACGGCCGGCAAACCGGTAGCGTCGAGCTGCA
This sequence comes from Imperialibacter sp., assembly GCF_040222385.1. Taxonomy (GTDB): domain Bacteria; phylum Bacteroidota; class Bacteroidia; order Cytophagales; family Cyclobacteriaceae; genus Imperialibacter. The sequence continues at coordinate 101,890 of NZ_JAVKDF010000027.1, forward strand.
CAACATTACCGGGGGATACCCCCACGTTGAGTCCAGCCGCCGTGCCTAGCCCTGTAATAACGGCTGTGCTAATACTATTAATGTCATCGTCGGTGATGGTATTATCTGCTATTTTTCCGCCTGTGCCACCGCTGACGGCACCATTTGATATGATGGTTGTTCCCTGGCCACCCGCCACGTCGCCAGCCAGTGCCCCTGTAAAATTGACTGCGGTTACATTGGTCAACTGCGAGCCTTCAACAGCTGGCAATTTGGCACCTCCGTCAAGCTGCACCACATTATTAGCAGCAGTACCTACATTTAGGGCGGCGGCTGTTCCCAGGCCCGAAATCTGGGCAGCGGACATGTTTACCAGTGCAGATCCGTCCAGTGCAGGCAGTGTACCATCCGAGGGTAGTTGAACTAGGTCATTCGTGGTCACTCCGGCATCAAGTGTAGCGGCTGTTCCCAGACCGGTAACCTTTGCCGCAGACACATCTGCAATATCTGCATCCACGATCGCACCATCCGATATTTTGTCACTAGTCACAGCATTATTTGCAATCTTTATATTGGTCACGTTACCATCAGCCAAATCTTCGGTAATGACTGAGCCATTAACTATCTTATCACTGCTTACTGCGTCAGTGGCGATTTTTGTGTTGGTAACGGCATTATTGGCCAGTGCCGCCGTAGTGATAGAACCAGCTCCTACAACAACTCCTGTCAGATTAGATCCATCAACCGCCGGAAGCGCACCCGTTCCGTCTAGCTGAACAATGTTGCTAGTCCCTGTGCCAACATTAAGTGTGGCCGCAGTTCCCAGACCTATTATCTTTCCTGCATCAACATCACTGATGTCATTGTCTGAAATTGTTCCATCAAGTATTTCCAGGCTGGAAATCCCACCAGCCGGAACTTCAAACGTTGACCCATTCGACACCAATGTAATACCATCCACGAAGGACAGGTCGTTGACCATGTCGTGCGTAATAACTGCCGACTGGATTTGAGCTATTCCTGTGTTATCAACAGTGATATGGCCAGTAATTACCTGCTCCTGAGGAGTATTGGTGCCGTCTCCAATCAGCAACGTGCCATTGGTAAGCGAAGCCAAACCCGTAACATCAGCCGCAGGCGCCCAGGCGCTGCCAGTCCATTTTAATACCTGACCATTTGTTGCTCCTGACTGGGTAATCTTTGCCGGTGCTACGTCGCTTACCTTGGCGTCTGTCACCGACCCATTCACCAGCTTTGCCGTTGTCACTCCATTGTCACGCACCTCAAACGAAGAGCCGTTCGACGCCAGTGTAACTCCATCCACTACAGCGGTGTTCAAGTCGGAGAATGCGATCGAGCCATCTATAACTTCTGCGCTGCTGACAGTATTCGGGCCTGGGGTAGCGGGAATGTTCGTTAAACCGCTTCCATCGCCCGAAAAGGAGCTCGCCGTCACTGATCCTGTGGTCGAAATGTTCTGTGCACCAAAATCTGGGGTAACCTTGGTACCAGCAATTGCTGCGGCAGCGTTGACGTCCGCATCTGCAATCGATCCATCAATAACTTCCGGGCTGCCAACCGTATTTGGCCCTGGGGTAGCTGGGATATTGGTCAACCCGCTTCCATCACCGGAAAAAGATGCGCCGGTTACTGTGCCTGTGGTTATGACGTTTTGTGTGCCAAAGTTTGGGTTAACCTTTGTTCCTGCTATGGCGGCCGTCGCACTTATGTCTGTGTCAACAATTGATCCATCTATTATCTCAGCGCTGCCAATGCTGTTTGGGCCCGTGGTGATTGATAATATCTCTACCTGTAGTTCTTCGAGCGCAGCCTGAGTATTGGTGGCCAATAGGTTTGCATTGGGAATGACCGTCTGATTAGACGCCGAATCCAGGGCAAATTTCCAAAGACTTCCATTCCAAACGAGGCTAAAACCCGTTGATGGTGCGATGCTGTCCAGCGGTAGTCCTTTGAGCCCTGAAACCACTAGAGAATCGAACCTGCCCAACACATCGCCGGCAGATGCTGTTGTGATGGTCACATCATCTGTTGCATCGATATCGCCTGAGTTGGTAATTTCCTGACCGACAATTGAAATACCGTCACCAGCTACAAACTGAGAGAGTCCAATTGCGTTCCAGCCAGCGTTGTACCAAACATACAATGTCCCATCATCGCTATCGAAAACCAACATGCCATTGTCGGTAGCCGTCAGATTGGCTGCGAAGGCGGTTCGCTCAGCGGCGGTTAGTCGGGGAGCAAGAAAGCCTTGATTTCCATTAATAGCAATTAACTCGAGGACAGCATTTTGATTTGGCGTTTCGGTGCCAATGCCAACTGAGTTTTGAGCATACAAGTTCTGAATAGCACATACCAGTGCAATTGAGAACACCAAAATTTTAAATTTCATGTTCGATTAGATCGGTTGAGCCTATATACGGCTCAAGAAAATACAATAGTTGTAAAAAAGGCCCGTAAACTGGGCTATAGGCAGCGACACAAGATAAGAATTTTTCAATATAAAATATCACTTAAACTACTTAAGTGGTAAAATTGGAACCTTGCTCACCTATAACTAACTATCTCGTTACAATTATCCTCAGGGAGAGAATGTGTTGCCCATTTTGATTTGTGTCGTAAAACCGCAAAATATAAATACCAGCTCTCACGTCTTCTACATTAAGAAGAATCTCTTTGCTAAGGCCCTGCTCCAGGCTGGCACTTCTTATCGTCTGGCCTGTCAAGTCCATCAAGTCAGCAATTACTTCTCCCTTCACCAATTTCTCATAACGGATTGTTAAGAATTTGTCGGCAGGGTTAGGATATACAGTCAGCCCTTTGAAGTAATCCAGATAGATGCCTGTTTCTTCAACTTTTGTTACCACGATAGATTCTGGGCTGGCAAATGCATTTACCTTTATGCTATTTTGTTCTACCCCAGTTCCCCCGCCCAGCTGAAAATCAACAAAAGATGTCGGATCCATTGGAATACCCGGATATTGAATGTTGAGCCGGTAATCTCCGTCGGGCAAATTGTTCATTTCAAATTCACCATTTGCGTCGGTTTGCACATAGGCTATTAGCTCGTAGTCCTCGTCATTATCCTTCGCCCTAAATCGTGAACGACTCACGCTTACTCCCGCTCCTTTCACTCTCTTTCTGTCAAATACCCTCCCGTCAGCATCTCCAAAATCTGACTCAAACAACCCGCTGAATGTATTGTCGCCGTCTGCCGGGGTCAATACAGGCAAAACACCCTCCATCGTAAGCACCAGTTCACCAACATTGCCACGGAGCTGAAGAAGATCGGCAAAGGCCCAATCGATGGTGCTTTTGTAAAAGCTTGGTAAAAAGGCCTCTATATCCTGCTCAGCATAAAGCAGATAGTCCCCCAGAACAACATCTTCGATGAAAAATGTGCCGTTTGGCTCGCTTCTAAAGTGCCCTGTGGTATCGTAGGCACCTGACTTGACTATAAGTAGTGCGCCAAGAGCATCACTTATCGGAAGTTCGCTTTTGTCTGTTATCCTACCCGAAAGGCTGGCTGTAGCTAAAACTCGTTGCACCCTACTTTTGATAGTCAGGCCAGGCACCTTAGAATTGGTCACTTCCAGTTGGTAGTCGCCCATCTTATTGAAGTCTATTCCAGCAATAGTGTACTCCGCCACATCTCCTCCCTCTACCTCCACACCACCCCTGAACCACTGATAGCTATTAGCTGTGCCACCAATCGATACGCCAAGAATGTAATCAGCACCCACCGGCACCAGCTCTTCCAACATTACTCCCGCCAATTTTTGTGGACTATATACCAGACTGGAAATGTTGATGTTTGGCTCGAGGTCATCAAACTGTAGCCTGTTGTCCGAGACATTGAGTAGGGTAAGCTGTATGATATTTGCCAGAACAGGGAGGCTGGTGATTTCATTTGCCGATAAATCGATGCTCGTTAGCTTCCTCATATCGCCCAGGAATCCCGGCAAGTCACCTGAAAGGTTGTTTGCCGCTAAGTCAATCCCGCTTACTCTATCTCTGGTAACTGTTATACCAAACCAGGAAGATAAATCGGCCGTGTTCCATCCCGAATTATTTATCCAGTTGTCCCCACTGGTTGAGTTATACAGTTCCTCCAACAATAACCTGTCACGCTCGAGAGAGCTCACCCTGAGTGCTACAGGCATAGTTGTTAACGTCAGCCCCGGAACGATACTACTGGTAACTTCTACATAGTAGTTGCCCTCGTCGGCAAATGTTGGAAAATCGATTGTATGATTGACCCCGGCAGCATCCCCGATTGAGATTTCATTTTTAAACCACTGATAATTGTTTGCGCTGCCGCCGACCTGGCGATCCAAGGTCAGGCTTTCCCCTCTCTCCTGAAGCGTATCAACCTGGGTAAGAAGTGGAGCCTGTGGCGAAAACGTGAAAGAGGCTAGCCCTATATTGGGTTCCAGTGAGGCAAAATCAAGAACATTACCAGCAACGTTGGTGGTAGAAAGTGTCAGTGATTTCAGGTTGGGTAAACCGGTAATCTGATTATTGCTGACATTGAGGGTTCTCAATGAATCAAGCACAAGAATATCATCGGGCACGGCTCCTCTGAGGCCGTTTGCAGACAAATCAATGCCTGTTATCCTTGACAGGGATGCCGTTACTCCAAACCAGTTCTCAATTTTCTGGCCAGGTGCAAGCCAATTAGTATTATTGACCCAATTAGCTCCGTCAAGAGATTCATATAGGCGTACAAGAGCCAGGGAATCAGATGCGATGACTCCATCCTTGATCTTCTGGATTTCAAGCACACTGCTATTTTCTGCGAGATTTCCTGCCAAGTCCGTCACACTTGTCGGCTGAAGATTTACCTCCAACAACGCAATGTCTGCGTTGACCAACAAGATAAGCTGATAATTTGAGGCGTTGATTTGGGCAATTGTATCCACGACACCATTGAGCACCTCAAAATCCTGGCTTGTCAGATTGGTGACTGCTTCTGAAAATTGGACGTCAACAGATATGACACCTGTTATTGCTGGCTGCGGCAGGCTGTGAATCAAAGTGGCTGTAGGGGGCACAATGTCTTTGAGCCCTTCGGTGCCAATTGTATCGCCCCGATTGCCAAGACTATCCGTTAAAACAACTTTAACGCTGATAATACCGTCGGCCAAGCTGGCCAAATCTATTTCGGTAAGGCGCTCTGGGTCGGAGGAAATAGTGCTACTGCCGCTTATTGTCAGGGCACTGCTGTCCGCCTCGCTATTTATGAAATAGTCAAAAGACGCTCCTATTTCCCCATTTAATATATCGAACGTTAATAACTGTGAATCAAGATTCACGGGCCCGCTTTGCACAATCACCGTGTCAGCAGTGGCTGGAATATTGTCGATGCTATATACCTCCCCAGTGAAGGGGATGCTGATAACGGCTGGCAAAACTCCAGTGTTGTCTGTGAAATCCAGCCCCAGCGTGCCCCCGGCTGCGCCAAATTCTGCTGCAACCAGCCAGTTGGCCCCATCCACATCTGATACTGTTGTTAAGACTGGACTAGTTACGCCGGATTCGACGAGTGAGAAATTTGCTTCGGAAACCCCGGTCACCGGCTGGTCGAAGGCGACAGTCCAGCTAACTGCCGAAAGGTTATTTGGATTGGCATCTTTTTGCGTAATAGAAAGTACCGACGCTGGAGATGTAATGGTGATTGGCTCACTTAAGAGGGTCAACCCCACAACCACAGTGTTGGTTACCCGCAATCTATATACACCGAGATCCAGCGCAGCAAAACTTGCTATTTCGTACGTGTCAGTTGTGGCACCGACAATGTCCTCCCCGTCCTTCTCCCACTGGTATTCGTTGTTTATTCCGCCGACTGCAAAAGCCAATGTTTGATTATCTCCAGCATTTAGGCCGATTGTTTGGGTCAGCCCGAATGGCCTCTGCCCTGCATTGACGGTGATAATGCCTACGTTTGGCTCTAAATCTTCAAAGGTGAATCGATTATTGCTCACATCAAACGAGGAGAGCAAGCCGAGTGAGCTCATGTCGGGCAAGTGGGTCAGTTCGTTGTTGCTGATATTAAAACTGGTCAGCGCCTGCAAATTCACTATCTGCCCAGGGACACTATCTGTCAGAAAGTTACCAGACAGATCGATACTGGCTGCTTCAGATAAGTAGGCCAATTCATAGGGGAAACCGCCCTCCAAATTATTACTGCTCAAGCTCAACGCTTGCACCCTGCCTCCCAATGTGTCTATCCCGTACCAGGTGTTGAGATCCACATTGTACCAATTGGCGCTATTTACCCAACGTCCGCCAGCCGTTTTCCTGTAAATAGAATCAAGGGCCACGCTGTCTATCATAAGAGAAAAGCTTAACAGCTCGAAGGCCGTAGAATTTGTTAGGCTCCACGCCCCATTTCCATCTTTTACCCTCGCTAAGAGATTGTGGCTGCCACTACTTAACGAATTGACCGCAATAGGTATGCCGACGTTTTCATCAATGGGATTTTGGGGAGAGGCCACAACCACCTGGGTGGCCTGCCCCACACCGGGGTCTGTATCTATAGCGTATTCAACAGTAGTAATCAGCCTTGCCCCGTCTCTAAAAAAGGGCCTTGATTCAATATGGCTCCACTGTCCCCTATCATCCAGAGCCCTGATATGAAGCGTATGCATCCCGGGAGAAAGCGATCCAATGGGTATGGGAACAGCAGCATCAACCTGGGTTCCCGGAGAAATAGCCAACGCCAACCCATTTCCAAACCCTGGATCCACGTCGAAAAAGTATTCCAACGAGGTAATGGTATTTTGGCCCTCAACACTCGAAGTGGAGATAAAAAATGGCTTGCGCTCTATCGCACTCCACTGGCCGGAGGCATCACGCACTCTGAAATAGACCGTGTGAAAGCCAGCACTTAACGAAGCCGTTGGAATCTGCTCTAGTAAGTCTACGTCTGTGGATGGAGTAACTGCTACAGAAACACCATTGCCCTGTCCGGGATCAACATCTATAAAGTACTCAACAACATCAATGTCATTTCGAACCTCGGTGGTAGACTGGCTGATGAAAAATGGCCGATGCTCTGCCGCACTCCACTGACCGGAGGCATCACGCACCCTGAAATAGACCGTGTGAAAGCCAGCACTTAGGGAAGTCGTTGGGATCTGCTCCAGTAGGTCTACATCTGTGGACGGCGTTACTGGTACAGCCACGCCGTTGCCCTGACCCGGATCAACATCTATAAAATATTCTACCGCATCAATGTCATTGCGAACCTCGGTGGTAGACTGGCTGATGAAAAATGGCCGATGCTCGGCCGCACTCCACTGACCAGAAGCATCTCGCACCCTGAAATATACTGTATGAAAGCCAGCACTTAACGAAGCCGTTGGAATCTGTTCTAGTAGGTTCACATCTGTTGACGGCGTTACAGGGACAGCCACGCCATTGCCCTGACCCGGGTCGATATCTATAAAATACTCTACAGCATCAATGTCATTGCGAACCTCGGTGGTAGACTGGCTGATGAAAAATGGCCGATGCTCGGCCGCACTCCACTGACCAGATGCGTCCTGCACTCTGAAATAGATGCTATGAAAGCCGGAGCTAAGGGACGCCGTGGGGATCAGCTCAAAAACATCGACATCAGTAGACGGCGTCACCGCCACCGGCGTCCCATTACCTTGGCCAGGATCAGTGTCAAGGTAATACTCCATACTTACTATGTTGTTGCGAGTTTCGGTTGTGGATTGACTGATAAAAAAAGCTCTTCTTTCAAAATGACTCCATACGTTGTTCTCATCCATTGAGCGAACGTACAAGGTGTGCATGCCTGTCGTAAGCGAGCCAGTGGGCACGGTGAAGTTAAAATCCACCTGAGTGCCAGGTGTGAAGACAATGCTGGTACCTCCCCCAAAACCTGGATCGGTATCCACATAGTATTCCATGGCCGCTATTTGCGGCGCTTGTGCCAGCCCAAATTGCGCACAGCACATCAACCCCAGAAAGGAAAGAAGCCTTTTCATCCTTTTTTTAGATGAGCTGTACTAGTTTCCTTTGGCCTGGATGTGCACATTCAGGTCATTGCCTTCAATCACCATAGAAGGAACGTCGAGCACTTGAATGGTGGGTATTAATGTGCCTTCCAAATTAAAAGGGATTGGGCCTCCATACACGCCCATATCGGTGCCACTGGTGCCTGAGCCAAGAGCAGGTGAGCCCGTATCCAGGGTAGGGTCAAACGTTGAAAGAGAGGGAACCCCGGTTCCAAATGACACATTAACAAAAAGAGGATTCTGACCGGTAATATTATTGACGCTTGTGTTGCCGCCTGTAGTGAGAAACCCTTGAGTAGGCTTGCTGGTAAAACTCAAGTTGTTTTCAAAAGTGTTGTTGGAAAGTACCAACTTTCCCCTTGGGCCAATGCCGTAAAAAATGTTGTTTTTCACTATGCTGTTTCTTAGCTCTTCGAAAGCAAACCACCCACCAGAAACCACGTCCGTGTGTATGAACAAATTGTTTTCTATGGTACTGAAATCTGTCGTCAGAGTTCCTTGTGATGCGTTACAACAATCAGCGAGAGCACTTGAGCCATAAATGACATTGTTTGCAATAACCACGTTGGAAACATACCCAACCAAAAAATCTATTGTTTCCTCGGTTGAAGCGCCAATTCCATTGCCTAGCAAATTATTTCTAATTATGATGTTGTTGAGTGTAGTTGTGCTTCCTTCATGCTGAATTCTTAGTATCTGGCTGTTTTCGATGAGCAAATTATTAAGTGCGCCAGCGATGCCGCCAAGGGTAACTGAGGTGGAAATAACCATTCCCGATATCCGGGTGCCGCTTGCTACCGGATCGGCTATCTCGACCGTGGTTACGTAGGATCTGTTGGAGCCATCAGTGTCTGGAAAAAGCCCAATTCCAAAAATGTTAAGCCGCTTGTCAACAATGATTGCTCCATAACTGGTAGAGCTCCGTATTACGTGAATAATGTCATCATCCACTGCCGCCGCAATGGCGTCCTGTAAAGCCGTTGCTCCAACAAAAACGGAACCAGCAACAGCGACTGCCCCTGGGTTTCTATCGGCTGTTAAAATATTTTGCGCAGTTCCGTAGTGCGTCACAAGCATTGCCAAAAGAAAGGCAAGCCTATTTTTTTGATTAAAAAATGTTTTCATGATCCTGAGAGTTAGTTAAACATTTGAGCTGATGATCAACCTTTCGGCCTTTCACAACTACAAGTTCGACCCTTAGGTACCGGCATGCTAACAGCCATGTAACTCGGACTCACACAGGTGTAACATATTGCCTAAAAAATCTCAGGAGTTCCTAGTTGCTTGATTTTTCCTCAAGTTCCGAGGGCAGCAGACCATACTCTTCTTTGAAGCATTTCGAAAAATAAGAAAGGTTATTGAAGCCCACCTCAAAGGCAATTTCTGTCACGGTGGCGCTCCTCTGCCCGATGAGCTGGTGAGCTCGCTTCAATCGGATAGATCTGATGAACTCGCTGGGCGATTGGTCAGTAAGTGCCTTCAATTTACGGTGGAGGTGCATCCGGCTCATGGCCATTTCTTCACTCAGCCATTCAACGTTTAATTCGGAATCTGCCAAATGATTCTCCACTAACGCCACCGCCTTTTTAATGAAAGCTTCGTCCATCGACATGGCTTCTGCTGAACTCGGCTCCAACAAGACCTGTTGGCGAATTCTTTCCCTCAGCTTCTGCCTGATACTAATTAGGTTGTCAATCCGCACGGCCAGCTCCTTCCCGTCAAATGGCTTGGTTAAATAGTCGTCAGCTCCTGTTACTAGCCCTTCAATTTTATCTTTACTGTCGGCCCGGGCGGTCAAAAGCACAACGGGAATATGTGAAGTGCCAACATGTTCCTTCAATTTCTTCGTCAACGTATACCCATCCATGACTGGCATCATTACATCGCTGATGATTAAATCGGGTACCTGTTCTCTGGACATAGCAAACCCCTCTTCTCCGTCGCCTGCTTCAATAATTCTAAACTGTCGCTCGAGTTGACTTTTGATATAGGCTCTCACATCCGGGTTGTCTTCAACTACCAGCACGACGAGGCGGTCATCGTCAGCCACTATGCTATTTTCAGTCAAAACTTTGGCTTTGACTGGCTTCGTGGCAACATCGATGGTCACTTTTTCCGTCGCAATGTCGCCTGCCCCGAAATGAGCGCTTCCTTTAAGCAGCGTCACCGTAAAGACTGTACCCTTGTCTCTTGCGCTTTTCACTCTAATTGACCCATGATGAAGTTCAACAAGCTCCCGGGTCAGGGCCAACCCGATCCCAGAACCCTCCTGAAATCTTGTTGTTGAGCTATCTACCTGATAAAACCTTTCAAAAATATTTGTCAGTTGATCTTCCTGAATTCCTATGCCTGAATCAGCCACATCAATTTCGACGGATTCTTGTAAGTCTCTTATGGTCAAACTGATGGTTCCACCGTCTTCTGTGAACTTAATTGCGTTAGCGATGAGATTAAAAAAGACCTTTTCAATTTTATCGGTATCAAAAAAAATGTCCAGAGAATCTACCTCCGAGTAAATAGAGAGCTTTAATCCCCTGTTCTCCGCCAGCGATTCAAATGATCGGGTCAACCCTTTCACAAACGATACAAAATCATGTTTTCCAGCCTCTATCTTCAGCGAGCCAGTTTCCAGCTTCGAAAGATCCAAAAGCTGGTTGATCAAGCGCAAAAGTCGATCTGCGTTCGACTTCATCATGCTTAGCAAGCTACTCGGCATCACTGCATCCTTTCCATCCGCTCGGTCGTTTAGCGGCCCCAGTATCAGAGTGAGCGGGGTTCTAAATTCATGCGAAATATTAGCAAAGAAGTTAGATTTTACTTTGTCCATTTCCTGAAGTTGGTTGGCTTGCACCTCAAGCTGTGCATTCTTTTGCTCGATTTCTTGTGTGCGCTGTGCAACCAGACGCTCAAGCACTAGTTTTTCCTCCTTAAGTTGTTTGGAGCGCCAACGAATAACCCCTTGGATCGTTCCCACAAACAACACGAGATAAATGATAAATGCCCACCAGGTGCGGTACCACGGTGGAAGAATCAAAAAAGTATAGGAGTCTGTCTTGCCCTGTACACCATAAATGTTTCTCCCTCGTACATAAAAAGAATAAGTCCCCTCAGATAGGTTTGTAAAGTCTTTTTGTGTCTCCGTTGTCCATGCCGACCAGTCTTCATCATAACCCTCAAGCTTTGTCTGATATTCGTTCTTTTCAGCGAAATTGAAGCTAGTTGCCGCAAATTGAAACCGTATGAAGTTGTTCGGAAACTCCAATTCGGGAACCATCATTGTGTGTTCAGCCTGGTTACCTCCAAAAATCAAGGAATCATTTTTGCTGATAACCTTCCTTATGAGTGTATTGAATGGTCTGTTATAGTCAATTTCGACGCTATTGTCATGCCTCAGTAAAAGATCGTTGCCGCCCAGCCAGGTAATACCATTTGACTCAGAATAAATATAAAAAAGGTTGATGTCTTCCAATCCAGCAAAGGCGCTATTCACCCAGGCATACTTTCCACCTTCCACTTTTTTTGCATAGCCAGTATCCCGAACCTTCTTATCACGATTGTATAGGTGTATCCAAGCTCTACCATCAGCCCCTTCCTCAAAGCTATAGGCGGCATGAGAACCGTTGGCCAGCATGTCTCCAAAAGTAGAATCAGGTCGAAATTTATTCAGCCCGCTATCAAACTGAAAAATACCTCGGTGGGTGACAATGACTTTACCTCCACCGAATGGATAAACGAAATTTTCAACCATGGAGGGAAGGCCTCCCAGCGTATCATACAGCGCTGCCTCTTGAATCTCAAGTGGGGAATTTGGATCCGTTTTCAGTCGATAAATACCACGATGAAAGGTGCTTAGCCAAAGAACACTATCCTCGACTAACATACGGCGGATTTCCCCTCCAACTTCAGGTAACTTACCCAGGTTCTCCCATTTTCCTCTCCTCACTTCGAACACCGCTACGCCATCCGTGGTGCCGCCATAAACAATGCCTGGGTTTTGCGGGGACTGATAAAGTTGACGATACCCCTGAGGGGCTCCTGGTACCTGCTCGAAGCCACTTTTAGTCAATACCTTAAGGCCAAAGTCGGTGGCAACTACTAAAGAACTATCGATCGTTAAAAAAGACCAGGCACTATTGGCACCCTCAACACCCTTGAACATTAAACCATCCTGATCTCGCCGCAGTCTTGAGACTTCATGGCCCGTTGCCACATAGAGTTCATCATCATACCTAGTAATGGAATTCACAATGCCACGAACACCATTTTTTCGGTCAAAACGAGTAATTGGAGAGGCAATGTCAACCTTACTTATTCCGTTGTCGAGCGCCAGCCATACGGCACTACCACTATCAAGAAATGCAGCGTGAACTGCGTCATTTTGAAGCCCATTCCCAGAATTAAGTCTGTATTTTAACTCACCGCCGCCCGTAATTACTACGGCTCCCCCCATAATGGTGCTTAGCATAAAGCTTCCATCATCAAGCCTAATGCCATGATAAAGGAGGCTTTCCTTAAGAAAAGTGTCTACTTCAGTGGGAAACGCTGAAAATTCTGTCCCGTCGAAGTGGTAAAGACCATCATTTGCTGTCCCAATGACCAGGCCACTGCCAGCCTTATCCTCCAGCATGAAATAGAATCGCTTGCCCTTCAGTTTCTCACTCCCTGGTACAACCTGCAAAGAGTCTGCGACAAGCTTAAGAAGACCGACATTTCGCTGCTGCACATAGAAATCATTGTTTATAAAAAATGAAATGCCAAATGTGTTTTCGCCTGACTGCCAGGCCTTCATTTTCGATCCATTCCATCGGAAAATGTGACTGTACCCACCAAAATAAACCCCTTCGGGAGTCGAGAAAGCTCTTCTCATGTTTCGAAAGTCCTCATTTTCCTCCCCCACTTTGGACTTGAGGGACACAAACTGCATTTGCCCGATTGAATCTGGTGCCAGGTAGCCAATTTCATCGTACCCTCCAGCAAAAATTCTGTTGCTGTCGTCTTTTGCCAAAGAGAAAAACAGACCAGTCTTTGATTCGATCAACCTCCACCTCACCCCATCATATTCCAGAATTCCATTAGTGTTGGCGAAGTATAGCACTCCGTTTTCGTCCTGAATCGTGGCCCAGTTTTGAGCGTGCCCTTCTGTTTCTTTATGGCTAAAGTTCTTTGTTAGTGGTGTTCCTATCTCATTGCGGCTTTGCCCAAATAGGTTTTGCCAGCTAAAAAAAATGATGAGTACCATGAGACCTCTGAAAGCAAGTTTCATATGATCGAAGGTTAGGCTGTAGGTGCAAATTGTAGACGGAGCGACTATAAAAGCTTAGAAATTAACGCATAATCTGTTGAAATACAATTATTTGCTAACACCTCTTTTTACGTGCCAATCAGAGTGGCGGGCTATTTCTTCACGATCAACCTGAATGAGGCTATCTCTACTCCATTCATATCCTTGTCAAAAAACCTCAGTATATAAAGGCCGTTTTTGACATCCGTCAAATCCAATACCGTCTGCCGGTTGGTTCCCTGCCGCACCTCTTCCGACATTACCGCCCGACCGGTCAAATCCATGAGCTCTGCGATCACGTTGCCCTTCACAAGCTTCTCATACCTTATCGTGATATAGTCGGCAGCCGGGTTAGGGTACACCGTCAGCCCCTTGAAGTAGTCCAGATAGATGCCTGTTTCTTCGACTTTTGTTACAACGATAGATTCCGGACTGGCAAACGCATTTACCTTGATGCTATTTTGCTCTACCCCACTACCTCCTCCGAGTTGAAAATCAATAAAGGATGCAGGATCCATCGGAATACCTGGGTACTGAATGTTAAGCCGATAGTCTCCATCAGGTAAATTATTCATCTCAAATTCTCCATTTTCATCGGTTTGGACGTAGGCGATCAGCTCATAGTCATCATCGTTCTCTTTCGCCCTAAACCTGGAACGGCTCACGCTTACACCCGCCCCCTTCACCCGCTTTCTATCAAACACCCGTCCCTCATCGTCGCCAAAATCAGATTCAAATAACCCACTGAAGGTATTATCGCCATCTGCGGGAGTTAACACTGACGGCACATTTTCCATCGCTATGGTGAGGCCACTAAGGTTACCACGCACCTCGAGAAGGTCAGCAAACGCCCAGTCTATTGTGCTCTTGTAGTAGCTTGGAAGAAACACCTGAATGTCTTGCTCGGCGTAGAGCAGATAGTTTCCAAGCACAACATCGTTTATGACAAATGTGCCGCTTGCCTCATTTTCGTAGTTTCTGGTAGTGTCGTAGGCCCCTGACCGAATGCCAAGCAATGCGCCAAATGCGTTGCCTACCGGGCTACTATTTCTATCGGTTATAGCACCTGACAGAGTCGCCGTGGCAAGAATTTCCTGTACCTCGCTTTTGAGAGTTAAGCCAGGCACCAAGGAACTTGTTACCTCCAGTTCATAGTTACCCATATTACTATATGCCAGCGATGATATAGCATATTGACCAAGGGTTGCCCCGTCCAGAGCCACTCCGTTTCTGAACCATTGATAGGTGTTGGCGCTGCCCCCAACCGGCAAGTCCACAGTGTAGGAAGAGTTCACCGGCACCAGCTCTCTTTTTTTTGTCCCGGTTAACTTTTGCGGACTGTAAACGATACCGGCAATCCCCACATTTGGCTCCAGGTCATCGAAATGAAGCTTATTGTTGGCGACATTCAAAGTAGAGAGCTCTATTATATTCGTCAGTTCGGGGATGCTTGCAATCTCGTTGTCAGATACATCAATCGCCGTAAGCTTTCTCATGTCTGCAAGGGTAGATGGCAAATCTCCGTTGAGGTTGTTGGCTGGCAAATCTATCCCTGTTACTCTATCGCTGGTAACGGTAATGCCGAACCATGTGGTTACGTCTTCAGCGCCCCAACCTGTGTTTTGAATCCAGTTGTCGCCGTCGGTAAGGTTGTAAAGCTCCGTAAGAATGAGCTTGTCTCTCTCAAGGGAGCTTACCCGCAAGGCTATCGCAAGCGAATTGAGTGTGAGGTCTGGTAAAAGTGTGTTGGTGACCTGAACAGCATAGTTTCCTTCATCAGCAAATGTTGGGAAGTCTATGGCATAGGTAGCATTGCTCTGGCCATCTATCGGCACTCCGTTTTTAAACCAGACATAAACGTTTGCCGTTCCACCTATGGTTCGATCCAAATTGATTGGGTCACCTCTTTCCTGCAAAATGTCAACAGCGCCAAGCACGTCCAACTGTGGGGAATAGGAAAAGTCAGGTACTGCAACAAAGGGCTCAAGCGAAGCAAAATCCAGGCTATTATTTGCCAGGTTGAGCGTTTGCAATGCCGCAAGATTGGCTCCTGAGCCAACACCCGACACAGCGTTATTGCTTAGATCAAGCTGGAGCAGGGTGTTCAATTGGGTTCCTTCCAACACAGGGAATGCTCCCGTCACATTATTTGATGGTAGATTCAACGCTGTTGCACGGTTGTTTTCAACCAAAACGCCATACCAGGAACGAACCTGGCCGGACATCCAGTTATCTGAATTCACCCAGGAAGCACCACCCATTTGATCAAACATCTTTACCAAAGCAACCGAGTCTGCTATTAGATCTGCCGACTGAAGGGTTCTTACCCGTACGGTATCGCTGTAACCGGTTGTGTCACTTGCAGTATAGCCCCGAACCCTGTAAAAGTAGTCCGTGGCATGGTAAAGGTTGGGAATAACCGAGGTAGTGTCGGTCACTACCTGGGGGTTAAACCCAGCAATCAGGTTGGCAAAAAGTGCGTCGGTGGCTACCTCCAACAAGTACCCTGTACCGTTAGGCAAAGAATCCCAATTTGCTCTGAAAGTGCCTGAAGTAACTTCGGAAGCACTTAGTGATGTTAGTTCAAATGGCACAACAACCACCGGTGTAATGGTTATATTCACCGTCTGTGAGGGCAGGGTGCTTGTACCGTCCGACAGTTCAAAATCAAAACTATCAGTAAAATTCTCTGTCCCATCGTGTTGATATGCCACTAATCCATCCACCAAATCCTGTTGCGAAAATGACGAGGCTTCAACCCCCTCTACTAAAATGGCTCCAAATGTTGGCGTAGTAGTTATTGTATAAATAAGCGACGTGAGCGGAGGCGTGTCTGCATCACTTGCGGCAAGTTCCGTCAGCAAGAGCGTGTGTGCTGCTCCCTGGTTGAGCACAATGCCTGTGTTGGTATCGACTGCTGGCGCAACACCTGATACATTGATGGTGAAGACTTCTTCTGCCGAAAAACATCCGGAAACGTTGTCTGTTACCCGAAAAGCATAGTCTCCGGCAGTGAGGCCTAACATACTGATAGCCGTTCCCAACAGGGTGCCACCGGAGTTTGTTCCCTGGAACCACTCGTAGCTGTAGTCGCCGCTACCACCTGCCACCGACCCTGTAGCGTCGAGGCTGCCGTCACTTGCGCCAGCCACAGTCTCATTGGCCTGGGCAACATTTCCCACCGTGACAATCGGTAATGTGAGGTTATCAACTATGGCCACGGTTGAAACTGATACAGATGCCAGATCGTTGTTGACTACTTCTATGGTATAAGTGCCAGCCGCAAGGGCCGAAATCGTAAGCCCTGCGCTACCAGCCAGAGCGGCGTTGGTAGCCAATTCATTGCCGGGGATGGCCTCATTTCCCGAATACCAGGTGAATGTGTACAGGCCTACCGGCTCAATTCCACCTGAAGTTGTGGCAAATGCTGTGAGCTCTCCGCTGGGCGAAAGACAGCTAGACTGATCGGTAGCGGAAACGGTGATAATTACCACGCCATCAGGTGGTGTGCCCTCACTGTCCACTGCTCCAATATCAGGGTCGGCGTCCCTGGCATAACCCCGCTGATCAGGGACTGAGAAAAAACCCGGGTTGCCGGCGTCAATAACTGGACTTCCAAACTGAGGCAAATGAGTGTATATCAACCCGCCATTGTTGGCCAAAGGGCCCAGGCCGGGGTCTCCAGGTAGAGCTACTGACCCGACAATGTCGCTTGTGCCAAAGCCTGATGTCGTGATGTCATCCCCGACAGAGATAAAGTTGTAATCGAGACTAGTGAAATCAGCAATCAGTTCATAAAAGCCTGAAGAAGGAGGCTGATTAGCCAGGATGCTGTTTTGCATAGTCAGTGGGGCATCGGCCAAGACACCGCTGGTTGAGTTTCCGGAATTGCTGTAAATCGTACCATTTGTAATGCCGACCACCCCTGGGTTCGAGGCAAACAACGCTCCTCCTCCGTCAGCATCATTGGAAGAAATCGTTGTATTGTAGATTGTGAGTTCTCCGTTTGAGGTAAAAATGGCACCGCCCAGGTTGACTGCACTGTTCTGATGAAACAAAGCGCCGACAATGCTAAAATCGCCAGCTCCCGAATGGTGAACAGCACCGCCGTCCAATCCGGCAGCATTTAACTTCATTGTGCTTTCTATGATAGCAGTGTTGCCTGTTGAAAAATCATAGATCGCACCTCCTTCAAATGCAGTGTTGGATTCAATATTTGAATTGGAGATTGACAGAGAGGCATCGTCGAAGAGTGCTATGGCTCCACCCCGATTGGCATTGCAGTTGGTGATCGCAGAGCTTACCAAAGTGACTGACGCAGCATCACTGGCAAAAATGGCTCCTCCAAAAGCCCCTCCGGCATCTGAGTTGTCAATGGTTACATTGTTTAGGATCAAATTTCCGAGGGTTAAGATCATTCCTCCGTTCGCCTCGTTTACATCGATCCTTGTGAGGTGAAGGTTAGATAAGTACAAATTGCCATCGCTTAAAACGCTGAAAAGACGCAACAATTCGGGAGGATAAATCTTCAATCCCGGCACATCACTTCCGTCAATAAACAGCGTTTTGTTTAGTCCCAACTCTGTGGAAGAAAGAAGAATCTCTGAGTCGGGGGGTAACGAGAATGTAATGGTTGCTCCTGGCAGGGCACTGTCCACGGCTTCCCGCAGCGAGCCCGCCCCCGAGTCGTCTGTGTTCGTTACGACGAAACTTCCTCCACCAAACGCCGTTGAAGTCACCCAATTGGAAGACGAGCCATTCAAGCTAAAGTCAAGAAGTGTACCATCGATCATGTTGCTGCTTCGGTCTGGGAGGAAGTCGATGGAAGGGTCAAGATTGTTACCCTCAGCCAGGCCCTGGTCAAAGCGGTAGTAGGCTACTAAATTCGGGGCATCGGCATCAACCGAACCAAACAAAGTGCTTTGAATTTCCGCCTCAGAACGGGCAATATCCCAAATGCGTGCTTCATCCATCCGCCCATTTAGCGGAAAGTTCGATCCATCGATGGCTCTTTCGGGATCTGATCCCAGATAACTATTGCCAACTCCAGCGACAGGGATTCCGGAACTAGCGGTAAAGCCCTCCAAAACACCATTAATATATATTTTTAAGCCGATACCATCTTCATATGTTGCTGCAATATGCGTCCATTGGTTAAGCTGTATTGTGTTGGAAGAGATAACCACTGCTTGCCCTAGCCCATGAACATAGAGGCGAACATTACCCAGGTTATCTACAGCAACACTGTTGTCTTCCACGGCATCTTCTACCTGAGTATAGAGATAAATAAACTGCGTTGAAATTGGAGGCAGGGCTTTTATATAGGCCCATGTCTCAAAAGTGAAAGCACTGCCAAAGTTCAACTCTTCGGGATTTCCTAACAGCACCGCATCATCCACCCCATCAAAGTCGAGTGCGTGCCCCGGTGGAACAATCGTGCTTCCAAATTCATCGTTCGACGGTTCCGAAACGCCACTGCTCTTGCTTGCGACAACCCGATAATAATACCCCTCTCCGGGTGACAGCCCTTCCAGCAGGTAACTGGTCTGATTAGCAGGCACGTTGTCAAACAGTTCAAAATTAAGCCGATCATACCCTGCCCTTTCAATGATAAACTCCTCCTCGTCAGATGAATTATCGGTCCATGAAAGAAGGATGGACGTGTTTGAAATTTCGGCAATTATCAGGTCTGACGCTGGGTTGGGTGGGTTTGCCGTATTTTCAAACCACATCAGCTCACCAAAGGTGGCGACGACATCGAGATCACCATCATTGTCCATATCTACTGGGAAAATATCCACCCAATCCTGAATCAACGCAATTTCATGACTAGTAAAGTTTTGGCCGCCATCGTTTTCATCCCAATAAATACCATCGGCAGCAGTTGCAACGATGTCGTCCATGTCGCCATCGCCATCCAGGTCGACCATCAAATAAGTATCGCCACCAGTTAACCCGGGGAAATTGTTTTGTGTAAATGCACCAGACCCGTCATTTTCAAGCCACACGTCATCAAAACCTCCACTATTAGAGAAAATAAGGTCGACGTCTAAATCTCCGTCAAAATCTGCGGCGTAGCCGGCAACTCCAACATGAGAGGCTGTCCAGGGCACATAGATTGCCTCTTTCGAAAAATTTTGGTACCCATCGTTGTTGTAAATGGCAATTATATTTTCGCTGTGTGTGGCAACCACATCCATCAGCCCGTCACTATTCACATCCACAGGCCAAACGGTATATGCCTCCAGTGCCACATTATCAATGACAATTTTGGTGAAATTTTCGGCACCGTCATTTTCATACCAGGCCACTTCATCAAAATCCGTATATGCAACAACAAAGTCCATGTCGCCATCACCATCCAGGTCCACCGCCTGCGATTGCCCAAGACTATTGGAACCACCCAGATCGTCTACTTCATGAATTGTGAATCCTTCGCTTCCATCGTTTTCAAACCAGTTTAAACTACCATCCCCCTGGGCAAACAAATCGACCGACCCATCAGAATTTATGTCGGCAGCCCCCACGTCCAAAATGCCGACAACATTGTCTACTATATGCTCGGTAAAGCCCTGGCTCCCGTCGTTTTCAAACCATGAAATTTGATCCGCCTGCATGCCTGCTACGATATCCATGTCGCCATCACTATCGATATCTACAGCAAAAACGGTTTCTGCAAGCTGAGATGTTGTAACATGATTTTCAGGTAGGTCAGCAAAAAAATCTGGAGTCTCGGGTCCGTTGGCCGACGCCGCACGGAACTCGAAGGTATAAGGCCTCCAAAGTGGCCTTCCAGAAGTGCTTGCCACTGCTGTTGTCAAAGTGACTCTAATAATTTCTCCAGGTTGAAAATCAATCAATGGGTCGATTGTCAAACTGGTTGACCCACCCCCGGAAAATGACACAGGCAAAAGGCCGGTTTGATCACCCCTCACATAGACGTTGCCTGGGTTCCATGTAACCCCATCGACCGGGTCGGAAAATGTGAAGTTGATCGTTGACGCCAGCGGAACCCCAATGGCATTGGGTGCCGGAGTTGCTTCAGTCACCGCAAAAGGTGGAATCAATGCACCTGACACCACCCAATCAGTGTTAGGATCCATAGTGGTCAGCGTTCCTACATACCCATTTGCCGACAAGTCGAAGGCTGTGGTTGAACCATATCCGTCGTTGAGGTCAAAATATGCTACGAGGCCCGTTTCGTTTCCATCCAGCGTTTGATAGTAGTTATTGGCGATTTCGGAGGCTGTCCTTTGCGTATTCCAAACCCTTACTTCATCAATATCATTATTGCCGAAATAGTTAAGGCCCGACTCCACTTGAGCTCCAATATGAAGTGCCTCAGTGGCTGTCTCATCTAAATCTATCGTACTTACGCCGCTTGAAAATTCCACTGGTTGCAATACCCCGTCAATGTAAAATTGGGGTTCCGTATTACCATCGTGTGCAACGGCTGCGTAGTGGTGCCAGTTGTCATCAGACGGGCCTGAGGTGCCTTTCCAACCACCGTTCCAGAAAAAGTAGAACATGTTGTTGTTAATATTGTGCAAACCCAAACCATAGTTCGTTCCCGTTGTCCAATCTCCACCTTTTTCTAAGATAATGTCTATGCCAAAGCTCTTTCGCCTGACCCATGCCTCCAGCGTAATGTCAGTCGGAATTCTCAGTCCCACGGCGTCGGGCACACTGACATAGTCATCTGACCCATCGAAATCTAAGGCGTAATTGGAACTGGGTGCCGAAAACTCAGTGGTTCCAAAGGTATTAGAGGTTTGGGTCACCACATAGCCCTTGGTAGGATCGATGAGGCCATTGCTGATCGTCCAGGTGGTTTGCGTAGGTGCATTGAGACTGTCAATGATGGTCTTGCCCTGCTTTCCCGTAACCGGATCAACTTCATACAAGTGAATCAGTGCATCTGCATAGCTCTCCATAGTGCCGGAAATCGACCCAGGCGACACATTAGTTATTTCCGGGCCTGGTTCTCCACCATCGGCACCATTCAGCAACTGAATACCTAATCCATTTTCATAGATTGAATTAGTAAGAATCTTGACATTGGTGTAGCCCTGGCCATTCAGTTGAACAGCTGCCCCGACATTGTAAGCAATAATATTACCATTGGTCGGATCGAAATCACCAATAATTGGCGGATTATAAGGAGAGCCCGGATCTGGCGTACTGCTAATGCCAACCCCATTGGGAATTGGGGTATCCGAGCTATTGGTTCCAATATAATTGCGGTAAAATTGCAACTCATTTGTATTTCCCGGGCTTTGAAGAAGTACCCCAGCGGTGATATTACCAGAAATGATATTGTCCTCTACTACGCCGCGCCCAGCAGCCCACAGACCAATGTCATTTGGAATCGCTGTTGATTCGTCGTCGCTCACACCTATCTTATTGTTTTGGATAAAATCTGTAGAATAGCTGATTGCCAGACCAATATTGGTATTACCGGAAATGACATTATTGGTGAAATAGTTATCGTAAGATTCCGAATAGGTATACCCAAAATCTATGCCTATGTCATTGGGATCTGCCGACGAACCGGTAACGTCAGTGCCTACATAGTTATAGGAAATGTTGTTGCTATTAGCATATTGCCCATAAAAACCGGTGACATTACCGCTTAGCACGTTCGACTTGCCTAGTGCACCAATAGTAGCAAATTCGAGGTAATCAGCATAAATGCCATAGTCAAATCCTCGGATTTTTAGCCCGTAGACTTCAAGACCTTCGGATGAACTGTAGCTAACGAGCGACAACCCCCTGCCCAAACTGCCCTCGCCGTCGATGACAATCATTCTATCGGTGGCACGGTCCCATCCAGGTTGCGTCGTTCCGTCGATAATAATCAGTTTATAATTTGTGTTGGTTAACAGAGGTAGTTCTGTGTCTGGACTGATTGTCCAACTGGTCCCTGACCCATCTCCAGGAAGGTTAAAGCTGATTGTGACAGGGTCAGTAGTATTTTCTACATTCAAAATGGCCTGACGAAGACTGCCTGGACCGGAGTCAGCGGTCGTGGTCACTACTTGTGTGCCTTCAAAAAACTCTATCGACAAATTGCTACTAGCGCCGGTTGAACCAGCTACAGTAGCCGCGCCACCTTCTACAAAGGCGGCATCTTCAAAAGTAAAAATAAGATCGGTTACATCCTCCGCATCATCGTTGGGGCTAGCGCTGCCAGAAAAAGTGAGCACTCCAGACAGGCCATCTGTGGCTATCGCTAAATCGGGAATTAAACCGGTAGGCAGGTTGCTGATAGAATAGTCTACGCCGTAGGTCAGTCTGCTACCACTATTACTAAACGTTTCGCCTCCAGCTACACTAATAACAGCTGAGCCGTTGACCACACCATTGTCCAGCGGGTCTTCTTTAAATGATTCCCCGGATAGGGTATACTGATTAACTTTATCACCAGCGGTTCCCACCACGTACATCTTATCGCCCGGACTGCTGAAGGCCAGGCCAGTGGGGAAGGATTCCTGTGACAACACGGAGCGAAATACGCCGCTATAAATCGCCCCACCAGAAAAATCAAAAGGATTCGTTAGCAAATATTCGTACACTTTCCGGTCACCACGACTCATTATGAATATTTTGGAGCCTTCAATATTAAAGGCAATTTCCTCAGGGGTTGTCGTTTGGGCGCTCACGTCAACAAGCTGGGAATCAAAGGTGATTCCTGAGGTAATATCATAAGGAGATGACAAACTGTACTGATTGACCTCATCGTCGCCGTTGTTGACTATGAACAACTTAGCACCATCCCGACTTAGGGCCATACCCCGTGGGAAACTGCCTTCAGCTGATACTTCCGCATTTCCATCGAAAGTAACTCCCGATGTAATTTCAAATGGGTCGGTGAGGCTGTATTGTGAAACAAACCCACTGCCCGACCCATCGCCGATGACGTACATTCTGGTGCCATTCCTGTTGAAAGCAAGCCCATAGGGTGCTGTCTCCTGCCCTGACAAATCAAAAAATCCATCGTGCGTAACACCTGTTGTGGTTTCAAACGGCGTAGCCAAACTGTATTGATTGACTTCGTCCCCACCGGTACCTACAATAAACATTTTGGTTCCATCCCAGCTGAAATCGATATCCTGAATGGTAGCCTCCTCCCCAATAATTCCAAAAGGAGTATTGTCGTAAGTTACCTGGGAAGAGATATTGATAGATGAAGAGTAAGTCAGGTAAGAGGTGACCGGGGCTGTTAGCGCACCAGAAGTAAGCCAATTGGAAGTTGGCCCCATTAACGTAAACCCTATCAACTCACCGTCGCTAGTATTTGGCGTACGGTCTGGTAAAAATTCTATTGCCGGGTCAGCATTGTTTGCTCCGGCAATACCCTGATCGAATCTGTAGTTGGCCAACAGCCCTTCTTCACCACCGTCAATTGTATTGAACATCTCAGCTTGCAGATCAATATCGGATCTGCGATAATTCCAAATCCGCACCTCATCTATTTCTCCCTCATAATTAATTTCATTGATGTCGGTCCCACTGCCCAATAGCAGATGTTCACTAACAACATTCAAAGGGCCGGATAAATTGGCGGTTGCATCTACTTCAACACCATCAACAAATAATGTGACCGGACCGTCAGCTATCCAGGTCATTGCCACATGCCTCCATTCGTCCGGAAACAAATCAAATCCATTTCCCCCATCAAAACGGGCTACCTCGATGGTACTTCCATTGTCAACAAGGCCAAATAATTCGCCTCCTGAGTCGCTTCCTTCAAGTACAATAGCAAAAGTCGTAGTGCCTTCTACACTTGTGGCCCCTTTGCCTATGATAGTCATCGTTTCGTCACCAGGACCAGATGGAATATAAGAAGGTTTAATCCACGCCTCAACAGTGAAGGCACCCAAACCGCTGTAATCTGGGTCCCCCAGGTCAACATAGTCGTCAACTCCATCAAAACTCAAAGAATTCCCTGGAGCAGTTATCGTTGTACCGTACTTTTCACGGGAGGGCATAGAGTTATTTGTTGCGCCACTAGCCATCACCCTATAGTAGTATCCGGTTTCAGGCAAAACAGTGACATCTGAATAGAAAGTCTGGTTCGCTGCCACTGCACCAATCTGGCTATAAGTCGATTTATCGAAATCAGCCCGTTCAATGCTAAAGCCGGTTTCTGATAAAGAATTGTCCTCCCAATTGATGTTGATCTGGCTGTCACTTACTTCGTTTGTCACAACCGCAGTGGGGGAACCCGGTGCCACTTCGGCAAACCCATCAGAAGTCACCCAGTTCGATGAGGAACCATTCAATGTAAAATTAGCAAGCGTTCCATCAACACCATTGGGGGAAATATCAGGCAAAGTGGTTATGCCTGTGTTGTCGGATCCAGCCGATCCTTCATTGAATTGGTAGTAGGCCCTTAGATCAGCTTCATTTCCGGCTAACTCTACAGTCATATTTGTCTGTAATTCAATTGGCGTTCTTGCGGCGTCCCATATTCTTACCTCTTCGATCATCCCCTCAAAGAAATCTACTGGCGTACCGTTGTTATTCCACGATCCAATATCCAATGCCGAAGTAGTGTGGAATTGCCCGTTCACAGTTCCTGTCTTCACCGGTGCACCATTGACAAAAAGCGTGGCATTGTTGCTCATGTTCCCTTCACGAACCACAGCTACATGGTACCATTGGTCATCATTAAGAGCATATCTGTCAAAAGTGATGGTTGTAGCTGGGTCACCAAACTCGTAATATTCGGTATAACTCAGATAGCCATTATCAAGCCTTAGAATCGAATAGTCGTTGATGCCTCCCCAGGCCACAATGGTTTGCGGCGAATTAAAAGAGGATGTCCTAATGAAAGCCTCTATCGTTAGTGGCTCCGGCCGACTGAAGTGGGGCAGGTGGACAACGTCATCCACCCCGTCGAAACTCAGTGAGTTGTTAAGCACTGAAGCGTCAAGCCCAGATGATGGCACCCAGTTGGAAGCAACTGAGCCATTGAGCACCGCACCAGTTAGTGTGGCATCGTGATTATTTAGACTTCTATCTGGTAGAAGATTCACAGGTGGTGACGTGTTGTTTCCATTTGCAATGCCCTGGTCAAAGCGGTAGTATGCCAAAAGATTACTTTCACTACCAGTTAGCGGGACTGCAATATTTCCCAAGATTTCAGGCTGTGTTCTTGCGTCATCCCAAACCCTGACTTCATCAAGCAGGCCTATAGAAGGCCGAGCTCCACTGCTGTTATTCCCTATCACAAAATTTATGCTGTTGTCAGGGATGTTACCCACAGTAGGCACAGCTGCTCCCGGCACCCCATTGACATATACAGTAGTTTCTGTGCCGTCCCAAACCGCAGCTACGTGTTGCCATACATTGGTTGTTAGTGGAGCGGAGGCAAAATACGTATTGGCATCAGAAGACTTGAACGAGAAATAGAAATTTGAGCCTTGCCGCCAGAGTTCCCAGCCTGCCGCTGTTCCCAGGGTAGCCTGCGAAACTAACATGCCTTCTCCTCCTCCCTGTGATGTCGAGGCCCAAACCCATGCCTCTACTGTAAGGGCAGACAATGCTCCGGATATGTCTGGAGCTATAAATTGAGCTACTCCATCAAAATTAAATGCATTACCAGGAGGTGTTCTGGTATTGCCTGATTTTTCACTAGATGGTGCCGAATCGCCATTTGCATTTCTGGCTACCACATAGTAGAAGTAGCTATTGTCAACTGTGACTGTATTATCTATATAAGTAGTTGCGTCAGCGGTCACCGTGGCGATTTCGCTAAAAGTCACGTTATTCCCGTCAGACCTAAAAATGGCAAAATCCGTTTCATCGGATGAATTATCTGTCCACGCCAGGTCAATCTGTGTTGATGATATTTCGACAGTTTGAAGATTGGAAGGCGAGATTGGTGGACTTAAGGCAGCCTGGGAAGAAAATTCAGAAAGTCCAATCGACACGTCATTTACAATTGCCACATATGACTCCCCACCGGCCACCGAGGTCAAGAAATTCCAAACTCCTCCAGTTACCGTAGTAGACCCCAGGTAAAATGCTCCCTGGTCATCTGCGCACGAAGCATCTACCCGATAGACATCTACGTTAGTAGCATCCGCAGTCGTAGAGGTACCCGATATTTCAGTTCCTGTAATTTGATTGATCACAGGTGCATCAACAATAGCCGTATTGGCAAAACTTATTCCCCCACCCACATTACAAGCGACGATGTTGATGTCAATAAGGTTTCCATTCGAATTATCTGAACCCGTAAAAAAAATCCCACTACCCGCATTGTAAACAATGATATTTTCGAAGCCTACGCCACCAACCGTCACGTCAGTCGTTGTGTTACTAAAGTCTATGCCTTCACCAGTATTAGGGAGGGGTGTTGGGCCGCCAAACTCTGCACCTATTTTGTTGCTCTGAATTAAAATGTTGGAATTGGCCCCGGCAAAATTAATTCCATTGTCCCCGGCAGTGTCTCCGTTGCCAGAAATAACATTGTCTTCAACCTTTATTTGTTGACTAGTATTATTGACGCCATTTGCCAGGCCAAATGCTATACCATGACCCAGGTTTGCCATACCTGAACCAAAATTGCCAGCAGCACTAGTTCCAATAAAATTGTTTTGAATGATCACATCAGAAGTACCAGCAACCGCTATCCCGCTTTCGTTGCTGGCCGAGATCACATTGTTTTGAATGATCGCTCCCAGGCCAATACCCGAAACAATGTCGATACCATTACCAACATTGCCAATTGCTGTAGTTCCAGAACTATTCAGACCGATTATGTTACTATCAACAATAGTGTTGCTACCGCCCACCAAATGGACACTGAAAGCACTGAATGTACCTGAAATCACATTGCCTTGGCCAACACCCTGGCCACCAATCACAACGAAATCGTCACCTGCCTCAATACGAATACCTCTAAGGTTTCCAAGGGCGTTTTCTCCGTTTTTATCCGTTCCAATCAGGTTGCCAAAAATCTGAGCATTAGGGCCATTGTCAAATTGGATGCCGTATTCAAGGCCGCCGCTGCCATTGCCAGAAATAACGTTTCCTTCCCCCGCCAGCGAGTTGCCACCGATTAAGATATTGTCGCCAGAAATAAACAAGCCGCTTCCCAAATTTGCATCAACGCTTAAGCCGTCAATGCTCAAACCAAAATAATTGCCCTGAATGATTTGATCGTTTGAGGCTCCCGAGGAAATAACTGCAGATCCCGTATTGCCTTTTATAATATTTCCCTTACCCGGCTTACCTATGATAAGGTTGTGCGACCCACCATTTACCCAGAGTCCGTTAAAAAAACCATTTATGACCAATCCATATATTTCAACATCAGACTCGGTGATGTAGAAACAGTTTAAGTTGCTCACCGACGTGCCATCCAAAATCACCATGGAGTTGGGATCACCAAAAACCCAGCCTGGCTGAGTGGTGGCATCAATTGCTATTGATGCATCTACCGTATTGTCGAGCGTTGGCAAGACTGTTAATGGGGAAATCACCCAGGGCCCTCCACCAGCAATATTGAAATCTATCACACTCTTGGCTGCCAGGCTGGCATTTGCATCTAAAATCGCCTGCCTTAGCGAACCTGCTCCCGCATCAGCGGTGCTGGTTACCGTAAACTGATCAGTAAAATAAGGAGCTGAAAACTCTGACACACCAAAAATGCCATCGACACTTGATTCATCGTCGTCGACAATGGCGGTATAGGGTGTCATTTCATCGAATGAGCCGGAAACAGCCCACATTCCACCCGAAACTGCATTGGCAAATTCTGCCAGCAAGATTTTTCCCTGGTTATCGGCACAGCCGTCTTCAGATTCAAAAATCAGGATATTGGCACCGTCCTCTGCGGTACTCGTTCCACTGATTTCGGTTGGTGACACGGAGGTAATAACTGGGGTCGCAACAACCGACGTGCCACTAATATTGATACCAAGACCTGTGTTACAAAAAATGCTATTGGCGCTGATGGCACTAGTACCAAATGAGGTCTGAGATGTTCTTATGCCGCCAGATCCGTTAAAAGCAACAGTGTTTTCAGCTCCCACACCACCAATTGTTGTTGTGGTAACCGTTGCCGAAACGATGTTAATTCCATACGTACCATTGCCAAAACTTGTGACACCATCGGGTGCCACTCCAATTAAGTTGTTGATAATTGAGCCTGTGTTTGATACACCACCGATTTCAATTCCATCGTCGGCCGAACCACCTACCACGTTGCCATCAATTGTAAAATTTGTTGCTCCTGTCAGCACAAGACCACCCACTCCGGTTATGCTGTTGCCAATCGTATAAGTGTCGGCTAAGCCAACCCCCACGTAGTTATTGACGATATCTATCTGGTCGCCTGTGCTTACAGCAATAGCAGCAATGTTGTCGATGCCGGCAATGTAATTTCGTCGGTTAGGGTCCGCATTGCCTATGGTGAGGTTGGATGTCGTAGTGATATTTATTCCTCTACTGGTGGTGATATCAGCTCCAGTAAGAGAACTGCCCAATAAGTTACCTTCCAACGTCACTCCCGTACTGCCGGAAATATTGATGAGGTAACTGCTAACGGCTGACCCGGCCATATGATTCCCTTCACCAAGAGTCCTGTCTCCCCCGATAACCAGGTTATCGCTGGAAGAAGCAGCAATACCAATTCCCGATGTAGCCTGGTTGGAAAGTCCATCGCCAGTCACTCCGATATGGTTGCCCTGAATAGTGATGTTGTCGGCATTGACGATATTAATGGCAGTGGTAATATTGTTGTTGATGATGTTGTCTTCGATAACGGCGTTGTCATAGGTTTCTCCGTTGATCAATATGCCGAAATCGGCATTGACAATTTTCAACCCAAAAATATCCACGTCAGGTGATGCGATGGTGAAACCATCCCCATTAGTGACACCAGCGAGGTTAAGGGTGACCATATTTTCAGTAGCGAAATCCCAGCCAGGTTGAGACTTGCCATCAATTGCCATTGATCTTGTGATGTTGGGTAGTTGTGTTACCAGATTAATGGTCCATGGACCTGATCCCGGAATGGCGAATGTGATGGTTTCTTTTGAACCGCTTGCATTGGCGTCGATAATTGCTTGCCTTAATGAGCCCGAACCGTCATCATGGGTATTAACGACCGTATATGGTGGGGGCTGCATAGCGCCAGATGTCAGCCAGTTGGAAGCAGCAAAATCTAACTGAAAATTGGAAAGCGTTCCGTGATGCCCGTTAATGCTAAGATCTGGAAGTGTGGTAATGCCTGTATTTGTCGCTCCTGCATCTCCTTCATCGAACTGATAGTAGGCCACCAGACCCTCCTCAGCGCCAGACAGCGTAGTGTATAGATAGTCCTGAATCTCAGCTGTTGACCTCGCAACACTCCACATCCTGAATTCATCTAACTGGCCTGAGAGAAAATTGGCCACAGAGGTAGAAGAGCCAAGAAAATATTCATCTGTCGTTGACTGATGGTCAATGGAAAACAAGATCGATTCATTGATGATATGTGCGCCATCCAAATAACCATTTAATGTTGCGCCATCGTAAGAATAAGCTACGTGATGCCAATCGGTGTCATTGATGACTATCCCCGAAACACTTCTCGGACTTGTACCCGCAAAGCTTCCATACAACTCTATTGTGTTTCCAACATATTCGAAGATTATCGAGATAATGTTGTCCTTATCCATAATATAGCTTTGGCTCTGGGACAGGTTGTTCGATTTAAACCAAAACTCATAAGTAAACTGGTTTGTCAAATCAAGTGTTGGCGAATAGGGAATTATTACCCGGTCATCTGTCCCGTCAAAGTCCAATGTATTTCCAGGTGTAACCATGAACTGCATGGTATTGGAAAACGGGCTGGGGCCTCCATCATCGTAATTAATACTTAGATAGAGAGGTGTGTTGAGATAAGAAGAAAGATCCTGTGCAACAACCTCGCTACCGCCGTTGGTGTTGGTGACGGATGCCGATGAAATGACAGGTGATGAAAAGTCCGAGTTATCATCAAGGTTGTAGAAAACAGTAGAGGCGTTGGCTATGGGCAACCAGTTGAGGGTGAAGCCAGAAGAGGAAATATTGGAGGCTTGGTAAAGGATAGGGGTAAACGCTCCTGAAGGGTCAGCCCAAAGCGGGCCAAAGCCTACGCCGTCGGCACTGTTAGTCGCATAATTATTGTCCCTCAAAATGCCATCATTTGCGTTCGCTGTTGCATCACCAACAACAATTCCCGTGTTCTCGTCAAATTTATAATAGGCCTCAAGGTTCAACTCACCGCCAGAAAGCTCGCCGAACATAGCTGACACTATTTCATTTTTGGTTCTCGCCGTTGACCAAATTCTCACTTCGTCAAGCTCCATGTTTAGCGCATCGCTGACCGACCCTTCTCCGCTTGTCTCGGCATTGGAATAGGTGCCCAAATTCATTGTGGCAGTGCCACTGTGAAGCGAAGCGGGAATTCCCACTGTTTCTTCACCGGCAAGCTGCCCGTCGATATAGACCCGAAGAGCCCCATCTTCATACACACCTACCGCATGCTGCCAAACGCCAAGCTTTAGGGGAAAGCTGCTTGCCACTAACGCATTGTAATCGTCTCCTATCTCTGACACGCCCATAACAAGCGACATATCCGCCGATACAAATAGCGCATATGAACGCTGATTTGCGTCAGGGTTGGCTTTATTAAT
The DNA here is from genome assembly GCF_040222385.1 of Imperialibacter sp. GTDB lineage: Bacteria > Bacteroidota > Bacteroidia > Cytophagales > Cyclobacteriaceae > Imperialibacter. The sequence goes on from NZ_JAVKDF010000027.1 coordinate 132,873, forward strand.
GATCGGTTGAAAATCGGCTGGGGCACCTTGCAGTTTGATCCATGCCTCTAGCGTGAGGGCTGCAGTTATGTCGAGGCTGGCAGCATCCGGCACTTCCACATAGTCATCCACACCATCAAATTGCAGGGAATAGTTCTGAGCAATAACCTGGCCTTGAAAAAGAAAAAAGTAAATGGCAGCCGCTGCGGCTTTTGCAACGGCCTTTGTCCTCCTGTACGATTTCATTGGGACTTGTGGCTACTTCTGTAAACAAAAAAATCAAGCGTATGCTCGCTAGGAGCTTGGCGAATCCACAGGCAGCGGAAGTACAAATGGAATTTAACTCATAACTTTCAGAAATACAACAATTTACCTAAAAAGTGACAATACGGTAACATCGATTGGTGATGTTATCGTGTTGATAATGAAGCGGGTTGAAGACTTCTACTTACTAATCCAGATTTTAAATGAGGTGATGTTGACTCCGTTGTTTTCAAGGTCGTGGAACCTGAGAATATACATCCCGTTTCTTATCTTGGTTACATCTAAAGTCAGGCCTTCATTCTGACCTTTGATTAGACTGGCTTTCTGCAACGTCTGCCCCGTCATGTCGATCAACTCTGCTTCAACACTGCCCTTTACAAGCTTCTCATACCTTATCGTGATATAGTCGGCAGCCGGGTTCGGGTACGCCGTCAGCCCTTTGAAGTAGTCCAAATAGATACCCGTCTCTTCCACCTTGGTCACCACAATGCTGGTAGGAGTAGCCAACGCATTGATCCGGATGCTGTTCTGCTCAACACCTGTGCCGCCCCCCAACTGGAAGTCCACAAATGAGGTCGGGTCCATCGGGATACCCGGATACTGTATGTTGACACGATAGTCCCCGTCGGGCAAGTTGTTCATCTCAAACTGACCCGTTTCATCGGTTTGAACATAGGCGATCAGCTCATACTCATCTTCGTTGTCTTTCGCCCTGAACCGGGAACGGCTCACACTCACCCCCGCTCCCTGCACTCGCTTTCGGTCAAGAACCCTGCCCCCAGTGTCCCCAAAGTCCGATTCAAAAAGACCTTTGAACGTGTTGTCTCCATCCGCCGGGGTCAACTCCCTCGGTACGTTAACCAGCGTTAACGCCAGGTCACCGACGTTGTCTCTTAGTTGGATCAGATCAGCGAACACCCAGTCGATCGTGCTCCGGTAGTAGCTCGGGATGTATACTTGTTTGTCCTGCTCTCCGTACAGCAGATAGTCTCCCAATATCACACTGTTGATTGTAAACACGCCATTGTCGCTGCTGGTGTATAAACCTGTCGTATCATAAGCTCCTTCTTTTACTCCTAACAATGCACCTGTTACGCCGCTAACTCTTAATTCGTTCAGGTCTGTTGTCGTGCCTGTAATGGCGGCAGTAGCAAGGACTCTTTGTACTTCGCTTCGCAAACTGAGGCCAGCTACTTTGCTATTGGTTATCTCCAGCTCGTAGCTTCCCATATTCTCATACCTTATTGGTCCTAGCTGATAGGTGCTGCTGGTTCCTGCTGCTATCGATGATCCATTGCGATACCACTGGTAGCTATTGGCCGTCCCACCAACTGGCACCTCTACTGTTACTTCCGTGTTCACTGCTATCTTTTCGTCTCTGGCCTGGCCGGTCAACTTCTGAGGTGCATAGGTCATACTCGCTATCCCTATGTTAGGCTCAAGGTCGTCGAACTGAAGCCGGTTGTTTCTAACGTCAAGGGTGTTGAGCTGTATGATGTTGGTTAGTGCTGGCAAGCTGCTTATCTCATTGTCATTCAAATCAATCACTGTAAGTCTCCTCATGTCGCCCAGACGAGCGGGCACATCACCAGCAAGGTTGTTCGACGGAAGGGTAATACCTGTAACACGGTCGTTCTCGACGGTGATGCCAAACCAGCTAGTGATGTCAGCCGTGTTCCAATTGGTTTTGTTTGTCCAGCTATCGCCAGCCGTTAGGGTATAAAGCTCGGTCAGTACCAGCCTGTCTCGTTCCAATGAGCTTACCCGAAGTGTAATAGGCAATGTGTTCAACGTAAGGTTGGGTAGCAGGCTATTGCGTACTTCGACGGCGTAGCTCCCTTCTTCAGCAAATGTGGGAAAGGCGATTGTATACGCCGCTGCGGTGGCTCCGTCGATGGATGTTCCGTTTTTATACCACTGATAAAGGTTCGATGCGCCAGGGCTGGTGCGATCAAGTGTCAATGACTCGCCTCTTTCCTGAAGCAGGTTAGTAGCTGCGAAAATATCGCCCTGCGGTGAGTAGCTAAACGTCGTTACCCCTGCAAACTGCTCCAAGGAACCAAAGTCCAGTTGATTGGAAGACAGATCCAATACTTGCAGTGCTGCCAGGTTAGTGTTGGCGGGCACCAGAGTGACCTGGTTATTGGCCAGGTCCAGCTGCTGTAGTGCATTCAGCTCGGTGCCTGTCAGTATTGGGAAGGCGCCCGTCACATTATTAGAGGCAAGGTTGAGGGCCGTCACCCGGCTATTTGTTACTGCTACGCCTGCCCAGCCTCTCACCTGGCTTACCTTCCAGTTCCCTGAACTACTCCAGCCTGCACCTCCCATTTCATCGTAGATTTTAACCAGCGCTGTCGAGTCAGACGTTAGTTCTGCTGAATGGAGTGTTTTCGTTGTTATCGTATTGCTGTAGGCAGTGGTGTCTGTTGCAGTGTAACCTCGAACTCTATAAAAGTAGTCGGTTGCGTGGTACAACCCACTAACTGTTGCACTGGTGTCTGTCGTAACCGAGGGGTTGAAGCCCGTCAGCTGACTGGCAAACAATTCGTCGGTCGCTACTTCAAGCAAATAACCACTAACGCTGGCCACAGAGTCCCAACTCGCCAGGAAGCTGTAGGTGGTGACACCTGTGGCCTCTGATGCAATTACGCTTAAACTTTCTTCCAGCGTTCTGCTGTCTGTCAATGGTTCTGTCGTCAGGTAATTGATGGCTGCTCCAGTGCCATTGTAGGCGTATACATCGTAATCCACCACCGTTCCCAGCTCTACACCAGACAAGTCATCAGTGAAACTTGTGTCTGATCCCGCATACACCACGTACTGGTCGGTATAACTGTCTCCTGCCGCATATTCCGTCCCATCTTCAGGTACAGTACGAGACGTCGGCGTATAGTACCGAAGCACAAGATACCCCTCCGCTCCGTCAGCAGCCGCAGTAAAGTTACCGCTCATCTGCCGGCCCGGTTCCAGGCTTAGGACAAGCGCTGTGGGCTGGCTCAGCGGTTCAGTAGCAAGCAACGCTTCTGCCCCAGTTTGGATGTTCCCGGTCAACGGGTTAACGCTATACACTATTCCGCTGCCGCCGCCATTGTATCCAAATACATCGTAGGTATAATCCGTCTCGAAAGACAGCCCACTATCGGTAAACGTGGTGCCAGCGCCAACCATTATCACCGTATTGTCGGCAGAAGGGTTACTGCCTTCCGTGAGCTCTGTGCCGGTAACCGGGCTGTAAGCTACCGCTGCCGTAGGACGCCTGATCACTAAATAGCCCAAGGCTCCAGAACCTGTAAAGCTCCCATTTACCTCATTGGCAGCTGCAAGGCTTAGGTTCAAGGCTGTGGGGGTGACCGGAGTTGCCGAAAGTGTAGTAATGTTGCCGGTCAATGCGGTCGTGCTGTATACAATGCCAGCCCCACTGCCATTGTAGGCATACACGTCGTAGGTGTAATCTGTTTGGTTGGCAAGACCGGCGTCTGTAAAGACAGTAGTTGGGCCCACAGCTATCACGTGGTTATCAACTAATGGGTTGCTGCCAGCCGTTAACTCTGTGCCGTCAACTGGGCTGTAAGCTACAGCTAGTGCAGGGCGTCTGATCACCAAATAGCCAGAAGCTCCACTCCCTACGAAGCTTCCATCTACTTCATTGGCAGCAGCAAGGCTTAGGCTCAAGGCTGTGGGAGTGGCCGGGGCCACAATATCTCCAACCGACAACGGATCACTCGAAACATCAATGCCGGTCACCGTTCCAAATGTTGCAGTGAAACTGGCGTCATCCACAGAAAAGGTAATGGGAGAAGGCGTAATTCCTGCCCCGGTTGCCACATCGGCCATCAGGAAGTAGTACCTGCCTGCGGTGTAGATCCCCCCGAAAAGCGGTGAAAATTCTACTGAACCAGCTGTAAGTGAAGAGGAATTGTATGTGTCATTGTCAATCAAAGTAGCAAGGCTGTTGTCCAGTGAAATAACTAATCGGTAGTTCTCCAGGTAGGTGTCCGGATCCGATGAGAAGTTGACCTTCAACCCGGTTACTTCTCCATAAGGATCAGCAGCTACGAGAAGCTCCATCAAAGTAATATCTGACGTTCCTGCCGAAACATTCACCTCACTGCCAGTCGCATTTTGAAGGGTCGCCGTAAATAACGGATCAGCATCAAAGGTAATACTTGGGCCGCTGTAGCTAAATGCCTCAACCGTTACCGAGCTTACATCAATACCAAAATTATCTGTGCTGAATTGAATACCCGGCTGGGTAGGGTTGGCCTCTGGTTCTGCATCTGCTACCAGGAAAATATAGTGAGTACCTATTGCTAAACCGTACGCCATAGAGGCAAACTCCAAATCAGTCATAGAGAAAAAAGGACTACTGCCAATCAGGGTATTGTCACCGGTGGTGCCGAACAAAGCATCAGTAGAATGGTAGAGCCTATAGTTACCCAGGCTTGCCGACAGGTCAACGTTGGTGGTAAAGGCTAGCCCATCCAGATCGGCAGCGTCAGTGAGGCTGACACTCAATCCTGCCACAACCACATCGGTGTCGGGATAGGAAACAGTACCCGTTGGTATTTCTCCGTTTGCCGCCACCACCTGTAACTGCCCGAACCCTGCCTGAAATTCAAAAGCACCAAGGTCTACACTAAGCCCTGTGTACCTCGGGTTATTGGCCAAGTCATTAGGAAGCTTTTCGGTAAAGTTTCCATCCCCGTCTTCATCAAGAAAGTCGATGTTGACGGAATTGTTCAATAAAAGATTGTTGCCTAGATCAATGGCGGACGACCCTGACAAAAGTCCATAATCGCCACCAGGCCCATCTACAAAATTAGGATCGGTGCCGAATACATCATAGTCCGAAACGTCGCTATAGACAAGCGGGTCCCAAAACTCTACAATGGAATTTTCAACCGTAAATGATCCCCCATCCCTAATGCTTGGTTGACTCCCCTCTGGTGCTGCTACTGAGGTATTGCCCCAAAAGATGGTGTTTTGTATTTCAACATAAGCTCCATCGTCAAAGCTCAAACCGCCTGATCCGTCGTTAGATGAATTGTCGACAATAGTTGAGTTGACAGAAATGAATGTGGAAAGATAATCCGCATGCGCCGCACCACCATTGTCATAAGCGAAATTACCTGCGAACAAATTTTGAAATGCTTCATAATAACTTTCACTGAGGTAAAGCCCCCCTCCCGTTACTCCATTTTGGCTATTCCCGATGAATTTATTGTAATATCCAGGCGTCTGGTTAGTCAGGTTAGAGCTACTCAGGTAAAGCCCGGCCCCCTGAACAGCTGAATTGTACTGAAAAATAGACCTGTAGATAAAGGGCTCCGATGCGTCCAGATAGACCCCTCCGCCTACCGTGGCGTTATTATTCTGAAAATGGGTCTTGAGAAAAGTAACTTCTCCGCTTGTTATATAGACGCCACCTCCACTAGTCCCGGCCTGGTTATATTCAACCACCATGTTATTCAGGCTCAAGTCCGTATTGGAGGAATAAATACCTCCTCCAGAGGTGGTGGCATTACCGCCACTTATCGTGAACCCATCAAGGAAAACCCCTTGCACATTGCTTACAATAAGCACGTTGTTCGAATTATCAGCCATATTGGTGAAATTGAAATCGTCATCACCATTTAAATCGCCACTCAAAACAGTTTGTGCCGGGTCAGCAAATCGTTGTGAAAGGTCTGTTTCAGTCGCATCAAAACCACCAAAAATCTCCAGGTCATTTTGTGCAATCACAAAAGAAAGAGACGTATTACCAGCATCGGCCCCGTCAGGCAGATACACCCCATTGGCCAGCCATATCTGGTCGCCGCTGATAGCAAAAGCCAGGGCATCCTGCAAGTCGACAAAGGCATCGGCCCAGGAGGTGCCATCATCAAGACCTGACGCTGTAGCGTTCACATAAATAACAGTTGGCACCCGTGACCCTGCTTCCACTGAACCGATGTCAGGATTGCCGTCAAACCTTGGTGCTCCTCTTTGGTCATACTCACTGCTCTCAGCCGGCGAACCAGCGTCAATAGCCGGGCTCCCCACCCCAGGGAGGTGTGTTAAAGTTGGTCCGCCATTATCTGCAAGCGGTTCAAGCAAGGCATCTATGGGGGTACCACTATTTCCTACTAAGTCATTGCCAAGTGGAGTAAATGTCATTCCAGAGTTGTCGCCAATTAAATTGTAGTCACTGGATGAGAATGAACCTTCTCCATCGGGGTAGTTAGTATCAAGGTTCCCTGCCAAAATCGTATTATAAAGAGATACATCACTTAAAGAATTGTTGTATATACCTCCAGCTCTGCCTGTTGCGTCACTATCAAAATCCGCTTGATTCAGTGTGATCGTCGAAGAATAAATGTTTATCGATCCAGCGGTAACTTCAATGCCGCCTCCGTAGTTCAATGCTGAATTACCGGATATTGTACTCCGACTAATTGTCACCAACGCATTTCCCGAGTAGCTTATCGCCCCGCCGCTATTGGCACCATTATCGTTAAAGGTAGAGTTGCTAAACACAAGATAGACTGTGCTGCTAGCTCCGGCAACAGCTCCTCCAAGGTAGGCTTCGTTCGCTTCAAAGGTCGTATTTTCTGTAGAAATGAATCCCTTTTCAGCATATATCGCCCCTCCATCAAAGTCGGTTACGTTCCCGTCGAAAACACTATTGTCAACCAAAACCTGGCAATCTCCCAAAATATTGAATATGGTTCCGCTGGCACCAGTGAGGCTGTTGCCTGTAAAGCTTGACTCATTGACCAATACTTGCGGCCCTGCTCCAAAAAATTCATCCATCAGATGAAACATCGGCTGGCCCACCATAGTGTTCCCAAAGAACGAACAATGCTCAATATTGAGGTCTTCTTTGATAGTTAGCAAAGCGCCGATATTTCCGTCGATTAGAGGGTTGGTATAATTCACGTTGGTGAAGCCGAGGTGGCTGAGTGTAAGAGGGGCGGTAGCGTTGAAGAGCCTCACACCAAACACACCACTGCCCTGGTCTACATCCCCGGAACCATTTATGACAAGATTATCAACCTCGTATCCGTTGATCACCAGCTGCTTGGTCCCTATATCCAGGGTAGAAAGCACGGTGATCTCTGAGCTGGCGGGCAGATTGAATCTGATAGTATCAACAGAAACCGTGCTGGCATCCAAAATCGCCTGACGCAAAGTGCCAGGGCCAGCATCAGCGGTGGAAGTTACGATTAAGGAAGAGGGTACGTCATCGTAGAGATAGACTTTGTCAAAACCCACCCCGTCATAACTGGTTTCACTTGTCTCATTCGTCACAAAACGAACCCTAAACCTCACTGGGCCGGTAAGATTAATCGTACTTAGGTTATAGCTGTACTCCTGCCAGCCTCCAGAGCCGTCGGACCAGCCATCGGTGCCAGACACTGTTCCTGCCGGAGGGTCACTACTGACGTTGTACCAGTTGGGGTCGCTGGCCTGGCCCAGCACATGCCAAAGACCATCCGTCGATGAATATTCTATGTAGGCAATATCATTAGCATAGTCAAAGGTTTCGAGCCCATCACCAGCATTGAAATTCATGTCGTAGATCAGCGAAAAGCGGAAGGTCGGATTCGTAAGGCCTGAAACGTCAAAAAACGGGCTTTCAATATAGCTGTCTTCATTTTCATTATAGCTTGATTCAAGGCTAGTTGTAAAAACCTGTGCGCCATCTGCTGCATCATTAATTACCGAACCGCTGGGGAATCCGCTACCCCAAGAAGGGTTCGATCCCCCCACCATCCAACCACCATCTCCACTTTCAAAGCTTTCAAAATAGGGAAAGGCGGCGATCGGCTCAATTATTTCAATGTCAGCGTTGAAAACATCGTCTGCGGGAACTTCATCTCCAGCAAGTGCCAAGCTTACGGCAAGCTGATACGTTCCAACACTTGCCAGGTTGGCCAGGTTGGTAAAGGCATACTCTTGAGTTTGCAACGGGTTGATCGTGCCGGTAAACGTTTCTACTTCGGTTATTGCCCCCGGATTGATTTCATAACTAACAGTGAAGTTCTGAATAGGATCCTGACCGACATTGGTGATTCTGGCCTTTACCTGATAGTCGCCGGTAGGTGCGGTAAGTGGCGATGTGATAGCGGTGACACCTGCATTGGTGGTGGCGTCGGACACATAGATTGAGTAGTCCTCAGTTTCGCCATAGTCGTACGGGCCGCAAGCCTGCACGTCTCCGGCAACCGTCGTCTCCATCAGCACTATGCGCAACTTAAGCAGTGCATTGGTCGCTGCGTCTATGGGCACCGTGATGTCGTCACTAAAATTGGTCGGCGACAGGCTAACCGTCGACGTGTATACCAACTCGCCAGGTGAAAAAACAAAGTCGTTGTTCCAGTCTACAAAAATTTTGGCTATCTTATCATAGTCACCGCCACAAGTGCCTACATCAAGTGAGAAGGCATTCACAGATTCGGGCGCCACTAAAATAATTTCTGAGCTATAGTCAGTATATGTTTCGCAGGAGAGGGCGTTGGTTGTGCTAACACCCCCCATGGAAAATGCTACTATCTTAGAGTCAGCGGCATCAGTTGCTGCGGAAGCGCAATGCTCAGAGGGGCAATCCTCAGTATCTCCGACAAACGTCCATGAGTAGTTTGTTATTAATACTTGCCGGTCGGCTGCTGATGAGCAATAGGTAAGGCCAGCTACCCCAAGTGTTAATCCTGTTGGAATATTTTCCGTAGCTCCGTTGTCATCTGCCCAACCTACCAACAAAGCATCGTAATTGGCTTTGGAAAGACCACTGTTGTCGAGCATGTTGTCGCCGGAAGTTGAATTTAGACTGCCAATGTCCCACGCCCCAAGGTTCTGATCAAAAGCAGTCGCATTGGAGAACATGCTCCGCATTTCGAAGACTTGACTCACATCCCAACCGCCAATATCCTGATTAAAAATGGTCGCATCCTCGAACATGTGGAACATATTTGTGACGTTTCCCACTTGCCAACCGGAGATATCGATATCAAAAGAAGACGCTCCAGAAAACATATATGCCATATCTTCCACCAGGCCTACGTCCCATCCTCCAATATCCTGATTAAAAGATATCGCATAGGAGAACATCGAATACATGTCCGTAACAGCTCCAACTTGCCAGTTGGTAATGTTTCCATTGAAGGAGTCGGTTCCTTCAAACATGGAACGCATGTTTTCAACATTGCTTACATCCCAGCTACTCAAGTCCCCATCAAATGAACCCGCATAGCTAAACATGGAACTCATGTCCAACACATTGGAAAGATCAGGAGCATCTATTGCATTGTATATAAGATTGTTGCACCCGGCAAAAGCCGCATTCATATCCGCCCATGCAATATCTCCCCACTGCTCAATAGACTGTATTTTCAAACGGTCGCCTGAACTGTCGAAATAGATTGCCGGAAAATCCCCGGCGATATACACCCGATAGAGGCCGGCAGTTGGCAACACAAAACTATGAGGCTGGTTTCCGTCATTAAATGGTCCTGCTGAGCCGTTATTTGACACCTCATTTCCTACTTCCTCCCAGGTGACGCTGTAACTATAGCCGATACTGGCTCCGGTGGTCGGTATGGTTATAGTTTCGCTAGTGCCTGTGGTTTGCCAGGTAGTAATGAACGGCTTGTATTCGGAATAGCTCGCAATGAATATATCTCCGCTTCCTGCTGAAATAAAATTGGATACCCCAGCATTTGGGTCAAGGTCAGTAGTTCCGTCGAAAAGGCCCGTTAAGTAAATTCTGCCGCCGCCGTCAATGGCTATGTCCTCAGGTTGCTCGGAAGTACTGGAACCAATGTTTTCAGCAAACGATACTATGTCACCTGTTGGATCAAGCTGGACTATAAATATATCGTAAGACCCGGCTGACGTAATATTTTGGGTCGCTACTGAGGGGTCAAAATCCGTTGTGCCGTCAAAATAACCGGCAACGGTAACATCTCCCAGGCCACTCACTACAAGCGAGTTTGCAGTTGTCTCTATGGTTCCGCTAAAAGTCCTACCCCATAAAAAACCTCCCAAATCATCATGCTTACTAATGTAGGCATCTAGAGCAGAACCTGTTGCTGTAACATTTACCGGGCCATTAGTCGGGTCGAAATCAGCAACGCCAGCAAAATACCCGACCGTATATACTTGGTCGGAGGCGTCCAACCCAATAGCCAGGCCCGTAATGCCTAAGACGTCGTCACTCACCATTGAGTTACCCCACTGAAATACACCAGCCGCATCAAGCTTCAACAAAAAAGTGGCAGTCGTGCCTGAAAAAGCCATATTGGAAGTGCCTATGCCCGGATCCAAATCAATGACTCCATTAGTAGTACCCACCGCATAAATATTTCCTGAGGCATCTATGGTCATGTCGGATACAATGGTAGAAAGTAGCGACCCACCTATTGTTTTTACCCAAACAAAATCACCATTTGCATCGAGCTTGCTGAAGAAAGAATCATAGTCTTGCGCAACGACGCTTGCATCACCAACACCCGGATCAAAATCTGTGGTGCCGTCGAAAGAACCCGCAGTATAAACGTTGCCGGAGCCGTCAACAGCGATGGCTGCCCCGGAATCAGTGCTAAGACCGTCACTTAGCATGCTTTTTGCCCAAACTAAATCCCCATTTGCATCGTACTTGGCTACAAACACATCTCCTCCACCAACTGCTGCCGTAAGGTTGGTTGTCCCAACGCCCGGATCAAAATCAACAATATCTCTAAACCACCCTGTTATATAAAAATTGCCGCTAGCATCTACGGCAATATCTCCTGGCGTATCCAAATCGGATCCGCCTATGTTGATGGCCCACAGGAAGTTCCCTGCCTCGTCCTGCTTCAAAACAAAAATATCACCATCACCTACCGAAGTTAGATTAAATACAGACCCGCTGGGGTCAAAATCTACCGTACCAAAGAACCTTCCAGTAGTATACACATTGTTGGTTCCATTGTGAATGGCGATAGCTTGTCCAAATTCAAAAGCGGCCGTTCCATAGGCACTGGCATTCTCAAGCTTTATGACCTGAGCATAGTGTAAATGACCAAATGACATAAGCAGCAAGAAAAGCACAAAAGGAACCTTCGGGCATTTCAGTAAAAAAGCTGTTCGGATTTTCATATTCGGTTAGCGGTTGGGTACTAGATATTTTTATAGAAATGATTTCACCTGCAATAAACTCCTGGTTTGCTGTTGACATTTGAATGGTAAAAACCCACCTCCTACGATTGGAAGTGGCACCGGTTGTTGAAAAATGGCGGTTGGCATAGTATCCAACAAACAAGGAGGTTCTCTCCGGCTGACCGAAAAAGCTGCCGAGCAAAAATCGGTGAAAAAGAAGATAAAAGAGTGCAAGCTCATATCAGTATGCTGATATGAAGACAAAGAGATTTCAACAGTGACATAGCACGCCCAAAAACAAAAGTAAAAGTGTAGGAAATGTTGACGCCAGCCTATTTTCAGTCTGAAAAATGAGCGAAAAACGTCTTTATAAAAAGGCAGCTGGCAACATCGAATAGTTCGAACGACACAATAGCAGCGAAAGCCCTATTACGCTTCGTCCATAAACATAATGTCAAAATTTAACTTAAGCTAAACAGACGTGTATAATTCTACTAAAATATTTTTAACGGTTCTGTCGGCTGTGTTAGACCAAACAACAAACTCATCCATCGGAACCTTAGAATTACATTTCAACACAGAGAAATTAGAGAAATCCAATTTTTTTCTGGGATTATTATATTTCTATGTTGTAACTTGTTCGGTTAAAGCAATCAACCTAAATCTGACGGTTCATGAAGACCCACATTTTGATTTTTAAAGGCTTTCTTATTTTTTTTCTGGCATCAACATTTCTGCCTGCTTGGGGCCAGTATAAGTTCGACAACAAAAGTTTTAAGAAAACTTTCGAAAAGGCTAAAAAAGCGTACGATGACTATGATTACCCTACTATTCTTGATCTCGAAGCCGATCTTCTGAAGTTCTCCGAGCCTAAAAAAGACACCCTTACGGCCCTGGTTTACTCGTTTTTGGGTGAGTCATACGATGTGGAGGGCGACCCCATGAAGGCCTATGATTACTACAAAAAGGAATATGCCCTACGACAATCTATTCAGGATAAATCAGAATACAATTATGGGGGTTTGTTGTTCAACCTGGCTTTCTATGCCATGGGGCTTGGCGACTATCAGGAGTCAGAAAAGCTGTTTTTAGAGCTGGCGGAGGAAGACAAAAAGACCTACGGTAATAAAAGCGAGGAATACGCAAGGACTGTGAAAAACCTGGCTGACCTCTACAAGAGCATGGGCCGCTACAAAGACAGCGAAACCACCCTCAGAAAACTAATGAGAGATATTGATCGTGACAATCCCAATTATCCTTCAGTAGTCACCAATCTGGCTATTTTATACACCGCCACCGGAGAATATTCCAAATCAGAAAGGACTTTCGAGCAAGCGCTGGAATTGCTGGAAAATAGCGTTGGAACCGCCTCGGTTGATTACGTTGTTGCATTAAGTAGCTTAAGTTATCTCTATCAGTCAGCAGGCCGCTATTCAGAAGCTGAAGAAACGCTTACAACGGCCAACTCAATTCTAAACAGGCTCCAGGGAGAAAACGAGCAGGTAAAAAGTCTTATCTATAACTATACAGGCACCGTTAAATTCAGAATGGGCCTTTACGATGAAGCCGTTAACTACTTCACACAAGCGCTAAAAATAGATTCAACACTGTATGGGACGGAGTCTCCTTTGTATGCCTATTCTCTTGATGCCCTTGGGTCTGTCTACAATTATATGGGGAATCACGCCAAGTCCATCGAAGCATATGAAAAGGCAATGCAAATTATTGGCGACGTTATGGGTACTGAAAGCTTCGACTACTCCTACACTCAGGCCAACCTGGCACTTGCTTATATCAACGATGGCCAGTTGGAAAAGGCTCTTGGCACAATGACTGAAGTACTGGCCACTGATAAAGCCGTGTTAGGAGAAGGCCACCCAGACTATGCCAATAGTGTACACAACATGGGTAACCTCCAGTTCAAAAGAGAAAACTATAGCGAGGCGGATAAGTACTACAGCGAATCTTTAAGAATAAGGAAAAGAGCGCTGGGTGCCACTCACCCAAAATACGCAGAAACGACGAATAAGCTAGCCATCCTCAAGTGGGCTCAAAAAGACTCAAAAGGTGCTGAAGCCTTCTACAAAGAGACATTTGATAACTTCTTCACCCAGATCAACGCTTATTTCCCCATCCTTAGCGAAGACGAAAAAGCTACGTTCTACTATACCAAGTTAAGAACTGCCTTTGAAGAGTTTAATTCTTTTGCCATTGACAGGTTCAAAGACAACCCAGCCCTTATTGGCGATATGTACAATATTCAGCTGGCTACGAAAGGCTTGATTTTATACGCCACCAACAAAGTGCGTGAAAGCATCCTTAACAGCGGTGACACTGTCGTCATCAACAAATACCAGGATTGGATAAGCCAAAAGGAAAAGATTGCAAAATTATACTCTTCCAATGATGAGGAGCTAGACATCAGAAATCGAAAAATTGATTCACTGTCCAGCATTGCCAATGCCCTGGAAAGAGAGCTAAGTACCGCTTCGGCGGCCTTCTCCAATACTTTCGTGAAAAAGGACTACACCTGGCAAAATGTACGAGACAAGCTTAAACCTGGAGAAGCGGCCGTAGAAATTATCCGTTTTAGAGAATTCAAGCCTGACTCAAGCGGCATTTTCACTGACAATATATACTATGCGGCGTTAGTTGTTCGCAACGACACAAAGGACAACCCTGATTTGGTAATCATAAGAAACGGCAACCAAATGGAAGACCGCTACCTGGCCAACTATAGAAACGCCATTCGCTACAAAATTGAAGAAGACTTTTCATACGGGCTATTCTGGAAGCCCATCGCTAACAAACTAGAAGGTGTCAAAAAGGTGTATTTGTCTCCTGATGGAGCCTTTAATCAAATCAGCATCTACACCTTGCGAAACCCTGACACTGGCAATTACACTCTCGACGAAATAGAGATTCAGGTAGTAACCAATACCAAAGACCTGGTGGAGGAAAGAAAAGTCTCAGCCTTTCAAACTAAGGACGGCAAAGCGGTGCTCATAGGGTACCCCAACTACAACAAAGGTGCCTTCGAAGACATCAAAGCTGAAGAAGCCATTGCTTCCAGCGTCGTTGCGGATGCCGCTGAAGGCGGTGCAGATAGTAGGGGTGTGCGGGGAACCAGAGGTACTCGTGGAACACGGGGGTCGAGAGGCACAGATGGCGAAGAAGCTGTTAGCCGTGGTCTAACAAGAGGAGCCTCCAGAGGCCTGCCACGAGGAATCCGGGGTAATCTCAATCGCTATATAAACAGTGACGACCTGCTTGCGCTTCTCCCGGGAACAAAAGTGGAGGTGGAAAAAATCAACGCCCTTTACACGTCGAGCAAAACTTCTTCGGAAATTGTTCTGGGAGACAATGCTATCGAGACATCACTTAAGAATGTTAGATATCCCCGTACTTTGCATGTAGCCACGCACGGGTTTTTTCTTGAGGATCCCAAGCCTGAAGAAGCTATTGATACTAAGTATATTGAGAACCCACTTCTTAAGTCAGGTCTCGTGTTTGCGGGCGCCAATAGTTTTCTGGCGACCGGCGAAATGACAGAAGATGACGGGATTCTGACCGCCTACGAAGCGATGAACCTCAACCTTGATGGTACTGAGTTGGTGGTGCTGTCTGCGTGCGAAACGGGGTTGGGCGAGGTGCAAAATGGAGAAGGCGTCTACGGCCTCCAGAGGGCTTTTAGAGTGGCGGGTGCCAAAAGTATGATCATGTCGATGTGGACGGTGGATGACGACGCCACGCAAGAGCTCATGACTCACTTTTATGAAAATTGGCTAAAGACAGGAGATAAACATGCCTCCTTTATTAATGCGCAAAAGTCGTTGAAGGAAAAATATCCAGAGCCTTATTTCTGGGGAGCATTTATAATGGTCGGCGAATAAGAAATATTCCTTATCCGAAATTGCGAACCCTTCTGTCTGCGGCAGATGGGTTTTTATTTGAACATAGGCGGATGCTGAAGGTGAAAATCCGTCAACCCCTGAATTTCTGACCCA
Organism: Imperialibacter sp.; assembly: GCF_040222385.1. Classification (GTDB taxonomy): domain Bacteria; phylum Bacteroidota; class Bacteroidia; order Cytophagales; family Cyclobacteriaceae; genus Imperialibacter. Next base: position 148,241 of record NZ_JAVKDF010000027.1, read on the forward strand.
AAGGCAACCAGCTTGTCCTCTTCAAATAAATGACCAACCAGGGTAAGGCTTGTCGGTCTCTTCTTGTCATCGAAGCCAGTTGGAAAAGCCAACGCCGGGTGCCCGGTAAGATTTGTTATCAGCAACTGGCGACTGAATGTGGGCGAAATTAAAATGTCAATTCCCGCAAGTGTCTCATCCATCTTATCCATCAACACCTGCCTGTGCCTATGCGCCTGAAGGTATTCCACGGCTGGTATAAACCTTGATTGTCTCAGTGAGTTAGCTCTGGAGCCGCCCGTCTGTTCTACCATCTTATCAACATCATGGCTTCTCACCAGCTCGTCAAAAAAAGCACCAGCCTCCGCCCTAAGAATCACGTCAAAAGAACTGTAGGGAATTGAATCCTCAGCTGGCAATTCAATCTCCTGCATTTCATAACCTGCCTCCATTAGTCTATTGAGTATGGCAATCGCATTTTTTCCCAGCTCTGTGCTGTCGTTCTCCATCATGCCCTTCAAATAGCCCACTCGCAGCGATTTGGCCGAGAGCGCCGCTGGGTGTAAAAGCTGGACGTCGTCGACGGTAAGATCGAGGCCGTCAGGCCCCATAATGGCCTCCAGCACGATGGCGCAATCCATAGCCGTTTTTGTAATTGGCCCTGGCTTGTCCATACTCCAGCTCAGACTCATGCAGCCGTACCGGCTTACCCTTCCAAAAGTGGGCCGCAGCCCGGTCACGCCACAACGGGACGACGGGCTAACAATGGAGCCTAGTGTTTCCGTACCAATACCAAATGGTACAAGCCCGGCAGCCACTGCCGACCCCACTCCAGCTGAGGAACCGCTGGCTCCCTGCGTGGTGTCCCAGGGATTTTTTGTTTGCCCGCCAAACCACACGTCACCCCGGGCGAGAGCACCAGACGTGAGCTTTGCTACCAGTACGGCCCCAGCCTCCTCAAGCTTTGTTACTACTGTAGCATTATAATCTAGTATCTGATGCTCGTACGGCTTTGAACCCCAGGTGGTGGGGTAACCCTGCACAGCAAACAAATCCTTTATGCCGTAGGGTATTCCATGCAACGGGCCGCGGTATTTACCCCCCGCCAGCTCCTGATCCATTTTCCTGGCTTGCGTCAATGCCAGCTCCTCAGTGACGGTTATCACTGCCAGCAGTGTTGGGTCATATTGTTTAATCCTACTGAGAAATAACTGAGTCAGCTCAACTGAAGAAACCTTTTTTGCTTTGATTAGCGCAGCCAGTTGTTCCACGCTTAAAAAAGCCAACTCCTCTTCAGAAACTGCATCCGGATTGGCTTCCACAGACCAATCGATTTTTTTGTGCTGCTCTTTCGAGCCCACCCGATGATTGGTGGTAAAAAGGAGAGGCGGCACAACTGTCTCGGGCAACCGAAGGTTTCTCATCGCTTCATAACCCGTTAGGTTCCTTTCCAGATAGCTGAACATAGTGTCCACATCGCCTTTGCTAAATTGCAAACCGATAAGCTTTTGTGCCGAGCCTATATCTTTCCTGGAAAACGAATGCCTGGAGGCAATAAAAAAGCCACTTCCAAAACTGAAAACCAACAGCAGCAAAACGACTCTCCTCTTCATGGGATTTTTTTTGAGAAGCTAAGGAAGTATCACTGTGGCACCAATTAGTTTTTTAGGAATGGAATCCCACACACCATTTTCTTCGGGTTCTATTTATATAGTTATATTTGTTTCGCTGTCAACTCAGTCGCTGTTAATGATTTCAAAGAAAACCAAGTATGCACTTAATGCGCTGGTTCACCTGGCCAAAAAATTCGAGCAGGGCCCAGTGCTAATTAGTTACATCTCCGAGCAAGAAAACATCCCTCAAAAGTTTCTTGAGGCCATTCTTCTTGATCTGAAAAATGCAGGCATACTCGCCAGTAAAAAGGGCAAAGGCGGTGGATACTACCTCATTAAACCCCCCGAAGAAGTGAATGTGGCTGATGTTATGCGTTTGCTTGACGGCCCTATTGCGCTACTTCCCTGCGTTACTTACAAATACTATGAACGCTGCGAGGAGTGTAAAGACGAAGAAACTTGTGGTATCCGGGATGTATTTATGGCTGTTAGAAATGAGACCGTTCAGATACTGAAGCAAAACACCCTGGCTTCCATCATCGGAAAGGAATCGGTTCAAAAGTGATTTTTTTCTTTGTCCTAAAGTCTACTAATTTGGTATAGTTTATAGATTTTATAATATTTGCCCGCTTATTCGGAAAATATGGGGCTAGATGCATGGTTGGTATTAGGCGTGATAGTAGTGGCAGTGCTGCTATTCGTGACGGAATTCTTCTCAATCGACGTTGTTGCGCTACTCATATTGTCTTCACTGGTTCTTCTGGGTATTATCAGCCCTGAAGAAGGGGTGGCTGGCTTTGCCAACCCAGCCACCATTACCGTGGCTTTCATGTTTGTTCTCAGTGCCGCTCTGCTCAAGACAGGTGCGCTTCAGCTGATGACACCCAAGCTTGCCGGCCTGTTCAAATCGAATTACCTTTTTGGGATGATCAGCCTCGTGCTCTTTGTCGGGTTCACTTCGGCTTTTGTAAACAATACGCCAGTTGTGGCAGTATTTATCCCCGTTGCCGTGCAGATCGCCCACACCAGCAACATAAGTCCCTCCAAGCTGCTCATTCCTATCTCCTTCGCTTCCATCTTTGGTGGCGTTTGCTCCCTAATAGGTACGTCTACAAATATCGTAGTCTCAGGTGTGGCGATGAAAAACGGACTGCCCGAGTTTGGTATGTTCGAAATGTCTCCCCTTGGTCTGATCTTTCTTGTGATTGGCACGTTGTATATCGCTTTCATTGGGATAAAACTTCTTCCCGACCGATCGGTGGCCGAAGGATTCAAAAGCAGTGTTTCTTTCCGGGACTTCCTTACTGAAATAGAGTTAAAAGAAGATGGGGCTTTCACTGGCCAGCGTATCATGGATAGCCCAATAGTAAAAGAGCTTGAAATGGATATCCTTGAGGTGCGGCGCAATGGGCAAAAATATGGGCTGCCCCCCGGCGATATGGTTTTGCTGTCGGGCGATGTGCTAAAGGTGCGGTGCAATGTTGAGAAGATCAAAGGGCTGAAAGACCTGGTAAAGATTCAATCGCAATCTGCCGTAAGTATTGGTGAAGAAGCCCTCAACAACCAGGGTATGACGCTGGTGGAGTTGGTCATTACTTCTCAATCTAGTTTTGAGGGAAAAACTCTTAGAGAAATCGACTTTCGGCGAAGCTACCGTGCTGTTCCCTTGGCGATTCGCCACCGTGAAGAGGTGCTCCACGAACACTTGCATGAGGTAGCGTTAAAGGCTGGAGACGTTATCCTTGCAGAAATAAAAACCCACCACCTGACTGAGCTCAAAAAGCAGGAGACGCATCACGAAAGCCCTTTCCTTATCCTTTCAGAAGAGGGTGTGATGGACTTTAAAAAGAAACGGTTCCTTTTTGTGCTGACAATTATTGGCGCCATTGTGTTTCTGGCGGCTTTTAATCTCGTCAATATAATGATTGGAGCGATTGCCGGCACCGCCATACTTGTGGTCTCTAAATCAATCACGATGAAGGAGGTATACCAGGCCATTGAATGGAAAGTGGTCTTTCTGCTGGCTGGTGCCCTCAGCCTTGGAGTGGCCATGCAAAAAAGTGGCCTCGCTGCCATCATTGCTGGCTCGCTCATTGATTCGCTGGGCGAATTTGGACCAATTGCCATTGTGTCGGGTCTTTATCTGGTTACCGCACTATTGACCGAAATGATGTCCAACAATGCCACCGCAGCACTTTTAGCCCCTATTGCCATCGTAACTGCGCAATCGCTTGACCTGAGCCCCACGCCTTTTTTAATGGCTGTCACCTTTGCTGCATCCGCCAGCTTCATGACCCCAGTTGGCTACCAAACCAATACCATGGTATATAGTGCTGGCGGCTACAAATTTACCGATTACTTCAGAGTAGGCTGGCCACTTTCCCTGGTGTTCTGGATAGTAGCCAGCATCCTGATCCCCATTATTTTTCCCTTCTGAAAAACTACTTTTTCAGATTTTTCTCGAATAGCTCGTAAATTCTCCGATACTCGTCGACCCAGCTGGAAGCCTCCACAAAGCCGTGGTTTTCCACCGGATATAAAGCCATTTCCCAATCCTTTTTGCCTAACTCAATCAACCTTTGCGACAGCCGAACAACATCCTGAAAGTGTACATTGGTGTCGACCATGCCATGTGCAATAAGCAATGGCTTTTTCAGGTTTTCTGCATAATAAATCGGTGACGACTTGCGATAGGCAATGCTATCCAGCACAGGTGTGTTCAGGATATTAGACGTATAGCCGTGGTTATAGTGAGCCCAGTCGGTAACTGACCGCAGGCCGGCACCAGCCGCAAAAACATCGGGCTCGGTAAATAATGCCATCAGCGTAATAAAGCCTCCATAGGAACCGCCATAAACGCCGATCTTGTCTTTGCTCACGCTGTGTTTCTCTACCAGAAACTTAGCCCCATCCACATTGTCGGACAAATCCCACCCCCCCATAAACCGGTAAATGGCAGTTCGCCAGTCACGGCCGTAGCCTGCACTGGCCCGGTAGTCAATGTCGAGCACTGTGTATCCATTGTCTACCAGAAAGTTGTGGAACATGTACTCACGGTAATAGCTGCTCCACCATTTGTGCGCATTCTGCAGGTAGCCAGCTCCGTGCACAAAAACAACAGCCGGGCCATTGGGGGTTGGGTTCTCTGGTTTATAAAGCCTCGTCGGCACTTCAGTGCCATCCCTGGCGGTGAACGTAGTGAACTCGGGTGTTCTCCAGCTATATGCATCAAATTCGGGCGTAGTTGAAGAGGTAATTTTCTTCATCGCTGCCCCCGGCTTGTTCGGCATCAGGAACAACTCCCAGGGTTTGTTGGCTGTTGAAAACAACATGGCCAGGTTCTTCTCGTCCGGTGACAGTGTAACATCGTTGCTTCCCACCTGTGATGTAATTTTCACGGCCTTGCCTCCTTCCAACGGCAATTTGTAAAAGTGCCTTTGTCCGAAGTCTCCCTCATTGCTGCTGAAATACCACGACTTCTTGTCTTTGGATAAGCTTACATCGTACACCTCATATTCTCCAGCCGTTAAAGCCTTTTTGCTTTTGCTATCTACATCCAGTACGTACAAATGTGAGAACCCAGTTTCTTCCGACTGAAACCAAATCCTTTTGTTGTCAGGCAACCAGCCAATGTCACCAGGAGAATACATTGACCAACCCACGCCGGGGCCGCCTACCCAGGCCTCATCCCTTTGCCTATCCAGTAATGTATTCGATCCGTCTTCAGGGTTCAACAGGGTGATCCACCGGTCTTTGTTGTCGACCGACCGATACACCATCATTGCCTTCGACCCGTCGTCAGACCAGAAAGGGCCAAAGCTGAACACTTCTCTTTCGAAAGCCTTCATCGTATCAAGCTTTGGATAGTCGGCGTAAAAATCGGGCTTGTCTTTGATCCCCGGTAAATCATTGGTTTTCACCTGCATCACCTTTCCTGTGGCAGGCGTAAACATCCAAACTTCCCTTTTGGATAACTCGGAGCCCACTTTTGTTCTCGTATTGATTGGTTCCGTGTAGCCTGATTCAGCTACAAACTCAGGCACCATGGTATTGTGGGTATTGTCCGCCGATTTAGAAAGAACATAAGAAATGACTTTGCCATCAGGACTCATTAGAATACCCGACACACTTTTGCCCTCAAGGTAAATTTCCTTTGGTCTGCCTGGTTGATCTGCCTTTCGGATTTCTTTTTCCAGTTCATCTTCGTCATGGCGCTGCTTCACAATCTGCGAAAGCCCCAGCTGATCATTTTTTAGCCATTCATCTTGTTCCGATAGTTTTTTGGGCTTCTTTGCAGAGCCCTCTTTAAAGTTGGTAAGTTGGGTGATAACGCCCGTTGAAATGTCCCAGGAGAGCAGGTTGTTATCGAAGGTAAAATGGATGGTTTTTTCATCCGGGCCAAAATAAGCATCCGACTCCCTACCTGCTGTATTAGTCACCTGAGTAGTTGCTCCACTCTTCAGATCCAGAACAAATACGTCCCCACCTTTTTCGTACAGCTTTTTGGTCATTGCCTTATTGTACGTGCCTCGTCTGGACGGAAGAGCCCGTCTCTCCTTCGGAGTTACCTTCACGGGGCCATTGGAGCCTACGACGTACTTATATAGTGAATCGCTCGGATTCTTGTCAGGATTCCAGTCGAAGTAGATCGTCTTACCGTCTTCTGACCACCATGGGCTGGACGGCCAGTAGCCCGTGAAATCTTGCCCCTGCATAATCTGGGGAATGGAAAGGGAAGATTGTCCGGTGGCTGATGACGACAGAGCAAGCAAAAGGACAACAATGTAGATAGGTCTCATGGGGTCAATATTATTTTGAACAATTTTCACCTTATTCAAAACTTTTGAAAGCAGCCTTACACAAAAGGCGCAGCCAGGGTAAAATAAAACAAAGTCGGCTGCCATGCAGTCGACTTTGTGATCTTCAGAATAAATTTAATGTAAATGCTGAATCGGTTGGTTTGAGTTAACCAACAATCCTCATGTGTTAGATGCCACCTACGAACGTTCCACTTCGTCCGTCAGAATCGGTCCATGAGCCAGCGATATCCCCACCTTCGATGGTGCCGGTGACAGTCACCACATCCCCGTCGCCCTGGTTGATGCCCAGATAAATGTCGCCATCCTCGTTGGCAAAGCCGTTAATTGCCGATGAATCATCGCTGCCATTATAAACGCCCATCGCCTTGCCTCCCGCAATATTCAAAGTCCAGGTACCAATAACGACACCGCCGCCTTGTGCCGTTCCTTCATAGTCATTGTCAAAAGCGCCAGTGGCAATAGCACCAAGGGCTGTACCCGTTTCTTGTGTTGTATCGAACCAAATTACCGTGACGTTGCCATCCGCAATACTGCCCTGCGCAGTCAGCACCGTTCCAGTGGCAAAGGCAGAGCCGATTGATAATTTTCCCTCGCTATCAACATATCCAGATATCAGGCCATTGCCGTCTCCTCCGCTGTAAGCACCTGTTGCCTTTCCCTTGCTGATTGTCAGCGACCAGGAAGCGGAATACATGTCGTCAGAAAAAGCAATCCCGTTGTAGCTGCCGTCAAAGCTTGTCACCTCCATAGCGCCGGAAAGCTCCCCAAACTCCACATCGGAGTTTGCCCAGGTTCCCGATACTGCACCGTCCTCTTTAATAGTGATGACCGTCTCTGTGGTAGATCCGTCGTCGTAAGTGATGTTTACTTCAAGCTTGCCTCCTTCATAAACAGTGCCTGTGTAAGCTGTACTTCCGGTGATATAATCAAAAGATCCACTGGCCTGCCCCGTGTTGACCAGCATAGTCCAGGTGCCAATTTGAACCCCTTGCATCGAAAAAATCCCATTATAACTTCCATCAAACTCCAGGGACGCTGAAGGTTCCTCATCTTTGTCGCCACAGCTGACGATAGAAACAATAATCGTCAGGGAAACTGCCAGTTGGACAGTGGTAATAAGTTTTCTCATAATCACTCAGGTTAGAAATAATATTGCCAAAACTCGCAGGTGATCACCGAAATCGTCAAAAAACTAGCGTTGCACTTTCGACTTCACTCAGCACCTAAGATACTCCTAAATTTTCAATAAAATAAAAAGGCCTGCTGCTAAGCAACGGCCCTTTCTTCATGTGTTTTTGTAAGTGCTACATGGGGACACTCATTCCTTTGTATTTAAACGACTCGCCATGGCGCTCCACATCTCCCGAAAAGGCAAGACTTCTTCCCCAGGGCCCATAAAATCGGGCCACGGCGTTTTCCTTGCCCCGAATAGATATAAATATGGTGCCGTTACCATAGCCAACTGAGCTTGTTTGAATGGTGACGAATAAGTTGTTGCCATTTTTACTCTCGTTGACCTTATAGTCTAGTATTCGACCAACAAACGTAACGCCACCAATGCCGTTGTAGCCTATGCCGTAGGGAGAAGCAGTTTGCATAATAACTCGGTCTCCCTCAATGGAAACAAAATTATTGGCCGTGGCCATATACTGTCGGCTTTGTCTGTCAAGGAGGAAATCGGCGTCTATGAGGAACAACCGCTCATTCACTACCTCTTTGAGCTCAGTCATTTCCTGATCCCTCTCTAATTGTTTAAGTTCTTTTCTATCAGCCTTGGAAAGTTTCTCATTGTCATCAGCCGTTTGGCTATAAGCCGGTACTACTAAGATCAACAATCCAAGCACCGCTAAATTCTTCAACTTCTTCATAGCTTCTAATTGTTTAGTACAACCTTATAACAATCAAAAGCGATGCCACTCGTACCTTTTTAGCAATTTTTAACATTTGTGGGAGGAATCACATCCACCTCCAGTTCTTTGCAGTTCGCCACAAAGGCGAACCACAAAGATTGATGGTGATCAAAAAACGAGGATCAGTCTCAGCGGAGGTAATAGCTAACAACAGAAGCATTACGCCCAGCTGACGGTTTAGACTCAAATGAGGTTAAAAAGCAAACCATCCCTACAACCAGTCCCAATAAAATCAAAAAATATCTTCGTTTTCTCATAACACCATCAATGACACAATTGGAAATAAAAGGTTGGTGCTGTCTCAAAAAAAATTTTAGGCGGAGCTAAGCTGCATACTTTCTCGAATGGAAACTCCATTTTTTCTACCTTTACCATTATGAGCAAACCCGAGAAAAAACTTTTCCTGCTTGACGCAATGGCCCTTATCTACAGGGCTCATTTTGCCTTTAGCAAAAACCCAAGAATAAACTCAAAAGGCATGAGCACAGGAGCAATTCTTGGCTTCACTAATTCACTGCTCGAAATCTTAACTAAAGAAAAGCCTACTCATATTGCCATCTGCTTCGATACTGCTGCCCCCACTTTCAGGCATGTGCAGTACGAGCCATACAAAGCTCACCGGGAAGCTCAGCCGGAAGACATCTCTATAGCCATTCCATGGGTAAAGCGAATGGCCGAGGCCTATCGGATTCCTGTTTTGGAGCTGGATGGCTTCGAGGCCGACGATATTGTTGGAACATTTGCCAAAAAAGCCGGGCATATGGGATTTGAAGTCTTCATGATGACGCCCGACAAAGACTACGCCCAACTTGTGCAGGAACATGTTTACTTATACAAGCCCGCTTTCCTGGGTAATTCAGTGGAAATTCTGGGTATCCCTGAAGTGCTGGCCAAATTCGATATCGACAAGGTAGATCAGGTTCGTGACTTGCTCGGTTTACAGGGCGATTCTGTAGATAATATTCCCGGCATTCCGGGGGTGGGCGCCAAAACAGCCTCCAAGCTTTTGAAAGAGTTTGGCACAGTAGAAAACCTGATTGCCAACTCAGATAAACTCAAAGGCAAGCTTCAGGAAAATGTGATTCAGTTTGCTCAACAGGGTTTAATGAGTAAAGAACTGGCCACTATTCACTGCGAGGTACCTATTGAATTCAACGAAGAGCAGCTCCGATACGATGGGCCAGATGAGGAAAAATTGAAAGGTGTTTTTAGTGAGTTGGAATTCCGAACCCTTGCCAAACGTATTTTTGGCGAGCCTAAAAAGCAGGAAACTGGATCGCAAATGGATCTTTTCGGTGCCCCGGCTCCGGTAATCAGCAACGAGAGTTTCGAAGAAGAGGCGCCTGCTGAAAAGAAAACTGCCTTCACGGAAGTGCACGACTACCACCTGATCGATACCCCGGAGCTAAGAAAAAGTCTCCTCAAATATCTGCTTCTGCAAAAAGAGGTTTGCTTCGACACAGAAACAACAAATATTGACTCATTTGAGGCCGAACTTGTGGGCATCTCCTTCGCCTATGTAGTCGGCGAAGCCTACTATATCCCTGTGCCGGAAAAGTTTGACGATGCTAAAAAAATAGCTGAGGAGTTCAGGGAGGTATTTGAAAGCGAAACCATTACCAAGATTGGCCAGAACATCAAATACGATATGACGGTGCTCAAGAAGTATGGCGTTGAAGTGGCGGGGCCATTGTTTGATACCATGCTGGCTCACTACCTGGTCGATCCCGACACCCGTCACAACATGGATGTGCTCGCCGAAAACTACCTGAACTACAGCCCTATTTCTATCGAAACCCTTATTGGGAAAAAAGGCGTGAAGCAGGGCACCATGAGGGATGCAGACTTGGCGGCTATCACAGAATATGCGGCGGAAGACGCAGACATCACCTTGCAGTTAAAGGAAAAGCTTGAGCCTGAAGTAGAAAAATACGGCATGAAAAAACTGCTGGACGAAGTAGAAGGCCCGCTGGTGAAAGTGCTGTCATACATGGAGTACGAAGGCGTCAAAATTGATACCGATGCTTTAAGCCAAATGTCGGGTGAGCTGGAGAAGGCCAGTAAAATAGTAGAAAAAGAAATCTATGAAATTGCTGGAGAAACATTCAACATTGCTTCTCCCAAGCAGCTGGGTGAGATACTTTTTGACAAACTCAAGCTGATCGACAGTCCCAAAAAGACAAAGACCGGCCAATACGCTACTGGGGAAGATATCCTTTCAAAGCTGGCGAACGAACACCCCATAGCCAACAAGATTCTGGAATTCCGGGAGTATCAAAAGCTGAAGTCGACCTATGTAGATGCCCTGCCTCTAATGATCAGCAAAATAGATGGGCGGGTACACACCGACTACCGCCAGGCCGTGGCGGCCACCGGCCGATTGAGCTCCAATAACCCGAACCTGCAGAATATCCCCATCAGAACTGAAAAGGGACGGGAAATAAGGAAAGCCTTTATTCCACGGGAAGAAGGCTACAAAATTTTCTCTGCGGATTATTCGCAAATCGAGCTGCGCATTATTGCCGCTTTTGCCAAAGACGAAAGTATGATTGAGGCCTTTAAAAACGGCCGGGATATTCACTCAACCACAGCCGCCAAAATCTTCAAAAAGCCACTGGAAGAAGTGGACTCCGACATGAGGCGCATTGCCAAGTCGGCTAACTTTGGTATCATCTACGGAATTTCAGCGTTTGGCCTGGCCGAAAACCTGGGCATTTCACGTACCGAGTCAAAAGAAATTATTGATGCATATTTCACTGAGTTTCCAGCAGTAAAACGCTACATGGATCATATTGTGAACGTGGCACGTGAACAGGAATACGTAACAACCATACTGGGGAGACGTCGCTACCTGAGAGACATCAACTCCCGAAACATCACCATCCGTGGGTTTGCTGAGCGAAACGCCATCAATGCACCTATCCAGGGGAGTGCCGCTGATATTATAAAAATCGCCATGATACGCATACATGACTGGCTTATCAAGGAAAAAATGAAGACTAAGATGATCATGCAAGTGCATGATGAATTGGTTTTTGACGTGCATGAAAGTGAGCTGGATGTAGTCAAAGAAAAAGTGGTACATTTTATGGAAAATGCGATTTCCCTTGAAGTACCTTTGGAGGTCGGCACCGGTGTAGGCAACAACTGGCTGGAGGCACATTAAACCCTTGCGAGGCCGTCCGTGACCGGTTAGTTGAACGCTGAATATGATTGCCTTTTACAAAGAACTAACAACCTAGAAATACCATAAAACATGGAATTGACCATTCCCTCTATGAGCGATATCAAGCGGGCCCACACCCGAATCGCCCGTCACATTCTGCAAACTCCTGTACTCACCTCGCATAGCATTGATGAAATGGTTGGCGCCAGTGTTTATTTTAAATGCGAAAACTTCCAGAAGGTCGGGGCTTTCAAAATGAGAGGGGCGGTAAACGCCATCTTCTCGATCGTGCCTGAAAACCGGACAAAGGGGTTCGCCACACACTCATCGGGCAATCACGCACAGGCTGTTGCGCTCGCATCTAAAATGGCTGGTGTAAAGGCTTATATCGTTATGCCCAGTAATTCGGCCGAGGTGAAGAAAAACGCTGCAATCGGCTACGGTGCCGAAGTCATTTTTTGCGAACCCACACTGAAGTCAAGAGAGGACACATTAAAGAAAGTAATAGCTGAAACGGGAGCGACATTCATCCCTCCTTACGACGACCCGGCTATCATCGCCGGCCAGGCTACTGCTGCCAAAGAGCTGATGGAAGAGGTAGTGGATTTGAATGCGGTAATGGCCCCTGTAGGTGGTGGTGGGTTGCTAAGCGGCACCGCCCTCGCTTGCCATTACCTCTCGCCTAAAACTGCGGTTATTGGGGCCGAACCTGAGTTAGCAAACGATGCTTATCAGTCGGTGAAGAAAGGCAAACTGATGCCTGCCAGGCCGCCCGTGACAATTGCCGATGGCCTGCGAACAAGCCTGAGCCAGCTTACCTTCGAGATCATCAGAAATCACGTTAAGGAAATCGTCACCGTTTCGGAAACTGAAATTGTCGACGCCATGCGCATCATCTGGGAGCGTATGAAAATCATCATTGAACCTTCTTGCGCCGTACCCTTTGCCGCTTTGTTGAAAAGAAAAGAGGAATTCAAGGGGCAAAAAATAGGCATTATACTCACCGGTGGCAATGTTGATTTGGAAGATTTGCCGTTTGGAAAAACCTTTTAGCTAATCAACCCCGACATACAATCCATCTTCTCTCCACTCCAATGGGCAGCAGCTCAGGTCTCCGCCCCGTTGCTCTGCCTCCTCACCAGTTTCCATGTTGAAGCGATAGCTGTGCAATGCACAAACTATTTCACCAAAGGGATTGACCCTCCCCTGGTGCAGCGGAAACCTCATATGTGGACAGGCGTCGTGAAAAGCAAAAACTCCTTTCGGTGTCATCACAAGGCAAAGCGTTTTCCCACCAGCAGTCAGTTTTACCGGCTTATTGATCGTCAGACTGTTTTGCATCGCCTGCTTGCTGGAAAATACCTTATACCATTGCATCTATTGTTACTATTACGGTTATTTTTACCCCGATAGCTAAAATTAGAACAACGATGCTCGATTGCCAAAGAGATAAATTTTTTCTGCCTGAAGGCGTGCCCTACCTTAACTGCGCCTACATGTCGCCTATGATGATCAAAGTAGAGGAAAAAGGCATCGAGGGTATGCAAAAAAAGAGGTTTCCCTATCAAGTCTCACCTCAAGATTTTTTTTCGGATACCGACGAGTTAAGGACGCTGTTTGCAGAGGTAATTGATACCCCTGAGCCCAATCGAATAGTTGTGATCCCTTCTGTGTCTTATGGCATGGCCACAGTTACCAGGAACCTGAAGCTGAGCAAAGGTGACGAGGTTATTGCTGCCGGAGAGCAGTTTCCAAGCAATATTTATCCCTGGATGAAGGCTTGTAATGATCAGGGAGCAGAGCTCAAAATAATTGCTCCGCCCAAGCTGGCAGAAGGACGTGGAAAGAAATGGAATGAGAACATTCTGGAAGCCATCAGTAGCAAGACCAAGCTTGTGGCGATCAGCCACTGTCATTGGGCCGATGGTACTGTTTTTGAATTGAAGAAAATTCGGCAGCGCACCAGGGAGGTTGGTGCTTTGCTGGTCATTGATGGCACGCAATCTGTTGGGGCCTTCCCATTCAGTGTCAAAGAGATTGAGCCCGATGCCCTGGTTTGCGCTGGGTACAAATGGCTGATGGGTCCTTACTCCATCGGGCTTGCCTACTACGGCCCACATTTTGACAATGGCTCACCGGTAGAAGAAAACTGGATCAACCGATTTGAAAGTGAGAATTTTGCTAACCTCGTCAACTATCAGGAGAATTATCAACCCGGCGCACTCCGCTATGAGGTAGGCGAGCACAGCAATTTTATTCTTGTGCCCATGCTAAAGGCTGCTCTCAAACAAATCATCAAATGGCAGGTGCCTGAAATAAGCCGGTATTGCACTCAACTCACCCGGGAGGCTATTACCATTTTGCGCAACAAAGGCTATCTGATCGAAGATGACGCCTATCGCTCTCCTCACCTCATTGGGGTTAGGTTCAAAGAAAAGACCTCTTTTGAGAAAACCCAGGCCCTCCTTCAACAGCACAAAGTCAGTGTTTCGGTCAGAGGCACCTCTATCCGCATTTCACCCAATGTTTACAACAATTTCGACGACATTTCTGTCTTACTTAAATGCTTCGAATGATTAAGGTTAACCAAATGGTAGGTTGTTTTCAGCCTATGCTAAAGCCAACCGCTCTAACCTTACTTCTGCTGTGTTTTTTTCATTCCATTTTTGCGCAGGTTCCGGTGATGGAAAACAACCCCGCCACATTAAAATGGAATGAAATAATAACCGATAACTTCAATGTGCTCTTTCCCGAAGGCTTTGAAAAAGAAGGCCAGCGAATGGCCAACACCCTGGAGCACCTCCATGGACCTGTCTCCAAGTCGCTGGGCAAGAAGCCGAGACCTATTCCAATTCTGCTACAAAACCAGGGAGTTATCTCCAACGGGTTTGTAACACTGGGGCCCAGACGATCCGAATTTTATACCTCGCCCCCGCAAGACTATAAGTTTCTCGGCAACAACGATTGGCTCAACACGCTGGCTACCCACGAATACCGGCATGTGGTGCAATTCGACAAATCTATCACGGGGATCTCAAAGCTCGGCTATTGGTTTTTTGGAGAGGACGTACTGGCGGGCCTGGCATTTATCTCAACGCCACTTTGGCTTTGGGAGGGCGACGCCGTGGGGATCGAAACAGCCATGTCCGGTTCGGGCAGGGGTCGTATTCCCTATTTTCAAGCACTTCACCGTGCCAATCTGCTCGACAGAGGTGGCTTTAAATATCAGAAGCAGTACTTGCGATCCTACAAAGACCAGATACCCAACCACTACCTCACCGGTTACCTGATGACTACCTTCCTTCGCAGAACTTACGGTGATGACATTCTGGACAGAGTAACCGAACGTTCCTTTAGCTGGCCAATTCTCCCCTTCACATTCTCCAGGGCACTGAAAAAAGAAACCGGACTCAACCTCACCAGAAACTACAAGCTCATGAGTGAGGAAATGGAAGGGCTATATGAAAACCAGGTGGCCGAGCTTCAACTAACAAGCTTTGATACCATTACCAAAAACAGAGGAAAGGCGTACACTGAATATGCTTACCCACAGTTAACGTCAGACAAAGAGTTCCTGGCCATTAGATATGGTATCGGAGATATATCGCAGCTGGTACGGCATCAAGAAAGTGGTGACTGGAGAGTGTTGCATACACTAGGAGTTTGGGAAGACAGTGGCTACTTGTCTTCAGGCGGTAATAAGGTCGTTTGGAATGAAATTCTTTTTCACCCCCGCTGGGACAAAACCACCTATTCCTCAATCAAAGTTTTTGATTTGAAAACAGGAAAAGCAGCTACCCTGGGCAAACGCAAGCGCTACAAAGGAGCGGGCATTTCGCCAGATGGCACAATAGTGGCTACCATAGAATCAAGCATCGACAATCAGTTCAATATTGTGCTGCTCGACGCAAAAAGCGGTAATGTCCTCAACAGGTTCGAAAACCCCGGCAATCACTTCTATTCAATGCCGCAGTTTTCAAGCAACGGGCTATCGATAGTAGCACTGAAGCATGCTGCTCCAAAGAAAAGCATCGTTAGCATTGATATCGAATCAGGTCAGGAAACTGAATGGATCAGCTCATCAACTGAAAACCTGGGACATCCCGTTATGACGAATGATTGGCTCGTATATGCCTCCGATGCATCCGGGCTGGACAATTTATATGCGCTCGATCTTTCTTCCAAAGAACGATTCCAGATTACTTCTTCAAGGCTGGGGGCCTACAACCCCATTGTCTCAACAGACAAAAACTGGATTTACTACAACGAGATGACCAAAGATGGCTGGGACATTGTCCGGGCTCCGTTCGAGACTGCAAACTGGACTAAAATTCAGGACATGGTGGTCAATCCCGTCAACTATTTTGAGCCTTTGGTAGCGCAGGAAAATCAGGCCGATATACTTAGCACTGTGCCGGAGGTAACCTTTGACGTTAAAAAGTATCAGCAGCTCAAACACCTTTTCCGGCCTTATGGCTGGGGCTGGATAAACACACTCAGCGACAGACAAATCGAGCTGGGGCTTTATTCGCAAAACATTCTGAGCACCATGTATATGGATGCCGGGTACACTATAAACCTCACGGAAGGTACCGGGTACTGGTCGGCCAATCTCTCCTACCAGGGCTTGCCTGTCATCTTTGATGCTGGGATGCTCTCTGGCACAAGATCGGTGTTTGATAATGTCACTGGAGACACCAGGCTATATACCTGGACTGAAAAGGGACTCAACGGCGGCCTTCGCATTCCTTTTCACCTCACGCACTCAAAGTATCAGGAAGACGCTTCAGTGGCAGCTGTGTTTTCCTCCACTCTGGTTGAAGACTATGCCAATCCGGTGCTGGACATTGACCAACAGAGAAATGGCTCCCTTTATTCTGCGCAATACAGCCTAAGCTACTCCCGGCTTCTCAAACAAAGCAAGCGTGATATCTATCCAAAATGGGGGCAATCGGTTAGCCTCAGCTATTTTGACACGCCATTTAAAGGAAGCGACTACCTGTCAACACTGTGGTCTGGAGAGGCATACCTTTACTTGCCTGGTGTGTTGAAGCACCATTCCGTCAGACTGCGTGGAGCCTACCAAAAAGAGGATATCAATAACTACAGGTTTCGCAGCCAGGTTCAGTATGTCAGAGGCTATGGCTACACATCATTCAAGGATCTGACCACGTTTTCTGCTAACTATGCGTTACCGCTAGTTTATCCTGATCTCGCCCTGGGCTCATTGCTCTATGTCCAGCGAGTTCGGGCGAATGCATTCTACGATTATGGAATAGGAACCACACCCTCTTCAGACGTAACATTCAGTTCGGTAGGCTTGGATCTCTTTGTGGATTACAATATCATGAGATACTTGCCTGTTTTTTCCACTGGTGTCAGAATGGTGTATATACCAGATCAAGACACCTATGTTTTCAACGTACTGCTGGGCTCGATTGGCTTCTAGTTACTTCTCCACCTTCACACCTTTCCAAAAAGCCACATAACCCTCTATGTTTCTGGCTAGCTCGCTGGCTTTAGGGTAATACCAGGCGGCGTCTTTGTTTTGCTCTCCTGCCACTTCCAACGTGTAATAAGAAGCCGTCCCTTTCCAGGGGCAGACTGTATGAGTGTTGCTCTCTTTAAAAAACTCGCTCTTGATGGTGTTGGCTGGAAAGTAGTGATTGTTTTCAATAACAATGGTGTCATTGCTTTCTGCTATTACCTGGTCGTTCCAAATCGCTTTCATGGGTGCTTGCTTTTGATATACCAGTTTAACATCAAAATGTGGTATTGGTTCTGCCACCCAGTAATATTTGGGCCAACTATCTTCCAACTGACAAAAATCAGCTCCTTTTATTTGGACTGATTTTAAATAAGCGCTAATTTGCATTGATTTTAATAGTTTATGCTACCAGAAGACGCTCAGGAGCTTTTCAAAAATGGAGTAGGTGCTTTGTACCAAAGCACTTCCAACAAGCGGTTCTACCTTGTTTTTCAGGGTGTGGTGCAGCCTTTCAATGCCATTCAGTTCAGTCGGCTGAAATCAAAAATGGAGGCAGTTAATCCTGAAAGCCTCTTGCTTAGTCACTCCCTTTGCGACACCGAGGTTGTGTATATCCCGTCAATAGATGTATTGCTCGTTATGAGGGTGCAGGAAATGATCGGTTTGAAAGACCTCTTCGCCGGGGCGGCCACCATGCTTGAGCTGACCTCAATTCTTTATAAGCGGGTTTACAACGTACTTATTTAGTTTAATTACAAATCAGCCAGCAGCTACACTTTTTGGCTTCGATTCCTGTTATCTTAGCCTATTGAAACCAGATTTTGTTATGAAGGATATTGTAAGAATGAAAACCTCACTTTCTGAAGAAATTGAGAAACTTTTGAACGAGCAAGTGCGCAGAGAAGCCATCAGCTCCTTCAACTATTTAGCCATCTCCTCCTGGTGTGAGCGCAACGGTTACGTACATAGTGCCCGTTTTTTTGAGCTTCAGTCGGACGAGGAGCGTGCTCACATGAAAAAAATATTCAACTATATCTCGAGCGTGGGTGGAACCGCCATTGTGCCCGAAATCACCAATATTGTGCAGGAATTCGACTCTTTCAAGTCCGTTTTCGAAATTGCGCTGGAGCAGGAAATTGCCATCACCCATTCCATCAACAACATCGTTGATAAGTGCTACAAAGCAAAAGACTACACCACCGCTTCTTTTCTCGACTGGTTTATCAACGAACAGGTAGAAGAAGAGGCTACTGCAAGAAGGTGTCTTGAAATATTTGAGCTAGTCGGTGAAGAAGGCGTTGGCAAGATTCTTATCGACAGAGAAATCGGGAAGACCAGAGGCATGGCAGAATAGCTGTAAAAATACTTATTTTTGAAGGGCTCCCAAAAGGAGCCTTTTTTATTTCAGTACCCTTATTGCCCAGTTTATCGTATTAGTTCAACAGGTCAGGGGAGGTGAATCCATTTTGATCTTCCAGGAGCCTACTTTTAACTTTTGGTTATTTTTTATCTTCAACTAATGAAACGGATTTTCTACCTGGTCTGTGTTTTAACTATGGCTTGCTTGTGCCATCTACATGCCCAAAACAGGGCGAGAGACGAAGAGCCAAAAGTGTTGTTCGGAGGCGAAAAAATCAACATTTCCGGGTTTGGAGGAATCATCCTGGAATTCTCATCCATTGAGGGTCATGCTGCCATTATGAATGGCGGCGGTGGAGCGGTACTCTTCAATAGGTCGCTCTTTCTTGGTGGTTACGGGCTCAGCCTCGCCAATAGTATTCATAAAGAAGCTGCCGGTATCAGGCGGGAAACCAGTTTTACCCACGGTGGTTTTTATGCAGGCTACGTCTTCTTTCCGCACAAGCTCGTTCACTTTGGGGTGAGCAACAGGCTGGGCTGGGGAGTGATTACGCTGACACCCGAAGACGCCTTTTTATCGAGCGCCGCTCCCATATCTGACAACGTATTCGTATGGGTGCCTCAGCTAGAGGCTGAAATGAACTTCTCCCATTGGATGAAAGTCAATGCGGGTGTAGGCTACCGTACGGTATCAGCCGTTAGCAATTCCTTTTACGACAATAAGGATTTTAGCAGTCCATCATTCACCTTATCATTTCTATTCGGTTGGTTTAAATAAGACATCATGGAACAATCACAAAGACGTTTGGTCTTAGGTCTATTTCTCATCATCATTGGCGTGCTTTTTCTCCTGAGAAACCTCGATATCATCGATTTGCCCTGGTATTTCCACACCTGGCAAATGCTGCTCATCGGGCTTGGTGCCTTCAATTTCCTCACCGGAAACCGTTCAGCCGGTTTTATACTTGCAGGTATTGGCGCTGTTTTTTTGCTTCCAGACATCATGAGTTTCAATTTCCGTGATCTCTGGCCAATTGTTTTGATCATTATCGGCGCAAGTTTCTTTTTTCGAAACCGAAACAGCGCTGACGAAGACGCCTCGGGCTAAAAGACTGCATAGTCGACAAAATTAAGTTTTTTGGTAGAGCCAACCGTCATTTCACCAGTCATTGGTCGTAAGAGGGACAGCTGTAGGATCAATCTGTATTCCTGGGTATTGAATGTTTGGTGTGTGGTTGAGCAAAAAAAAGGCTGCCCTATTCGAGACAGCCTTTTACCATTAGCTGGGTTGTAAAACAATAAACTATTCCTACTTACTTGTTCCTTAGCTGTGTTGAAAAACAAATTCCTTTTTTGAGCTTCCTGGCTTTGCCTAACCCGCTTCATTTCTGCACGGGTTGCTCTGTTACTTACAATACAAATGTAGGGCTGATGTAAGAATCATTTTCCCCCTACTTGGTATAGCCATTACCCGTGTACTTTTTTTTCAACAAAACGATGATTTCCGCAGGCCGAGCATATTCAAAAACGTTGAAATGAGCACATTGGTCACTCTTTTTTAACGTGAAGCCGTTTATTTACCCCACGGCTGTTTTTTCGGCTGGCCAAACTGATTATATTCGCAACGTAAAAAACAAAAGCAATATGTTTAATCCTGCAGTTACTTCTGGTGTTGACCTTTTCGTTTACATCGCTATTGGACTTATCTCCCTTGTTAATGCGCTTCTGTTCGTTAACGCAAGAAAAACGAAAGCTAAGGCTGAAGAGAACCACAAATAAGGCACTGCTTTCAGAGAAATGAGTGCATCCGGCTCATTTGTTTCTGTAGAAAATGAGCAGAAAGTATACGCCATTGGCGATATACACGGCTGCATCAATACGCTAAAAGCTTTATTGGATCAAATTGACTACAAGGGGCAATCGCCTCTTTTTTTATTGGGTGACTATGTAAACAAGGGTCCCTCTTCTGTTGCCACCCTCAATTTTATCATTGATTTAAAAAGCCAGTTTCCCAAAGTCCTTCCACTGGCAGGCAATCACGATCAGTACCTCCTCTCCTTTCTCACGAGAGACGACGACGATTGGCTGGATTCCTCGGAATACGCCAACATGAAACGTTATGAAGAGTATCAGACCATTTCTGCCGACGAAAAGCGGCTATTTGTAGATTTTCTTCTTACGCTTCCCCTGTACTACGAAACTGAAACCACCTTTTTTGTACATGCCGGGTTCAACTTCGAAAGGAAAAGCATTTTTGACGATACCAGTGCCATGATCAACACGAGGGCTTTTCACTATGACGCCCGCAAGGCCAGCAACAAGCGCCTCGTTCATGGACACCTTCCTGTAGAATTGGCAATTATGAAAAAAAGAATAGAGAGAGAATTTCCAGTGATTCCACTGGACAATGGTTGTGTGTATTCGGGCGAAAGAAAGGATATGGGATCGCTATGCTGCCTTGAACTAAACAAAATGAAGCTTTTCACTCAGCCCAGAATCGACTAAATGAAAAATCCCGGAAACTGCCGGGATGCAATTGCAGGTACCAGCATGCTCGTTATACTTCCAGGTCTTTGTTGTGGCTGCTCACTTTGCTGTTGGGCAAAATAATGGGGCAAATAATTGCCAACACAAACAAAACGCCAATAATAACTACCATTGCCATAGTTCTGAAATTTTAATGAGAGCCCAAATATAGATCAATATTGTATTGACGCCAACAAATAGTTTAACTGGCTGATAATCTCATTAAATTTATCGCCAGCCCTTACCTGTTCTATACAACTCCCTGCTGTAGCATGGCGTCCGCTACCTTTCTGAACCCTGCGATATTGGCACCCTTCACGTAGTCAACAATCTTGCTGCCAGCACCGTGGTTAACACAGTTTTCATGAATACTTTTCATAATAATTTTAAGCCTGTAGTCCACTTCGTCCCTCGTCCATGACAGCCGTTGGGAGTTTTGTGCCATCTCCAGTCCAGAAGTGCCCACACCGCCAGCATTAGATGCCTTACCCGGCGAAAACAACACATCCTTGTTCCTCAGAAAGTGCATGGCTTCGGGGGTAGTGGGCATGTTAGCTCCTTCAAAAACGCCAATCACTCCATTCTTCACCAGTGTTTTGGCGTCATCTTCGTCAAGCTCATTTTGAGTGGCACAAGGGTATGCTATATCGCACTTTATTCCCCATGGCGTCTTGCCCTCGTGAAACTCCGCCTTGAACTTGTCAGCATATTCTTTTATCCTGCCTCTTCTTACATTTTTCAGGTCCTTAATAAAATCGAGTTTCTCTGCGTCAATGCCAGCGTTATCATAAACAAAACCAGAAGAGTCTGACACCGTCACAACTTTTGCGCCCAGTTCAATAAGCTTCTCGGTGGTGAACTGAGCTACATTTCCTGAGCCAGAAACCACGGCCGTTTTGCCTGCAATCTCATGACCGTGGTGCCGCAGCGCTTCGTCACTGAAGTAGACGCAGCCGTAGCCAGTCGCTTCAGGCCTGATCAGGCTGCCGCCATAGTTCAGCGACTTGCCTGTGAGCACGCCCGTAAAC
Source organism: Imperialibacter sp. (assembly GCF_040222385.1). Lineage (GTDB taxonomy): Bacteria > Bacteroidota > Bacteroidia > Cytophagales > Cyclobacteriaceae > Imperialibacter. Next base: position 170,130 of record NZ_JAVKDF010000027.1, read on the forward strand.
TCATTGGTTACTTTCTTGTATTGCCCAAAAAGGAAGCCTATTTCCCTGGCGCCTACGCCGATATCGCCTGCCGGCACATCCGTGAACTGGCCGATATGCCTGCAAAGCTCAGTCATGAAGCTTTGGCAAAACTTCATCACTTCATTGTCGCTTTTTCCCTTGGGGTCAAAGTCGGAGCCACCCTTGCCTCCACCCAGCGGAAGCGTTGTAAGACTGTTTTTAAATACCTGCTCGAACGCCAGAAATTTAAGTATGCTCAGGTTGACCGAGGGGTGAAACCTCAAACCACCTTTGTATGGCCCAATAGCAGAATTCATTTGTATCCTGAACCCTCGGTTCACTTGAATCTCTCCTTTGTCGTCCAACCAGGGCACCCTGAAAATCACCACTCGCTCTGGCTCCACCATCCTCTCCAAAATTTTGGCCCTTTTGTACACAGGATGCTCCTCCACAAAAGGAACTATCACCTCGGCAAACTCCAATACAGCTTGCAGGAATTCCTTCTCTCCGGGGTTTTTTGCTGCAGTTCTTTCCATAAATGCGGATACTAAAGCAGTGTGGTTCATATCTCTTTTTTTTAGGTGTTGATTGATCTCAAAAAATTAATATAAAAGTTTTCAGCGACAAACGTAAACTCAGCGAAAAAAACCACCTTCAGAGGGCGCTCCACTCCGTTTGCCGGTGCCTAGCACAGTGGTCATTTGAAAGTAAATGGTTATTTTTGTGTGAAACGTAAAAAATGTCGCTTCACCACCCCATTGAACTAACCAAAGCCCAGGAGTCGAGGGCTGCTATTGAAAGAGTTTATATCGAAATGCGCCACCTGTTCAACAGTGGCATCTACAAGCCCTCGGGGGCATCCGGCCAGCAGCTCACCGACTCACTGCTCACGCTTCGGCCTGAAATTTACGGCTCAATGAACGACCCCTCAAAAGTTGAGCTGGACGGCCTGGTATATGTAATCGAACGACTTCCAAAGGGGATAGAAGAGTGTCGTTTTATCCGGCTTATCTCAGAAGAAGGCTACCACAAATCTGGCTTTGAAGTGCTCATTCCTCATGCGAGAAAGAGAAACTGCTACAGGATTGATGACGAACAAATGTTCATTGAGGTAACCAGAGGCAGAAGTGAGATTTACGACATTCTCACTCACCTTACCTTTATGTACCATGAAGCGGAGAAAATTAAAGAGCATGCCTATGACGGGGGTGGTAACCTGAGAAAAGAATGGCTTGCACTGGAAAGGTTGGTCACCAGTGAGCAGGATTTGAAAGGAAAAAGCAAGGAGCTTGCCTTCACTTACCTGTCGACATTGCTGGGTAGAACCTACGAGGAAACAAAGGCGGCTGTTATGCGCCTACAGTCGTCCAAGTCGAATAACAATGGTCTGTTTCACATTGTCTACTGGCTGGGAACCCTGATCATTCGTGAAAAACAGGAAAGCAAAACCATCGAAATTTCGTTTTCTCCCACCCTCCGCCAGCGCATTGGGCACCACATGTACGGTGAGCGCTGGTCGCAGCAAATTAACAAATACCTTGTAAAAGCAAAACTGCTCGACAGACCCATCCACGTCATCAGCGCCAACCTTCATAGTTTCCTCAACACGCTTTACTGTTTTGCGGCCTTAAAAGAATCGGAACGCAAGAAGCAAAGCCTGGAAGATGTAGCGCTTATGCTGAGCGACCCGAAAAACAAAGAGCTGAATGATCGTGTGGAAGCGTTTGCCTCCAAAAATGGCCTCCACCTTATCAAAGACAGCAACGGAACCAACATCTCTGCTCAGGTAATCGATACCGCTAAAATCAACTTTGATCTCCTTCCCACGGAGATTAAAGCAGACCTGGCAAAGTCCAAGAGCAAGAAACCAGTGCTGATTGTTTTCGATTACGCCTTTGGCGAGCAGGCCTACGAGATCATGGATGAGCTGTTGAAACCGCTGGAGGAAAACGATCAAATTTCGATCAGGGTGGCTTCTATCAATATCATGGGCAAGGCGGGCATATTGCAGGGAGGCAAAGGAGACATTATGATCCCCACAGCCCATGTGTTCGAAGGCACTGCCGACAATTACCCCATCGTCAATGATTTCAAGGCCAGCGACTTCCACGCAAAGGGGTTATATGTTTGTGAAGGGCCTATGATCACCGTGCTTGGCACCTCTCTTCAAAACAAAGAAGTGCTGGAATACTTCAAAAGCTCCTCGTGGAATGCCATTGGACTGGAAATGGAGGGTGCACACTATCAGAAGGCTATTCAGTCACACGCAATTATCCGCAACAGTATCAGCAAAGACGTTGTACTAAGGTACGCCTACTACGCATCTGACAACCCTTTGGTAACGGGCAACACACTGGCTTCGGGAAGTCTGGGCCTTGTAGGTGTGAAACCCACCTACCTGATCACCACTGCCATTATCAACAAAATTTTTCGACAAGAAGATTAGCCACATACTCAGAAACAACGCCTTACCGCTAGGGCAAGCCGCCACCTTTTTCAACGATTATGGCAGAAATATTACATCTGTAATGATAGGGTAATAGAATAGTAATGAACAAGTTACGCTGTGTTACGTTATTTACAGTAGCTAATTATACCAAATCATGCAACTGAGTAATCTACAATCGGAAATTCTTCACTCGGTGGAGAACCTAAAGACAGATCAGCAAAAAGATGTGCTTGAGTACATCTCAGAACTGCAACTAAATGATCAGCGAGTCAAAGCAAGGCTAAAGAGCCAGGCGCTAAAAGAAATCAGGCTTGCCCTGAAGAATGAGGCGTTTGCTTAGTTAGTCTTCTGACAGCACGATTATCTTGTCCTTACTGGAAAAGGTAATCAGATCAGATTTCTTTGGGTTAACCACTACCCCGTAGCCCTGGGTGGCATTTCTGGCATCGGAAATTTTCCGGTAGCCAATAGCTACTTCATTCTTTCTGGCGGCCGACTCCAGAATCGTGTAGAAGTTCACCGGCTTATCTACATTGATATAATCTGTAACCGGTTTTATGTAAATCTCTGAACCGTCTGCGTCAAAAAGATCCTCAAAAACCCTCATCAGGTACTTGTTCTCAGCTACCTGAGTCATCAATAAACTCAGCAGTTTATCACTAACTATAAAATCGTCGGCACTGGTAATATCTGCCAGCTGCCTGTTTCTCATGTCGAGCATTTCCGACACAATGTTCATTTTTCGTGGAGAACTGGAAGAAATATTACGCAGGTGAAGCAGGGTAATTAGTGTTTGGGCATCCGCTTCCTGAATGGGGTAGTACTCCTGATAGCACAGCAGCATAATGTAGTCGAATGTCTGACATTTCTGTGTCTCCAAAACTGCTCTGTCCGTAGTGTCAACCATTTCAAACTCAAGAGTGAGGTTGCTCACTGTCTTCTTTAGCTTCTCTATTGGCGCTACCGCATCGTCAAACTTCGAGATTATTTTAATGGAAGATCCAGGCTGCACATAGTTGTCCAACTCCTGAATAATTGTTTTGGCCCTATTATTCCAGCCAATCAGCAAAATTGTCTCGGCGTGGGTAACATCTACTTCGGTCGTTCTTATTGAGTCCTCTTCCAAATTGAAATTTGTGCGATTAGACACAATCATTGTGTCATCGTCTTCGGTTACTCCAATCATTAAGTCGCCAGGCTGAATGACCGTGCTCATTGGTGGATTTACCTCCACGTGGTTGTCGGAAGCGAACTGTATGCCGATGATGGCTGAGTCTTCGTAACTGAAAATAGCCTCCCTGAAAGTCTTGCCGACCAGCTTCGGCTCCTCCACAAAATAGATTTCATCGCCGCCAAAATCCATTAGCTCGATATAAACAACCGACAGCCCCGACTGACGGCTTGTTTGCACCATGATTTTGGAAACAAAGTCGTCGGAAAGGATAAGCTCCACCTCGTCTTTGCCCACCATTTTGGCAACTTCGAAGTTCCTTTTGTTTTCTATTTCTGCCGTAATATGATACGGGGCCTGCCTTCGGTGTGGGCTGGAAATAATGGCCAGGATGGTTTTGATAATTTGGCTGTCAGAATTCTCATTCTCTTTGTCCAGAATGATGATAGACTTTGAGTTCACAGGGTTGCCTATCTCAAGGTCATGCAAGTCGATCGGGTTACCAGTTCTGCAAATGATCTTGGTGTTCTTGGTGTTGCCAATTTTGTCCTTTATCTCGTCTTCCATCAACACCTTGTCCTTGTCAGCCAGGATCACAATCTTAGGGTTCTTCTGGTTTTCGTTAGCGATGATAAGCTCTGGAATGATGGTGAATATTTTTGAAGACCAGCCCAGAATGAGCACATGGTCCTGCTCCATTACGAACGAACGACCCTTTCTTAGCTGATCCAGTTTGTCCATAATTCCATTGGAAATCAAACCAATCAGGATACTGAGGATGACAATACCAAGCAGCGTAACCAGGAACATGAAAATCCGGAAATCCCAATGGCCATCGTGCTCGCCAATCGTACCGGGATCCAGCACGTGCATAAGGCTCGTCCAGAAGGTATCGAGAAAGTTGAGCCTGGTTACCTCATCGGGATGAATATTGGCCAAATACAGAATAGTGGCGAACATCAAAACCAGAAGCAATGCCACCAAGCCCAGGTACGAAATAAGCTTGGTAGAGCCTGCGGACATGAAATTATCAAATGCGTATTTCAGCCGGGCCTTGGTTGATTCGTTATTCATTAATAGGGTTTAAACAACTCAAAAAAAATTTCCATTTCGTCGATGGAAACAAAATTATCTAATTTACCAGTATAGTAAAGCATAAACCTTTCAATTACCGGATATATTTGGGATAAAACACCTTTGCCCATAAAGTGATGACAAGGAATTTACTGATTGAGTATGAAAGTAATTGACGAATAAACGCCTTCCAACTGCTGAAGGTGAGCTCAAAACCACCCCGTAAGCCTGAGATAATCATACAGCGTTACCCTAAACGCTTCTCTTTTTTCGTCAGACACAAAAAGCGGCGTTTCCTCTCCATCCTTTCGCAGCACAAATCTACCCCCATCCATCGTAGCGTTATAAAGGGTGGCTGAAAAGCTTAGTTGATCCCGCATATTACCTTCCGCATAGGTGATGTGGTAATCAGGCAAAGAATCACTGCTGACCGTAATATCGATTTCATTTAGGGCACTCCACTCCTCTGACCAATTAAGCATCAAATAGGCCCTGTCCTGTCGCCAATTGAACACGATAGTTGGGATCAGCGGGGATAACGAGTCCCTATCCCATGTCTTGTGAGTATAGAGGTAAACGCCTGCCTCCTGCTCTTCCGCTGTGGTGTAGACAGACTGCCGCATGTTCTTGAAAAAGAGTTCGGAACGGTCGGTCGTTTTAAAGTCGAGTTTTTCGACATCAACTTTTTTGCCCTTGTCAACGTTACATGCTAGTAGAAAAAATACACCCCCTACTAAGGTCAATACATTTTTCATTTGGTAAGAATAGTGCTTCCTTTGAACACAAATGTCTCTCTGATTAGTTTTCCGCCTTATAATTATTAAACAATGAAGAAAATACTTATTGCTGTTGTATTGCTGGTTGTAATTGTTGGTTTGGCCTCATCCTGTGGCTATAACAAGATGGTCAGCCTTGAAGAAGGTGTTAGTGGCCAATGGTCGCAGGTGGAAAACGTTTATCAAAGAAGGGCCGATCTTATTCCCAACCTGGTGAATACGGTAAAGGGTTATGCTGATTTCGAAAAAGAAACCCTTACGCAGGTAGTAGAGGCCCGGGCAAAGGCAACTTCTACAACTATTAGTGCCGACAATTTGTCTCCTGAAGGGATGCAGCAGTTTCAGCAAGCACAGGACGGGCTTGGTTCAGCGCTTAGCCGACTGATGGTAGTGGTCGAGCGTTATCCTGACTTGAAAGCCAATCAAAACTTTCTGGAGCTTCAGGCCCAGCTTGAAGGCACTGAAAACAGGATTGCTGTTGAAAGAAAAAAATTTAATGAAGTAGTTCAGGCTTACAATACAACCATACGGAGGTTTCCAGGCAACATTACAGCCGGTTTGTTTGGGTTCGATAAAAAAGGCTATTTTGAAGCTTCTGAGGGTGCAGAAAAGGCGCCTGAGGTAAAATTCTAGACTATGGCGAAAGAATATTTTAGCGAAGAAGAACGCCGCAATATCGTGCAAGCGATCAAGGAGGCCGAGCTGGCCACCTCCGGCGAAATTAGGGTACACATCGAAAGACATTGTCAGAAAGATGTGCTGGACAGAGCTGCGGAGGTCTTTTCTACATTGAACATGCAGAAGACCAAGCAACGAAACGGCGTTCTTTTTTACCTGGCTGTAGAAGATCACCAGTTTGCGATAATTGGTGATGCCGGCATCAACCAGGTGGTGCCTGACCATTACTGGGGCGATATCAAAGACCACATGAAGGATCGCTTCGTGTCGGGACAGCTCACCCTTGGCCTGAGTGATGGCATCCGCATGGCTGGCGCCCAGCTAAAAGAGCATTTCCCTTACCAAAAAGACGACGTAAACGAACTCCCTGATGACATTTCCTTTGGCCAAAATTAAGCTTTTCTATTTTTTAACTGGTTTAGTGTTCATGACCAGCCTGGCGGCTTCGGCGCAGGATTTCCCGAAGCCAATGTCGCCGCCAAGGATCGTGAACGACTATGCGAACTTGCTTAGCCAACAGGAAACTAACATGTTGGAAAACAAACTCAGGGGATATCGGGACACTACCTCCAATGAGTTCGCCGTTGTGATATTGGAAACAATTGGACAAGACGACATTGACCTTTATGGAGCCGAATTGGCTCAAAAATGGGGCATTGGAAAAAAAGGCAAAGAAAACGGCGTGTTAGTTTTAGTTGCAATTAGTGACCGAAAGGTGAGCATAAGCACTGGCTACGGGCTAGAAGGTGCTATTCCCGATGCCTATGCAAAAAGAGTCATTGAAAAGTACATAGCGCCTAATTTCAGAGAGCAAAAGTATTTCCAGGGACTGGATCAGGCAACCAGCATACTCATGAGCATGGCCTCAGGAGAGTTCAAGGCCGACCCAAGAACGGCAAAGAAAACCCCGGGGGTTCTGTCTCTAATATTGGTCTTCTTCTTTGTTATTATTCCGATCATCTCCGTTTTCCGGGGAAGAAGAGGGCATTTTTCTTCACGCAAACCTGGCTTCTGGACAATGCTCTTCCTCATGTCGAGCATGAACCGGGGCCGTGGCAATACTTTCAATGATTTCAACAGTGGCAGAGGAAGCTTTGGCGGCGGGAGCGACTTTGGTGGTTTTGGGGGTGGAAGCTTTGGTGGCGGTGGCGCCAGCGGTTCCTGGTAGTCAGTCTTTTCTAAACACCAGCGTTGTCATGCATCTAACGTCATCTACGACCGTAGTCTTCACAGGTTCTATAAGCTGCCACGAAAAGTTGTCAGCGATCTCTTCGATCAACCTTCTGTTGAGTAAAAACCTTATGGATCCATCAGGAATCAGGTAACGACCGTTTCCCTGGTCTTCGGTAGTCTCGGGCAGACCAATATCACTGGTCATGCGAATAAAAAGAATGCCGTCAGGGGCTAATACCCTAAACAACTCGGCGACCTGTTTACGGAAACCTTCCACACTTTCGGCAAAGTGCAACACAGCACTGCTGATGACAATGTCAAAGTAACCGGCTGGCAACGGCAAACTCTCAGCATTTCCCTCTATCAGCTTTCTTTCATCAAAGTCCGGCCTGATTCCCTTGAGCAAATACCTGAGCATCTTCAATGCAGAAGGGTTTTGATCGAAACCATACACATCAAAGCCTTCTCTGGCAAAATAGACGAGGTTTCGTCCCTCCCCACAGCCGACGTCTAACACCTTGCTTTTTCCTTCAAAGCGGCCCTTAAGTATTTGATCCAAAAGGTATATGTCGATGTTGCCCAACTGGGCATTGAGTTCCCTGAAGTTCATTGCTCCGATTCCGACAAAAGGTTGGATGCCTTCAAGGCCTCTTCAAATGCCTGCCTTCCGGCTTCTATTATTTCCTTGGCCCTGTAGAACTCAAATGTGGAACAAGCCTGCCTTGACACCTCAACACTTAACTCCGGCTTGTATTGCTTCAAAAGCTCGGACGTAAGCCGATCCTGCAGAAGGTCGAGGGAGTCGTTGAGCAAATCAAAGAACCCTAGTTTCTTCTTTGCTGAGCTGGAGCCAGGAATCACCTTGCTTATCTGACTCATCATCTCCTCCAGCCGCTTTGTGTATTGATTAGATTCTTTTTTCTCGGGTTTCTTCAAAGGGCTAACGTACGGCTTGAACGCATTTACATTGGAAACAACGAGGATGTCGCCTTTTGTTCTTTTCACTCTATCAGCAGGCACGGGGTTGGTCACACCGCCGTCTACATACAAACTGTCTCCCGACTTAAGGGGAGTGAGCACTGTGGGTATGGCTACGGACGCTCTGATAGCATGGTACATACTCCCGGAGTCGAACACCTTCTCTTTTTGCGTATTAAGGTCAGTTGAAACGGCAATGAACGGGATTTGCATTTCTTCAATAGGCCGATCAGGAATAAATTTTTCCAGGTTCTTGAAAACCTTTTCCCCCCTGATGAACCCTTGCGAACTGAAAGTAAAGTCGATGAGCTTAAAAACCTCAACTCGATCAAGGTTGCAAATCCACTCCTTGAATTCCGCCAACTTGCCACAAGCATGAAACGCACCGACAACCGATCCCATGGACGAACCAGCAATCGAGGTGATCTCGAAGCCGTGGTCAATGAGCCCTTCGATAACGCCAATATGAGCGACTCCCCTGGCCCCACCACTTGAAAGCACCAACGCAACTTTTTTACCCATGTGTAAAAATAGTTTTTAACAGCCACTTTAATATGTAAATTTTCGACCTAAATCTAAACTTTAACACGATGACTCCATTCCATCTTGCCTTTCCTGTTAGTGATATCGAAGCTACCCGAAAGTTCTTTACTGAAGTGATTGGCTGCAAAGTCGGCCGCTCAGCTGAGAAATGGATCGACTTTGACTTTTTTGGGCACCAGATCAGCGCCCATTTGAAGCCAGACGAAGTGGCACAGGCAAAAACGAATGAGGTGGATGGCGACAAGGTTCCTGTCAGGCATTTTGGCGCTATACTAAAGTGGAAAGAATGGCATGAGCTGGCCGAAAGGCTGACCAAGCAAGGCATCGAATTCATTATTGAGCCCCATGTGAGGTTTAAAGGAGAAGTAGGCGAGCAGGCCACCATGTTTTTTCTCGACCCGAGCGGCAATGCGTTGGAGTTCAAGTCATTTCAGGACATGTCACAGATTTTTGCTCATTAACAAATGGAGTTGATCGAAATCGTAGTAAGTCAGTTGAAGGATGTTTATTCAGGTTCGCCCTGGTATGGCAAGCCGGTTAGAACAATTTTACGGGAAATTATGCCGGAAAGAGTTGGCGTGAGCCCGGATGGTTCTTCGCATTCGATGTACCAACTGGCGCAACATATGCTTACCTGGCGCACATTTGTGGTTGAGCAACTAAAAGGCAACGAGGCGTATAAAGTACCTCTCAATTCTGAAAAAGACTGGAGCCCGTCTGATCAAATAAATACAGAGAGTTGGAGCGCTTTGCTCCAGGACTTTGACGACAACCAGAAAGTACTTCTTGACCTTATTCAAAGAACCTCTACGGATACATTCGAGAAGCAAGTGCCAGGAAAGTCTTACAACTTTAAACACCTGATTGAAGGCATCGTCCATCACGACATTTACCATGCTGGGCAGATTGTCACCACGGCGAAGGTTGCGGGAGCCTACCTGCCCTCAAGTTAATGCACGTAGCTTCCGGCGTTTATATCGATGGTGCTACCTGTAGCATGGTCGGCTAGGCCACTGCATAAGAACGTCACCATGGGGGCAATGTCTTTCGGCTCGGTAAGTCGCTCAAGCGCCAAATCACCAAGCACCACCTGCTCGCCATATCGCTCCACAAATTCTTTGGCCATATCGGTTCGCACAAAGCCAGGCGCAATATTGAACGCTTTGATACCCTGCTTGCCGTAGGCCCTCGCTATCGAGCGGGTGAGCGATACCACCCCACCTTTGGACGCCGCATAAGCCAGGTACTCGGCGGTGTCTCCTCTAAAGGCAGCTCTTGATGAGATATTGATGATCCTTCCAGTCGCCTTTCTTTTAAGCCAATGGTCGATGGCCTTTTTACAAAGAATGGCTGTTGCATTAAGATTGACCATCATGGTTTTGTTCCATTCTTCAAGCCACTGTTTATCGGCGGAACCCATGTCAGAAGCTATGGCCAGGCCTGCATTATTGACCAGAAGTTCGAGAGACCCAAATTCACTCACCACCTTATCGAATAGCTGCACTACCTGATCAGGCTGAGCCAAATCTGCCTGAAAAGCTTTGCTCTCATTGCCCAGCACGTGGGCCAGGTTTTCAGCCTCTCTGCCACTCTTGTGGTAATGCACTGCCACGGTGGCACCGGCCTCGGCCAGCTTAGCCGCAATGGCCTTGCCTATTCCCCTGCTGGCTCCTGTTACGAGCACATTCAGACCAGATAAATTAATGTACATAGTGAAGGATCATTCGATATGCCGAAAAATAAGTGATTAGCGCTGAAACTAAAAGACAATCGGCAATCCTCTCTTAGAATGATTTTCCAATTTACCAATAGTCAGGTAGCCTCAGCGAAGCGGGAGACCAAGAAAATTGGTGAATCTGGTTTAAGAATGTCGATAACTAAATTAAGTTAACTATCTTATATATAGATAGTTATGGTTTTTGTGTATGATTATCCACAATTTTTGCAAAGTTATCCACAATTCATCTAACGTGCTGATTTGATGATCTTTCCAACCGTCACTTGTCCGTCACCTGAAAATGCCTGGTAGAGATAAACAGCTGGCGGCAAGTCCTCTCCGTTTGAATTTCTGCCATCCCAGGTCAGGTTGCTGCCTAATTTTCCCCGGTTAATAATGGTTCTCACCTGCTGGCCAGAGAATGAAAATATTTTTATTGACTCAACGCCAGAGGGGGTTCCATTTTGGAAGTATATTAAATCAACAAAAGGATTGGGAAACGTCACCAGATCAACTTCACTGTTGCTTAGCCCCGTTACATCCACTGGCCCCTCAAAGTTTTCTATCTGCTGATCCAGCCAGGTGGTGCGCTGATTTATCCAGTTCCTAAGATAGTCCACTTCCGCTGTGTAAGTTGCTCCAACAAAATTGTTAGGCCATGTGTACTGGCCAATTACCGGCCATCTTTGAAAATTCCTATTTTTGGCGTCAGATAAGACATCGGTATATTCATCAATCATCGTGTCAATTGATTCGTTGGACCAGGCACCACTCCGCAGGGTAAGCCAACGCAATTTCACCTGCTGTCTGAAAACTGGGTCAGTCATCAGCTTGTCCCACCAAAAAGGAACCAGCCAAAAGTCGTTCGGGCAAACATCATTGAACTTATAGGCCCAGCCCTGAGTGTTTCCTCCCTGACAGTAATCGGCATTGCCGAACGCAAGATTAAAGTCCCATATTGGCCCCAGCGTCAGGCGCCCGCCCTTGTCATCTTTGTCCTTGTACATAAAGGTGCTGAGCCTGTAGCCATCAACATTCCGGCTGAGCTCATTGATCAGGAAAAAGTCAACAAAGCTCGACAGCTCTATATATTTGCGGTAGCCTGACACCGGGTCCCTGAAAGAACTCGACTTCAGAGCGCTTTCGAAGCTCTTCATAAAGCTTTGAATATATGCCTTTTGGGCACTGGTGATTTCGTCATCTGCTGGCTCATCGTATTGAAAGAACGCCACCTGATCACTGTTTTTATAATTGTTTGGTCGGTACTCTGACGCAAAGCCACCACCACCACTGCCGTCGAACTTATCGAGCTTCAAAATGTACCCACCCGTAAGCTCTCCGCCTTCATTGTCCTCCGGTTTTAGGTTGGCTATGTCCACCCGGTTGTCGTCCCTCTTCACCTTTTCCATAAAAAGGTAGACTCCATGGTATTGCCCATTTAGCACCACCTCAACATATTTTGTTCTTGAGCTATAGCGCTCGGTGAATGAGAAAAGATCGAAGGTCAGTTTGTTCCGCATCAGCGTTTTGTCGGAGTAGGGTCCGTGCAAAACCCAGTCTTCCTCCGATGGAAACCCCAAAATCGCCGTGTCGAGATCCTGGCCCTGCTCGTCCCAGGTCTCAATCCCGAAAGACTTCTTTGGAAAAAGGGCTTGCGAAGAGGAGCCTCTGAACTCAATGCCTATAAAACCGTCGTAGTCGGTAAAAGGATCGGAGGTGTGGTTAGTGGCTCCTTCCGGGTTGTTGATTATGCCCATTCTTGCTTTCACCTTGGGTTCGTTTACAATAGTACGCCCCTCGGTGTTGATGATAATAATGGGGAGGTTGGAAGACTGGAAATCAACAACCTGAGAGTAAGCGGACTGCGTGCAAAAAATAGCTCCCGCAAGAAGAGCTCTTAGCAATGTAGTTTTCATAAAAGTAGGTTTACTTACCAAATGTCTTCAAAATAGCTTAAGGCTGTTGGTTCAACCAGCAGGCCTTTTAGCTTAAGGTAGTCCAGGTAGGCCGATAGCAGCAAAAACTGATCCTTTATTACTCTTCCCCTTAGCTTTTCCTTGGCCTTTAGCCACTTCAACAGGCTCTGTCTGGCATCGCCAGGATCTATGACCGACAATTTCTGCTGATAGGCATCTAATTGAACATCCAATTCTTTCAGGGCTTTGACCTGATCTGCCTTTCTTAACGTTTTCTCGTAGGCCGCTCCAAGTTTAACATCCCACTCCGTCCTTGTCTTTACCTCCGCCCATTTATCATTGATCAGAGATAATTGCCTGTTTTGGGTTTGCATGCGATTGGTGTTGAAAATTGGAATGCCAATGCCTACCCGTAAGCCGAATCTCTCTTCGCCCTCCATGTCCCACTCAGGCTGCACAAAGCCAACGTCCCAATCTCGCTTTTCCAGAAGTACCTTGCTTTCCGTGAGTTGCACATTCAACTGCTCTTTCTCCAGCGCAAGCGGCACCCCTGATGGAGCCTCCTCCAGGCCCTCCAACCGACTCAGTAATTTTTCCAGCGATACATCTGGAAACGAGCTTTGGGACAGTGACTGGGCTAGTGATTCCAGGTCAGCCCGACTTGACCCTTCCATAAAATTGGCCAGCTCACCCTCAAGTTCTTCTGTCAAGTTCATTCCACTTACTTGGAGGTCAATCCTTTCAAGCTCCACATCAAGCAATTCCTCAGCATCAAACCCTCCTTCGGAAATGTATTGGCCCATGTTTTCCAGCCACTTCTGCCGCCAAGCCGCCGATGCTTCCACTTCCTGCAATTGCAGTGTCGCATACCTGATCTTCAGCCAAGCCGCAATTTTTCCAAAAAAGGCCGTTTGCATAGCCGCCTTTAACTCAAGCCGGGCTTCAGCCTCTAAAAGCCTGCCCATGTTTTTTCCTGCCGCATAATAGAACGGATTGGTCGGACGAAGACGGAAGGCGTATTCAGTTTTGTCGTTGGTAATGCCACCCACTCTAAAATCGATCTCATCAAAATAAGCAACGCCGTACCTGTTTTGTTGAAACCATTCCAGCTGCTGCCTGGCCGCTCTTATTTCTGGTTCACTCTCAATACCAACACCGATTTGATCAAACAACGGCAAGGGCTGCTGCCTGGCTTTTGCCAAAATGGGAAGAAAGACAAGACACACAACTATGAGCTTGTTCCCTCTCATGGTACCAGAATCATTACTTTTTCGCCCTGAAGCCAGCCTTTTGTGCTGTCGAGCTTGAAGAAAATCTCTTTACCCGATTGCTGTACAGGTAGCTGTTGCATCATAGTGGGCAGCACTTCAACTCCGCCTGACCCGACATAAGTGGCTGTTGTCTTCTTGTCTGTTTCCAGCGCTGACTGTACCACCACCCTGGACAGGTCGCCAACAATATTGGTCTGATCTGTAATATAGGCCCGCACAAATTTGTTTTCGTCAGGCAACAGCGACAGCAGATCTGAGAAGCCATCGGCCGTTTGACCCGGCATAAAGTAGACATTGTCGACAATGCCGCTGGCTGGAGCCAAAAGCACAAGTGATGCCTTTTCTGCCTCCATTCTATGCTTTTCATGTAGCAGCTCCTCCCTGCTGGCTTCAATGGCCTTTACTTGTAGCTGTCTCTTTTTTAGCAACAACGACTGTTTGAGTTTATTCTCGGAAACACCTGCCTCAAAATTCTGCTCAATAATCGCCAGCTTCCAGGCTGCTGCGCTTGTGGTGTCTTTTGGTTCGGTAGTAGTGAAATTCTTTAGCCAGGAGGCATCCCGGTTCTCTGACATCTTGATCTCAGAGATAGCCTGCTCTCGTTTAGTGCGCTCCTGCTGTAGCTCCAAAGCGAGCTCATTTTTTTCAATTTCAAACTCAAAAAGCTCCTTTTCGCTAGTTGCTTCAAGCTTGCTTTCCTGATAGGCCAGGTCTTGGAGGTCGTCGAGGATGGCTTGCGACTCAAGCCTCATCAGCACAGCCCCTTTTTCAACTTTTTGACCAGGGGTAACATTCACCTCAAGGATCACAGCTTTACGTGGGTGGTTAAGTCTTACCTTGGGGCTTTCCACAACGCCATATAGATTGGCTTTGCGCACAGGATAGTCGAGGCTGAAATAGAGGAGAGCCCCAGCCAAAAGCACAATTGTTATATAGAATGCGTAATAGTTTTGTTTTGGGATGCTCATTTATACTCTTACCAAATTTCCTGATTTTGACCATTTCACCTGAAGAACTCCTTCAATCTCACTCATTTGCTGCAAAAAAGATGTTGCCGCCTCTCCGGCTACCCGAACTACCTGCCACTCGAGCTGCCAGGTGGCTTCCTTCCCTTTTTGCTGACTCACCAACCTAATTTTCAGGCTTAGCGGCTTTATAATTTGCTCAATTTGTGCGGCCAGCTCCATTGTTTCCATTGTCACTACCAGCGCAAACCGCTCTTTCTGGTTCTTTCTCTCAACAAAAAAATGGAGTAGCCAGGCCACCAGACAAAACATGAAGGTGCTGGAAATAGCGATGCTGAACCCGTAAACGCCCAGTGCTATCCCCAAAGCCAGTGTGGAAAAAAGAAAAAGCAGGTTTTTGGGCTCCTCTATTCTGGTTCTGAACCGGATAATGGCCAGTGCCCCAAAAATGCCCAGGCCACGTGCCAGGCTGTCTCCTATCGACATCATTACGGCGGTGGACACCAGCGTGGCAAGGATCATCGAAATAAAAAACTGGTCAGGGTACACAAAACCCGTGTAGGTCTTTTTATGCGTGATGGCGATAAGCGAAGCCAAAACAAGGCCCCACATGAGGGTGTAAATAGCTGTGACAAAAGTGGGGAACCCCGACTGAAGCTCCACCGGAAAAAATTCAAGCATACATTCTAACGTTCGTATTTACTCTAGCGTAACATCTAAGTAATGTATCCTTAACGTAAAAAAAAAGCGACCCGGTGGGGCCGCTCGCTATTAATTTCAACTCTTTTCGTCAATAAAGTGCCATATCAAACCTTCGCCGGTACTTTTTTGTCAGCTCATTTTGTGCGCCAACGAGTTGAAAGAACGCTACGGCAGCCCTTCTGGGAAGCTCCTCCATAAAAGCTTTGTCGATCATAACCGCCTCTATGAGCAGACTGATGCCGCTTTCGGGGTCATCGTTTCTAAAAGCCTCCTGCGCCGCTCCGAGTTTTTTCCCGACGGCACTGTCAACAGAAATGTCCGCTTCCAGAAAATTGGCCATTTCCTCTATTCGCTGAATGTCCTCGAAGAACTTATTCCGGTTTACCACCTTTAACAGCAGTTCTCTGGCCGTCGAAGCATCTTGCAAAACAATGCTCCGGGCCATTAGCATCCTCCCCTCATCACTCGACGGATAGTCGATAATAAAGCTTTCCAGTTCGCCCAAAGCATTCTGATCTCCTGTGATTAGCTTTTGCTCTATTTGATCCAAAAGCTCCTTCTCTTCGCTCGGCAAATATTGATCGAGCCATTTTTGAATTTCGTGTTTAGGAAGTGCTCCGGTAAACTCAGCAACCACCTCACCCTTATGGAACATTTTCACTGCCGGAATTCCCTTGATGCCATACTCCGCCGACAGGTGCTGGTTTTCGTCTGAGTTCACTTTTACTAATTCCCAGGTGCCGTTGGCCTCATCAGCCAGTTCCTCTATGATCGGCCCTAAAAACTGACAGGGCCCGCACCAGGGTGCCCAAAAGTCAACGACCACAGGCACGTCTTTACTTTTCGCTATTACTTCTTTGTCAAAATCCATAGTTCAATTATTTCCTGCTATTTAACAAAAGGGCGGCCATCGACAGTTCCTGAAACCAACACTTTTGAAGGTTGTCTTATGTGTTTCCCCAGACATTCAGCACTAGCTGCCGACTTCCACCGTAGTTTCGGTGTTCGCAAAGATATATCCCCTGCCAGGTGCCCGTATTAAGCTTGCCATTCGTAACAGGGAGCTGTACGGAAGCTCCCAGCAACGATGCTTTGATGTGTGCCGGCATGTCGTCGGGACCTTCCATGGTATGCCGGTAGTAGGGTGCGCTTTCGGGCACCATCTTGTTGAAGTGACTTTCGAAGTCTACCCGCACAGTGGGGTCTGCATTTTCATTGATCGTGAGGCTGGCCGATGTGTGCTGAATAAACACCTGTAGCACGCCTTGCCTAATTTTTTGCAGCTCGGGAAACTGCTCCAACACCTCTCTGGTGATAAGATGAAACCCTCTTGGGTAGGGCTTCAGTGTTATCTCTTTTTGAAAAAATTCCATGATTAATAGTAACGATTGGGTGCCTGATTTGCAACCTGCGTGGTCAGCAAATCACTCTTTTAGCATTGCCAGGTGAACACCACGCTGCCAAATTATCCCTCCTCGTTTTCTTTTTGCCCAGGTACCCATTCGTACGCCCCAATGTCAGGGAGACTGTCTCTTTGGTGCCCAAGGTTGTCGAGATCGATATTGAGGTATTTTGCCTTGTTAATAAGAGGCGATAAACTATCGGGGCGGTAGTCGTAAAGAAATTCGTTGAAGAACTTTGGCGGCGTGTTGATCAGGTTGTTGTTGGCGTTCAGCAGCGAGTTGGTCGTCTTCAGTAAGCTGTTGCCCACCTGGTAAATGAAGCTGGCCCCACCCTCGGTATTGAACTCGATCTCTTCCTTCTGCGTGCCCCAAATCACACTGTTGAATATCCGTGCTTGCAATGGCGACGTAAGCAACTCTTCATTTGCCAGCAATATATTGTCTGAAAAGATGACGGAAGGGTCTTCACGAAAGAAGTCGGAGGGGTAATTGGAAAAAGTGCAGTGCTCGTAGCGGTAGTTGCCGCCCGCCACGTTCGCTACCAGGTAACGAGCCGCATTGTACACGACAGTGTTGTAGGCGTATACATCACTTACCAAGGCCAGAATGCCATCGGACGACATATTGCCAATCGTACAATTGGCAATCACTACATCAGGAACGTCGTCATCGTCCGGTGTACCTATTCTCAAACCTACCTCCCCATTTTTGATGACGGTGTGATTGAGGAAGTTGTCTTTACTCCCTTCCAGGAAATAAATGCCTACCCATTGGCCAGGAGCTTCCCGATAGTCTCGGTCGTTACGGCTATTTCTGAAGACTACTTTTTTGCCTGGGGTGCCCTCTGTAATAAGCGTGCCCAGTACAAACAATTGGGCTCCCGGTTGCATAAGCACTTCAACACCCGCCTTAATAGTTAAAGTTACACCAGGGGCAACAGCTAGCGAGTCTGCAACAACATAGGGCATGCCAGCTTCCCAGGTTTCATCCTCTTCAATAACACTCAATCCCTTGTAGTACGAAGCGTCCTGGGCCCAGGCATCCAGCACCACATTGGTACGGATGGTGCCTGCCACTTCCAGGTAGTCCAGCACTCTCTTCGCTTCGACCTCACCCGTAACGGGCAGCCTGCCATTGACCAACACCAACAGGCTGTCCTTGCCTAAAATTTTAATGTTGTTGAATGCTTTTCCCGAGAGGCCATTGATGGTCAACTCAAATGGAGAACCTTCCAGTTGCTTCAATCTGATGCCTGGCACTATAACGCCATTCTTGTTGGGGTTGAATAGCAACAGCCTGTACGACGGACTTAGCTGGGTGGTCAGCAGTGTGTCGAAGTACAACGTGTCGGTGGAAAAGTAGAGAGACTCATCGGAAAGCTCAGAAAAAACCTCCTCATCGGGCGTGCACGCCCACCAAAGGGGAAGAATGAGCAGCCATACGATTCGACGAGTCAACATAAGTGCATTTTGAACGATGGAAGGTTGTAATTATTCTCCATCCTTCAGCTTCTCCGAATGTTCGGCTATCCTCAACTGTTCAATAAACTCCCCCACATCGCCGTCCATGACTGACGGTAGGTTGTAAACCGTAAGCCCTATCCTGTGGTCAGTTACCCGGCTTTGAGGGTAGTTGTAGGTGCGGATTTTATCAGAACGGTCGCCGCTGCCCACCATCGACTTGCGCTGGGCGCCTACTTCGTCATTGTGCTTTTTCAGTTCCACTTCGTAAATCCGTGAACGCAATACCTTCAGGGCTTTTTCGAAGTTTTTGATCTGAGACTTTTCATCCTGGCAGCTTACCACAATGCCTGTGGGGATGTGGGTAAGGCGGATCGCTGAGTAGGTGGTGTTCACCGACTGGCCACCGGGGCCTGAGGAACAGAAGGTGTCCTTGCGAACGTCGTTCATGTCTATGTTCACCTCCACCTCCTCCATTTCGGGCAGCACGGCCACAGTAGCAGCAGAGGTGTGCACCCGGCCCTGCGTTTCGGTGGCTGGTACCCGCTGCACCCTGTGCACGCCCGACTCGAACTTGAGCATGCCGTAAACGTCTTCACCAGAAACGGTGGCGATAATCTCCTTGTAACCTCCTGACGTGCCTTCGGTCAGATCAAGCACATTCATTTTCCAGCCTTTTTCCTCAGCAAAGCGCTGGTACATGCGGAAAAGATCACCTGCAAAAATAGCAGCCTCGTCGCCGCCGGTTCCGCCTCTAATTTCCAAAATGACGTTCTTGCTGTCATTAGGGTCTCTGGGAATCAGCAGTTGCTTGAGTTCTTCCTCCAGCTCCTCCTCTTTTGGCTCAAGTTCTTCAATCTCCATCTTGGCCATTTCCCGGAGCTCTGGATCTTTCTCTTTGTTGAGCAGTTCTTTGGCTCCCTTCAGGTCGTTCTTGACCTTCTTATATTCCTCCAACTTGCCAACAATGCGGCTAAGCTCCTTGTATTCCTTGTGCAGTTTGGTGTATTGTGCCATGTCAGCCATGGCATCGGGCTGAACAATAAGGTCGCTTACTTCCTCAAAGCGCTTTTTGATGGCCTCTAGTTTATCGAGCATTCCTGAAAAATTAAGCTGCAAAATTAATAAACCGCTGATCTTTTTTCGATTAAGTGTGGTTATTTTAACGGATCGTTAGACAACCCGCCTATGAGAACGCCGATAATCCTTTCCATTTCCTTCTTTCTGATTGCTTCCGGCTGCGGCCCCATGGATAAGGGGAATAGTGAAGCGGTGAAAAAGGAAATGGAAGACAGGGAGGTGAAGCATGTGCTTCCGTCTCAAATTACCGATAAAGCCAAAGAAAAAGGGCTGGCCATTACTGATGCGGCTCAGAAAGCCTTGCTGCAGACCCTGATGAAAAAGATTGAGTCAGAAGGCATACTGGGAGCCGTGGAATACTGTAACGTGAATGCTTTTCCCCTGGTGGACTCTCTTTCGAAAGTACACCATGTCGGCATCAGGAGGGTGAGCAACAAATGGCGCAACCCCAAAGACGCACCTACGGCCGATGAGGTAGCCATCATGGAAGCTTACGCCTACAGCGTGGAGCAGGGCCAGGCTCCCAGAGAAGAAGTGTTCATGGAAGATAATTCTACCGATGTAATTTACACCCGGCCGATAATGATCGGTGCCGCCCTCTGCCTCCAATGCCACGGCACTCCGGGGAAAGAGCTTACCCAAGAAGTAGCAGATAAAATCAAAACACTTTACCCCGACGACAAAGCCACCGGCTATGACCTGGGTGAATGGCGGGGGATCTGGAAAGTGGTGTTTGAGAAGAAGGAGTTGGTGTTGGAGTTGTAGATTGTCACAAGCAAGCCCAAAAGACCGACATTACAACCATCAACGTGATAACTCTAACAACATAAATAAGTAGGCAGTATGAGTAAAATGTTTGCAGAAATAAAGCGAATTGTGGATGAAGACATCAGTAGTCGTGTGTCACAATATGATGTAATTTTTGAGGCCATCACCAATGCTATTCATGCAAACGCAACATCTATTGAATGCATCCTGAACTCATATGACAACCCAATTAAAGAGAATGATACGGAAATTGTAAGGAAAAAAGTTCATACAATTTCCGTTCGAGATAATGGTGATGGGTTACACGACGATAACTATGATTCATTCTGTAAGTATAGAACCGAATACAAAAAAGCGTTAGGGTGTAAAGGCGTTGGCCGATTTGTTTTTCTAAAAGTTTATGACAATGCCCAATTCAATAGCTCGTTATTTGAAAAGCAACAAGTCCGTACATTCAAATTCGATTTCGATTTTGACACAGATAATATTGAAAGCACACCAACAGAAGTCAAAGAAAACTTAACCGAAGTGTCATTGAATAGTTTGTCAGAAAGCTATTTGAATTACGACAAGCATATCGACAGAAGAATTGAAATGGATTTAGAAGCAATCAGAGAAAAGGTTTTGCTTAATCTGATTCCTACGTTATTCTTCTACAAGAAAAAGGGAGGTGAAATCACCATTAGTTTTAAAGACCAAACTACTTCTGAATCAGTATTCATAAAACCTAGTGATATTCCTGACTTCAAGGAACGTAAGTTCGTTGTAAAGGATAAAGAAGGAAAAATATTTGAGTTTACATTAAATCATAGAATTGAAAATGTAGATGGAAATCTATATGCTTACTACTGCGCTAACAACAGAACTGTATGCGACTTTGCAGAAAAAGACCTTAAACTGAATTTTCCTTATGGTTATTCAGGCTTTCTATTGCTTGAATCAAATTACTTCAATTCCCGAGTTAACAACGAAAGAAACGATTTTGACATAAAGCCACTCCGAACGGATGCCTTTACTACGCTTTCATGGGATTTAATCAATGAAGAATTAAAAAAGACCGTAACCGACTTGGTGAAAGAAGGTATCCCGGAAACCAAAGAAATAAACAAAATCAAAATAAGAGAAATACATGAAGAGCGACCTTATCTAATCAACTATATTGATGAAACAGATATTGAAATTGCTGGCTTTATAGACAAGAAAAAATTAATTGATAACGCCAAGAAGAAATTTGATACTGCTAAGGAAAAAATACTTACATCAGCAGGTAAAGAGGAGTACACTGATACTGAACTCTACGAAGCGATTGAATTAACTCATAACGAATTGGTCTCATACATCAATGACAGGATTTTAGTTATTGAAAGGTTAAAAAAATTAATTGATAATAAAGAAAGGGTTGAAAAAATCATCCATAATCTGTTTATGGAAATGCAGACAGATGATGACTATTATGCAGTAGGGAAGAATAATCTTTGGCTCCTTGATGATAGATATACAACTTACAGCTATGCCGCAAGTGACAAGAGAATTAGAGAAGTATTAAAAGGTATTGATGAAGAAAATGGCGATACCGATATTCTGGATGACAAACCAGACTTGTCATTATTCTTCTCCCATAATCCTGACAAACCCGAAAGATTAAAATCTGTCTTGGTAGAGATAAAACCGTTTGACTATCAATCCAAGCCTGATCGAAAGAAATTTGCAGGTATTCAACAATTATTAGATTATGTAAAAGCCTTTAAGGAAAAAGAGAAAATAGAAGAGGTGTCATCATTTTTAATTACAGAAATAGATGACAAACTTGCCGAAAGGCTCAGAACCGATGGTTATACTCCACTATTCTCATTAGAAAGTCCAATCTATCATCGTTTCTACAATGAACCCAATATTTCAATTTTTGTAATAAGTGCTTCGACTTTGATTAAGGATGCAGAAGCAAGAAATAAAGTGTTTTTGGACATCATAAAAAAGCAAAATAAAATTAAAAGCTTGTTATCCTAATGCCTATGTTCTGAGTTCGACACCTGTTCTTCATCGACAAACTCCAAAGCACTACACAGGAGTCTAGTTACACCCATTTGACACTTCCCCATATCCGCCACGTTGTCGTTCACCAGGCCGCAGGCTTGCATGTGGGCGTAAGTGCTGCCGACGAACTTGTTACATTGAATGTTCACCAGTCTATACAAATACCTTATCTTTGATGCTATCAAATGATAGCATCATGAAGCCGCCCTATCAGGTCAATTCGGAAATACTTCGTCTGCTCACTGAGGTGTCGGAGAAAATTGGTGCGGTTAACGCCAGCTTTCTGATCAAGCCATCGCCAACACTGCGGAAGCAAAACCAGATCAAAACGATTCACTCATCTTTGAAAATTGAGGGCAATACGCTGTCAGAAGATCAAATAACGGCACTCATTGAAAATAAGCGAGTGATTGGCCCTGAAAGGGATATTTTGGAGGTTCGGAATGCTATTGACGTCTATGATAAAATCGAGAGCTTCAGGTTTGATTCCGAAAAGTCGTTCCTCGCTGCGCACAAACTACTTATGAAGGCGCTTGAGAAAGACGCTGGCACCTACCGGAAAAAAGGTGTAGGCATTGTGAAGGGCTCAAAAGTTCAACACCTTGCCCCTCCGGCCGAAAACGTTCCCTTTCTGATGAAGGATCTTTTCACCTATCTCAAAAAGGACAATGACGTGGCCCTCATCAAAAGTTGTGTTTTTCACTATGAGGTAGAGTTTATCCACCCGTTTATGGATGGCAATGGCAGAATGGGGAGGCTTTGGCAAACTGTGATCCTCATTAGCAAATTTCCCGTCTTTCAGTTTCTTCCATTTGAAACTCTCATTTCCGCCAATCAATCAGACTATTACAAAGCACTTTCTGACAGCGACAAAGCCGGGCATTCAACTCCCTTCATCGCCTATATGCTGGGCGTCATTAGCCTGGCCTTGGATAGCGTGCTTCAAACGAAAGGAGTAAGTCAATCACAGGAAGATCGACTCCAGTTTTTCCTGTCTCTGAAGATGAAGTCGCTTACCCGAAAAGACTACATGAGTGTTTTCAAGACAATTTCAACTGCCACCGCCAGTCGTGACTTAAAAAAAGGAGTTGAGCTGGGGCATTTTAGCGTTCTTGGCATGAATCGCTTGACAACCTACAAAGTGATAGAAAAGAACATTTAGCTCAGGTTTACTCACACCTCCGCATACCTAAAGCAATCCACCACGTGATCGTTCACCAGGCCGCAAGCTTGCATGTGGGCGTAAATGACGGTGCTGCCGACGAATTTGAAGCCTCGCTTTTTCAGGTCTTTGCTCAAAGCGTCCGACTCTTTGGTTGTCGGTGGAGCTGTTTTGTAGTCTTTCCATTGGTTCACAATGGGCTTGTTGTCTACAAACTGCCAGATGTACTTGTCGAAGCTGCCGAATTCCTGCTGCACTTTAAGAAACTGCTGTGCGTTGGTCACGGCACTTTGCACTTTCAGCCGGTTACGGATGATGCCGGGAAACAGCAACAGCTCCTCCACAATTTGTGGCGTAAACTGCGCCACAACCTCCGGATCGAAATCGGCGAATGACTGACGGTAGCCGGCCCGTTTTTTCAGAACGGTGCTCCAGCTCAGCCCGGCCTGCGCTCCTTCGAGGATCAAAAATTCGAAATGCTTGCGGTCGTCGTGCACCGGCACTCCCCACTCCTCGTCGTGGTACTTCACATAGTCATCGAAGCCAAGACACCAGGCGCAGCGTTTCTTGTTGTCGTTCATTGGTAGAGGTATTCGCTTAAAAAGCCTGTGATGGTTTCGGCCGCATGATAGAAGAAGCTGAACGGTGTTGTTTCAAAGGTATCTGTTGGCTGATGGTAGTACTTATGGTCTTCTACCCCAAAATAAAGAAAGGGGATTTTCTGCTTGTGAAACGGCCCATGGTCGGACGACATCGTCCAGTCGTCGTGACCTGAGCCAGGCTGGTCGTGGCCCAGCTTGAGCTGAACTTTGGCATACCTGGAGCCGTCGATATCTATCAGCGACTTGAGCTGCGGATAGTGATAGGTGCCGCACACGTACAGCTCATTATTGAAGCCCTTGCTCACCATGTCCATATTCAAGTTCAGCTTTACCGGGATATTAGCTTTTTGCAGATACTCTACCAGGGCATAACCTCCCAGTAAGCCGGTTTCCTCCGCATCCAGCGCAGCAAAAATGATGGTGTACTTTGGCGTCGTTTTCTTTGCGGCAAAAAGCCAGGCGGCCTCCAGCAGCACGCTCACCCCCGATGCATTGTCGTCCGCACCGTAGTAAATCTCTCTGTTCTTGACGCCGAGATGATCATAGTGAGCGGTGACAACAACGGCCGAATCACTTTCACCTTTTAAAAAACCAACTACATTCACTCCCTGCGAAGGGTAGTTCTTTGCCTTCATATCGAACGGAATGAACCAGTTGTTCTCGAGTTCGTGAAGTCCTGCATAGTTGAAATTGTTTTTAATAAATATGCGGGCTCTGCTAATGCCGTTGGTGCCGCTTAGGCGGCCTGCCATTTCCTGAGACGAAAGCGCTTTCAAAGCATTCATCAGTCTCGTGGAATCAACGCTGACCTGACCATAGCTCATGAGCCCACAGAAAAGCAGCAGGCATATTAAAGTATACGCTTTGCTGCGTGTTATGATTTTTGCTCTTACTTGCATTTCTTCCGAAAATATCTTGTTTTACAAAGCCGGAGGGAATCTGGAAGGGATCGCCGGGGCACCTTTTGATCTATTGTCCCTTTTTTCCGTAAATAGCTATTCCTCTTACAATAATAGAAACTTATCCTTGTTGAATATGATAGTAATCCTAAATATCCCCATGAGACACTTGCTGAAATTCACATTTGCCCTTTGCCTGATTGGTTTTACTGCACAGGCACAGGAAGAAGAAATAAATATAGCAGGTTTTCGGTTTCTGGACTATACCAACGATCTGCCTGCCGATCTTTTATCCGGTCGCTCTGCGGTATTTGTAAGCGTGCCACCCAAAAGCAGGGGGACTTCGGAACGAGGCGACTGGAAAGGTTTTTCAGCCGAAATGCACCAGGAGTTTCGGAAAATGGGTATTGATGCCGTTGCCTACCTGAATATCGACGATGTGATGGCTGGGACAGACGTAACGGAAGCCTTTTCGGACTTTCTCAACTCCCGCCAGATCAAGAACCTCATTCTTTTGAGCAAGGTAAATCTTAAAATTGCAGGCAAAGAAAGTGAAAGAGTAGTGGTAGTAATCACGCCCTACGACGGCACGAAAACCTATATGTCGAACGGGCAGCAAGCCTGGAAAGATCAGGACAAAGACCTCGAAAAGGTGGTCAAAAACCTGGGTAAGGCGGTCTACAAATCGAAGCAGGAAAACAAGAACTTCCTTATCACTGAAAAGCCAGAGTTCTTTACAGACGTGGATATTATCACAAAAAGGCGGTTCCCATCTTTCGCCGGTGACCTGAAAATTGACAAGCTGGCCGTGCCGATGTACACCAAAGTGGAGATTCCAGCCAACAAGCCCGGAGGCATTGTCAACAACAATGTGGAAAAGGAGATACAGAAGTACAACGCTAAAGTAGCGAGCTCCAACAATGTGCTGAAAGGCGCCATGCAGGATTACCCCTTCAAGTATGAGTTGGTGGAGTATGATGGCGACGACAAGAAGCTGTATAATGCGGGTTATCAGTATGTGCTGCTTAACCTCAACACTACCGGATACACCATCAGAGAAATGCTGAACTATGAGGTGGACAAGAATGAAACAGACTACATTACAATGAAAACCAGTAACGGCAAGACAATCCTGAGAACCATTCCGGTGCATGCTCCTGTGTACAAGTTTTATGTAAAACACCTGGTGACCGGCGATGTGTACCTGGGCACGAAGTGGGATGCCGACGAAACAATGGACGAAGCACTGAAAAACTACATACAGAACTTTAAGGATGAGCTGAAGATCAGGTAGGTTTTTAGGATTGCAATGGGCGGCACCTGTTGCAGGTGGATATCGCCCTTTCAGGGCCTGGGCTGGCAAAGAAAAAAGGCCCTGACGTCGAGCGTCAGGGCCTTTTTTAATGCGCCCACACTGGGGCTTCTTGTCGTGTCACCAGCTTGGCTATACGCCTTGGCTGTGGGCACGACTACTTCGAGCCGTCTTTGAATTTGTCAAACCTGCTCTTACTGTCTACCCTTGGGTACACGTTGTTGCTTTGCTGAATGTCAGGAATCTCGTTTTTAGGATCCAGCTTGATGCCTACTACCTGCTTGTCTTTAGCAAACACCTTGGTTACCTGCTGTTCGTTGAGTCTCCATATTTCTGCCGGAATCTTCTCGACTTCTTTGGTACCGTCGGCATATGTCCATTCGATGATAACCGGCAACATCAAGCCACCTTCGTTTTTGAAAGTCACTTCGTAGAAGTTCTTTTCGGCGTTTCTTTTCTGAATGGCTTTATCGTCGACGGCGTTTTTGAACTCACCGTATTCCGAGCTTTTGGTGTTGGCCATGGTGAATGGTTTTGGTGCGGCAAGGCCATTTTCTACTGAAGCATCACCTCCTCCAAGTGTGCCATCACCACTCACTTTTACCTGATTTTCGAAACCTTTTGCGTCAATGTTCATCTTGTACCAGGTCACTTTGTCCACAGCGATATCGCAAGCGTCTACGCTGTAGAACCAGCCTTTCCAAAACCAGTCGAGATCCACGGCCGAAGCGTCTTCCATCGTTCTGAAGAAGTCGGCGGGTGAGGGGTGCTTAAACGCCCATCGCTGCGCATATTCCTTAAAGGCCGCATCGAAAAGCTCGGGGCCCATCACTGTTTCACGCAATAGTACGAGGCCGGCTGAGGGCTTTCCATACGCTTCATAGCCTAATGAACGTCCGTTTTCCGGGTTGGTCATGATTGGGCGAAGGTCGTTTTTCTCCCCTTTCATGTAGTTCACCACTCCGGCAGGCGTACCCCAGGTGGTATTGAAGCCAGGGTAGTTTTCAACAACTGTCTGGTGCTCAAGGAAAGTGTTGATGCCTTCATCCATCCATGCCCATTGACGTTCGTCGTTGTTGATGATCATCGGGAAATAATTGTGGCCTACCTCATGCACAATCACTCCCACCATGCCTTCAAGCGTTCTCTGAGAGTAGGTGCCATCAGGATTCGGACGGCCAAAGTTGAAGCAAATCATCGGGTACTCCATACCAATCGAAGCGGTATGAATCGACTGTGCCACCGGATAAGGGTAGTCGATGGTGTATTTCGAATAGGTCTTTAATGTGTTTACGACTGCTTTGGTCGACTCTTTTTCCCAAAGTGGATTTCCTTCTTTTGGATAAAAGCTCATTGCCAATGGCGTATTGTTCTCAAACTTCACGGCCTGAGCGTCCCAGATAAACTTGCGGGAAGAAACAAAGGCAAAGTCACGCACGTTGTCGGCCTTATAAACCCAGGTTTTAGTACCCTTGGCTCGTGACTTCTCGTTTTGGATGGCCTCCTCTTGCGTAATGATGATTACCGGCTTGTCGAAACTTTTCTTTGCTCTCTCAAGGCGCTCAAGCTGCGTAGCTGTGAGCACCTCTTTTGGGTTCTGCAAAACGCCTGTTGAAGCCACCACATGATCGGCCGCCGTGGTAATGCGTACAGTGTAGTCGCCAAACGCCAGGGCAAACTCGCCAGATCCAAGGAACTGCTTGTTCTGCCAGCCATTCACGTCGTCGTACACTGCCATGCGAGGAAACCACTGGGCAATCGTGTACAAATAGTTGCCATCCTTAGGGAAATATTCGTAGCCGGAGCGGCCGCCCAGCTGCATACGGTCGTTGATAGTGTACGACCAGGCCACTTTGAAAGATACTTCACCGCCCGACTTCAGCGGCTGCGGAAGATCTACCCGCATCATGGTTTTGTTGATGGTATAGGGAATGGCTTTGCCATCTACCGTCT
Source organism: Imperialibacter sp. (assembly GCF_040222385.1). Taxonomy (GTDB): domain Bacteria; phylum Bacteroidota; class Bacteroidia; order Cytophagales; family Cyclobacteriaceae; genus Imperialibacter. Next base: position 198,216 of record NZ_JAVKDF010000027.1, read on the forward strand.
TAACAGAGGCGATTTTGAAACCTCCATCGAAGTCCTGATCTCTGGTGATCCGCTGCTGTAGCGACTTACCTGAAATCGTATCAGGCATGCTACTGGAAGACACCAGCGGGCTGTTGGAGTCTTTGGCTCTCATATTCTGGTCGAGTTGCAACCAAAGATACTTGAGCTGGTCAGGAGACTGGTTGTGATAAGTGATAGTTTCTTCACCGGTCACCGACTGGTTGTTGTCGTTAAGGGTTACTGAAATATCGTAGTCGGCTTTTTGCTGCCAGTATTCCCGCCCCGGAGCTCCTGACGCTGTTCGGTACGTATTTGGCGTGGGCAGCATGGTGCCCATTTGCTCAAACTTTTGGCCCCACTGTCCCTGGGCGTTTACATTTTCTGCTGTGATGATGCCCGCTGCAATGGCCAGGCAACTAAAAAGAATCCTTTTCATAAACATTGAGTATTTGATAATCAGTCTTTGGGTTTTTGTCGTTCATTTATCTACCAAATAAGCCCGGAAAAGACTTTCCCGGGCTCACTTACAATATGTTTTACTTTTCTCTTTTCCTTAGTTTTTCTTTTCCTTGAACTGGTCGAAGCGAGTTTTCACATCCTGACGGGGGAACACATTATTGTCTAGCTCCACATCAGCTGTTTCTTTATCTGGATCAAGTTGAATATTCACTACTTCCTTGTTTTTGGCAAACACCTTGGTCACTTCGTGCTCATTGTGTCTCCAGATTTCGGCAGGGATATACTCCTTTTCTTTGGTGCCGTCAACATAGGTCCATTCAATAATAACGGGTGTTACAAGGCCTCCCGCATTTTTCAGGGTCAACTCATAAAAATTGGTATTGATATGCTTTTGCTTGATGGCCTCATCATCCACTTTGTTCATAAACTCTCTGTAAGAGTCGTCGGAAGTGCCACTGAACACGAAAGTCTCTGCTGCTTCCTGAAAATTGGTAGCTGATGCTTTCTTGCCATCGGCTCCCATCACCTCGCCCGAAGCTGTTACCTGATTTTCGAATCCTTTTTCATTGGTGGCCATTTTGTACCATTTTACATTGTCAACCGCCACGTCCACATGATCGGTTGTGTAGAACCATCCCCTCCAGAACCAATCGAGGTCCATGGCCGAAGCGTCTTCCATGCTGCGGAAGAAGTCAGCAGGTGATGGATGCTTGAACGCCCACCTGTCTGCGTATTCTTTGAAAGCATAGTCGAAGAGCTCGGGGCCCATAATGGTTTCCCTCAACACGCTGAGGGCTGCCGCTGGCTTCGCATAGGCATTGTTGCCAAACTGCAGGATTTGCTCTGAGTTGGTCATGATCGGGCGGATGCCTTCTTTGTCACCTTTCATGTAGTCGACAATGCAGGCTGCACAACCACGACGGATTGGCATGTCAGGGTAGTGCTCTTTTTGAGTAAGGGACTGCACGAAGGTGTTCAAGCCCTCATCCATCCAGGTCCACTGACGTTCGTCGGAGTTGATGATCATTGGAAAGAAGTTATGCCCTACCTCGTGCACAATCACACCGATCATGCCCCACTTTTTCTGGTCAGTGTAGCTGCCATCAGGGTCAGGGCGGCCAAAGTTGAAGCAGATCATAGGGTATTCCATGCCAATGGAAGCGGCATGTACAGAAATAGCTTTTGGATAAGGATAGTCGATAGTATGCTTTGAATAGGTAATCAAAGTGTTGGCCACGGCCCTTGTCGACTCCTTCTCCCACAGCGGGTTGCCTTCTTTGGGGTAGTAGCTCATGGCGAGTGGCGTTTTTCCGTTGATATCAACCGCCATGGCATCCCAAATGAACTTTCTGGAAGTAGCAAAGGCTATATCACGCACATTTTCAGCTTTGAACGTCCAGGTTTTCTTTTCTTTCGACTTTGTCTTCTCAGCCTTTTCTGCTTCCTTCTGAGTAACGATAATTACTGGCTTATCGAAGGTTGTTTTCGCCTTTTCGAAGCGCTGAAGTTGCTCAGGCGTTAGCACCTGAGAGGGGTTTTGCAGCGTACCTGTTGCGCCCAGAATGTGATCCGCAGGCACCGTAACACTAAAAGTGAAGTCTCCGAAAGGCAGCGTAAACTCGCCTCTACCCAAAAACTGCTTGTTCTGCCAGCCATTCACGTCGTCGTACACGGCCATTCTCGGGTAGAATTGCGCAATGGTGTACACATAGTTTCCGTCCTTCGGAAAGAATTCGTATCCTGAGCGTGGGCCTTCAAGCATACGGTCATTGATATTGTAAGACCAGGCGATTTTGAATGAAACCTTTCCCCCCGGCTCCAGGGCTTTGGGCAAATCCACCCTCATCATGGTTTGGTTGATGGTGTATTTGAGGCCCTTGTCCGACATGTCTTTTACATAGACGATCTTGAAGCCGCCATCGTAGTCAGCATCATTGATCATCATTTGCAAGGCTTTCCCTGAAACAGAATCTGACATTGCCGTGGTAGTCACCAGGGGCGTGTTGGACGACTTAGCCCTCATGTTTTGGTCGAGCTGCACCCACAGGTACGAAAGCCGGTCAGGCGACAAGTTATGATAGGTGATGGTTTCGGTGCCGGCTATACTCTGATTGTTGTCGTTCAGCTCAACTGAAATATCGTAGTCAGCTTTTTGTTGCCAGTAGTCTCTTCCGGGTGCACCTGAGGCTGTCCGGTAGCTATTGGGGGTTGGCAGCATTGTGCCAAGCTGCTCAAATTTCTGGCCCCATTCTCCCTGGGCTTTTGCTAAATAACTTGTGCAAAGGGTCAATGCTACAATGAGTAGTTTCTTCATATCAATTTCACTTTTTACCAAAATTTACTTTCTATAATCATTGTCAGTGATATGCCTGCCACAGCCGACGAAATCACTAAAATCCAGTCTCTTTTTTTTACACTTCCCAACGTCATAAAAAGAAATGCCGCCACCATCACCACCAAAACGATCACAATCTGGCCAACCTCAAGGCCCAAATTGAAAGCAAGAAGTTGTGTGACAATGGATTCGTCTTTGCCCAGCAAGCTCTTCAGGTAGTTAGAAAATCCCATGCCGTGAATCAGTCCGAAAAACGCCGCAAACCAATAGTTTAGCTTCACGCTTTTGCTGCCCACTTCGGCGTCTTTTTTATAAATATTGGCCGCCGCCGTGATAAATATTGTAATCGGAATCAGGAACTCCACGAGCCCTGAGTTTACTTTAATTACGTCTAGCGTAGATAGTGCCAGTGTCAACGAATGACCCAAAGTGAAAGCAGTCACTAAAACAAGGACGTTTTTCCACTGTTGGGCCGAATAAATGGCGCACAGGGCAATAACAAACAGTATGTGGTCGTAACCATTGACATCAAGAATGTGTTCCAGTCCTAATCCAAAAAAGAGGCTAAACTCCGACATAGTTTTCTTAAGTTGCTGCCACAAAAAAGGTTGTAAGTATACATCTTAAATTTTGTACTTGCAGTAAATGTTGTTTCTATGGCAATGATTGTACATATCTCCTTCGTATTCGTTACGTGGCTGGCTCATCCTTTTCACGTGAGCGTATGCGATGTAGAGTTCAATGATAAAACGAAGTCCCTGGAGATTTCCCAACGCATTTTCCTTGACGACCTTGAAGAAGCGCTGAGAAAGAAAAGTGGCTGGACAACGCTGGACGTTGTCAACCCCTCAGATAAGAAGCGATTTGATGCGCTTATGAAAGAGTTTGTGATAGAAAATCTTTCAATAGAAATAAATAATAAGCCCGTAAAGCTGTCCTATCTCGGCCATGAGCTGGAATCGGATGCTATCTGGTGCTACCTCGAAGTGACCGGCGTGAACAATTTGACTACAATAGGGGTTGAAAATAGTGTGCTCATTGACACTTTTCCTGACCAGGTGAACCTGGTTCATGTCAAAAAAGAAAGCAAAATTCGATCTCTAAAGTTGTACAGGGATAACATAAAGGGTAGTATCGACTACTAGTTTTCCCAAATTTCTGAATAAACAATCACGTAAACTCTATTATGGACAAATTGGATCAATACCAGGAAGGACTCATTCAACTATTATTTGACTACGCTCCCAAACTAGTGGCTGCCATAGTCATTCTTATCATTGGCTTTTATCTCATTGGCTTCTTCACCAGATCCTTAAAAAAACTGATGAAGAAAAGGGACGTGGATCCAACTCTCATTCCTTTCCTCTCCAATATTTTCAATGTCATCCTCAAGGCCATGGTACTCATTTCGGTGGCTTCCATGGTGGGTATTCAAACGACCAGTTTTGTGGCGGTAATAGGTGCAGCGGGTTTGGCGATTGGGTTGGCCATGCAGGGCAGCCTTTCCAACTTTGCCGGTGGCGTTCTGATCATTATGTTTCGGCCATACAGGGTTGGTGATTTTATCGAGACCAACGGGCAGGCGGGCACTGTCAACGCCATCCAAATCCTGTACACTGTGCTCAAGTCGCCTGACAACAAAACAATTGTTATTCCCAACAGTGCCGTAATGGGAAGCACCATTACCAATTATTCAGTGGAAGACAATAGAAGGCTTGACCTCGTTTTCGGCGTGAGCTACTCGGATGATATTAAGAAGGTGAAGGAGTTGTTAACTCAAATGGCAATGGACGATGAGCGGGTGATAAAAGATCCGGCACCGTTTATTGCCATTAAAGAAATGGCCGACAGCTCTGTAAACTTCCTTTTCAGGGTATGGGTGAAGAAAGAGGACTACTGGCCAATGACGTTTGATATGCAGGAACGAGTGAAAAGCACGTTCGACAAAGAGGGTATTTCTATTCCGTTTCCTCAGAGGGACGTTCACCTTTTTCAGCAGAAGTAATGATGCCAAAGGGTAGCTCCTGGAAAACATCCCAGGAGCTGCCGTTGTGCTTAAGCAAACAAATATTGTCAACAAGAAATGAAGCCTTTAGTGGCTTGTTTTCAAATTCCTGCCAAGCCTCGTGAAAGCGAAGCTTTTTTAAATCCCTGAAAGCAAGCGTGATGTGCGGGTGAAAACCTCTGCCCTGATAGTCGGCATTGAACAAATTGAGCGACAATCGCATAGCTCGGGCCACTGTTTTCTGTAAATCGTGTAATTGAGGCGATTCAACGGGCTCAGCGTAGATTACCCTCGGAGGAAAAGCTGCGAATCCCTTCAATGCCACTTCGAACGGAGTCAGCGGCAAACAGCTTTCTTCCAGCGCAGTAAGAAGTTTTTTCTCCTTGCTCTCCCTCCATTTAAAGGGCATGTGCAACGTAATGTGTGGTGGAGAATTGAGCGATTTGGAAGAATTATATTTATCCCTGAAGTACTCTTTCAGTTGGTGAAGTTCCCCCCTCAACGGCTCCGGCGGCACTACTGCCACAAAGTACAATTTCTCATCCCGAAGTAGGTTTTTTACCATTAAGCACTTAATAATTACTGAATTAGAGATTAAGCTATATTTTAGCAAATCTTTCGAAAACCATTCATTATGAGAAAAATTTACCTCTTTATTTTGGGCTTTGTACTGGCATCGTGCACAGCCTCCCAGGCCCCCGTGGCCACTACCCCTGCTTCAGGGGCGAACGCAGCCTCCGCCACCAAGGACATTGCTGGTTTTACATCAGGAATGGAAAAGTATGAAGGCTTTTTTCCTTTTTACTGGGACTCCAAAAAAGGCAAAGTATACCTTGAAGTAAACAAACTAAATTTTGAGTTTTTATACATCAGCTCCCTGCCTGCCGGAATTGGCTCCAACGACATAGGGCTCGACAGAGGGCAGCTTGGTGGTGAGAAAGTTGTGAAGTTTGTCAGGAGCGGACCAAAAATACTGATGATCCAGCCCAACTACGACTACCGTGCCATCAGCGACGACGCACTTGAAAGAAAGTCGGTGGAACAAGCATTTGCACAGTCGGCTATCTGGGGTTTTGATGTGCTGGCCGAAGAAGACTGGTCGGCACTCGTAGACTTTACCGATTTTCTTCTCAGAGATTCGCATGGGGTAAGTCAGCGACTAAGCAGAGCCAAACAAGGCAATTATAGCCTGGACAAAAGCCGGTCGATGATTTACACCGAAATGACCAAAAACTTTCCTGAAAACAGCGAGTTTGAAGCGACCATTACCTTCACCGGCACCCCAGCCGGCGCCTGGATCAGGTCGGTGGTTCCTTCTCCGGAAGCTGTGACGGTCAGGATGCACCATTCTATGGTACAACTACCCGACTCAAGGTTCAAAACAAGGGCATTTGACCCAAGGTCGGGCTACTACGGCACCACTTATATGGACTACGCCACGCCGATTGATGAGCCCATTACCAAAAGAACCATCAACCGTCACAGATTAGAAAAGGTTGATCCTAATGCCGCAGTGAGCGAGGCAGTTGAGCCTATTATCTACTACCTCGACCCAGGCACACCCGAGCCCATTCGCTCAGCACTGCTTGAAGGGGCTGCATGGTGGAACCAGGCGTTTGAAGCGGCCGGTTACAAAGATGCCTTCCAGGTGAAAATGCTGCCTGAAGACGTGGATCCGATGGATGTTCGTTACAACCTGATTCAATGGATTCACCGGTCAACCAGAGGATGGTCGTACGGGGCGTCTGTTGCTGACCCAAGAACGGGCGAAATTATTAAAGGGCATGTGAGTCTCGGCTCATTGAGAGCTCGCCAGGATTTTCTGATAGCAGAAGGGCTTTTGTCTCCATATGAAGATGGCAAGCCGGTTTCTGATGAAATGATGAAAATGGTGCTGGCCCGTATCCGTCAGCTTTCAGCACATGAAGTGGGGCATACGCTTGGCATTGTTCATAGTTATGCATCCAGTGTCAACAACAGAGCGTCGGTGATGGATTATCCGCACCCTTATATAAAAATGGATGCGAACGGGAACATCGATCTTTCCGAAGCCTACGCTGTTGGCATTGGCGAACTCGACAAGCAAATTATCAAGTATGGCTATTCTGATTTTCCCGAGGGAACTGATGAAGCAGCAGCGCTTGATAAGATCATCAGGGAGACTTTCAGCAAAGGCCTTATGCATATTACCGACCAGGATTCAAGACCTGTTGGCGGTGCGCATCCTTATTCCCACCTGTGGGACAATGGCCCCGATGCCGCTGACGAGCTGAACAGAATGATGGTGGTGAGAAGAAAAATACTTGATAACTTTTCTGAAAAGACCATTCGTGCCGACGCTCCCATGGCGCTGATAGAAGAAGCATTGGCTCCAATGTACTTGTTCCATCGCTATCAGGTAGACGCCACATCGAAAGTGGTCGGCGGACTCAACTACAACTACGCCATGAAAGGGGACGGGCAATTCACTACCAGATATTTGGAGCCTGCCATGCAAATGAAAGCGTTCGATGCGCTGTTGGCCACGATGACTCCAGAAGCTTTGGCCTTGCCCGAAAAGCTCATTCAGCAAATTCCTCCCAGGCCTTACGGCTATCCGAGAACGAGAGAAACATTTGAGGCTAGAACAGGCGTAGAGTTCGATCCCTTGTCGGCTGCTGAAACGGCTGCTGATTTGACGTTATCTTACCTGATCCACCCGGAAAGAGCGACAAGGCTTGTTGAGCACCATGCCCGCAACGCTGCACAGCCTGACTTTAGCTCACTTCTCAGCAAATTGACAGCCAGCACATGGAAGAAAGCTCATCCTGCCGGCTATCATGGAGAAATCATGCGCACTGTCGACAAGCTGGTGATGTACCACCTGATGAACCTCAGTATCAATACCGACGCCAGCGATCAGGCAAGAGCTATTACCTACCTGCAGTTGAAAGACCTGAAAAGCTGGATCGATGCGAAGGTGAAGTCTGAAAATGATTCAGATCAGAAGGCGCATTTGACCTTGGCCTCTGCTCAGCTTGGTCTGTTTTTCGAGAAGCCAGAAGTTGTCAAAGAATACTACAAAGAAACGAAAGCGCCTGACGGCTCTCCCATTGGCATGGACGAGGGAATGGCGTGCGGATTTTGAGCAAAAAGAAAAGTTCCGGGGTGCTTAGCGCCCTGGGGCTTCCTTTACTTCGATCGTCCTAAACTACCTGTGAATAATCAATTCAACTCTTCTGTTCTGGCTTCGTCCTTCAGCCGTCTCGTTTGAGCTAATTGGCTCCAGTTCTCCTTTGCCTTCGGTTGTAAGCCGCTCTCTGGCAATGCCTTTGCTCAGCAGATAGGCCTCCACTGCCGCTGCTCTGGCAACAGAAAGTGTCTCATTAGCGGCTTCGCTCCCAACATTGTCTGTGTGACCCACAATGTCAACTTTCAGCCATGGCTCCTTCTCCAGGCGATCGGCCAACTCATCCAACTTCTCCTTAAATTTGGCGCTAATAGTTGTTCTGTTGGTTTCGAAGCCCAGCTCCTCTGAGATTTTCTCAGATACAAATTTCTCAAACTCTACTCCTTCCACTCCTGTTTTTACGTCCGGTTCAATGGCGGCGCCAGCATCACCTTCTTCTGCTGGTACATCCACCGTGTCTGTCTCGGAGACATCCGTTTCTTCCACCTTTTCTTTCGGAACAGCCAGTCGCTTTGCCACGTTGGTGGGTGAAGGCCGCTTGCTCTTACTCCTCGCTGTTTTCTGCTTTTTCTGTCTTTTGGTTTTTGATTTGGCAGCCCTGGTCACAAGCCCTTTCAACTCGAAGCCAAATTCAAAGGCGCCCTGGTTGGCGGTATTGCTCGCATTTGTTGGCACATCGTAACTAACCCCCATGCGAAACTCGTCCCGGCCAAATTGAAACCCAGCCAAAAAAAGCCCTCCCGACAAATAAGCTCCTTTCAACTCCACAAAGCCCTTGTTGGCCAGCAAATACCGCCAGTTGATACCAGCATTGAGCTGATTGTTTCTTCCGTTGTAGGTATAAAGCACCTCCGGGTAAAGGCTCATCGACCCCGATTGATATAGCTGGAAACCACCATTAAGCATAAATGAGGTGCGCACCCTATAGTCAGCATCAATAAACGCCTCGCTTGGCTGGTTGATATCAAAACTCGACAAGCCGAAATGGGCAAGCCTTGTATTGTCCCTGCTTTGCTTTTCCCAATGCAAGCCTATGCTCAGTCTCCCAAAAGATCGCCTGAGTTCGTCAAAGCTTTCGCCACTGTCCACAGAGCGGTCATAGCCTCGATTGGGTATGTATTGCTGACTGGTGAAGAAGTCGTCGTAGCTGAATTTTCTTGTTTGGGCAAAAAGACCTACGCCAAGTGCCAGCTGCTGGTTGCTGGCTGTGCGCACTTGCATGGCATAATTCAGGCCAGCTTCTTGTGTTTTGAACGCTTTGCCTTCTCCAGCCTTGTCGTCCAAAAAAGTTACTCCAATCCCTCCTAAAGTTCGACCCCTACCCGGTGCAACCAGCGGATAGCTGGCTGAGAGCGAAGTGCTTTTTATGTCGAATTGCGGGCCCGTGTTCTGTTGCCGGTGAATGCCTCCGACCTTCCAGTAATTCCCGATGCCCACCAGCGCCGGATTGACCCGCTGGTCAGTGAAGCCATATTGTGAAAAATTGAATTGTTGCGCCAACATCGTTTGGCCGCAAAGCATCAAAAGAAAGCAAACAAGAACCAGGAACATCCACCTCATCGCTAGCTGTGATCTATCTTACGAGGTTAATTTTTCCGGATTTCTTTCCGTTGAGCAGCACGGGGCGGCCATCGCTATATCTCCCTTCCACACGCCAGTAGTATACCCCCGGGGGCATTTTTTCCCCGTTATGGGTTCCATCCCATCCTTCACTGACAGCCCTTGCGGCGTCCAACTCCTGGTAAATCAGTCCTCCCGACCTGGCATATACCCGAAAATCGATAGTTGCCGGAACGGTAGAAAGCTGAAGGAAAAACTGGTCGTTTCGGCTGTCGCCATTAGGAGAAAAAAGGTTCGCTACTCCACCGAGCTGCCCAACCTCCACCCTGATGTTGAATAGGCGCTCGCAACCTGCGTCATTTTTGACCAGCACTTGATAATCCGTTGTTTCGTTGGGAGAAACTGTCTGCTTTTGATTAAACGGGCCGTCGAATTCATTAGCAGGGCTCCATTCATAAGCCTGCCCACCGAAGGCGGTGATCTCCGCTGATTCGCCGGGAGATATTGTGATCAAAGTATCCGACACCTGCGGATCGAAGAAAGCGATGGCGCTCTCGGCCCTGTCAAAACACCCAAACTCGTTGGCTGCCACTACGGATATCGTATCTGCCTGGGTAACGGCGAAAGTAAGGCTTGACCCTTCGCCAATACTGCCCAAAGCCGCTGAACTCCAAATAACGTTTGTCCATGTGTTGGGCAGCTCATAAGTAATCTCGGATTCGTCGCAAACTTGAGTGAACGCCGGCACGTCATCAGCCAGCGGCTCAAGTGGCTTTGTGTTTATGATGTAAGCCAGCTGTCCCTTCGGGCAGTCTTCTGCGCTCACTACAGTTCCATATAGTATATCGCTGGTAGTGGCAGAATAGCTCAGCAAATCGATTTGGCCCAGGGCCCCATAATTATTTGAGTACCAATTTCTTTCAACTCCCTCCTCACCAAAAACCTCTGGGCTCCCTGGACAAAGCTCTGCCGAGGTCCTTACCAGGTCACCATTGCAAATGGCAAACCTGAATAGCTGAAGGCCACCCATTCCGCCACCGTTGTAGGCATTATAGGCATTGTCTACCCCCCTTACTAAAAAGAGATAGTCCCCAGAAGCAAGGTTGTTAACAGTGAGGTAGTCGCCATACAGCACACTGCCATGATATGGCTGCTGGAGGCCAAAGCTCTTTGTGCTCATGTTAGACTCAAAAAGTACCGTGGTATCGGCGTCAACTAAAAGCACATCGTAGGAGAGCGAACTGCTGCTGGTTAAAGAGTCAATCGCCGACTGCCATTGTATTTTCACTTCTCCTGTACCGGTTTGCACCGCCACCTGCGGAAACGGCAGCGACGGGCCCTTATTAACCGAATCGGCCATGTTTTCAAAAAACACAAGCTTCAATCCGTGAAGGCTTTGCCGGAGCTCTACAAAATCCAGGTTGAAATCCAGGTCCCAATCGGAAAATTCAGTAAGAAGGAGGGAGTCCCGGTAAACTGGCTCAGCCTCCGCAAATGCATTTAAGTTGTTGTACCAAAAAACAAAGGTCGAGTCGTTTCGGGAGGCACTTACCCAAAGATCCGTTTTGCCATCCGAGTCGAAATCTGCCATATGTGAGGCCTGAATTTTATAGTTACTCAACATACTGTCCTGATCTGCAACTATCCGACCCCCACTGCTTCGGTAAAGGACATTTAAATCCTCCCCTATGGAGCTTTTTCCTCTGACAAAAAGATCAGGCCTGCTATTGCCATCATATTCACCCAGGGAGATTGCCTCTACCTGATGATCCATGGCCACAAAAAATGACGTATCCGATTCTTGCACAATTTGTTCGTACTCGAAGCCAAAATTGGCAGAATCAGCAAACTCAAAGCTGCCGTTGTTTTTATAAAGCCTACTAAAAGACTGCCCTTGCCTGGAACCCGACAGCAATAAATCTTTTCTAGCGTCGCTATCAATATCCAGGGCAAAAAAAGCCCCTTCCGTAAAAAGAGGAAACTCTATCATCAAGTCCTCAAAGCCTGGTGCGGTGCCCCTCAATACTTTAAATTCGACACTATCTTCATCGTTTCGTTGTGAGATGAGCAGGTCATTTACAGTGTCGTAATTCAGGTCTAAAAATTGGAAAGCCTCTACTGGCCCGCTCAACACCGGTGTCGGAAGCAACTCGAAAGTGAAGTTTTCCCTGGCCAGCAGTACTGAAACAACGGTGTCAGCGCCGTTGACTATGCCAGAAAAAGCGAGATCTATTTTTCTGTCTCTGTCATAATCGATTGGTTGTAGCTTTGAAATCCGGACATCCGGAAAAGAAGCGTTTTGTAGGGTAAACTTCCCTTCTCCTTCATTGAGGTACACCTGAAGTACCCCATTGCCCAGGCTATCATTGCCATAAAGTATCAGATCGTAAAGCAAGTTGTTATTCAAATCAACCCACTTCATCGATACATTCTCGATACCGTTTACGTTGAGCGTATCCACAGCTTCAAATGTTTGCGCCCGGAGGTGACTAAAACTAAGCAACCCGAGGATGCTAAAACCAAGTGCTTTTAGTGTATTCATGCTCGTTTTTATTATTCTACTTTGAAAGTGAGTTTAATAGACATTCTGCTGCTAACAGGATAGCCGTTGAAAGAGGCGGGTTTCCACGGCGGGCTACGCTTGATGACCCGGATAGCTTCGTTGTCAAAGAGGTCTCCCATTGACTCCACAATCGAAATGTCTTTAAGCGTGCCATCCACATCGACAGAAAACATCACTTTGACATACCCCTGAACGCTGTCTTTTCTCGCCAATTCGGGATAGGTAAGCTCTGTTTCTATAAAGGCATAAAACAGTTCAAATCCCTCCTTTGGCTCCGCATTCAGATATACATCTTCTTTTTGTACCTGGTTGGTTTGCTGAGCCCCCGTCTCCGATGGCGGAGCGCTTTTCTTTTCAGCCGGTGGGGATGTCTTCTGTTTCGCAACCGGCTGTTCCGATGTTGATGGTGTCGGCTTTTGATCGTCGAGCCTGGTCGCCGGTGCAGCTTCAACTGGAGGCCTTGCCGAGACGGCCTCTTCCTTCACCGGCACGTCTGCCAAAGCTGGCTGTTTGTCGTTGACGGAGGGCCTGCCAACTGTGAGTAAATAAACAATCCCGATAGCCGGAATAACAGCCAGCCCCCACAGTAGCTTCCCGGAATAAGCCAGGCCGGAAACCTGCTTACTCCCCGCCAGCACGGAGTCAAAATCCCTCAGTGAGTGGATTTGTTCTGTACTGATCTCTTGTCTCTTTTTTACAAATTGGTATTTCATTTCACGACAAGTTTTTTGACCTCTTTCCTCATTTTTTCCAGTAAGCGATAGGTACGTGTTTTGGCATTGTTCTCAGTGATGTCCAGAATATCTGCCGCCTCCTTAAAACTCTTTCGTTCGAAAAATCTCATCTCGATCAACTCCAGATCTTTCGGCTCCAAAGACTCAAGCAACACCGGCAACGAATTCATCCATATTTCCTGCTCGCTATCCCCGAATTGGAGTTCTTCCAACAGGCTGATACCCATGTAGTCATCGAGCGCAACAGTTCGGTGTTTCTTTTCGGCTCTGAAGAAATCGTAGCATTCATTCAATGCGATGCGATACAGCCAGGAAGAAAAAGAAAGGCCCCGAACCTGGTGTTTTTTCAAATTGGCCAGGGCCTTATAAAACACTGAAGAGGTTACATCTTTACTAGCCTCAAGCTGTCCGATCCTGGCATAGACAAATCGAAAAATGGGTTCGTGGTACTTCTCATAGATAGGGCCGAACCTTTTGGGGTCTTGCTTGGCTTGCTCTACAAGTGCGTGTTCATCCAACTCCACCTTTGCGCTGTTTGATTGGTCAGAATTTTGAAGCTTTCGGCCCTATAACGGGGAAGTATCAAAAAGATACAGAATATGAAAAAATGTTTTTCTCTGGAAGCCGGGATTAGTTGGCACTGAGGTTACAGATGAAAGCAGTTTGTTGTACAGCAGAAGACGCAGCGCCGCATATTATACCCGCCAGGAGCGAGATTCTAATTCAAATTGGCTTTTTAACAAAAGGCGGTGTGCTTTTCTACTGATGCTGATCCTTCAGCAGATCAGTTACCTTTTTCACAGGGTTGAATGTTGAGACGGGTACTTCCACAAATACGGTATTCCAGTTGCTCATAGAGCCATTCCAAAGGCCGGGGAGCTCCTGCGCCTTCAGAGCCTTGCCATCTTTCGATTTCTCGGTGACAAAACCGGTTTTCGGGTCGGTGAATTTCATGAGGTCGAACTTCTTGCCCTTATAGTCTTTGGTACCACAAACCAGATCCACCGGATTAAAGTGTGTGCTCTCCTCGAATATTTTCTTTTGTCCAGCATCTTTCAAATCGACCTGAGCACTTTCAACAATTTGCAACGAAACTGTGCCGTCAGGATTTTTGCACCAAAACGGCCCCCCTCCTGGCTCTCCCTCATTTTTCACCATGCCGCAAATGCGGATGGGTCGGTTGAATTTGCTTCTGAGATAAGCCGACCTTTCCACAGCGGATGCTGTTCTGGCCGTCGTGTGATTACTGGTGCAAAGCTCTTTTTCCAAAAAGTCGTACATGGCGTCAAGGTCGGCAGCACTTGCAGCACCAGCTTCAAGTTTTTCAAGGAACCCAAAAATCTTACTTTGGTGCTCCAACAGCAGGCTTGCAATCACCTTCTTATAGACAAATGTGTCTTCCTTCAGTCGGTCGGGCACCACATTGTCTATGTTTTTAACAAAAATAACATCGGCATTAAGGTCGTTGAGGTTGGAAAGCAATGCCCCATGGCCGGCCGGCCTGAAAAGTAGCCCGCCGTCGTTTTCCCTGAAGGGTTGATTACTCATGTCCACGGCTATGGTATCAGTAGATGCCTTCTGCTCTGAAAAGCTTACTTCGAATTTTACCCCGTACTGTTTTTCATAGCCATCCTGCACAGCATCCACATGCTCTTTGAATTTGGTTCGGTGTTCTGGACTTACTGTAAAATGCAACTTTACGCTGCCGTCCGACGATTTAGCATAGTTGGCTCCTTCCACAAAGTGCTCCTCCGCAGGAGTTCTGGCAACATTGTTCTTTTTATGAAATTTCAAAAGCCCCTTTGGCAACTGCCCGTAACCGAGTCCCTTGTCGAGTAATAAGTACTCAAGAATTGAAACGTATTTTCTTTTCAAGTGAGCTTCCTCCAGCGAAGTGCCTGACTTTGCATAAGCATCTTTCAAGTCATCGTAAAAAGCGAAATCCTCCAGCCGCTTGAAAAAATCAAACATGGAGCCACTTTTCTGATTGGCTGTGAGCTTTTGATAGTCAGCCTCCGAGCCGGTGTACTCCTCCATAAAGCTGAAGAGATCCTTAAACATGCGGCTGGCCGCTCCGGAGGCTGGCACAAACTTCACGATGGCTTTTGAGGCAGTCGCACTCTCATAGGCTTTTAGGCGGCCTTCAATGTCTTTGTCCGACATCTTACTAAGGCCGTCGCCGATGGTGGCAGCCTTTTCCAGCCTCAAAGGAGGGAAGTCGTCTTTGAAGTTTTGAATTTGAGCTTCCACTACGTCAGTTGAGGAGCCTCTCTTTTTTATAAAATCAATATCGCTGCTGGAAAACATTTCGTATGTCGTTTAAGTCGGCAATTAGCTTCACCTAATTAAGGTGAAGGGGTCGATAAATCCAAGGTTAAAATGGATAAGAATTCTTACTATAAGCTCCTTTGAGTTATTCGACGTAGGGTCTTACACTTTAAAAAATGTTAATTCGTAAAAATCAAAAGTCTTCGTAATTTGTCTACCTAAAGCATATGTCTCCATCATGAACGAATTTTTGACAATATCACCTACCTTCTACGGTATGAGTATCGTGCCGAAGAAATACTGGAAGGACTATGGCTTTGCGCTGCTCACTATTGCCGGAGCTGATGGGGATGTATCAGACCCCGAAATGGACTGGCTTACCGAAGACCTTGGGCAGTCTTTGAAAGTAGGTACCGACCTCATTGCTGCCTGGGAAGAGTTCGACTGGGAAAATGCTGACCTTGGCGAGATTTTCCAACGACTCAACCCTAATCAAATAGCCAACTACAGCAAACTTATGCTCTACGACGCCATCAGGATGTCTTATGCTGATGGGGATTTTTCTGACAAAGAGCGAGAAAGTGTAGATGAGTGTGCCCGAATTCTAAAGGTAAATAAGGAGACAGTAATGGCTATGGAGGCCCTTGTTGAAATGGAACGGGCTGCCGACAAACTCCGACAAACAATTCTTTAACCTCAACATCCAGCTAACCTATGGAAGCTCTATCTATCAGAATCATCAACATTCATTGCTACTTTTATGAAGAAAACGATGGTGACGAGGTATTTCTGGTCATCAACAAAAAGAAAGTATGGCCCGTGGATGAAAAGTGGTACCGCATGAAGGCCGAATCACTGGAAGTTGATCATGTAATCGACGGGTTCAAAGTGAACGAAAAGGTTGATTTGGAGGTGTGGGACTACGATTACCTTAGCCCCAACGATTACATGGGAAAAATCAGCATGCTTATTGACAAGCCAGGCGGGCCCTACACAACCGATATGCAGCTGGCCGACCCCAAGCAAATCGCCCGGTATTCTATCACCTGGGAAATCGTTAAGCCCTGAGCTTACGGAATTAATTCTTTGTGCATCACTTTGGCCTCTCCTTCGATGACGGCCTTTCCCGTAGGGGCATGAATAAGCACCGTGGCAATGGTGGCTGAGTTTCTACCATCGAGGCTTACCACCTCCACTTTTGCCTGGTAGTCCTCACCTGGGTACACAGGCCTTTTGAATTGCAGTGTCTGCCCAAGGTAGATGGTGCCATCGCCAGGAAAAATGGTGCCCAATATCCTGGAGAAAATGGCTGCACTGAAAATACCGTGGACGATGGGTTTCTTAAAAGAGGTGTTGGCAGCAAAAGCTGCATCGATGTGCACGGGGTTTTTGTCGCCACTTAGCTCGGCAAAGGCATTTACCTGCTCCTGGGTAAGTGAAAAGGGCATTTCGTAGGTATCTCCGACTTTTAGCATGGTGATATTGTTTGGCTTAAATATAAGGGCTTTTTCGCAACTGCCTCCGCACAACAAGTTTTCACCACCAACGGATTATTCCTTGAATCAAAAACCATTTATGTTGTTCTTCCCGCATTAACCCGAAAACCAATCAGTCATGCAAAAAAGACTCAACTACCTGTTGCTGCTGGCCTCTGTCCTGCTCATCCATTGGGCAGAAGCGCAAAGCGGAAAAAAACCTATCGTCACTTCTGACCTCATGAAAATTGTGACCTCCTCACAATTAGAAGTGTCTCCCGACGCTAAAAAAGCGGTGATGGTGGTGACCAAAAGAGATCAAAAAGGAGAAGACTACTTCTACAGCCACAACCTTTACGTGCTCGATCTTGAAAAAGGTGGAGAGCCCATTCAGCTTACGTTCGGAAAAAAGAGCGACTCACAACCTACCTGGGCTCCAGATGGTGAAAAAATTGCCTTTGTTCGATCCGACGACGGAAAGTCGCAAATATGGATTCTGCCGTTAACCGGCGGCGAAGCTTATCCTCTGACTTCTGCCAAGCACGGTGCTTCTGGTCCTCGCTGGGCTCCCGACGGAAAATCTATTCTCTTTTCGTCGTCCATCCCCGACTGGGACACCGAAGGCACTCCAACCTGGGCTTATGAAAGACCAGGAAGGGCATTCAAAGACGAACCCAACTGGAAGGCGCTAAAAGACGAAGAGAAAAAGGACATCAAGTCTACACCCGACGGCGACCTTGAAGAACTTCGGGCATGGCTGGCTAAAAACGCCGTCGACAAAAACCCACGGGTCTTCGTCAATCAGGATTTCCAAGCGGAACAGGGACTCAACCCAGAAATGAAGTACCGGCATTTGTTTATTCAATCGCTTGACACCGAAAAAGCCCGTCAACTCACCAAAGGTTTCCAGGATTTTGGTGGTGGCGACTGGTCACCCGATGGAAAAACCATTGTTTGCACTTCGGTGTCTTACAAAGTGGAGCCCGACAAACAAAGCTACTCTGACCTTTGGAAAATCGACGCTGCTTCAGGTGCGGCTACCTCCTTCCTTCATATGGAGGGTTTTTCCTTAGGCAATCCACAATTCTCACCCGACGGAAAGTCGATACTGTTTTACATGCGAGATGATGTAAACAGGCATGCTACGCAAAATGACCTGGGGCTTGTCAAGACCGACGGCAGCGGTGCAAAAATGATTACAGCGGAGTTTGACAGAGACGCTGGTGGGCCGGTCTTTTCTCCGGATAACAAAAAAATCTATTTTACTGCCTCGTCCGAAGGCGACATTCCTTTGTACAGCTACGACCTGAAGAAAGGCGAAATCGTTACCCTTTTGGAAGGAGACAAAGGCATCAATGACTTTGCGCTTGCAGGCAAAAAAATCATCATGACCATTACCGACTTCAATAACCCCCTGGAAGTATACAGCATGGACATGAAGAGCGGTGCTTTAACAGCGTTAACACATTTCAACTCGGATTGGCTGAAAGACAAAATCGTCACTCCCGTTTCCGAATACTGGGTCGCCCGACCCGACGGCGTAAAAGTACAGTATTGGGTGATGCAGCCCGTTGGTTTCAAACAAGGAACCAAATATCCGACGGTACTGGAAATCCACGGTGGGCCTTCTGCTATGTGGGGGCCGTCGGGACTCAGTATGTGGCATGAATTTCAGCTGCTGGCCAGCTGGGGTTATGGTGTGGTTTTCAGTAACCCACGGGGTAGTGGCGGCTACGGCGATGCGTTCAAAAAAGGTAATTATAGAGACTGGGGCCACGGGCCTGCCAACGACATTCTGGCAGCATTGGATGACGCTACTTCCAAAAACAGCTGGATGGATACCGACCAGCTATTTGTAACAGGAGGCAGCTATGCTGGTTACATGGTGGCCTGGCTGGTAACGCAAGACAAACGTTTCAAAGCAGCGAATGCCCAAAGAGGTGTATACGATCTCACTACCTTTATGGGAGAAGGCAATGCCTGGCGGCTGGTACCAACACATTTCGGCTACCCATGGGAAGACGGCGTGCAGGAAATCCTTGATGCCAACTCACCTATTACCTTCATCGACCAAATTACGACCCCTCTGCTCATCATGCACTCTGACCAGGACCTGAGAACGGGTACTATCCAGTCGGAAATGATGTACAAAAGTCTCAAAGCACTAGACAGGTCTGTGGAATATGTGCGCTATCCGGGCGAAGGGCATGAGCTCAGCAGAAGCGGCAATCCGCTGCGGATGATGGATAGGCTCGGCCGGTTTATTGAATTTTTTGAAAGGTACGTGAAACATCCGGAAGCGCCTGCGGCTACTGTGGGGGAATAGCTTATAGGGCATCCAGGAGCTATTGTCAGATAAGTTTGACCAGTATGGTGTACTGATGGCAGGGCTCCTTGTGGGTTTTCATACTATCAATTGAAAATGTTCCAAAAAATGATTAAGATTGTTTTGACAAAAAATGTCAAAACGATATCACCGTGAACAGTTTTGGTTCCATTATTAAAAAGAGTCGGGAAGAGGCTAATATCCCGCTGCGTAAGGTGGCGGCCTTCCTCGACATTGATCAGGCCGTTCTCAGTAAAATAGAGCGGGGCCAACGGAAGCCCAAACGGGAATTGGTGGAAAAGCTGGCCGAGTTTTTTAACACAAACAAGGAGAAGCTGCTCATTGCCTGGCTGTCAGATAAAGTGCTTTACGAGGTGCAAGATGATGACCTGGCACTTAAGGCGCTACAGGCAGCAGAAGACCAGGTGCTTTATCGAGCAGCAGAAAAATCCGAACGAAGCCAAACCATCAGTAAGCTAAAATCGGGCATGAGGGCCTTTTCACAAATAGACAGGGCCTGGATATTTGGTTCATTTGCCAGAGCGGATGATGGTCCAAAAAGCGACATCGATGTGTTGATTGATGTACCACAAGAAATAAAATTCACACTGTTTGATATCGCTGAGATTCGGGAACAGCTGGAAAAGGCGGTGGGAAAAAAAGTGGACGTGGTAATGCTCAACGGTATAAGACCTGCCTTGAAAAAAAGTATAGAGAATGAAATGCAGTTGATTTATGAAGCCGGGTAAACCAACTAGCAAAGAGCGACTGGAGCATGTGATCCAAGCCATAGACAGCATTCAACTGTACTGTCAAAAGCATTCTGTCGACAGCTTTTTGGCCGACGCAAAGACAATCGATGCTTGCCTTTATCAGTACACAATCATAGGTGAGGCAACGGCAAGTATTGATTCAAGTGTTTTAGAAAAATATGATTACCCGTGGTACAAGGTAAAGTCGTTCAGAAACTTTATACTTCACGAATACCACGCTGTGGAAATGAGGGTGATCTGGGATACCACCACGGAGATATTGCCCGGCTTGAAAGAAATGATGGAAGAAATACTTACTAAGGAGTTTTAATAACCTCATCGCCCAAGCTAACCGTCTACAAACACTGGCATCCTTCCTGCGACCATCTTAGTTTATTCTTATACATTACATTGTTATCCTTGCCAAACCTTACTAAATTTTGATTTTACATAACCCTACTTGAACATGTATACCAGGCTCATCACCGGGCTTCTGTCCATTGCCTTTGCGGGATTAATTATTTCCATGCCTGGATGCAGCGACTCGACATCTTCAGGAGGCCTGCCCGAAACCGTCAGCTACAATTTTCATATACGGCCGTTGATGAGCGATAGGTGCTTCGCCTGCCACGGCCCCGACAAAAACAAAGTGAAAGCAGGCCTGAGGCTCGATATTCCGGAACTTGCCTTTGCTGAGCTGAAAGAGAGCAAAGGAAAATTTGCCATCGTGCCGGGGAAACCTGAAGAATCTGAATTGGTAAAACGTATTTCATCGGCCGACCCTGCTTACCAAATGCCATCGCCGGAGTCACATCTCCCCCTGCTAACAGAGAACGAAATTGAGCTGGTGAAGAAATGGATCAAGCAGGGTGCCAAGTTTGAGAAGCTCTGGTCGTTTATCCCCCCAAAAAAAGCGCCTCTTCCCAAAGTGAAAAACGATGAGTGGCCAAAGAACGACCTTGACTTTTTCGTCGTCAAAAAAATGGAAGAGAAGGGTTTGAAACCCAACGAAGGAGCCGACAAAGAACGACTGCTGAAAAGAGTTGCTTTGGATCTCACAGGCCTGCCTCCTTCGCTTGATCTCATGGATCGCTTTATGGCCGACGAAAGTGAAAATGCCTATGAAAAAGTGGTAGAAGAGCTCATCAACACGCCCGCTTACGGCGAAAGAATGGCCGTACACTGGCTGGACGTTGGGCGCTACTCCGACTCCTATGGTTATCAAGACGACAATATCCGAACGCAATGGCCCTGGCGAGATTGGGTGATTCATGCTTTTAACAACAATCTTCCCTACGACAAATTCCTCACCTGGCAGTTGGCTGGCGACATGCTTCCCGACGCTGACAAGGAGAAAATTCTTGCCACCGGCTTTCTAAGAAACCACAAATACACGGAAGAGGGTGGTGTAATCGATGAAGAGTACCGGGTTGAATACATTCTTGACAAAACAAAGACTTTCAGCAAAGGCATACTTGGCCTCACCGTGGAATGCGCCCAGTGTCATGACCACAAATACGACCCCATTTCGCAGAAGGACTATTTTAGAATGTTTGCCTTCTTCAACAATACACCTGAAGTCGGGTACGAGGGCGACATATCCGTTTCGAAACCAGCCAAAGCTCCAAGGCTTGAAATAACAACAGCCGACCTCGATGGAGTGCTTTCATTTATCAGACAACTGGAAAAGGACACCATGATGGTGTCGGTGATGGACGAGCTTGACACCCTGCGCAAAACCTACGTGCTCAACCGGGGGCAGTACGATTCACCTACCGATGAGGTGAAGGCGCAGCCATTGTCGGAAGTCATGGGTTTTGACACTACCGCCTACCCAAGAAACCGCCTTGGTCTGGCCAAGTGGACGGTTGATAAAAGCAATCCTTTGACCGCCAGGGTATTTGTGAACCAGGTTTGGCAAATGATCTTCGGCCAGGGGATTGTGAAAACCGCCGGCGACTTTGGTATGCAGGGTGATTTACCGTCACACCCAGAACTGCTTGACTGGCTGGCGGTCGACTTCATGGAAAACAACTGGGACATTAAGTACCTTGTCAAACAAATTGTGACGTCCGCTACCTATATGCAATCGAGCGGTGTATCGAAAGAAAAGCTGGCCATCGATCCCGACAATATCTACCTCAGCCACGGGCCTCGCTTCCGGTTGCCCGCTGAGTTTGTAAAAGACCTGATCCTGGCTAGCAGTGGGCTTTTAGTGAATAAAATAGGTGGCCCAAGTGTAAAGGCCTACCAGCCCGACGGCCTTTGGGAAGCTGCTACTTCCGGCAGGGGTGTGCTGGCTACTTACCAGCAAGACCACGGTGAGGACTTGTATCGCCGGGGTATGTACACATTTATCAAACTTACACTGCCTCCTCCCGCATTGATGATATTCGACGGTAGCAACAGAGACCAGTGCGAGGTGAAAAGGCCTCAAACCAACACACCTTTGCAGGCACTGGTGATGATGAATGACCCCACAATGCTGGAGGCATCTAGGGTATTGGCCGAAAAGCTGGTCGAAGAGCAGTCGGGTAGCGAAGATAAAATCACAAAAGCTTTTAGGCTGATTGTGTGCCGGGTGCCGAAGGAGTCTGAGAAGGATTTGTTGAATAGTTATTTTTCAGAACAACTTGGCATTTACAAAAGCCAGGCGATCGACCCTTCGGAGGTGCTGGATGTGGGTGAATACCCTCATTTGGAAGTGGAGAAAAGTGAGGCAGCTGCATTGGCCAACGTGATTCAACTGATTTACAACATGGAGGAATCCATTACAAAGACATAAGCCATGGAAAAAGAACAACTGGAAAACGGCTTAAATCAAAACAGGCGAAAATTTCTTTCGAAGCTAAGTCTCGGTATTGGTAGTGCTGCACTGGGCTCACTGCTGATTCCTGATTTATTCAAAGGAGGAGCTAGTCCGGAAGAAGAACTATTCGCCCAACTCCCACATTTTGCTCCCAAGGCGAAGCGGATTATTTACCTCTTCCAAAATGGAGCTCCCTCACAGCTTGACTTGTTCGACTATAAACCCATGCTGCAAAAAATGCACGGGGAAGACTTGCCAGAGTCGATTCGTCAGGGTCAGCGATTGACAGGCATGACGTCCGGGCAGTCCAAATTTCCCCTGGCAGGAACAATTTTCGACTTTAAACAATACGGCCAGTCTCGTGCCTGGATCAGCGACTTGCTGCCTCACACCGCCAGCATAGCCGACGAGCTTTGCTTCGTAAAAAGCATCTATACCGAGGCCATCAACCACGACCCGGCACTCACCTTTTTCCAGACCGGCGCTCAGGTCGGCAACCGCCCAAGCATGGGAGCATGGCTGAGTTACGGGTTAGGAAGTGAAAACAAAAACCTCCCCGCTTTCTGCGTTTTGCTTTCCAAAGGAAAAGGGAACGGGCAGGGAGTCTACTCAAAGCTTTGGACCAACGGCTTCCTCGACTCCGTCCATCAAGGCGTACAATTCTCAAGTGGTGACGATCCGGTTTTGTACCTCAACAACCCTGAGGGAATGGATCGGGCAGAGCGAAGAAAAATGCTCGACCACCTGGCAGCGTTGAATCAGGAAAACTACGAAGAGTTTGGCGATCCGGAGATTGCTGCTAAAATCCAACAATACGAGTTGGCCTACCGCATGCAGACTTCCGTGCCGGAGCTTACCGACCTAAAAAATGAGCCGGAGTCCATCGTGAAAATGTACGGCCCGGAATGCATGGTGCCAGGCACCTACGCAGCCAACTGTTTGCTGGCACGCAAACTCAGCGAAGGCGGGGTTAGGTTTGTGCAGCTGTACCACCAGGGATGGGATGCCCACGATAATTTGCCAGGCCAAATTGTTGGCCAGTGCAAAGATGTGGATCAATCATCTGCAGCACTGGTCATGGACCTGAAGCAGAGAGGCCTGCTTGACGAAACCCTCGTGATTTGGGGCGGTGAGTTTGGCAGAACCAACTATTGCCAGGGTAAGTTGACCGGCGACAATTATGGCCGTGACCATCACCCCCGCTGCTTCACTATCTGGATGGCAGGTGGCGGCATAAAACCAGGGATGGTCTACGGAGAAACCGACGAGTTTGGCTATAATATCACCGAAAACCCCGTGCACGTCAACGATTTTCATGCGACCGTGCTCAACCAAATGGGCCTCGATCACGAGAAACTTATCTACAAGCATTTGGGAAGAAGGTACCGGTTGACGGATGTGGCCGGAAAGGTCGTGAAAGGAATTATTGCTTAATCTTGTTAGTTTTATTTTCAGAAATTTCCCTATGAGATATTTAGTAGTCATCGAGAAAACCAAAACGGGCTATAGCGCATATGTACCGGATCTTCCAGGCTGTATAACTGTAGGTGAGACTCGTGAGGAAACTGAAAATAATATCCAGGAAGCTATTTTATTACACATAGAGGGAATGAAAGAAGACGGAGAGCCTATTCCTCCTGCGCTAAGCGAGGGGATGAATTTGATTATTCCTGAAACAGCATGAAGGTAAAAGAGATAATTGATCTCTTACGAAAGGATGGTTGGGTTCAGGTCAGCCAAAAAGGCAGTCACAAACAATTTAAACACCCTGATAAGCCTGGGAGAGTAACCGTTCCCGATCATGGTCAGAACAAAGACTTGGCAAAAGGAACGGAAATGAGCATTCTTAAACAGGCTCGTCTAAAATAATGATTTATGGAAAGACGTGATTTCATTGTCAAAAGTGCGGCCACGGCGGCTGGTATTCTATCGGCACCCTATGTTTTCGCCAATAAGCGAGCGGATGAGATTATCCTCGGCCATGGTAAAAAGCGCTACAAGCTCGACACCAAATGGAGCCAGGCCGACATCACCAAATACCCGGTGAAAGACTGCCACGAAATGGTGCAGGACAGCAAAGGCCGTATCCTGCTGCTCACCAACGAAACCAAAAACAATGTCATTATCTACGACAAAAAAGGGAAGCTGCTTTCAACGTGGGGATCGGAGTACCCGGGGGCTCATGGGTTGACTTTGTTTGACGAAAATGGCACCGAGGTGCTCTTCATTTGCGACAACACCCGTCATCAGGTAATCAAAACGGACATGAACGGTCGTGTACTTTTGACGCTCGACTATCCAAAAGAAACGGGAGAATACACAAAGGCAGACGAGTACGTTCCTACCGAAACCGCCATTGCTCCCAATGGAGATATCTTTGTGGCCGATGGTTATGGCAAAGATTTTATCATACAGTACGACAGCAAAGGCAACTACATCCGTCACTTTGGTGGCAGAGGAGAAACCGATGCCCACTTGCTCAATGCCCACGGCGTTTGCATGGATTTCCGTGATCCGGCTAATCCATCGTTGGTTATCAGCTCCCGCCAGCAAATGGCTTTCAAGCGGTATACGCTTGATGGAAAATACCTGTCTACTATTTCCCTTCCTGGAGCCTGGGTTTGTCGCCCCGTTATCAAAAACGACTACTTATATGCAGCCGTGCTTATGAGCGCCAGCCAGCCTTGGAAGCAATCTGGGTTTGTAACGATTCTCGACAAGAATGACAAAGTGGTTTCCAACATTGCTGCAAATGCCCCGGAATATGAGGCTGGTCAGCTGAAGGAGTTATTCCAGACCGATGCAGTTTTTGCCTACCCTCATGATGTGTGCATCGATGATGAGGAAAATCTTTATGTAGCCCAGTGGAATTCTGGCCAGGTATACCCATACAAACTAACGCCTGTTTCATGACCAAGCTTAGGGGCCTGATCGCCAACGGTAGCTTTTTCATTTGCTGCTTGCTGGCTTTTCTTCTCGTGTTCGAAAATAGTTTTACAACGCCCGCCTGGCTTCAGGTGCTGGGACGAATGCACCCTTTGCTGCTTCATTTCCCCATAGCCTTATTGGTTGTTTATGCCCTGTTGGTTTTTGTGAGTAAAAGGCCGTCCGAATCCTCAACCAATGAACCACTTCATGCCGAAGACCTACTCCTTCTCGGAAGTTTTACAGCTGCTCTTTCTGCCCTCATGGGGTTATTACTCTCTAAGGAGGGTGGCTATACTGAAGGCAGCTTGACGTGGCACAAATGGGGAGGTGCTTTGATTGCCTTTGCCTCCTATGGGTGGTACACTTTCAGAAAAACCTGGAATTCTCTGCCAATGTTGTCGAAAGGCATTCCCGTAGCCATGGTGGCGCTTGTCACATTTGCCGGGCACCAGGGTGCCAATATCACACACGGCGAAAATTTTGTGCTGGCACCTGTTATGCCCGACGAAAGTTTCGAAAATGTTCCTTTTGCAGAAGTCGTGATTTACGACCACATGGTGCAGCCAATTCTCAGGGAAAAATGTATGGGTTGCCACAACAGCCTCAAAGCCAAGGGCGAGCTTGTGATGGAAACCCGGGAGGCTATTTTGGCTGGTGGAAAGAATGGGCCGCTTTGGGACTCTGTCAATTACGAAACAAGTTTACTTCTAAAAAGAATTCACCTGCCGGAATCGGTCGAGGAGCATATGCCGCCGGAAGGTAAGACGCAACTTACCGACGAGGAAAAGGAAGTGCTTGAAGCCTGGATTGCCAGCGGGGCTTCTTTTCAAGCTTTGGCAGCCGAAACTGCGCCGGATCAACCACTCTATCAAATAGCTCAGGCAAAATTCAACGTGAACAAAGCCTATGACTTCAAAGCCGCCGACCCTGAGCTGGTGGAGTCTCTCAATTCCAACTATCGGATCATAAGCCCGATTGCCCTGAATTCGCCGGCACTCACCGTTACCTTTTTTTCCAGCGAAGCTTTTGGTGCAAATCAACTAAAAGAGCTCGAAAAAATCCGCACCCAAATAGTTGAGTTGAGCCTGAACAAGATTCCTGTCAAAGACGAGGATCTTTTATTTCTGGTGCCTTTCGAAAACCTCGAAAAACTGCATCTCAATTTTACTGGTGTGACAGACAAAGGGCTCTCTTCACTGGCAAAGCTTTCCAGTTTGCAAGAGCTATCGCTGTCTGGAACAGCCGTAACTGCTTCGGGTATTTCAGCACTGAAGTCACTTTCAGCGCTCCAAAAAGTTTTTATCTGGAATACGGCTATTGAAGCAAACGAAGTCAGCCAATTATTGGAGGTTTTTTCTACTGTTTCTTTTGAATCGGGTTACGACGACAAAGGTACGGTCATTCAGCTTTCAGCCCCGGTGATTGTTGGCAACGATGCCTTCTTTACCGAACCTATTTCAGTGAAAGTGAAACATTATCTCAACGGAGTTACGCTTCGCTATACGCTGGATGGCTCAGCACCCGACAGTGTCAGTTCTCCAATCTACCAAGACGGGATTCCTTTGGACGGCAATACAATAGTTACTGTCAAAGCATTCAAAGATGGCTGGTACAGCAGCGAAATGGTTTCGAAATCTTTTCTTAGAAGTTCGATTACGCCCACCAGCGTTAGCTTGCTGACTCCCCCGAACCCAAAATACAAAGGCAAGCTGGAGCAGGCGCTTTTTGACCACATCAAAGGCACCAATATTCATACCGACGGCAACTGGTTGGGCTACCAGGGTGAAGCCATGGATGTTCAAATCAACCTTGGCGACGATGTGCCCCAAAAGTCGATCACAATTAGCAGCCTCAACAACACCGGCGGCTGGATCATGCCTCCGGCCAGCATCGACATTTGGTATGGTGAAGACGAAAAAAATCTGAAGCTCTGGAAAAAAAATAAAGTAGCACAACCATCCGAAAACCTGCCGGTTGGCCCTGCCTTCTACACTTTCGATCTGCCTCAGGAAAAATACGCCGTGCTCAAGCTTCACATTGTGCCTGTAGCAAAACTTCCAGCCTGGCACGACGCCAAAGGAAACCCAGGGTGGGTGTTTATCGACGAGATTCTTTTGAACTAGAGCCCAACAAATAAGCACCAGTGTCAGGTGCTTTGTTTTATATAACTATGGTAAACCAACCTATCATGAAAAAGAGCATTGTTCTCTTGCTATTCGCCGCCCTGCTAAGCACTTCTGTTTCTTTTAGTCAAAAGGCGCAAAAAATCTCTAGCAACAAAAAAGCCGCCCTTGAGTCGGTGGATAAACACTCCTCCGAACTTATTGATCTCAGCGACAAAATCTGGGAGGCAGCAGAAATCGCCTTAAAAGAAAATGTGTCTGCCAAAGCATTGGCCGACTATGCGGAAGCACAGGGTTTCACTGTCGAAAGAGGAGTGGCTGAAATGCCCACTGCATTTATTGCTTCTTACGGTAGCGGCAAGCCCATCATCGGCATCATGGGAGAATATGACGCTTTGCCCGGATTATCACAAAAGGCAGTGCCTGGCAAAGATCCTTTGGTAGAGGGTGCTCCGGGCCATGGATGTGGGCATAATCTATTTGGCCCCGGCAGTCTTGGAGCGGCATTGGCCATCAAAGAGTTGATACAAGCCGGAAAGCTAAAGGGAACGGTTCGGTTTTACGGAACCCCTGCCGAAGAAGCAGTTGGAGGAAAAATCTACATGGCCCGGGCCGGTTTGTTCAACGACCTGGACGCCTGTCTCGACTGGCACCCCGACGCTGAAAACAAAGCAAGCACCCAGAGTAGTCAGGCAATGATTGAGGTAACAGTTGAGTTTAGCGGACAAGCTGCCCATGCTGCGTTCGATCCCTGGAATGGCCGGAGTGCGCTGGATGCGGTAGAGGCATTTGTTAACGGCCTCAACATGCTCCGGGAGCACATTAAGCCTTCCGTTCGTATCCATTATGTCATCGAAAAGGG
Source organism: Imperialibacter sp. (assembly GCF_040222385.1). GTDB lineage: Bacteria > Bacteroidota > Bacteroidia > Cytophagales > Cyclobacteriaceae > Imperialibacter. Next base: position 226,584 of record NZ_JAVKDF010000027.1, read on the forward strand.
CGGTGAAGCACCCAACATTGTGCCCGACTACGCCCGGGTGGGCTTGTATGTAAGGGATGCCACCAGAGATGGCATGATGGAAGTATATAAAAGGGTGCAGGAAATTGGAGAAGGGGCAGCTATGATTGCTGGAGTTACGCCAAAGCTAACGATCACCTCTGGCTATCACGAGCAATTGCCAAATTTTGCCGGCGCCAACGTGCTTTACAAAAACATGCAATTGGTTGGGCCGATCAGCTACACAGCGGATGAAATAGCGTTTGCGAAGGGCATCCAGAGAGCTGTAAAAATGGACGAAAAAGGCCTGGACGGAACCATAGGCGGAATTGACCCCACGGCGGAATTTCCCACAGGCGGCTCAACTGACGTGGCTGACATCAGCTGGATCACTCCGGAAATTTCACTTGTGGCCACTACCGCACCCATCGGAACACCCTGGCACTCGTGGGCAGTAGTTGCCTGCGGCGGCATGTCCATTGGGCACAAGGGAATGGTATTTGCTGCCAAAAGCCTGGCGCTAACAATGGTCGACCTTTTCGAAAACGAGTCGATCAGAAAAGCGATGCGAGATGAGTTTCTGGAAAAAAGAGGCGATTACGTGTACAAGGCCATTTTACCTGAAGGGCCTCCGCCCGTGAGGTGACTTTTCTTGAAAAAAGCTTCAACATTCAGAATACCTAAAGACATTTATCCATGAAGACGTTTTCGGCTCTGATCTTAAGCGGTATTATTCTGTGGGCAATCAGCTGCTCATCTCCGAAAGTGAACCACGAATTCAAAGTCATCTCCTTCTTCACTGCCAAAAATGACCAGGCCCATATCAGCTTTGTCGGCGAGGCTCATCCGTGGTTCATAGAGCAGGCAGCCAAATTCAATTTCACCTACGACTCCACCAGCAACTGGAGCAATCTCAACGACGAATTCCTGGCTAATTACGATGTCGTTGCTTTCCTCGATACCCGGCCGGAAGCGCCGGAGCAAAGGGCAGCGCTAGAAAAGTACATGAAAAATGGTGGAGCATGGATGGGCTTTCACTTTGCTGCTTTTGCTCTTACCCCTTCTGATTTTAATCAGGACTGGGACTGGTACCACAAGGAGTTTTTGGGGGCCGGTCAGTACAAAAGCAATACCTGGCGGCCAACCTCAGCCATTCTTCGGAACGAAGCACCCAACCATCCTGCATTAAAAGACCTACCCGACACTTTCAAAACGTCACCAAGCGAATGGTACCGGTGGGAAAATGACCTCGCCCAAAATCCCGACATCAACATTTTGCTATCGGTTGACTCATCAAGTTTTCCCCTGGGAACGGGATCCAAGCAGCATGAAATTTGGCACAGCGGCTACTACCCCATTGTTTGGACTAATACCAAATACCGCATGATCTATTTCAATTTTGGTCATAATGATATCGACTATGAAGGCGACACCAACGAAACGTTGTCATACACTTTTAACAATCCGCTCCAGAATCAGCTTGTGATCAACGCCCTGCTTTGGCTGGGTAACAGCAAGTAAGCCACCTGCGTAATTCCGAACTTGCCATTCCCATCTTTCTCTTATCTTGGGCTCCAATTGAAAACCCAAACTCTGCATTACATTGATATGAGAAAATTGCTACTACTTCTACTTTGTCTGGCATTCACACAGGCCTGGGCACAAGTGCAAAGCCCGAAAGAATTTCTTGGCTACGAACTTGGCGAAAGATTTACCCGCCATCACCGGGTGGTGGAATATTACCAGCACGTGGCGGCTAATTCTTCTAAGGTTGTCCTCAAAGAATACGGGCGCACCTTTGAAGATCGCCCACTGGTTTATGCCATCGTTACCAGCGAGGCCAACCATCAAAACATTGAAACCATCAGAACCGACAACCTGAAACGAGCCGGTTTGCAAAACGGTAGCCCATCTACCAACGTTCCAATTATCTGGCTCAGCTATAATGTGCATGGCAATGAGTCCGTTTCCATGGAAGCCAGCATGGCCACTATTTACGAGCTGGTCACTAACAAATCTGCCTGGCTCGAAGAGGGTGTAGTGATCATGGATCCATGTATCAATCCTGACGGAAGGGATCGCTACGCCAACTACTACAATCAGTATGGCAACAAGGATTACAATCCCGACCCTCAAAGCAAAGAGCACAACGAAGTGTGGCCCGGCGGCAGAGCCAACCACTACCTGTTTGACCTTAACCGGGACTGGGCATGGCAAACTCAGATCGAGTCGAAAAAGCGAATCGCAGTTTACAATCAGTGGATGCCACAAATCCACGTCGATTTTCATGAGCAGGGTGTCAACAGCCCTTACTACATGGCACCTGCCGCCAAGCCTTATCATGAGCTGATCACCAAATGGCAATATGACTTCCAGGTAACTATTGGTAAGAACAACGCCAAATACTTTGACCAAAATGGCTGGCTGTACTTTACCAAGGAGCGCTTTGATTTGCTCTATCCTTCTTATGGCGACACCTATCCGGTGTACAACGGGGCCATTGGCATGACCTACGAACAAGGCGGCGGCGGACGTGGTGGTTTAGGCGTACTTACAGCCGAAGGAGATACTTTAACACTGAAAGACAGAATTGCCCACCACCACAGCAATGGTGTTTCAACAGTGGAAGTTACGGTTGCCCACAAGAGCCAGGTACTTCAGGAGTACCAGAAGTTCTTCAGTAACAACGTCAACAGCTTTCCAGGGAAATACAAAGGGTTCGTGATCAAGGGAGATAACAACCCTGACAAGCTAACTGCTCTTGCTAATTGGCTCGATGCTATGGGCATAGCCTATGGAACAGGTGCAGCAGGCAAACCGCTAAAAGGATTTAATTATCAAACGCAGGCCACAGAATCTTTCAATCTAACTTCCAGCGACCTGGTTGTAAGTAACTATCAGCCGAGAGGCGTTTTGGCCAGCATTCTGTTTGAGCCAAGCACTTATGTGGAAGATTCCAACACCTATGATATCACAGCCTGGGGCGTGCCTTACGCCAAAGGCCTTAAGGCTTATGCAGTAAGCGAGAAAATTACGCCCGGAACTGGCAAGTACAGTGCTCCCTCAGCTGAGGTAACTTCGGCCGACAAAGCTTACGCTTATATTGCCCGCTGGCAAACGCTGGAAGATGCTAAGTTTCTAGCCCAGCTGCTCAAAAACAAAGTGAAAGTTCGCTATGCTGAAACGCCATTCTCCATCGGCGGAAAAAACTACGAAAGAGGTACGCTTATCATTACCCGTCGAGGTAACGAGCAGCATGCTTCCCGCTTTGATGGGTTGGTAAAAGGGTTAGCCAAAGAATACGGCCGTTCGTTGGATGCCACCACTACTGGCTTTGTTGATTCAGGTAAAGATTTCGGCAGTGGCGATGTTCACTACATCGACGCCCCTAAAGTGGCAGTACTGGCCGGCAACGGTGTTTCCTCTTTGGCTTATGGCGAAACCTGGCATTTCTTCGAGCGCCAGCTCGACTACCCCATCAGTGTACTCGACACAGATGATTTCAGCCGCTTCGACCTGTCGGGCTACGACGTGATCATTATCCAAAACGGCAGATACAACGGGCTGGGCGACGGCTCTATGAAAATGATTGACGAATGGGTGCGAAACGGCGGAAGGCTGATACTTGTGCAGGGTGCACTCAACAGCTTTGCTGATCGTGACGGCTATTCGCTGAAGCGCTATGCTGACGACGACGAAAAAGCTGCCCTGAAAAAGCTGAAGGAAAAATGGGAAGAAGCAGACGCCAGCGTAAAGTATGCTGACCGTGAACGAAACTACATTCAGGGAATTATCCCCGGGGCTATTTACAAAGTAAGCCTCGACAATACTCATCCACTGGCTTATGGCTACGGCAACTCCTATTTCAGTTTAAAAACAGCCGAGAGCCGATTCGGCAAATTGTCAGGCGCCTGGAACGTCGCCTATATCCCGTCAGGCGCTAAACCCGTAAGCGGCTTTGCTGGCAACAGGGTACAAAAGGAACTGGAGAACTCACTAGTCTTTGGCGTTGATCGCATGGGCGGTGGCCAGGTGATCTATATGTCTGACAATCCATTGTTCCGGGCATTTTGGGACAACGGAAAACTGTTGTTTGCTAACGCTGTTTTCTTTGTGGGTCAATAATTGATTATCAACTAATGTAAATGATATGAAAAAGCTATTGTTTATAGGATTTCTGGGGCTTATGACTGCCTGCTCGCCGGGTACTTCCAACACAAAAGAAGGTGCTGACACACTGAAAGCTCAGGTTAGCGCTCCTTCGGATTATGATCCGGAAGCAAAACTAAAAGAGCTCGGCATCGAGTTATCAACTCCTTCGGCACCGGTGGCCAACTATGTGAATGCCGTCCGTACGGGAAATCTGGTTTTCCTTGCCGGCAAGGGTCCGTCGAAACCTGATGGGAGCTACATCACCGGGAAAGTGGGCGTTGATTTAACTATTGAAGAGGGTTATGAGGCTGGAAGGCTTACTGCCATTAGCCAGCTTTCGGTATTGAAAGCAGAACTTGGCGACTTAAGAAAAGTGAAGCGCATTGTGAAAGTGTTGGGCATGGTCAACTGTGCCTCTGACTTTACCGATCAGCCCAAAGTAGTCAATGGCTACTCTGATCTGATGGTGGCAGTGTTTGGAGACAGAGGCAAACATGCTCGTGCCGCAGTTGGGATGGGCTCACTGCCAAACAACATTGCTATCGAAGTGGAGATGATTGTCGAAGTAGAGTAGACATTTTAGATTTTAAAAAAATGGAAGCCCGGGGTCATTGCTCCGGGTTTTCTTTCTTTAAGACGCTGCTTTGGATGGCGAAGTCTTTCGTCAGCTCTTGCGGGGCAATAGAGGGGGGAGAAAATTTATTCTTGAAAAGAACATTCCATTTGCAACAAGTAACAAAGGTCTACGTCTATAGAGTTGGGCAAATGATGTAATTAAAGCTAAGATTATTACCTGGGAGTAGCTGTTTTTTTAGTCGCCAGTTTGGCACCTGGAAGCGGTGGCTGCCATTTTTATCTCACCACTATCAACTTTATGAACACCCTCGGAAATTTGCTCTGGATTATTTTTGGAGGAGGCATCTTCCTGTTTTTCGGCTACGTAATTGGAGGCATTGCTCTTTGTCTCACTATCGTAGGCATCCCATTTGGTTTTCAATGCTTTAAAATCGGCATACTAGCCCTCAGTCCTTTCGGGCAAAAAGTGGTTACTACCGAAAGTAACTCCGGTTGCCTGGCTGTGATCATGAATGTGGTCTGGCTTGTCACTGGAGGTCTTTGCGTAGCAGTCACTCATTTGGTTTTTGGGCTGCTAATGTTCATCACCATCATTGGGATACCGTTTGCTACCCAACATATGAAATTGGCTTCTCTGGCCTTAACGCCATTTGGAAAAGACCTCCGTTAATCTGTGGTAGCATAAGCCTGACTAGTTTCGCATTTTCCTCAACCCAGTGGAGTTGATGATTTTGATATTGCTTCCTTTAATTTCTATCAGCTTTTCATCTTTGAAATCAGAGAGGGTTCTGATGACAGACTCAGGTGCTGTGCCAACAATATTGGCGAGATCTTCCCGGGGAATGTTCATATTGAATTCTTCTCCTTCGTTCTTTTCTTTGAACTTATCTTCCAGCATCACCAGAGCCTCAGCCACTCTTTTTCTGACCGAGTTGTAGGCAAGCTTCAGGATTCTTTCCTCCATTTCCACCAAATTGTTGGAAATCATTTTAATGAACCTGATGGAAACATCACGGTTGTTGTTCAGCAGTTTGTAGAAGTCTTGCTTTGGGATAAGGCAAATTTCGGAATCCTCCATGGCCATGGCCGACTCTGTGTAGTTAGAGTTCTGCAAAAGATCGATGTATCCGATAAAATCACCCTCTTTAAAAAGGCCAGTGATGTACTCTTTGCCATCGTCGTTGGTTTTGTATGTCTTAGCTTTTCCACTGTTGACAAAAAAGAGCCCGTGTGGCAGATTCCCTTCGTAAAAGATTATTTCTTTCTTCTTAAATTTTCTGATGGTTCGGTCGGCCGACAAATGGCTCAATTCATTTAACGCCTTTGCATCATTCATAAAATCTGCAATGCCATCCACATCGTTGGAATACTCCTTTCTGGCAATCTGGTTTTTGCGAAGCCGCAGTTCTATGATATCCAGCAACTCCACATCGTCAAAAGGCTTAGTCAGATAGTCGTCGGCACCCATACTCATTCCTTTTCTGAAATCCTCTTTTTCAGATTTGGCGGTGAGAAATATAAAAGGGATGCCGGCTGTCTCAGGTAATTTCCCTAAAACACGAAGCACACCATAACCATCCAGCTCAGGCATCATGATGTCACAAATGATCAGATGTGGTAATTCCTTCTTAGCCTTTTCGATTCCCTCCTTACCATTGGCTGCTGTTATCACCTCATAATTGGAGAGCTCAAGAATCTCAGCGGTATTCTCCCGCATTTCCATATTGTCCTCAATAAGCAATATTTTAGTCATAGCTAGGTTGTGTTATCGGTATCGCCACCCTGAATTCGGTGCCCTTATTTTCTTCACTGCTAAATTCAATATGTCCGTTCATTAGTTCAATATATTTCTTGACAATATTGAGCCCCAGGCCTGTTCCCTGTATGTTGATGGCATTGTTGGCCCTGAAAAACCTATCGAAAAGATGTTGCTGATCCTTCTTCGGAATGCCAATTCCCTCATCTTTAACCGTGATTTTCAGGAGCCCATTCTCTCTACTCAAACCTAGGTGAATTTTTTGCCTTTCTCCAGAATATTTCGACGCATTGTTGAGCAAATTGATCAAGATATTCTTAGTCATTTGCTCATCAACGTAGATTTCTCCAAATGTACCTTCCGATATACTCAGAAGTATCTCCTGTTCTTCCTTTAAAGTAGGGCTTATCTGAGAAATCACCTCACTAATCATTTGCTCCAAATCAAATGATACAGGGTTAAATGTCGTTTTCCCTTCCTCCAATTTTCCCAAAGACAAAAAGTCGTTTAGAATATATGTCAGGTTATTTACAGAAGATTTGATACGATGGACGTGTTTGTCTATTTTTTCCTTTTGATCCGAATCTGAAATATAACGGCCTATTAGAGACACTGAAGAAAGGATAGTGCTTAGTGGTGTTCTGAATTCATGAGACGCTGTTGTGACAAACCTGCTCTTGAGTTCATTGAGCTCCTTTTCCTGATTCAATGCCCTGAGTACTTCCTTCTCTGCTCTTTTCCTTTCGGTAATGTTTTTACAAACAATCAATAGGTTCTGTATTTTCTCTTCGTCATCGAACAAAGGGACGGCATTGATCTGATACTCCCTTTCGCCGTTGGCTACCGTCACTTCCATATTCAATGGCACACCTTCAATTACCTTTTTCAAGTTTCTAATAAAGGTTTCTTTTTGGTCGATAAAAGTCATCGAACTGGCATACGACCCAATCCAATCCTGCTTATTACCCATTTCAGGCTCTTCGGCTTTCCCATCTACAAGGAGGAACCTTAAATCCTTATCTAACACACACAGCATTCCATCTGGAAAATTACTGGCTATGGCGCTGTATATTTTCTGGCTTTTTCTAAGTGCCTTTTCAGCCTGTTTTCGTTCGTCTACTTCTTTTTGAAGTGACTCATTGGAATAGGAAAGTCTTTCATTCGCTCTCGCCAAATCACGAGTCCTTTCCATCACTCTTCTTTCCAATTGTTGATTCAGCTCCTTTATTTCGTTCAGATTGAGAACGTGCTGAATGCCGTACCTTATCGAGCGTTCCAGCTGATCTGGATTAATCGACCCTTTGACCATATAATCGACAGCTCCAAGCCTTCTGGCCTCTTCGTCAATTTGCAGGTCGCCCTGGCCGGTTAGTAAAATGAACGGCCCCATAATTCCCTTCTCCAAAGAATACCGAATGAGGTCAAGACCGCTTTCAGCACCAAGCCTGAAATCGACCAAATAGGCTTCGTGCTCATTTTGAAGAATTTTCACTTTTGCCTTTTCAAAATCAGGCTCCCACGCCAAAGTGTATGCCCCGGACGGAAAATCGGCTATGATATCCCTGGTGATTAGAAAGTCTTCCTCATCATCGTCTATCAGAAGTATACTTGTCGATGACCGATGCTGATAATTAGTCATGGTTTGCGGGAAGTTCTACGATTTCAAACCAGTAGTGGCACAATGTATCCATAATCTCGACCAGCGCCTTGAACGTAACCGGCTTAGTGATGAAAGAATTCACCCCCAAGTCGTATGTCTGCATGATGTCTTCGTCTGCCTTAGAAGTGGACAGTACTACAACGGGGAGAGATTTAAGCAGCTTACTCGATTTTATTTCTTTCAAGGCCTCCCGGCCATCTTTCTTGGGCATGTTGAGGTCCAAAATGATAAGTCCGGGGGTTGGAAACTTTTCTTTGTCGGTATACGGGGGGCGGTTAAAAAGATAGTCCATCAACTGGACGCCATTTTCAACAAACTCTACCCGGCTAACCAAACCGTTTTCATCAATTGCTTCTTTAGCCAGCAGCCTGTCCTCCGGGTCATCTTCGGCAATCAGGATAAGTATTGTATTGTTTTTTGAGGTTTTAGTTCTCATGTCTGGTTTGTCTTTTTGATAGAGTTAGAATAAACGTAGAACCTACTCCTGGTGTGCCTATTGCTACGATGTCTCCGCCATGTCGGTTAGCCACTCGCTTGCAAATGGCCAAGCCTATTCCGGAGCCTTCGAACTTTTGACCCTCCAGCCGTTGAAAAATATGAAAAATTCGATCCGCATATTTTTGATCAAAGCCCGTTCCGTTGTCCTGGAAGGTGATTTCAACAGTCTCGTCTCCAGGGGTAGCCGTCAGGTGGGCCTGCTCCTGAACAGCCCTGGCCGAGATCTTTATTCTTGGCTTTTCACCATCTTTCACAAACTTGATGGCATTTGAAATCAAGTTTTGAAAAACCTGTGCTAACTGAGTATAATCTCCGTCTATAGTGGGCAAGTCGGAAGCCTCTACTCTAGTTTCTGTTTGTTCTATGAGCAGCTCAAGGTCGGTGAGCACTTCTGCCAAAACCTGATTCAGATCAACCGGTACAAATTCTCGGGTCTTTGATGATATTCTCGAGAAAGACAAAAGATCATTAATAAGCCGCTGCATTCGGCCGGCGGCGTTCAGCATTCTAGCCAAATAGTCTTGCCCTTGCTCCGACAAGTTTGGAGCTTCTTTATGAAGAAGTCTGTCGCCAAAAGCCTGTATTTTTCTTAAGGGCTCCTGTAAATCATGCGACGATACATAAGCAAAATCTTGTAGCTCCCTATTACTTCTCTCAAGCTCGGCGGCGTATCTCCGCAGTTTTTCCCGTGATAACTTCAGCTCTGTGATATCGTGAATGATACCTGTGAAAATCGTTTTTCCCTCAAATTGAATTTCCGTAACACTTAAGTAAAGAGGAAATTTAGATCCATCTTTCCTCTTTCCGCTCACCTCCCTACCTATCCCAATTATTTTCTTTACGCCCGTCGTCCGGTAGTTTTCCAGGTAAGTGTCGTGTCGGCTTCTATCTGGTTCAGGCATTAACATTTTAATATTCTGACCTAGTACTTCCACTGGTTCATAGCCAAACAGCCGGGCCGCAGCCGGGTTCATCGACTCAACAATTCCCTTTTCGTCAATCGTGACTATTCCATCAATGGCATGATCAAAAATGGCGCTAAGCCTGGCCTCTGATTCTCCGGTGGAATAGTTTTTCATGGATTAAATATTATCAAGAAAGTGCTGTTTAATAGAGTCCGCTGTAAGAGTGTCCACATTTACAAATCAGTAACAACATCAATATGGATTGTAGATATTTTCTTCTTTATCGGAAGAAGGTTTCCTCAATAACTATATGCTTGACGTCTTTTCTGCTCCTATTTTGTAAAGATAAAATGAATTTTGTAACCGTCTTATACAAGTTCGATCTCTTGAGGCGATAAATGAAAAAGCATTGACAAATGCCAATGCTTTAATCGTTTCTCTCAAAGAGTCTTTGATGATCAGTTAAGTAACTCGAAAATACCAGCTACGCCCTGTCCACCGCCTACGCAGGCGGTGACCATACCATATTTTTTCTTCTGCCTTCTCAATTCATTGAAAATCTGAACTGACAGTTTGGCGCCGGTGCAACCTAGCGGATGACCAAGCGCTACAGCACCACCATTCACATTTAATTTCGACATGTCGAAATCCAGGTTTTTGGCAACAGCCAATGCCTGAGCTGCAAAAGCCTCATTCAATTCAATCAAGTCAATGTCTGCCATTTTCAGGCCAGCTTGTTTCAACGCCTTTGGCACTGCGGCCACCGGCCCTATCCCCATTATTCTTGGTTCCACGCCAGCTGCTGTATAGGCCAACATTCTGGCAATAGGCTTCAGATTGTATTCCTGCACCATTTTTTCTGACAACACCATCACAAAAGCAGCGCCATCAGAAGTTTGTGAAGAGTTACCCGCAGTTACCTTTCCCCCCATTCTGAAAACAGGCTTTAGTTTTGCAAGCACTTCGAGACTAGTATCTTCTCTTGGCCCCTCGTCGGTATCTACCACAAAGTCTCTCGTCTTTTTCTTACCGTCTTTGTCCACATATGTTTCGTGAACATTGATCGGCACTATCTCATCTTTGAATTTTCCCTCCTTTATTGCCTTGATGGCTTTCTGATGAGAGTGATAAGAAAATTCGTCGGCGTCTTCCCGGCTGATGTTGTAGTCTTTTGATACTTCCTCGGCCGTTAAGCCCATGCTGATATAATAGTCTGGGTTTTCGTGGGCTATTTTCCAGTTGAGTGCGGTTTTATACCCCATCATTGGCACCATCGACATCGATTCGGTACCGCCTGCAATAATGCACTCTGCTGTTCCGGCGTGAATTCTTGCAGCAGCAATGCTTATCGCCTCCAGGCCTGAGCCACAATACCGATTCACTATCATGCCGGGCACTTCCATCGGCAAAGCCAGCAATGAAATCATTCTGCCCATTTGCATGCCTTGCTCGGCTTCGGGCACAGCGTTTCCTACGATAAGGTCGTCTACCCTTTTGGCATCAAAGCCCGGAACCGAAGCAACCAGGTGTTTGATGACATCTGCTGCCAGGTCGTCGGGGCGGGTAAAGCGAAAGCCCCCTTTTTTTGACTTTCCAACTGCCGTTCTGTAGCCGGCCACTATGTATGCATTCATAATTGTAGTCTTTATCTGGTTAACAAAACTTAGTTCCTCAAGGGTTTCCCTTTGAACAAAATGCTGTGAATTCTCTCCACCGTTTTCGGCTCGCCGGTCAGGCTAAGGAATGCCTCCCTTTCCAAATCAAGCAGGTATTGCTCCGACACTTCCGTCGGCGATGAAAGATCTCCGCCACTCATGATGTAGCCAAGTTTTCTGGCAATCAGGGCATCGTGCTCCGAAATATATTTTCCGTACAGCATACCAGTTATGCCTGCTTCGAACAAAGCCAGTGACGATTGACCATGTACTTTGATATCCTTTCTCTCCAGAGGCTGAGTATAACCAGCTTCCGAGAGTTCGATGGCTTTCCCTTTTGCATCAGCCAAAAGGCGGGCCCGGTTCAGCGTGATTTCGTCCGACGGTTTGATATAACCCAATGCCTTGCCTTCGTGTGCCGAGGTGGCCACTTTGGCTGTAGCGATGGTCATAAAATATTCCTGCAAATGATTCAGCTCCGGATCGCCAGGGGCATACGAGTCGCTGGCCCGGAGTGTCATTTCTTTTGTGCCGCCGCCCGCCGGAATCAAACCTACGCCAAATTCCACAAGGCCTATGTACGTTTCGGCTTGTGCCTGAATAGCGTCACAATGAAGTGAAAGCTCGCAGCCTCCACCCAGCGCCATGCCCGAAGGGGCTGAGATTACAGGCACGGAAGAAAAGCGGGCCCGCATCATGGTGGTTTGAAACTGGCGGATCATTAAATCGATTTCGTCAAACTCTTGGTCGGAGGCATACATGAATAGCATGGCGAGGTTGGCACCAGCTGAAAAGTTCGCCCCTTCATTGCCTATCACCAGGCCCCGGTAGTTCTCCTCTGCTTTTGCAATAGCGAGATTAATTCCCTCAATTACTTCCTGACCGAGAGAATTCATTTTTGTGTGAAATTCCAGATCCAGAATGCCATCGCCAATGTCATAGAGTGTAGCGCCAGCATTTTCCCAAACAATCCCTTTTTCTTTGAAGGCATCAAGGATAATGAGTCCTTCTTTTCCGGGGATAGGTTTGTATGCTTTTGAGGGAATGTCGTAATAAAGTTTCTGGCCTTTTTCAAATTTGTAGAAAGAGGTATTGCCGGCCGCCAGCATGTCATGAACCCATGGAGCTACTTCCATTCCAGCGGTTTTCATCTTTTCGGCAGTCGCTTTTACACCTACCAAATCCCATGTTTCAAAAGGGCCGAGCTCCCACGCAAAACCAGCGCAGACAGCCTGATCGATTTTGTAAAGCTCGTCGGCAATTTCCGGAATTCTCATGGAGCAATACCTGAACACATCATAGAAGGTTGCCCTATAAAACTCACCGGCTTTATCAGAAGCATTGATCAACTTTGGTAAACGCTCCTTTACACTTTCAATGTCTTTTACTTCTTCCAGGGATTTAAAGGAAGCCTTGGTTCTTGACCCATATTCAAATGTCTTCAGGTTCAACTCGAGAATTTCCTTCTCGCCTTTTTCGTTGACCGTCTTTTTGAAGAAGCCTTGTTTTGTTTTGTCGCCCCACCATTTTTTGTTGTAAAGCTCTTCTACAATTTTCGGTAGTTTGAAGGTGGCCTTCGACTCGTCTTTTGGCAAGCCCTGCAACAAATTTCTCGATACATTAACTGTCGTGTCGAGGCCTACCACATCCATGGTTCGGAAGGTGGCCGATTTTGCCCGGCCGATAACGGGGCCGGTCATTCGATCAACTTCACCGACTGTCAATCCCATTTTTTCCACTACATGCATCCCAGACATTAAAGAGTAGACCCCTATCCGATTGGCAATGAATGCCGGCGTGTCCTTGCATAGCACGGTTTCCTTACCAAGGTACAAATCGCCATAGTGCATAAGGAAGTCCACCACCTTTTGGTCTGTGGCTGGAGTAGGAATGATTTCCAGCAACCTCAAATAACGAGGCGGGTTGAAAAAGTGGGTTCCGGCAAAATGCTTCCTGAAGTCATCGCTTCTTCCTTCAGCCATTAGGTGGATTGGAATACCCGACGTGTTGGAAGTAACTAAGGTGCCAGGCTTACGGAATTTTTCCACCTGATCGTACACCTTCTTCTTGATGTCGAGATTTTCAACCACAACCTCCATTACCCAATCACATTCGGCAATAGATTTCATGTCGTCGTCAAAATTCCCTGTTTTTACCAGGCTCGCTTTCTTGGAGTCAAAAAGGGGAGCTGGCTTTGAAAAAATTGCAGTTTGGAGGGCGGTGTTTACAATCCGGTTACGAACAAGTGGATGCTCCATTGTTAAGCCTTTCTTTTTCTCATCATCCGAAAGTTCTTTCGGAACGATGTCTAAAAGCAGAACCTGAACACCAATGTTCGCAAAGTGACATGCGATCCTTGAGCCCATTACACCTGAGCCAAGAACTGCCACCTTTTTAATAACTCTGTTCATAAATTTTCTCTTCGTTAATGTAAGTATGGATCAGTTGTTTATCCTCTATGAGTTGATTGATCTGTGTGATGACGTCAAAGAATACCTTGAGCTTTTCAGGGTCGACCTGATCGATCACCATTTCGTTGAATGCTATAACCACCCTTTTTGAGAGAGTCTTCTGATATTTTCCCTTCTCAGTTAAAAATATCCGAACCGACCTGCCATCGTTGGGGTCAGGCATTTTGTAGATGAGCTCCCGCTCTTCCATATTTTTGAGCATCCTTGTGAGACTCCTTGCTTCCAGCCCCATAAGAGGAGCTATCTTGGTGGCCGGGGTGCCCTCTTCGCTTTCTATATTGAGCAACACAAATCCAATCGATGTGGTAATGCCATCATTTTGGCCTGCCTGGTTATACATCCTGGCAATGCTATGCCATGCTACTTTAATATTATAGTCAATGGTGTCTTCTCTCTTCATTCTTAAGGGATAACGGGAGTATATCAAATATAGCAAAATTTGTTATGCATGCATACTATTTTTGCCCAGCATTTGATCAAGTTAGAAAAGTGTATTTATTGATTGAGGTCACCCCGAAGCTCCCGGAATCTTTTGCGGGCCTCGGCGGTGTAAATACTTCCCGGGTAGGTCGTAAGCAGTGCTTGAAAAGCTTCCATGGCAAGTTGCTTGTTCCCTAGCTGCTTGTCGATAATTTTGCCCTTTAGAAATAGCGCATCATCTCCAAGGATATCTGTAGGGTAGCTGGCAAGTACCTTGTCAAGAAGTGCAATGGCTACTTCCGGATGCCCCAACTCCTGATTGATTTGTGCCATTTTGTACCAAACCTCATCTGTAATTCTATGGTTAGGAAATTGGCTAAGCAACGAGTCAAACCCCTGTAGGGCTTCAATTTTCTTGTTTTGGAAAAGCATCAAATCAACAGCGGCAAATTTCTTCATTGCCCGCTCCGTGGTATCCATAAGTGTATTGTCCTGAATCAACAAGCTAAGGGCCATGGCGTCATTTGAGATTTCCCGGGAAGTCGCAAGTTTCAAGATATCGAGGTGGGCTTTCGCAAGTTCAAAATCACCATTGTAGTAATTAAGCTTCGCATTCTTGAGTTTTGCTTCATAGCCAACCAGGCTTTCTTTGCTGTCTTTCTCCACCTGCGAATAGAGTAGCGTTGATTCCCACGGCTCTCCTATCAGGAGATAAATATCCCCAAGATCGAGTTTGCAACTGGAAACCAATTGCGGCTGAGCCCTCGGAAAATTGATAATGTCTTTTAGCGTAGAAATTGCCTGATCCTTTTCATCGAGATAAAAAGCATATAACAAAGCCTTGCTTCTGAGCGCTTCCAGGGTGTTGCTGTTCAGCCCCGAATCTTTGATAAGATTATCATAGTCGGCAATCAAAGTTCTGATGGCGGTGGTGTCAACCGGATAAGTGTTTTTAACTTTTCCTTCCCTGGCTTTTATCAACATCCTTCTTGCCAGCACATAATTGGAAGACGAAGGATATGTTTGAATAATCCATGAGAAAATATCTTCAGCATCTTCAAATGCTCCGTTGTCAATTGCAATAATACCAATTTCGAGCACTCTCGACCCCTCGCCTTTCTCCCGGCGATCAATAGCTCTGGCTTGTGTAAACGCACCAAAAAAGTTTTTCTGCTGAAGTTCTGTCCAGATAAGCAACTCGCCATAAATAATATCATTAGGACTCTTTTGCACCTTCTGGATAAGAATAGTTTCCAGCGCTTCCAAATCTTCCGGTTCTGTGAGGAGGTTCTGCAGAATATTCCTGACGTAGTTGATATTGTTGGGATTTTGAATGGCAAAGTTGAGATACTCTTCCATCATTTGCTCCCTGTTGTTGAGCAGGCGATAGATATTTGCCAACTCAATAGAATAAGCATACTGATTGCCAGACGATTGCCTTCCTGCCAGGTAAGTTTTGAGAGCATACTCTCTGAGCTGCTTCGAGATAAAAGTTTGGGCTGTAATCCGAAGCTTGTAGTTATCCCCTTTTATGCCTGCTATCACCGACTCAAATTGGCTATTGGCTTTATCGGTCTTCCCGGCCGCCTGATATACCATGCCCAGGTCAATCTTATAGATTAAGTTGCCCTCATCTCGCTTAATTTGTTTCTCTACGTAGTCTTCTGCTTCCTTGTAGTTTTCAAGGTTGATCAGGAGCGCCAGGTAATTATTATGAACAAAAGGGATATTTCTGAAATCCTTCACCAGGTCTTTATAAAGATCAAGGGCCTTATCAACATCGCCCTGGCCCAAATATTCATTGGCCAGATCTATTTTAGCGTTGTCCTGGGCAAAACTTAAAGCCGGCGCAACGAGGGTCAGCATGGCTACTATTATCAGTCGTTTAGTCATTTATCCACATTTTCTGTTTTCTAATATATATAACTAATTTTTTAAAAGATTAATTGAAGAGTATTATTAAGTCTGTGGATTTGTGGATAAGAAAATTAGCATGAGTTAATTGTTGATTCAAGTGGAGTTTCAAACAATATGTTAACATTGAAACGGATGTGATAAGCAAATGGAGTGAGTTTGTTGATAGGTGGGGGTTTGGGTGTGTGGGTATCTTTATTCCGGGACTGTGTTGGTAACCGGTAACTGAAATGTGTATAAAGCTGCTTGTTTGAAAATGGCCTTGATTGTTGCGCTTGACTTGATTCTGGTTGTGGAGAACTTGGGTAGTTAAACACAGGCTAAGCTGAGTTTTCCACTAGAAGGTAAGCTCAATATTTTCCTGTGTCCAGTTTTGCCTAACGTTGAAGAATTCGGGATATATGTACACACTCTCAGGTTCTATTCGTTTAAGACTGTTTCCGGTTGACCATACGCCGTCTTTATTATCATCGATTAGGACTCGGAAGGTGTAGTCGCCCGGAGGGACATTCTTGAATTCGAAACTAGGCGTGCCTGGTTGCGAGAAAACTACTTTGTATTTGTTGGTTACGAGTTGAAGAGTGTAGTGGGTTTGATCCGTTATAATATTGCCTCTTATTATTCCTCTTTCCTCGCTGTTTATAAACCTCAGTGGTATGTTTTCTGTGTATGAAGTGTCGCCATCTACTGAAAAAAAGGTTCCTTTTGGCAGTTTAACTCGGGTGTAGTTATCTTCTACTTTATCTAGTAAGTTTTTGATTTTGTTGTAGCGCTTAAAGTCGATCGATGACGTATCGGATTTTAAGGAGTCAGTTAGGTGCTCGTAACGAAGTTTTGCGTTGGGTACTATTTTCTTGTCAATTTGCGTGTTGACGGTTGCTCTGGTTTTGTGACTATTCCATATGATGGTGTCTATCCTGATCGGGTGCTGAACAAGGGTGTCTATAGAAACCCTCATTGAGTCGGCGATGTAGTGTGTCGCCACCGGCTTAGTAAACGATAAAGTAAAGGTTGTTTTCTCAAGTATCTGTTCGTCCTTAGCAGGAATGGTGGTGAATGTGAATGGCGGTATGGTTCGCTTACTTGACGTAAACTTTAAGTAGGCGGTGTCTATGGTTTGGTTGTAGGTACTGTCTATGGAGGTGATGGCTATCTGCAGGCTGTCCTTTTTTGGGTTGGAGACTGGATAGAATACTATGCCTCTGCCGTCTGTTGTGAGGTTGGCTTCAATTGTCCAGTTGGGAAGTTTCAATGAATCCAGGATTTGCACACTGAAATCTTTAAGTGGTTTATTGTAGCGGCTTTCGAAGTAGATTCCCGAAGTGCGGGAGTTGAGCTGGGCGAGCGGCCTTACATCGTTCCGGATAATGGGGATGACAAGGGAGTCAATATTTTGTGTTAGAGCCAGTGTGTCTGCAATGAATCCATGCGGCTCATCATTCGATTCACATAAGTTGTTTTTGTTCTTGTCCTGAAAGGCATAAATTCTGTAACTCCCGTTTTTAAGATTCTCTATGGAATAGGTTCCGTCCTCTGCTGTTTTTGCAAAATAAAGAGGTCGCTTGTTAAATATGTCCGTTGTGTCTTTCGCCTGGTAGAGTGCCACGGTTATTTCTTTCAGAGGTTCCTGGGTCATCAGATCGATTATGCTACCGGTGATTGACAGCGAGTCAATGTAGGTGGTGGTGCTAAATGCCAGTATGATATTTTCGGCATCGTTGTTTTCGGTGATGTCTGAAATAGTGCTGTTAAAATTTAACGTGTAGGTGGTGCTGTCAGCAAATGGGTTTTCGAACTCTAGTGTTAAGCTTGTTTTTTTTATGAGTACATCAAATTTGTTTTGATCATCCGGGGTAATGATAAGTTTAGTTTTGATTTGGTCTTCCTTAATGAACTCATCAAAGACCAGGGTAATTTTCTGATCTTTAAAGTTGAGAGACTTGTTAATGGGATACGATTCCAGAAGAGTGGGAGGAATAGTGTCTTTTGCTCCTCCGGTTACGGGTTGCTGGCTGGCACATGAGGTGTAAAGGACAAATGCATATACAGCAAGAAAAGCTGAAAGAAGTATATTTTTCATTTCTTTTGGAAAATGTAGATCATACTGCTGTATTGACTTGTCCTGGCTCCGTAAATATTTGATTTACAACCATTTATGGTGGACTTCATGATTTTATTGCTGCTGTTGACGTGCGTTTCTGATAATAGGCTGATATAGAAGGAATCAAGATATAGTGGTGCTTTTTTAACGAAAGAAAGTCTGTTTGATTTTAGCAGCATTTTGATATTTTCGTCATCGAAATGAAATAGATGACGAGGTACATCGTAAGCCGCCCAGTTTTCTTTATAGTGTTGTGCATCCCAGCTCTTGGTGTTTGGAACCGCTACAACCAAATACCCGCTTTTGCTCAACAGCTTTTTTAGCTGTTTTATTGTGACGTTCAGTTCATGCACATGCTCAAGAACGTGCCACAAAGTGATTACTTCAAATTTTGCTTCTGCCTCTTTAACCGATGCCAGGTTTCGGTAAACTGATAGTTGTTTACTCATCGCTTTGGATAGACCTACCTCCGATGGTTCTACTCCCCTGACCTGGTATTTGTTTGATTCCATGTATTGCATAAACTGGCCAACACCACAGCCGTAATCCAGAAGTCTGCTGCCAGGTTTTGCTATTTTTTTGATCAATCTGAATTTGTACCACAACGTATAACGTTGAGCTAATGAATAGAGTCTGCTCATCAGGCTACCGTCACTGTTATGTGATAGGTAGTTACTTGAGTCGTAGAACTGAGAGATGGTTTCTTTGTTGGGTCGTGGGTTGGTTATTAGTAGACCACACGAAGTGCATGTAGAGATAGCAAAACTCTGTTGAGAAACAAGATGATCTTTGCAGATAAGGCTGTTTCTTAAATCGGTGTTTGAGCAAATGGGGCACTCGTCTATTCGTTCGTACATGTCCAATTACCTCCCCATGTATACCATTAGTATTGAGATATCTGCTGGGTTAACGCCGCTTATTCTGGAAGCCTGCCCCAACGTGTGTGGTTTGATTTTTAGTAGTTTTTCACGTGCCTCCGAAGAGAGGGCTGTTATTTTGTAGTAGTCAAAGAGTGGATCTATCCTGTGGTTTTCCAGTAAGTGAACTTTATCGGCTAGCTCTTTCTCTTTCACAATGTAGGTTTCGTATTTGATTTCTATCTCGCTCTGCTCTATGGCTTCTTTTGTATATGGCTTTAACGCAGCGGCGGTTTTGCTATGCAATGTGAGCAGTTCAGAAAGGTTAATTTGTGGCCGCTTTAAAAGTGTGTAGGCGGATGTTTTTTCCTTTATCGTAGCGGTATCTATCGTTGTGAGCTCTTCGTTTATTTCTTCTGGGGTATATTTGAGTTGTTTCAGAACTGCGTGTATTTGATTGCTCTGAGCAATTTTGTCTTTCGTTGCCGTTAGGCGTTGGTCGGAGGCTAAACCAATAGCATGGCCTTTCTCGGTTAGTCTTATGTCTGCGTTGTCTTGTCTCAGAAGTATTCGAAACTCCGCACGTGAGGTAAACATTCTGTATGGTTCTTCTGTGCCTTTGTTAATTAGGTCGTCAATGAGTACACCAATATATGCTTCAGACCTGGTGAGTATCAGAGCATGTTTCTCGTTGTTTTTGAGGTGGGCGTTAATACCCGCCATAAGCCCCTGCGATGCCGCCTCTTCGTAGCCAGTGGTGCCGTTGATTTGTCCTGCAAAGTACAGATGCTGGATGAGCTTTGTTTCTAGGGTAAGATTGAGTTGTGTAGGTGGAAAGTAGTCGTATTCGATGGCATAGCCAGGCCTGAACATTCTGGCGTTCTCAAAGCCGGGTATTTTCCTTAGTGCTGTTATTTGAACGTCTTCTGGTAGCGAGGTGGAAAAGCCATTGACATATACCTCAACGGTGTCCCATCCTTCGGGCTCAACAAATATCTGGTGGCGGTCTCGTTCTGAGAACCGATTGATTTTATCTTCTATTGAAGGGCAATAGCGTGGCCCAATACCCTTTATCCGTCCGGCGAACATGGGTGACTTCTCAAAGCCAGTCTCAAGTATACTGTGTACTTCCGGGTTGGTGTAGGTGATATAGCAGCTGGCTTGATTTGCTAAAGGAGTGGTTTCTTCGCTATACGAAAACTTGCCAGGTTCGGCATCTCCTTTTTGTTCCTCCATGGCGTCGTAGTTGAGGCTACGGCCGTCGACCCGGGGGGGTGTGCCAGTTTTCATTCTGCCTGACTCAAAGCCGAGACTTTGCAACTGCTCAGTAATTCCTTTGGCAGCATGCTCGCCGGTACGGCCCCCACCAAACTTCTTTTCTCCAATATGGATGACGCCATTAAGAAAGGTGCCGTTCGTAAGTACCACTGCGCTTGACTCTATCTCAATTCCCAAGCTTGTTTTGACACCAACGGCTTTTCCGTCTTTGACAAGCAACCCTACTACCATTTCCTGCCAGAAGTCTACGTTTGGGTTGCGCTCCAATGTAAGCCGCCATTCTTCCGCAAACCTCATTCTGTCGCTTTGAGCTCGTGGGCTCCACATTGCGGGTCCTTTCGACTTGTTGAGCATCCTGAACTGGATCATAGTTTTGTCGGTGATAATACCCGACATGCCACCCAGGGCATCTATTTCACGCACTATTTGTCCTTTGGCTACGCCACCCATCGCAGGGTTGCAAGACATCTGAGCGATAGTGCCCATGTTCATAGTCACAAGCAGCACTTTGGAACCCATGGTGGCTGCAGCATGTGCGGCTTCACAGCCAGCATGTCCAGCCCCTACTACTATTACATCGTATTTAGGAAACATATATTTTGATGTTCCACGTGGAACGTCTAGGTATTGTTAGTGTTAGCAACAGAGTGAGAAGAAAGAATGTTCCACGTGGAACATTATTGATCCGGGAGCAAAGATAAACAAGCATCTTCTTTTTTTCTCATAAGCTCCCTTTCTGAACTTGCCTTGTCTTTGTAACCACACAAATGAAGAATGCCATGGATCATAACTCGATGTAGTTCGTTCTCAAAAGGAAAATTTAGTCGGGCGGCGTTTTCTTTGACACGGTCAATGCTGATGAATATATCACCTTCGATCTGTTCTTCTTCCTCTGAGTTATCAAAAGTAATGATGTCAGTAAGTGTATCGTGATTGAGATACTGCACGTTCATATTGTGCAAGTAGTCGTCGGAGCAGAATACATAGGAAACCTCTGCAAGGGTATGCTTCTCCAAGCGTATCACTTCTTTAATCCAGGAACGAACTTTGTTGGGAGAAGCTAGTTTGAAAGTTATCTCTTCACTAAAGAAGGTGATTTTCATCCTAGCCCAGGTAAAAGATCAGGTCTACCTTTTTGCCGCCTTCGTGGAACTTAACTTCGTCACACAGGTTCTTCATTAGGAAGATGCCTCTACCTCCGGGCTTCTCGAGGTTTTCTGGCGCAGTGGGATCTGGCAGGTGGTGGTAGTCGAAGCCGATCCCTTCATCCTGAACTGTGAATTGAAGGTTTTCATTGAGTAATGACAGTTGCAGCAACACATTCTTGTGAGCGTCCTTTCCGTTCCCATGTAATATGGCATTGTTTACGGCTTCGGTTACAGCAATCATGATATTGCCATAGATATCATCTTCAAGACTGAATCGTTCTTTAGCGTTGTCGATAAAACTCTCAACGATTCTAATATTCTCAGGAAGAGAAGGAATCTCGATTTTGATATTATCCATTTCTAAGCGGGTTAATTGCTGCCAATACGTTTAAAGTACTCATTTACCTCTTTTTTGTAATAAGGGTTCAATTTAGGAGGAACAGTTTTAAGCAATTCAATTTCCTTTTCTTTTAGCTGCTTATACTCCTCAAAAGCTGCCGGTATCTTTCTTTCGAAATCTTTTGCGGCCTCTCCTTCCCTCTCCTTGCTAAGTTCTCTTTCTCTTTCAGAGTTTTCTGCTTCTAAAAGCCGAGTTACGATGTCCTCTTGCCTCTCCTGGCTAATGTTGGCCAGTCGTTTGTTAACAAGATCTCTTTCGGTTTGTTCCATCTTTTTGATAGCATCTTCCAGGCCGCCCGGCCCACCTTCTTTGTCGCCACCCATCTTCTGTTGCATGGCTTCGAGCTCTCTTCTAATCATTTCTTGCTCGGCAGCAAGTTTAGCCAATTCTTCTGATAGTTGTCTGCCTGTTTTTCCGCTTTTTTTGAGATCGTTAATTTTCTTGCTGAGTTCACTCTGAAGCTCGCTCAGGCCCGGCATGTTTTTCTTTTGCCCTTTTTTGCCTTTCTGAGGTGAGCCCATAGCGTCAGCCATTTGCTGTTGCATTTGCTGAAGTACGTCGTCGAGCAATAAAGCGAGGTTGTTCATCGATGTCATAGAGAATTGCTGCTTGCTGATCGCCAGAGATTTGTTCCGGTCTTTAAGCGCATCCAGGCTTTGATCCATGTATTCGTTGAGAGCACTCACCTCTCTTGTTACAAAGGAGGCAATTTGAAAAACCCTGTTGGCCAGTGCAAGGAGGCTGTCCTTAACGATAATGGCATCGTCCTTTATTTTTAATTGCTCCTGAGATAATTCGAGAAACCTCGGATCACTCTGATTTACTTCTTTGAAGTTGTTCATAAGCGTTTCCTGGCTGAATGAGAGCTTAACGAGGTTGTCTACTATGTCTCTTAGATTGTCGAGGTTTTCCTCAAGCATTTCCATCTCCATGTTGCTCTGCATTTGCTGCATCTTTTCGCCCATCTGCTTCATTTGCTCAGCACTTTTCTTTTGGTTATCAGATGCCTTTTTCCTCTTCTGCTCTTCCAGGTTTGAAATAGACTCCTCCTGGTTCTTCTCCACTTCTTCTTTCTCTTCACTGAAATCCGGCATGCTTTCAGGGTTGTTGAGCTCCTGGTTGAGCTCGTTTAACTCTTCCATGTCTTTCTGGACCTCCTGAAATTCTTCCTTAATGTCCTGCTGTTCTTTGATCAAGTCTTCTTTAGAATTGTCCGCATCTTCAGTCTTCTCGCTTAATTCCTCCTGCTTCTTGCTTGTTTCTTCCAAATCCTGAACTATTTCTTCAAGCTTAAAGTCAAATTTCATCTTGTTGAAAAGCTCCAGGGCCCGTTCTAGTTCTTTTTCAAGGGTTTCTTCTTTGTTTTCTATCTGGTTCATCATTTTCTGAACCTCACCCAGCTGCGACTTTTCCTCCAGCAGTTTTTTCAGTTCGTCGTAGAGTTTTTTAGTTTCATCATCCAGCAGTTCATCCATGAGCGACTGAAGCTTCTCCATTTGATCCTTTAACTTGGGGCTGCTTTCTGAAAAACGTTCTCTACGCTCATTCAGGTCTTTGTTTTGGTTTTTTAGCTTTTCTATGTTTTCACTCAGCTCCTCTTTTTTGTCCAGCAAGTCCTGTATCAGCTTCTCATCCTGCCAGTCCATCTTTTTCTTAGTCTTCAGCCGGTTTTCAATTTCTTTTATCTGATCCTGAATTTCTTTGGCCTGGTCCAGGCTCTTGTCAATCTGTTTTTCGGCACCCTGAGCTTCCTTTGCCAACGACTCCTTTAACTCTTTTTTCGTCGGCACCTTCATGTAATAGAGGCCTGTGCGTGTCGATTTATGCCCATTAACCTCATCATTGTCAGTTACTTCTACGTAATAGGCAAGCGTCTCTCCTTCCTTGAGATTCATGCTGTCGATGCGCCACTGGTAATAAAAACCCTGGGACGATTGCTTTTTGTCGAGAGGAAGCGGAAGCGTGCTGAACAGGGACTCTTCCTTGGCATTCTGAGTTTGGTACTTAATGGCTAGCTTGGTGAGGCCATAGTCGTCGCTCACCGAGCCGCCCAGCACAATGAAGCTGAAAAGAGTGGTGTCCTGGAAGATTTCTGCGTGAATTTCAGGTGCCTTGTCTTTTACCACTTCGATCCGGTACCTGATTCTGTCTTTATTTTTGCTGAATTTGTTGGCTAGCTGTACTTCATAGTATTGTGGGTTGAAAAACGTCTTTTCTACATCAAATAGCTGATTGTCAGATATTTGTGATGTTACAGGCTCCTCGTCTTTGTCAAATTTTAGCCATAAGCTGTCGGCTTCTGTGGTGCTGAACTGCCAGTTGATCTGGCTTCCCTCAGGTACTTCCACATTGCCTATGTTTTCCAAAAGAACATCTTGTTTGCCGGTGTAAGAAGGGAAGTCAAGGAAGACGTTGAAGTTTTTAAGAAGAGGCCGATTGTGTAGCGTAATCTGATATTCAGCACTTGAGTACCCTGCCGCTTCGAACCTAAAGTTGGTCTTTACAAGCATTTTCGGAAAGGTAAACTCAAAGAGTCCTTCGTCGTTTTCGTTTAACTTGATTCGACGGCCATTATTTTCCAGGTACACATTTTCGGGGATGTTATCTCCTTCAATGCTCATTTTCAATTGAAAATCCTCATTGCGAAACCCGTCCAGGGACTCATTCAAGAGATTGAATGTAAACGGTGGCGGTGGGGTAAAGGTCTTATTGTATTGAATGATCCGGGCGGCACTTTCCGTAAATAGCTGAGGAATCAGCAGAAGCAATATTAGTGTGATGCCTACAGGAATGGCTAAATACCTTAGAAAGCTAAGGTTGGCATTAATTCTTATCGCATTGACAAACTTTATCGTTGAGAGCTCCTGGCTTTTTTGGTCTATGCTGGCTAAAAGAAGACTTTCATCCTGATTGGTAATTTTTTGGAGCTGCAGTACATTCAGAAGTTTGTCTTTCACTTCGGGAAAAAACCGCCCGATCTGACGGGCTGCCTCGGCGTCATCAAGGTTTTTGCCTCCGGAGTAAATCTCCCACAGAGGCTTTATAATCCGAATCAGGAGTATGCCAGAAGTGAGAATGACAAAAGAAAACAACAAAAAGCCCCTGATCCACGTACCGAAGCGAAAATTGAACTCTAATACGGTAAACGTCAAGAAAAGGCAAAGGCCTACAAGAAGGAAGTAGAGAACCCCTTTAACCAGCTTGTCGGTATAGTATTTCTTTTTGTAATCATGAAGTTGCCTCTTGACGGCGTCAATTCCTGTATTCATTTTGGCCTCCTTCTTTTCATCCATTTGCAATTCGCAAAGGGTATGATACTAGTTATAACGAATATCGTGAAAAGAATGTAGTTAAAAACGGAAAATTGTTTGAATAGACTTGCTTTCGCTGTCGAAAGCTGCTAAAAAACCGTTATTTGATGCTAAGTCCAACCGGGCAATGGTCAGAATGAACCACTTGTGGCAAAATTTCGGCGTGTACCAAGTCTGCTGCCATCTCCTGAGTGGCGAGGTGGTAATCAATCCGCCATCCCTTGTTGTTTGCTCTGGCATTGGCTCTGAAGGTCCACCAGCTATACTGGTGAGGTGCTGTGTTGAATTGACGGAAAGAGTCCACAAAGCCGGTGTCTATGAATTCGCTAAGCCACTCACGTTCCTCCGGCAAAAAGCCAGAACTCTTTTTGTTGGACACAGGGTCGTGGATATCGATCGGCTTGTGGCAAATATTATAGTCCCCCGAAATAATGAGTTTAGGATGGTCGGCCTTTACTTTTTTTATGTAGTCAGTAAACTCACCCAACCATTGCATTTTGTAGTCCTGTCGCTCGTCACCGGAAGAACCCGAAGGGATATAAACACTCATGATAGAGTAGTCCTGGAAATCTGCCCTGATCACCCGGCCCTCATAGTCCGACTGATCAATGCCGGATCCGTACTCCACATGTTTGGGTTTAATTTTTGACAGAATGGCAACACCGCTATAGCCTTTTTTCACTGCTGGAAACCAGTAGCAGTGGTAGCCGAGGTCTTCGAACAAGGAAACGGGAATTTGCTCTTTGTGGGCCTTAAGTTCCTGAAAACAAACGATTTGCGGATCTTTCTCCTTTAACCACTGCGTTATTCCTTTGGAAACAGCCGACCGAATTCCGTTTACATTATATGATATAATTCCTGTCATTAAAATATACTTTCTTTTTCAAAATACTCAATAACATGAATTTTTAGTAGCTTTTCTTGTTCTGTAGTGTCAAAATGTGGCAATTTTTTCATCATCTTCCAGTGAGGCCAGCCGTCCTCGTCTATGCCCTCCAGGGCGTAGAAGCCAGAGAAACTCAGTACTTTGCAGATAGCAATGTGCATTAAGTCCTGCTTTTGCTCTTTGGTAAAAGTCCTTCGCCCCTTGCCCAGTTCTTGTACACCTATCAGAAAAAGTACGGCGTTGAGGTCAGCCGGTTTTTTGCCAATCATTTTTTCTAGTTTGCCAAGTAGCGCCTGCCACTCCCTCTCGAGGTCCAGGTCTTTTTTAAACATTTTGTGATGTTAGTTTTAATTCGTCCCAAAACTCAACTGCCCTTCTAAGGTGTGGAATTACTATCGTGCCCCCAATAAGTGTGGCTATGCCGAACACCTCGTCCATCTCCTTATCGGAGCAACCAAGTTCGTAACATTTGCCCAAATGATAGCGCACACAGTCATCGCACCTGAGCACCATGGAACAAGCAAGCCCCAGCATTTCTTTATTTTTTACATCAATGGCCCCTTCGCTAAAGGCATTGGTGTCCAGGTTAAAGATTCTTTTAACAAGCTTGTTATCAGAAGAAAGAATGCGCTCATTCATCTTTTCCCTGTAGTTATTGAATTCGTCTACTTTACTCATACGTTCTATCTGTCTGCGTTATAAAAGGAGTCACTCTCATGCTCCGGGTATTTTTGAAAACGGGGAATACAGGTTGTGTTTGCGAGCACTTTTTTTTCTATATTTTACCCATGGCAAATATCGCAAATGAACTTTGGAATGATTTTGTTTCTTTGATATTTCCTGAAAACTGTATCTCATGCGGTGAGTTATTGGTTCGGGGAGAGGATCATTTGTGCACAGCTTGCCGTTATCAGCTGCCCATTGTAGATGAAGCCATCCGAAATACTCTACTTGGAAACAAATTTGTGTATGAGTCAAAGATTAGCTTTGTCGATGCTTTCTTGACATTTAAGAAATCAGGCATTACTCAGAAGCTTCTTCATCAACTAAAATACAAAGGAAACCGAGAGTTGGGTGTTATGCTCGGCGCTTGGTATGGCAACCAGCTACTAGAGAGGCCAGAGTTTTCGGCTTTTGATGTGATTGTTCCAGTGCCTCTGCACAAAAGAAAGCTGAGGATCAGAGGCTACAATCAAAGCATGGCAATTGCCGAAGGACTTTCAATCCCTACGCAAAAACCAGTCGACGCTGAGTTACTTGTCAGGTCTAAATTCACCAGCACGCAAACCAAGAAGCAAAAGGTAGACCGCTGGCAGAATGTGGAAAACATTTTTGCGATTACCAGCCCAGAGAGTGTAAAAGGGAAAAAGGTACTGCTTGTTGACGATGTGCTTACTACCGGCTCGACACTTTCGTCTTGTGCCTCAGTGCTGATCGGTGCGGGGGTTGACGAGGTAGGAATTTGTGCTTTGGCAGTTTCCCACAAATAAAAAAAGCTCCGAACACTTCGGAGCTTTCTTATATCGATAATTTTGTTTTGTCTTAGTAGTTGGTGCCGGCACGAATCATCGCACAACGGAAACCGATAGTAGAAGTTGACGAATCTTCTTCCAGGTATCTTCTGGTTCCTGGCGACATCCAGTAAGCTACGTCAGCCCATGAACCTCCTTTGTAAACTCTCACTCTGTCAGAAACAAGTGAGTTGAAGTTCTGAGTGTCATAACCTTTTTCGTCATCAAGGTAACCGTCACGACGAACAGGGTTTAGGTCGTCAAAGTCCTGGAACGAAAGCGGGCGGTAAACGTCCCATACCCATTCGTTAACATTTCCTGACATATTATAAAGACCGAATTCGTTCGGTGGATAATCGTAGATATAAGTTGTGATCATGGCGCCGTCGTTCAGCTTGCCGGCAATACCAGCGTAGTCACCACGACCTCTTTTGAAGTTAGCCAGGAAGTAACCCATTTTCTTTCCATAAGGATTACGCAATGAGTGACCATCCCATGGATACAGTCTGCGGTGAGTTTGGTTTTCGTCCAGCCACTGAACACCAATAAGTGCCTGAGCTGCATATTCCCACTCAGCCTCGGTTGGGAGACGGTAGTTAGGTAGCACAACACCACTTTCCAAAGGAATTCTTTCACTTCCTGATTCTGCAAGAGTTACGTCCTCAAGACCGGCATCTTGCGCAAGCTTAAGGTTAACCACTGTGGTTCTCCAGTTGCAATAGTCATTGGCTTGCTTCCAGTTAACACCTACAACAGGGTAGTACCTGAAACCAGGGTAACGAAGGTAGTGATCTACATAAGGATCATTGTAAGCAAGGTCTCTGGCCCAAACAGTTGTGTCGGGAAGTGAAGACTCATAAAATTCTCTTGAAGAGTCAAGGCGAATGTAGTAGAGATACTCCAACCAGTGAATGTTGGCGATTTCAGTTTCGTCCATGTAGAATGAAGCAACTGTTACGGCTCTCTCAACATTGTCGTGTCTGTTCATCAAATCTTCCTCGAAAGACCCAAGAACGGTACGACCTCCTTCTATAAAAACTAGATTAGGACCCTCAGGCTGACCGGCATAGTCGCTCACCTGAAAACCACCCTCCTCGTTGTACTCCATTCCTGTCGCTGAGCTCAGGCTGCCTGGACTACTACTTGTTGGTGTGCTGGAACCGCAACCGCCTAGAAAAGCGGAGAACCCAACAGCCAAAGCAGAGGTACATAAGATGTTAATAAAATTTTTCATAACCTGTTTATTTGAACTTAAAAAGCTAATGTAGCCTAGATCGGGCATATTTAATAACGATCAGCTACAAATTTCAATTATAATAAGTTTTTTTCAAAAAAAGAGAGGACAATATAGGGATTTATCTAAATAATGTCTCTAACAGACGTTTTATTGTGCTACTGCCGCCTCATTTTCCTGTAGCATTTTTTTCAGGTAACCGATTGCAAGGTCTACTGACTTGACCTGCTCGAGGTTCAAAATGAGTCGTCCTTTGTGCTCCCTCATCCGGCTGATCTTAGGATTCTTTTGCACATACTCCAATACTTTGCCAAAGGTAGCTGACTTGAAATAGGCTTCATTTTCGCCCGAAACAAAGTAGCACTTCAGCACTTCAGCTTTTAATATGAGCTTCTCAATTCCGGCTTTTTTGGCCAGCCAGCGAAGTCGTACCGTTTTTATAAGCTCTTCTACTTCTTCGGGAATGGGGCCGAAACGATCTTTAACATCGGCGCTGAATTTCGCCAACCCTTCCTCCGACTCCACGCTGTCGAGGTGAGAATAAAGGCTGAGCCGCTCTGAAATATTGTTGACGTATGACTCGGGGATGAGAATTTCGAGGTCAGTTTCTATCACACAATCGGTGGCCACAGCCTCAACCGCCTTCTTGAGGTCTTCTGCGAACAGGTCGCTGTAGTCCTCAATTTTGAGCTCCTGAATGGTTTCGTCGAGGATTTTGTGATACATCTCAAAGCCGAGATCAGAGATAAAACCGCTTTGTTCTCCGCCCAGCAAATCTCCTGCTCCCCGGATATCAAGGTCTCGCATGGCCACTTTGAAGCCATCACCTAATTCTGAAAACTCTTCTAATGTCACCAGCCTCTTACGGGCTTCAGCTGTCAAGCCTGACGAAGCACCCGAAAGCAGTAGACAAAATGCCTTCTTGTTAGAGCGGCCTACCCTTCCTCTCATCTGGTGCAGGTCGGAAAGACCAAACATATGCGCCCGGTTGATGATGATGGTGTTGGCGTTAGGGATATCAAGGCCACTTTCGATAATGTTGGTTGACACCAGCACGTCGAATTCGCCCTCGATAAATCGCATCATTACTTTTTCCAGCTTGGGCCCGTCCATTTGTCCATGAGCTATACCTATTCGTGCGTCTGGCACCAGCCTCAAAACGATACTGGCTATCTGGTCAATATCGCTGACCCTGTTGTGCACAAAAAATACCTGGCCGCCCCTTCTCAACTCGAAACTAATGGCGTCTCTAATCACACTTTCGTTGAATTCGTGCAGCTCGGTTGTTACCGGTTGCCGGTTGGGTGGTGGGGTGGCAATAATACTTAGATCTCTGGCACCCATCATGGAGAAGTGGAGCGTTCTTGGTATGGGAGTTGCGGTCAAAGTCAGGCTGTCTACATTCACCTTCGATTCCTTGAGCTTTTCTTTGATTTTTACTCCGAACTTCTGCTCTTCGTCAATGACCAGTAATCCCAAGTCTTTAAATTCTACGTCTTTATTCACAATCCGGTGGGTACCTATCAGAATATCAATTTTTCCTTCTTTGACCCTCTGAAGGATATCCTTTATCTCCTTTGTGGTACGGAACCGGTTGATGTATTCTATATCGAGCGGAAAATTGGCAAGCCTTTCCTTAAATGTTCGGTAGTGCTGCATGGCCAAAATGGTGGTTGGCACCAGCACTGCTACCTGCTTTCCGTTGCTCGCAGTTTTAAAAGCAGCACGAATGGCCACTTCTGTTTTTCCAAAACCAACATCACCGCACACCAGCCTGTCCATCGGGTGAGGCAGCTCCATGTCTTTTTTCACGTCTGCTGTCGCAAGTGCCTGGTCAGGTGTGTCCTGATAAATGAATGAAGATTCCAGTTCGGCCTGAAGAAAATTGTCGGGAGGAAAGGCATATCCCGGTGTCGCTTTTCGCTTGGCATAAAGGCTGATCAGGTCTTTGGCGATGTCTTTTACCCGCTTCTTTACTTTCTTTTTCTTGATGTCCCAATCCTGAGTGCCGAGCTTGTTGATCGGCGGGGGCTGCCCCTCTTTGCCGGCATACCGGGAAATTTTGTGCAGGGAATGCACGCTTACGTACAGCAGGTCATTGTCCCGATACACAATCCGAAGCGCTTCCTGTTTCTTTCCGCCTACATCCACTGTGTCCAGGCCTGCGAACCGGCCTACACCGTAGTCGATATGCACCACGTAGTCGCCAGGCTGCAGCGACTTAAGTTCTTTGATGGTGAGCGCTTTCGACTTGGTGTGCTTTTCCCGGGTTTTATATTTGTGAAAGCGATCAAAAAGTTGATGATCCGTATAGCACAGCAGTTTTATCTGCTTGTCGACAAACCCTTCACGTAATCCCGCCAAAAAACCTTCAAACCGCATCGTGGGATCCAGTTCCTGAAAAATTGTGTCCAGGCGCTCGATTTGCTTTTCCGACTCGGCGGCAATAAACAGGTTATATCCTTGAAGCTGACGCTGGTTCAGGTTCTCCACCATCATTTCGAAGTTCTTGTGAAATGGTGGCTGGGGCTCCGCTTCATATTGGAAGGTCGTAGCATTTTCCAGATAAAACCGGCTCCCAAACTCGATCATCGGGAAGGAGAAAATGTGAGACTTGATGGTCGCAGCATTTTCGAACAGGTCGGCGGGCTCCAGCACAATTTTCGTGTTGCCGCTTTCCTTCATCAGCACGTCAAAGCTTGCAGAAGCCTTGGTGAAGTAACTGTCGAGCTGATCGTAGAGTAGTTGCAGATCCTTTATCCAGAAACGGGTCTCTTTTGGCACAAACTCCAGAAATGACTGCCTTTTTTCCTGCAAAAGCCTGGTTTGCACATTGGGAATGATGCTGATGGAATTGACCGAATCTTGCGACAGCTGTGTGTTTGGGTCGAAAGTTCTAATGCTTTCGATTTCGTCCCCAAAAAGCTCCATGCGATAGGGCAGCTCCCCGGCGTAAGAATATATATCGATAATACCACCTCTTACTGCGTATTGACCGGCTTCATACACAAAGTCGGTTCGCTCAAAGTCGTAGGTCATGAGCAGTTCGGCGATGAAGTCTACATCTACCTTGTCGCCGACTTTGGCATTAAATGTATTTTCTGTCAGTGCCCGCTTATTGATCACCTTTTCAGTAAGTGCTTCCGGATAGGTAACTATTATTTCTCCCTTGCCACTTCTGTGGTTGAGCTTGTTCAGCACGTCAGCTCGTAGAAGAATATTGGCATTTTCGGTCTCGTCAAACTGGTAAGGGCGCTTGTAGGAAGTGGGGAAAAAGAGTACTTCCCTTTCGCCAAACAAGTTTTGCATGTCGTTAAAAAAGTAGGCAGCTTCCTCTTTTTCGTGCATAACAAACACATGGCATTGCCTGTCCATCGAGAACACAGCAGCGGGCACAACGGCATCGAGACTACCAACAAGCCCTTTCACCTGAAAGGCCCCACCACCTTTTTGCTTGAAGCTTTCAGCCAGGGTCTTTACAAAACTATCTTGCTTATAAATTGACAGGAAGTCAGAAACTTTC
Source organism: Imperialibacter sp. (assembly GCF_040222385.1). Lineage (GTDB taxonomy): Bacteria > Bacteroidota > Bacteroidia > Cytophagales > Cyclobacteriaceae > Imperialibacter. The sequence continues at coordinate 258,837 of NZ_JAVKDF010000027.1, forward strand.
AACTTAAGAACATTTTTTGGTGGGCAAAAGTACGGATATTATGGTGATGGAGCGTTATATAACGAATAACCGAAGATCATTTTATGATTATTCATCGAAAAATGTTGAACCAAGGCCCAAACAAAATGTTTAATTACAAATTACGGAGCTAGCATGGCAAATTCCTATAAGAAAACAAAAGCACCGACCAGTTCATTCCCGCTCAACGAGCTGGAGAAGATGCACCCCTATAAAATGCTGCTACTGATAGGGATTTTCGGCAGTATTTTGATATTCTTTTTTCTTCTAATGACATACACCGCCTCAGGCACTTTGGTTGATAAGGCGGCCAAAATAGAGTTTCCGAAAGCCTTTATTATCAGTACACTCATTTTGTTTGGATCAAGCTTTACCATTGGCCGGGCAGTAGAATACTTTGAAAAAGAGAAGACAAAAGAGCTAAAAAAGTCGCTGCTGTTCACTCTTGTGCTTGCCTTTGCGTTTTCATTTTCGCAGTTTTTTGGGTGGAATGAGCTGATGAATCAGGAAGCCAGCAATGCGGTGAGGGGTGCCATTGTCTATTTATATGCCCTTTCGGGCCTTCATATTTTGCACATGAGTGCCGGCATTGTCTACCTGGCCTATTGCTATGTCCTGCTGATCAGAAAATCGAGTAATCCGGTTCACTCGCTGGTGTATTTCACTAACTCGTTTCGAAAGCTTCAACTTAACTTGCTGGTAACCTACTGGCATTTCATGGATGGCCTTTGGATGTTTCTCTTCCTGTTTTTCTTGTTTTTCCTCTAGGAGAGTCTCTTTGGCACAGATATTGAAATGAACCTACAAGAATATTTGTTGCGCTTCGTTCAACTATCAGGAGAACCAAAAGCCGAAATGTTTGTTAATAATACTGAATCACAATTCCATAGTGGTTTCATAGATAGGTTAGGTTGGTGATTGGGCATGTACCTCTGGGGCATGCCCTTTCTTTTTTTAACAGTAATTTATTCCAGTACCTGACATCCTAAAGGTGCTGGTTTCTATTTTTGTGGAGTTCAACTACCGATACCATGAAAAGAAAATTTCTTCCTCTCACTCTTCTCCTGATGCTAACATTTTCAGCTCAGGCAGTAAACACCACATCGAATGTGCTGTTGTGGGGCCAAACAGGCCACAGGGTCGTTGGACTTGTGGCGGAGCGTCATCTTACCAAAAAGACAAAAGCCAACATCGAAAAAATACTTGGTGGAGAAAGCCTGGCCATGGTGAGTAACTATATGGATTTTATTAAATCCGACCCAACCTACAAGCACATGGATTCCTGGCACTACTGTACGATTCCCGAGGGCCAGACTTACGAACAGGTTGGCACCCCCCAGGAAGGAGATGTGATAGCTACCATTGAAAGACTAAAAAAGGAATTGAAAAGCAAGCAGTTTACAGATGTGGATGAGGCCTTTGCTTTAAAAATGCTGGCACACCTGGTGGGCGATATTCACCAGCCGCTGCATGTGGGGAATGGAAATGACCGGGGCGGCAACGATGTGAAGCTGAAGTACTTTTGGGAAAGCTCCAATTTGCACAGAGTGTGGGACAGCGACATGATTGATGGTCAGCAGCTGAGCTATACTGAATTTGCCGACTGGGTACATACCGACGACAAAGCAACGGTAGCTAGATGGCAAAAAAGTGTAACGACGGAATGGGCTTACGAATCGATGGGCCTGAGAAAGCAGGTGTACAACTTGCCAGAGGACATGTCGCTTTCTTACCGATACAACTTCGACAATATTGATGCAGTAAAATTGAGGCTTGTGCAGGCCGGTGTTCGATTAGCGGGACTGTTGAATGAGATTTATGGGTAATTGGTTGTACCTTAATGTATGGATAAAAAGAAGCTGATAGCCGTCTTCAAAAAACTGGAAGACAAGCTCAACGAGAAGCAGTTCGATTTGGAAGCATGGAAGGCTTCTGCTGTTTCCCTGTTTTCAAGAACATTTGGGGCCAATGATCCAAAAATCAAGCAAATCCACGACCTCAAAATTGACTACAGCAGCTGGGCGCTCCGGGATGCACCCTCTACCTATCACCCACTGGACTCGTGCAAGAAACTGGGCAGAGAGGTAGTACTTTCTGCTATCGATGAAATAGAGCTATTTGGCTTGCCCGAGCAAAAAGACCTCCGCAAGCTGCTTGGCGAGGTGTACTCTGAAGGAGAAGTAAAGCAAATCGTTTCTTTGGCTGGTGTGGAGAAAAAAGAGCCAGAGCTGAAAAAACTGCTGGATAAGGCAGGCAATCAAAAAAATGTGGCTTTGATCATGAAATTGTTGAGTGAGGAAGCTTTAGACTAGGGAAAAAACTCCTCGTTGATAAACGGCACCAAAGCCAAAGTCATGGCATGAGCGTAATACTGCGTTCTGTCGATTTGCCCATGAGTCAACAGGCCCACTGCTCCATCTTTTTGTTTTGAATTACTTCTCCCAAAAACCTGGTCGTCGGCTACGCCCAGCTCCAGCCCTTGCCGAACGAGCTGCGCTACTTTGTCGGGCAGCGGAAAAGTAGCTGTTCGTGCTCTCGATGTATGGTCAGGTGAAAGAATGACGATCCAGGCAAAAGCTTCCATCAGGCCGGCGGCATCTGAAATGCCGCCTTCTATGCCCACCCAAAAATGTCCTTTTGGGTGACTTGCCTTTGCATTCGTAGCTCTGTTAAATGCTCCCCGATAGGTTTCCTCATCTGTCATGGGCTGGTCAGAAACATTTGAGGCCGCATCGATTCCTTCGAAGGTGAAACTCTCTCCGGGGAATGCCTTTTCGAAAGCATTCTTTACGCACTGAATTTTTACCGGGTTTCGGCTACCGATAATCACTGTTTTCTCCATGGTGGTAATTATACTCATTAATGTCGGCTCCTAATCTTTCCTTTTTATCAAAGGGATTGCAATATTGGACGAAAAACTTACCAAGCCCAATCTCAGATGTTGCTCCAAAAATACTTCAAAGTCGTTTTCTATTTGATGGCAGTCCTTTGCCTCAACGCAGGTGTTTCGCATGCACAGTCTTTGCTGCTCAAGCCAGACCGGGTTTTTGACGGTGAAAAAATGCTGACAGCCGGAACGGTAGTGCTTGTGGAAAACGGCAAGGTGGCCTACGTAGGGCCTGAAAGTGGCGCAAAGGCAGGAAAAAACACCAAAACGATAACGCTACCAGGCCAGACCGTGCTTCCGGGTTTGATAGAGGGACATTCCCATATTCTGTTGCATCCATACAATGAAGTTTCCTGGAACGACCAGGTGCTGAAAGAACCAATAGCGGAGAGAGTAGCCAGAGGTACGGTGCACCTTCAAAAATCGCTGGAGGCAGGTATCACCACCATGCGAGACTTGGGCAGTGAGGGTGCTGGCTATGCGGATGTTGGCTTGAGAACAGCCCTGGAAAAAGGTGTTATTCAAGGGCCCACTTTATTGGTAGCTGGCCCGGCGATTGTGGCCACTGGCAGCTATGGGCCAAAAAGCTTTCACGATGGAGTAAATGTGCCACTAGGCGCAGAAACTGCCGATGGCCACGATGATTTGATAAAAGTGGTGCGGGATCAGATTGGCAAAGGTGCTGACCTGATCAAAGTGTACGCCGACTACAGGTGGGGGTTGAACAACACTGCGGCTCCTACTTTTACTTTAGGCGAGTTGAAGCTGATAGTAGAAGTGGCCGAAAGCAGCGGTAGACAGGTAGTAGCACATGCATCCACCAAGGAAGGCATGAGAAGAGCGATTTTGGCGGGTGTAAAAACGATAGAGCACGGCGATGATCTTGACGAAGAAATTGTAAAGCTGATGAAGGAACATGGCGTGGCCCTTTGCCCAACTTTGGGGGCTGTTGAGGCCATTGCTTCCTATGGTGGCTGGAAGAAAGGAACGGATGCAGATACCGACAGAATCGAGAAGAAGAAGGCTTCAATGACTTTGGCACTTACTTCAGGCATCGACATCCTTTTTGGTGGTGATGTGGGTGTTTTCTCGCATGGCAACAATGTGTATGAGCTGGAGCTGATGAACGAATATGGCATGAGTGCCATTGCTTGTTTGCAGTCGGCCACGTCGCTCAATGCCAAGGTATTTGGTATAGACGATAAGGTTGGAAAAATTCAAAAAGGCCTGGTGGCAGACCTTGTTGCCGTGGAAGGTGATCCATCCAAAAATATCAGCGACTTGAGAAAGGTAGAGCTTGTGGTTCAAGCGGGGAGAGTGGTGGTGGAGAAATAGGGTTACGCTCCAATTTCGTTTAGTGCATATTACCCATGCCGTGTGCGCCCTCATTCCCTAAGCAGGTTTCCCTGAACGACCGTGAATTGTCATTGATACAATCCGAACTATAATCTCTTGGCTTATCGACCTTACCGTCTGAAAATACGAATTCCCAGCCAAAAAAGAGGCAAAAGCGCCAGCAGGGAAATCGATGCAAAGTAAAGGCTATCGAAGCTGCTCTGATAGCCAATAGCCATAAAAATTGCCCTGGCCACCTGATGAATGCCAAGGAACAGTGTAACACCAACGATGAACAGGCCAGCTAAGTTGGAAAACGCACCGTTGGTGTGATGAACCATGAGTCTGTTATTGTTAAGCACTAGCAGGAGCCCCGTAGCTGCCACTGGAAGCAGTACGCCGTTGATGGCCTGTGCTAGCAGGATAACGGGTACGGGGCGTAAACCGAGCAACCCAAACACCAGGCCAACGATGAGTATGCTGCCCCACACGAGCCTGTAGTTTGTTCCTGTGGCTTCCCAATTCTTTTCTCCCTTCCCCCAAATGCTTTGTGCGGTAATGGCTGAAGCTAGCGGAGCGGTAATGGTGCTCGTGAACCCGGCGGCAAACAAGCCTATGGCAAACAGGTATTTGCCGGGAAGGCCCACTGCTTTTTCCAGCACCGTGGCCATTCCTTCGAAGGAAAAAGGAAGCGGCGACAAAGTGCCAGAGAGCAACACAGCCATGGAGACAATGCCACCCAGGCCAATCGCAATGATGAGGCCTAACCTCATTTCACCCAATTGCTGGCATTTGCCCAGGCCTGAGCCTAGAAACAGGTTGTACGGCACAATAGTGGTGCCTACCAGGCCAATGACCAGCAAAATATCGTCGGCGGGAATTTGTGGAACAAAGAGACCTTTGGTGATGGCTAGCGGAGATTCGTCAATGAAAAAGGAAGTATACAGAAAGGCTGCACCCATTACTGCCACCAGCGCACCCAGCGATTTGGCAATAGAACCGGCAGAGCCTCCCCACAAAAGAACGGTGGCAATACCGGTAATGGCCAGGGTAAAAACCCATGGTGGCAGCGGAAACAACAGCCCCGCCCCTGAAATAGCCCCGACAATATTGCCTGCCTCGTAGGCAGCGCAACCAAAAATCACGGCTCCTGCGAGGAGCCACTTCATCCATGGTTGGTTGCCAAAAGTCAGCGTGACAGCCTCCCCTATAGTAAGTCCAGAGGCAATTGTAATGCGGGCGGCTCCTTCCTGAAGCACCATACAGGCCAATGTAGAAAAGAGCAAGGCCCAAAGCAGGGACACACCATGGGATGCTCCTGCGAGCGAGGCGGTGGTAATTGTTCCCGGACCGATGAAAGCGGCTGAGATGACCGACCAGAAGAGAATGTTAAGGAGCTTCTTTTTCAAAAGAGAGGTATAGATAGATCAGCCCCAATATATGGCATACAGGTCTATTTATAAATGCTATAGATGAGATGCGGAGGGACTGCTACTTTTTAAACGAACTCAACTCCACATAGCTGTTCAAATTACCTTTTTCATCGTAGGATTCGCTTTTCACCATTCCTGCGCCTTCACTCAGGTACTCAACGCTCGATGAGTTCATCGTTCTTTTCATGCCCATGATCGACATGGTAGACTCTGAGTCGTAGGTCATTTTGAAGCAATCGTACGTGCCTGCTGCCGTGGTTATTTTCTCTTTGCCCACTACCTTTCGGTTCTTGACCGACACCGTGGTGTTGGTGGCCATGGCTTTCATGGCTGGATTGTCTGAAATGATTTTCACCACAAAGGTTAGGTCGTTCAGCGACTGTCCTGCTTTCAGGTCAGAGGGAATGGTGAGTTGGTCTCCCTCAAATGCAATCTGCACGTCTTCCATGCCCTCCATTCCCTGCGGCATAAAGTTTCTCATGTCCATTTTAAAAACGCCATCTTCACAAGCCATCTCAATTTCATTGTTGCTTAGCTCTTTCTTTTTGTCGTACATGGTCACCCGGGCCTTGATAGTTTGGTTGTTGCCAGAGCCGGTCACAGACAGAATCTCCGTCTTATCTTGAGAAACTTCTTTCCCTTTTTTATTGAAATAGGTTCTTTCTATCACCGCCCCCTCATTATAGTTGAAATAGGGATTGCACTGGCTAAATGCCTGATGAGAAAAAATAAGAAGGCCGATTGCGAAAAATGATTTGAGTAGTTGCATGGGAAAAGTATGTTTTGCATTATTTTCCATAAAAATAGCACAAAAGCAATAGCAAGTCAATGACGCTCAGACAGCAATCACTGCCTATGAGCCCCACCCTCCGCCTCCTGGCGTTTCAATGACAATGGCATCTCCTGCTTGCAAATCCATTTCGTCAACACCCTTGAGGTCAACGACTGAACCATTGCTTTTTTCAACAAACTGTTTTCCTGTTGCTCCAGGTTCGCCTCCCTCCAAGCCATAAGGCGCCTCTACCCTGTGCTGAGTGAGGAGGGTGAGCTCAACGGCCTCGGTAAAGCGAAGTTTTCTTACAATGCCGTCGCCGCCTTTCCATTTGCCGGGCCCTCCCGATCCTTTTCGGATAGAAAATTCTTCGACATGTACAGGATACCTCCATTCCATGATCTCGGGATCAGTGATGCGGGTATTGGTCATGTGGTGGTGAAGGGCATCGGCACCGTTGAAACCTGGCCCGGCACCCGTGCCTCCGCAGATGGTTTCGTAGTAGCCGAAGCTTTTGTTGCCAAACAGCAGATTGTTCATCGTTCCCTGACTGCAAGCGGAAAGTTTCAGCGCTTTGATCAGGGTGTCTACCAAGCGCTGGCTTACTTCTGTGTTTCCTCCAACGACCGCTGGGCACTGCGAAGAGTCGGCTGGAAAAGGCGGGTTGAGCAAGCCTTCGGGGAGAATAATTTCCACTTGCTTCATGATGCCCTCATTGAGTGGAATGTTTTCCGAGATGAGGAGACGAAGTACATAAATCACCGCACTGCGTACAATGGCGGGCGTCGCATTCAGATTGCCCGGATGCACCCTTGACGAACCAGTAAAGTCAACCGTTAGCTTGTCGTTTGTCCTCTGTAGTTTTACTTTCAATGGGCTTCCATCGTCCAGTTTTTCTGTAGCTTCAAACTCGTTGCCCGGAAGCTTTTGCAATTGGCTCCAGAGCTTTTCGTTGGAATAGTCTTTGAGCCGCTGCATATAATGCAGCACTTTTTCGGCTCCTTCTTTCTGGCAGAGCGAAAGCAAGGCACTTTGGCCAGCCTTAATTGACGACAATGCCGCATTCAAATCGGCCATATTCTCTGCCACGGCCCTGGTGGGGTGGCTGTGCGCTGTAAGCACCTTTTCTATGTCGGACCATCGTGCTTCTCCCTTTTGGATCAATAGCATGGGGTTGATGACAACTCCCTCTTCTGCCAAATTCTTTGCATCGGGCGGCATTGAGCCTGGTCTTTTGCCTCCCAGCTCCGCATGATGGGCCCGATTGGCCACATAGCCCAATAGTTTCGTTCCCTCAAAAACAGGTGCAATCAACGTGATGTCGGGCAGGTGTGAGCCACCGAAGCCGGGGTGATTGGTGACTGCCACATCGCCAAGGCCAAGAGGCAGCACTTCCAACACCTTGCGCACGCATAGTCCCAGCCCCCCCAAATGCACGGGGATGTGGGGTGCATTGACCACCAGCTCCCCTTTTGGATCAAGAAGGGCGCAGGAAAAATCGAGGCGTTCTTTGATGTTCACAGAAAACGCCGTACGCATGAGCAGCGCACCCATTTCTTCGGCAATGCCCCGAAACCTATTGGTAAACAGCTCGAGTGCTACGGTTTCGTGTACCTCGTTGAGACCTGAGGAAGAGGCTTCTGTCAAATCTAAAATGACATTGAGCTCGTGCCCTACATTGGCTTGCCAGCCCGGGGCGATCCATGTGGTTGAAGTTTTTGAAGCTAGTAGAGCGGGGCCTTCAATTTTCGCTCCCGGAGACAAGGTTTCCCAGTCGTATAGTTGGGCCGGTAGTTGTTTACCCTGGTGCGTTATTTCTTTGGTTCTTAGCGATTGCGCAGGATGTACTATTACTTGTTCTGCGCCAGCGTGGTCACCTGTCCTCAGCGCAGAAACTTTCACCTTTATTGACTCCACCTCTATGGCCCGGTTTTCTACCCAATGACCAAACAGCTCTTCATACTTGCCTTTGAAGGCAGCATGCAGGCCACTATATTTTTCAGCTTCAACTTCTATCACAGCATCTTGCCCAGAAAAGCGCAGATAGGCGGCCACAAATGTGATTTCTGAGGCCAGAATTCCTTCGTTTCTGAGCATCGAACAGGCATCGTCGGCTGCCGTGGCGACGATCGTTTCGAAATCATTCTTCAAATCATCGAGCGGTTTCAATACTTGTTGAGTGACCATTCGCTCCTCAACGGCCTTGCCAATGCCGTAGGCACTCAGCAGTCCGGCATCGAACGGCACAATGATTTTTTTCATGCCAAGCAATTCAGCAATGGCACAGGCATGCTGTCCACCAGCCCCACCAAAAGCCAGAAGCGCATGCTCGGCCGGGTCGTATCCTTTTCTTGTGGAGATGTTTCTAATGGCCTCTGCCATCCGCTCGTTAGCAATTTGCAGGTAGCCTTCTAGCAGGCTGTTGGCTTCCGGAAGGTTTTCGGTTTGGTTTTTTATTTCGTTGAGCTGCTCTTCCAGCCGTTTCGTTGACTCTCCTTTTTGCACCGGAACGCCAAACTTTTCCTCATCCACCCTACCTAGCAGTAGATTGACGTCTGTTACGGTGAGGGGCCCGCCGGCACCGTAGCAGGCCGGCCCAGGTTGGGCACCGGCACTTTCGGGGCCCACGGCTAGCTTATGGCCATCAAACGAGCAGATGGAACCGCCACCTGCTGCCACGGTTTCCACAGCCACCGAAGGAGAGGCGATTTTTGCCTGGCCCACTTCACATTCGAAGCGGTAGTCGGGTTTACCAGCATACCGGCTCACGTCGGTGCTGGTGCCGCCCATGTCGAGGGTCAGGATGTTTTTCTCACCACATACTTTTGCAATTTCGGCAGCACCCACCACTCCTCCAGCCGGGCCGCTAAGCAAGCTGTCTTTTGCGTGAAAATCGTTGGCGCTGATGAGGCCACCCGCACTGGTCATCACTTTCAGTGAGCTGTCATCGGAGAGTCTATTGGAAACACCCGTCAGGTAAGAGGAGAGAATGGGGTTCAGGTAAGCGTCGGCCACCGCTGTTTCGGCCCTGGGGAGCAACTTGATAGCAGGGAAAAGCTGAGACGAAATAGAGACATACGTTAGTCCGGCTTTTTTGCACAGGTCGAGCACTTCTAATTCATGGGCTTGGTTCTTGAATGAATTAAGAAAAGAGACGGCGACAGACAGAATGCCCTGTTCTTTTATTTTTTCAATGGCACGTTCAACCTCGCTGGAATTTATAGTGACCAACACGTTTCCTTGTGCATCTATTCTTTCATCTATCTCAAAAACGGTTGAATAAAGCGGTTCTGGCTTTTCGATTTTTAAGGCAAAGATATCGGGCCGCTGTTGTGTGCCGATGCGAATCAAGTCTTTGAGCCCCTTGGTTACCAGCCAGGCGGTGTTTGCTCCCTTTTTTTCCAGCAGGGCGTTTGTTCCCCGGGTAGTGCCCAGCCGCATATCCATGGGCGGGAGTGCGTGGTCTAATGCTGTTTCGGTGATTAATCGGGCAGCCAGCACCGGAGCTTCTTCGCCACCATCCAGCTCGAAATCGCAGGGAAAAGTCAGCCTGGTCGGCAAAGAATTGACCAGAGTAACCGTAAGGTTGTTGGGGTCGAATTGGGCGATGGAATTACTGAGGAAGCTTTGGCCGAGAACCCTTATTTTGTAGCCCTTTAAAATATCTTTATCGACAGTAAACGTTGCATCAACACGAAAAGCATTTTCAGCCACCTGCTCAATAACTTTTCCCCTCAGCTTGCTGCTGCTGAGCACTTTCACTCTTTTTATCTCGCCTTCGGGTGTTTCTGCCAGGCAATCGGTAAAGGTGCCGCCGGTATCCACCCAAATCTTCCACTTTTTGTTCATGGCTATTTTCTTGCGACGCAAACTAAGTAACGGAACCTATTTCTCAAATTCATCATTGATTGGAGGAGTTGTTTTAGTATTGTGAATTTGAAAGCAATAACAATAATATGTGCCTGATCACCTTTGCCTGGAAACACCATCCCAACTATCAGCTGATTTTGGTGGCCAACAGGGACGAATTTTACCAGCGGCCCACTGCTCCGCTTGGCTATTGGCACGACAACCCGGATCTCCTTGGCGGTCGTGATTTGAAAGAGGGGGGCACATGGATGGGCATGCATCGATCTGGCCGACTTACGGCGATTACCAACCACAGAGGCCTCTCCAATATAAAGGGATCAGCTCCTTCGAGGGGGAGCCTAACGAAGGGCTTTCTTACCGGTAGCCAGTCGTCGCCGTCGTTTTATGAGGGTGTAAAGGGGCAGCTTGATCTTTTCAACGGATTCAACTTGCTTACGCTTGAAAGCAGGGAGCTACATTACTTTAACAATATTCAAAAAGAGTTGATACAGGTGAAGCCTGGTATGTATGGGCTTTCCAATGCTTTTCTCGACACACCGTGGCCAAAAGTGCAAAAGGCAAAGGGCTACTTTGAAGCCACCTTGAAAAAGGATCATCCCAGCGCCGCTGAAATGATCGAATGGATGGGCGATGGGGAGCTGGCGCCGGATGAGCAGTTGCCCGCTACCGGGGTTTCAGCTGACTGGGAAAAACAGCTGTCGGCTATGTGCATTCAGACTGAAAGTTATGGTACCTGCTGCACTACAGTTATTACGGTTGACAACAATGGTCGTGTGGAATACACGGAAAAGACTTATCCCAAAGGCAATAGAAAGTCGGGCATCATTACCGTTCAGTTTCCCAGCTAGTATTATTTTGAAAACGCCCTAAATGTTAGCAATTTTGCGGTTCCATTAACCCCCTAATAATTTCAAAAATGGTCACAATTGAAGATACTTACGGAATTGCCGAAGCTATTGAAAAGCTTGGGATTGAAAATAAAAATGCCGGATCCTCAACCGGCAAAAGCTGGATTGCCTCCGGTGGAGAGGTGATAGAAAGCTTTTCTCCGGCGGACGGAATGTTGATTGCCTCTGTGGAGTCTGCGACGGCAGCAACCTATGAGCAGGTGATAAAAAAGGCTGAGGAGGCATTCAAAAGTTGGAGACTTGTGCCAGCACCTCAGCGTGGAGAAATTGTAAGGCAAATCGGTGACGAGCTGCGGAGAAATAAAGAGCACCTTGGCAAACTGGTTTCCTACGAAATGGGTAAATCCTTGCAAGAGGGTTATGGTGAAGTGCAGGAAATGATCGACATCTGCGATTTTGCCGTGGGCCTTTCTCGTCAGCTGTATGGATTGAGTATGCATTCCGAAAGACCTGGCCACCGCATGTATGAGCAGTGGCACCCAATGGGTATTGTAGGCATCATTTCGGCTTTCAATTTTCCAGTGGCCGTGTGGAGTTGGAACACTATGTTGGCCTGGGTATGTGGCGATGTCTGCGTTTGGAAGCCTTCAGAAAAAACCCCGATCACAGCTATTGCCTGTCAGAAGATAGCGGCGAAAGTGTTCGAAAGAAATAATTTACCAGAAGGCATCAGCAGCCTCGTTATCGGCGACTATAAAATTGGCGAGCTTCTCTCCAACGACGCAAGAGTGCCTTTGGTTTCTGCCACCGGCTCTACCCGCATGGGCAAGAAGGTGAGCGAAGCTGTAGGTAGAAGACTAGGCAGGTCTCTGCTGGAGCTAGGCGGTAATAATGCCATCATTGTTTCGCAGCATGCTAATTTGGACGTGGCTATTATCGCAGCCGTGTTTGGAGCTGTGGGCACCGCAGGGCAAAGATGCACAACCACCAGAAGGCTCATTGTGCACGATAGTATTTTTGATGAAATGAAGACCAGGTTGACTAAGGCGTACTCTCAACTGAAAATAGGGAATCCGCTGAGTGAGAAAAATCATGTTGGCCCGCTTATAGATAAACTCGCCGTTGAAAATTACTTGAGCGCCATCAGAGAGGTAGAAAAGGAAGGTGGCAAAACCATCGTTGAAGGTGGCGTTCTTTCAGGCGCTGGCTATGAGTCGGGTTGTTACGTGAAGCCAGCCATTTTCGAAGTAAAGAATACGTTCAAAATTGTTCAGCACGAAACCTTTGCTCCAATCTTGTATTTGATTAAATATTCTGGTGATGTCGCTGATGCCATCACTCTTCAAAACGGTGTGCCCCAGGGCCTTTCTTCCGCAATTCTCACAGATAATCTGCTGGAAGCGGAGCAGTTTTTGTCACAGGCGGGAAGTGACTGTGGCATCGCCAATGTCAACATTGGGACCTCTGGAGCTGAAATAGGAGGAGCCTTCGGCGGAGAGAAAGAAACAGGTGGCGGCAGGGAGTCGGGCTCCGACGCATGGAAAGCCTATATGCGCCGTCAGACCAACACAATCAACTACAGCGCAAAATTACCTTTGGCTCAAGGGATAAAATTTGATCTTTAGCAGTGTATTTTACCAAAAAATTAGTAACATTTGGTGTCTTAGCCCTTTTACCTCAGGCTATGGCACCAACTAATAACTTAATATGGCAGTGACTGTAGCCCCCAGATTCAAAGCAGTGATGCTTATTGATGACAATGAGATCGATAATTTGATCAATCAAAAGATGATTGAGGCATCAACGTTATCTGAAAATATTTATGTGCACACCGGTGCCAAGAGCGCCATAGAGTTTTTAAGAAATATAGAAAAGCTTGGTGCGGCAGGGCATTCCATTCTCCCTCAAATCATTTTTCTCGACATCGATATGCCGCTGATGGACGGATTCCAATTTTTGGATGAGTTTGAAAAGTTCAGAGTGGAGACGAAGGATATTTGCAATATCGTTATGCTTACTTCGTCAATCAACCCTCAGGACGTAAACAAATCGAAGAAGTACAACTACGTTAAAAAATATATCAACAAACCCCTGACACAGGATACGCTCGAGAAGATAAAGTTCTAGACCACGGACACAGAACTGAGATCGTTTATGAATTTTTCATCCATTCTAATGAGCGTGGTTGGCGCATAAACTGAAATATTGGAGGAATTGAATTTCCTCGCCAATACCGAAATCTTATCTGCCTTCTGTTTTTTTGCTTCGCTGGTAGCTACTTTCAGAATCTTGTTGAAGATAACGACGTGGTCAATGTTTTCTTTGCCCATTAGTCTCACCTGTCTTTGAACGCTATTCATTAGCTGACTGAATAAATCATAGTCGCCCATCATACAGTACTGCAGGGCCAGCACCGATTTGATTTCAAGCTGGGCAAGCGGGTACTTCTTAAGACTTACTTCGTTGAGAAAATTGTTGATCCATTTAGCCGCCTCGTCATAGTTGCCGGCATAGTAGCAGCTCAGGGCCCGGTAAGTGACATAGGTAATATAGGCGGGTACGTTGAGAGGATTTGGCTCATATTCCGAAAACTGAAGCTGGTTCTCCTCTTCCAACGTGTCCTCTATTTTCAGACGGATGCTTCTTCGCAGCTTTGTAATGAGCAGCTGAGAAGAAAAAGTGAACGTGGGATAGTTCATCAGAAGCGTTGCCACTGCATCGTTCACTTCATCGAAAAATTCTTCTGACTTTTTATAAAGTTGATAGTGAGTATAATACTCCAGTTTTAGGTAGTCGAACAAAAGCGATAAATGGTGGTAGATAGAATCAAGGGTATATACCGAGAAGTAGCTTTCTACTTTTTTGAGAACATCCTCAATAGCCTCTTCATCCTGATTAAGTTCACTTTCCTTGTCGTCCACAAAAAGTCTGTGAAAAATATTTACCGCCGACTTGTACACATATAGCCTGTGCGAATCATGAAGTGCACTCACATTGGTAAGCTCTCTGAGCAAGTAACTAAGTCCCAGCTTTGACGTCTCATCTCCGGTAAGGTAGTAGTCGCCATAATTTTTAAAATAATCTGCCAGAATATCTTCAGCCTTGTCGGTGGCAAGCATAAAGGCGACGTGTTTGTTATAGAGCTGAGAGTAACTAAACTGCTCTGGCGAGTGCATGTGCAGGCGCTTGAGATATTTGTAAACGACCGTTAGCTCCGACGACAAATCGTAGTCTATTAGCTCTTTCTCCAGTTTCTTTAGCGTGGCAAGGGCAATGGCTCGTTTCTTGGTGAACACAACGTCGTTCACGTTAGCTACCTTTTTAAGAATATCAGTACGGGGGTTTTCCATTTGCTCCACCAGATACTCTTCAATTTTCTGGTTTAGTCGTGAGCGCAGCGTATAGTACGCATTGGGGTTGACACCCAACTCCTCCATGATCTTGTTGTCGCCAAGGCTTCGTTCTCTAATGCCCTTGAGCAACGAGGCCGATTTTTCGGCCGCACTTTCATTGAGGCTGTTATAAATAGCCTGATAGTCTTTATCGGAGAGTTGTTTGATAATGTTCTTGAGCTTTGCCATCTCTTACGTGTTTCTGGAAATTAAAATACCTATTTTTCAATTGTTTAGCTATAAGCTTCAATTTTATTAGCAGTGTAGTCGCTAAAAACTACTAAATGAGGTGGATTCTTGTTCCAAAAAATGAACTGAAGTAATAGCTGGCGTAATTGTGAACACAATTAGAAAGGAAGATGGACAAAAAAAGGAAGACTTGCGCCTTCCTCTTGAGTTAAATATCGAAGTGGAGCATATCGGAGTCGAACCGATGACCTCTTGCATGCCATGCAAGCGCTCTAGCCAGCTGAGCTAATGCCCCATTAAAACACCAAAGAAGAAATATCGAACCGCAACGAGCAGGCTCACACTGAAGTCTTGAATTGGGGACTGCAAAAATAGGAAAGAAATTGTATTCTCAAAAAGGTCGGCGGGCTTGCACTATCCTTTTCCAATAATAGTCGGATTTTAGGTTCGTTTCCATCACGCCAAGTTTTGTTGAGGCATGAATAAAGCGGATGTCGGTTTTGCCCCTGACGTCAGTCACCATACCAACGTGAGTGATTTTTCTTTTCCTTTTGCCCATGGCGAAGAAAATGAGATCTCCTTCTTCCAGGTCATTCAGCGAAACTTTTCGGCCCATTTTGCTCTGCGCATTGGATGTTCTGGGCACCTGAATGTTTGCTGACTCGAACGAACGGAGAATTAGCCCTGAGCAGTCGATGCCGCTCCGGGTGGTGCCGCCGTATTTATAGGGGGTTCCAGTGTATGACCTGGCAGATTGAATAATGACATCTACCTTTTTTGCTCTGGATTTTTTGGAGCCAGCACAGCCCGTGAGAATAAGAAAGGAAAAAATGAAAAGAACAAAAGAGGGCCTTAACTTGGACATATTTATCTGACGAATTTTCAGAACCGTTGAATTACTTTAAAATTACACAAACATTTGAAAAGAGGCTCAAATAATGTGCGGGATAACAGGAATTAAGGCATTTAATGAGGTCGGGCGGATCAATATGATTCACCTGGCCGCCGCAACTGAATCGCTCGCCAAAAGAGGGCCAGATAATCAGGGGCTCTTTTACGACCATTTTGTTGGGCTGGGGCACCGTCGTTTGAGTATTATCGACGTCTCTGAAAGCGCTCACCAGCCGATGTCGGATGCCTCCGGCCGATATCAAATCGTATTTAACGGGGAAATATTTAACTACAAGCAGCTAAGGAAAGGCCTGCAGGAAAAAGGAGTGTCGTTCCAAACCGAAAGTGACACCGAAGTGCTTCTTCAGCTGTATATATTATTTGGCAAAAAGGCACTGAACCACCTGAACGGTTTTTTTTCTTTCGCCATATTTGATGTAGTTGACGGCTCTCTATTTATCGCCAGAGACAGGTTGGGCATCAAGCCGCTTTATTACTACCACGACGAGGACAAGCTGATTTTTGCCTCAGAAATGAAGGCCATTATGCGCTATGGTATTCAGAAAGAGCTATCATTCGAATCGTTGCTTACGTATCTTCAGCTCAATTATATTCCAGCTCCGTTGACTATCCTCAAAGGCGTCCATAAGTTACCCCCTGGGCATTTCATCGAGTGTAAAAAGAATGAGGTGACGGTTGAGCAGTGGTACAAGGTTCCATTCGAGGCAAGTAGAACTGTTGGGCGTCATAGCTATTCCGACAAGCAAAGGGAGCTGAGGGAGCTTCTCACCGGTGCCGTAAAACAGAGGCTGGTGGCGGACGTTCCTCTTGGCACATTTCTTAGCGGAGGTACCGACTCTTCTGTCATTGCAGGCATTGCCTCGAAACTGCATCCTGGCATTCATTCCTTCTCCATTGGATACAAGGACGACCCTTTTTTTGATGAAACGGAGTACGCTGAGTTGGTGGCCAGGCATTTCAACACTCAGCACCATGTTTTCAAGCTGTCAAACGATGACCTGCTTAATCATTTGGATGGCATGATCAGTTATATCGACGAGCCATTTGCAGACTCGTCGGCATTGCCGGTGTACATACTTAGTGAAGAGACCAGAAAGCACGTAACAGTGGCGCTTTCCGGCGATGGAGCTGATGAGCTCTTTGGGGGCTACAACAAGCACCTGGCCTGGCAAAAAAGCGTTAACTCGAGTTTTTCGAATGTCATGGCAAAGCGCCTACTCCCACTGTGGAAAAGTCTCCCTGCGTCAAGGTCGTCGGTTTTAGGAAACAAGGTAAGGCAGCTGAGTAAATACGGGGAAGGGCTTAAGCTATCTGCCGAAGACAGGTATTGGCGGTGGGCCAGCTATATGGCAGAAAGTCAGGCGCTGGGCTACCTGAGCCAGTCAGCAAAGGAAGAACTTGTTATGGATACTTACCTTGGACATAAGGGAGATTGGTTGCTTCCGCTGCACAAATCCTCTTCGCTAAACAGCTTTCTTTTGGCAGATACCCAGCTAGTATTGCCTGACGACATGCTGACGAAGGTTGACCGGATGTCGATGGCGAATGCGCTGGAAGTAAGAGTGCCATTTTTGGATCACAGAGTGGTGGACTTTGCTTTTGGGCTACCCGAAAGTTTTAAGATTCACAACGGCACAAGGAAAAGGATTTTGCAGGATGCATTTAAAGATTTTCTTCCTCAGAAGCTTTACAATCGTCCCAAAAAAGGCTTTGAAGTGCCCCTGCTAAAATGGATGCAAAACGAGATGAAAAGCACGCTGGACAGCATTGTTTTTAATGAAGATAAGTTAAACGAGCAGGGAATTTTCTGCCCTCAGCAGCTAGTTTTGCTTAGGCAACAACTGCACAGCAACAACCCGGGAGATGCGCATGCTACCACGTGGGCCTTATATGTTTTTCAGAAATGGTGGGAGAATTACTTCAAATAAGAGTCAATCAAGCATCAGTGCCTGACTGCCAGAAAGCGGGGTCTTTGCCCACTTTGCGAATGGCTTCCAAAAAGAACTTTGCATCCTCAACATTCCACGATTGCGGTGAGTCGCCCCAAAGAGACCTGAAGCCGTCAATGGTGATATAATTCCTCCAGGCATTTTTCTTCCAGAAGTCTAGCAAGTTGGCGATGGAAGAAATATAGTCTTTGGTGAACATGCCAGTAGGGGCATTGCAGATAAAGCTTTCGAGGAAATAGGATGGAGTTCTGTTCTCGTCCATATGGCCCATCTGCACCAGCCGGTCTCTGATGTTTTTGAAAACCCTTACGGTAGCAAGAAACTGGCCCTGTGAGCCGCTTTCCTTCACTGCCTCGTAAGCATTGTGCTGCTTTGGAAAATTAATGATGAGCTCTTTCCCTTTTTTCGTGTAAAACGCCACACCCAGTTTTTCTACTTCATCTCTTCCGTGCTTGATAAACAGCTTGTATTTGAAGCATACCAGCACATTGACGGGGAGGCGATTAGGAGAGCCAATGATATGAATGGCGTTGTCTCCATCCTGCACCGACCCTTCGCCAAAAGCATTTTGCATGCTTTCAAGGATGTTTTCTCTGAAGCTTTTGTAGCTAAGGCCTTTTCCTGCAAAAGGGTCTTCGTTGCTTTTGCTGGAGCCTGTTATTGAGGTCAGCTCAATCGCTACGTCAACCGGGGTATTGTATTGAGTATTGGTGCCATTGAGGTGAGAGCCATGGAGGTAGTAGGCTACTCTAACAGATTTTGGGAATCTTTTATAGCCAGCCAGGGCGTTCTTAACTACTGCAATTGTTTCATCAAGTTTTTCTGCCTTTATGCGGCTGGACCATTTTTCTAAAAGATCCTTTTGAGACGCCATAATCTTTACTGAGATTAGTATTTCAACAATATGTTACCCTTCAATGAAGGCACTATAAAAAATATGCTTGACATTAACAGGCTAACAAGATTACACAATTTTTAGCTTTTTTCGGCAACTGCTCCTTGTTTTCAATTGACCTGCCAAATGAAAAAAGGGAGCGATTAACTCCCTTTTCCGTTCCTTAGGCTTCTGCCAGAGTTTCCGAAAACTCTGAAATTGGAATGCAGCTGCAGAAAAGGTTTCTATCGCCATAGGCGTTGTCAATCCTGCTCACGCTTGGCCAGAATTTGCTGTTTTTGACATATTCAAGTGGAAATACTGCCTTTTCCCTGCTGTACGGTAGCTGCCATGCTTCGGCCAGTGCTACTTTCTGGGTGTGTGGCGCATTTTTCAGCACGTTGATCTCACGGTCTGCCAGACCTTTTTCTACTTCCCTCACTTCTTCCCTTATGCTGAGCATTGCATTGCAGAACCTGTCCAGCTCAATAATTGACTCACTCTCTGTTGGTTCAATCATCATGGTACCGGGCACCGGGAACGACATGGTAGGCGCATGGAAGCCGTAGTCCATCAGCCTTTTTGCGAGGTCTTCCACTTCCACTCCAAACTGCTTAAACTCTCTGCAATCCACAATCATTTCGTGAGCGCACCGGCCATTTTTTCCGGTGTAAAGAATTTTGTAATCGCCCTTCAATCGCTCCTTGATATAGTTGGCGTTAAGAATCGCCATTTTCGTTGCGTTGGTCAATCCTTCACTTCCCATCATAGCAATGTAAGCGTACGATATGGTGAGGATGCTGGCGCTACCGTAGGGTGCCGATGAAATGGAGGTAATGGCTTTGTCTCCGCCTGCCTTTACTACCGGGTTGCCGGGAAGGAAGGGGGCCAGGTGAGCCCCAACACCAATCGGCCCCATGCCGGGTCCGCCGCCGCCGTGAGGGATACAAAATGTCTTGTGGAGGTTGAGGTGGCAAACGTCGGCGCCAATGCGTGCCGGGCTGGTCAAACCAACCTGGGCATTCATGTTAGCGCCGTCCATGTACACCTGTCCACCATTTTGATGGATAATGTCACAGATATCTATGATTTCCTCTTCAAACACACCGTGAGTGGACGGATAAGTAACCATCAGCGCCGACAGATTGTCTTTGTGTTTTTCGGCTTTGGTTTGAAGGTCGTTGAGGTCGATATTTCCTTTTTCGTCGCAAGCTACGATCACCACTTGCATACCTGCCATTACTGCACTGGCTGGGTTGGTGCCATGCGCTGACGAAGGAATAAGCGCCACGTTGCGGTGGTTGTCGCCCCTGTTCTGATGATAAGCCCTTATTACCATTAAACCGGCATACTCTCCCTGTGCGCCAGAATTTGGTTGCAAAGAAACTGCCGCAAAGCCAGTGATCTCTTTTAGCCAGTCCGAAAGCTCGTTTACCAGCTGCTGATAGCCTTTTACCTGGCTTGCCGGAGCAAATGGGTGAATGTTCCCAAACTCGGCCCACGTTACCGGAATCATTTCCGATGTGGCATTAAGCTTCATTGTGCACGAGCCAAGGGAAATCATGGAATGCACCAGAGAAAGATCCTTGTTTTCAAGCCATTTCATGTAGCGAAGCAGCTCGTGCTCCGTGTGGTGCACATTGAAAATCTGATGAGTCAGATAGTCGCTTTTGCGTTCCAGAGGCGAAGAGAAGCTGACATCCACACTGCTCGACTGGCCCTCAAGGTCAAATCCGGAAGTTGGTTTGCCTGCTATTTCGCTAAAAATTGAGAAAACGACTTTCAGGTCTTCAAGCTGAGTGGTTTCGTCCAGCGAGATACCAACATGATCGGAAGAGAAGTACCTAAGGTTTACCCCCTTGGATTCAGCGAGGGACTTGATCGCTTCTTTTTTCCCGGCCGCCTCTACTTTAAGTGTGTCAAAAAACTCGGCATTCAGCTGCTTGAAACCAAGGTGAGCCAGACCAGCATTCAGTAGTCTCGCCAAACCATTAACTCTTGCGGCGATTTCTTTCAGGCCATGTGGGCCGTGATACACGGCATACATGCCAGCCATAACGGCCAGAAGCACCTGTGCCGTGCAAATATTGGAAGTAGCTTTTTCTCTTCTAATGTGTTGCTCTCTGGTTTGGAGAGCCATTCGGTAAGCTTTGTTGCCTTCCTTATCAACTGATACTCCGATGATTCTTCCGGGTATCTGTCTTTTGTATTCGTCTTTTGTAGCAAAGAAGGCGGCATGCGGCCCGCCGTAACCCATCGGAACGCCAAAGCGCTGGCTGTTTCCGACTACCACGTCAGCACCCATTTCTCCCGGAGAAGTCAACAGAGTGAGGCTCAAAAGGTCAGCAGCTACAGCAATCATGAGGTCGCTCTCCTTAGCTGAGGCTATGAAAGGCTTCAGGTCTTTTACCTCGCCGTTGGCATCCGGATACTGAAGCAAAGCACCGTAGAACGAAGTGTCGGTGACGTCGAAAGAAGAAAAAGGAGCAATAACCAGCTCGATGTTTAAAGGCTCAGCCCTTGTGACAAGTAGGTCAATGGTTTGTGGAAAGGTGTTTTCATCCACAAAGAATTTGTGAGCGTCTTTTCTCGATTTTTTCCTTAGCTCATGCAGCATAGTCATGGCTTCGGCGGCGGCTGTGCCTTCGTCGAGTAAGGAGGCGTTGGCGATTTCCATACCTGTCAAATCAGATACCACGGTTTGGAAGTTGATAAGTGCTTCCAAACGCCCCTGAGCGATCTCTGCCTGGTAGGGGGTGTAGGCTGTGTACCAGCCTGGGTTTTCAAGGATATTTCGCTGGATAACTGCAGGCACCACGCAGTTGTGGTAACCCATCCCGATATAGCTCTTGAACACCTTGTTACCTGCTGCAAGTTGCTTGAACTCGTTCAGGAACTGATATTCATTTCTTGGCGTCGGAAGTTGCAGCGGCCGCTCCAGCCGTATCTTTTTTGGAACAGTTTGGTCAATTAATTCATCAATAGACGACACTCCAACAGTTTGAAGCATTGTGGCCAGCTCTTGATCATCTTTGCCGTGATGGCGACTCTCAAAACTAACCCTTTGGTTAACGTTGATCTTCATTAAGTTACCCCCTGAAAATGTGTAGTGATATGAACCTTATTTCTGACTGCAAAGGTATAATTTAATGTGAAGATATTTTGTTCCGGTTTTCAAATAAAATGTGGAATTGGTGTGGGAGGTTTACACGAAAAGAATAAAATTGCCCCGGTTAACCCAAAGCAATCATGATTCAGAAATTTTCATTACTTGTGCTCGCCGTGGTTATTAGCTGTGCAGCGTTTGCTCAGGATAAAAAGGCGATAAAAACCTCGAAGACCATCACCAAGGAAGACCTTTATGCCCGTCTCGAAGTCTTAACTTCCGACAGCCTGGAGGGTAGGGAAACTGCCACAGAAGGTCAGCGAAAAGCAGCAGCTTTTATTGCAGGCCAGTTCAAGCAGTACGGACTACAGCCAATTGTGCCTGAAGCGGATTCAAAATCTTACTTTCAGCGTTTCCCTCTGCAAAAATCTCAATGGACCGATGTTTACGTAAGGGCAGGTGGCACCAAACTGGAGAACGGAACCGATATGTTATATTTTGGGGCTGCCAGTACTGCTGAAGAAGTAACCGCTGAAGTCGTTTTTATCGGAGATTTGGCACAGGCGGCTGGCGTCATCCAGAGTGGGGCTTTTAAGAATAAAATTGTTGCTGTGCGAGCAGAGGACGGCAGGTCATGGCGAGCCATAAGCATGCAGTTTGCAGACGCTGACATTAAAGGCTTTGTTGTTTTTGGTGGCGAGTCGGATACTCAGTTCAAGGCCGCCGTTGATCGGTACAAAAATTACATTACTGCCTCACGACTAGGCCTCAGTAGCGAAGGTCGTAGCAGTAGTGAAGGCCCTTTTGTTTTTATTGTTTCCCCCGATGCGGCAAAGGCTGTCTTTGGCTCGCCTGTTGACGAACTCATGAAGAGTGCCGCTGGCCCAGAGGCTCCAAAGGCCAGCATTAGCTTCAAGGCAGAAAGAACTACTGAAGAGGTAATGACAGAAAACGTACTCGGATTTCTTGAGGGAACGGATAAGAAGGCGGAGGTGCTGGTGGTAACGGCCCACTACGACCACCTTGGAAAAAGAGATGGTGTTATCTACCATGGCGCTGACGATGACGGATCGGGCACGAGTGCCGTGTTGGAAATTGCGCAAGCATTTAGCGAGGCAAAAAAGAAAGGAAATGGCCCCCGGAGAAGCATTTTATTTATGACAGTGACAGGTGAGGAGAAAGGCCTTCTAGGGTCGGAATACTATACTGATCATCCGGCGCTGCCGCTCAGCCAAACCGTTGTCAATTTGAACATCGACATGATAGGCAGGGTAGATGATGCTCATTTAGACAATGAGAATTATATCTATGTGATCGGTTCGGACAAGTTGTCGCAAGACCTGCATCTGCTTTCCGAAAAGGCCAATAAAGATTACACCAACCTTGCGCTGGACTATACCTATAATGATGAGAACGATCCGAACAGGTTCTATTATCGCTCCGACCACTACAACTTCGCCAAGAACAACGTGCCGATCATTTTCTATTTTAATGGTGTGCACGCTGATTACCACCGTCCCACAGACACGATCGAGAAAATAGCGTTCGACAAGATGACCGCTATCACAAAGCTGGTTTTCTTTACAGCCTGGGAAGTGGCGAACAGGGAGGAGCGGATTAGGTTGGATTGAGTCCAAGCATTTTCATGATGAAGAAGAGTAAAATGCCCCCTAAAATGGTGGCAAGCACTGGGTAAAAGATGTTTTGCAGTAATGGTTGGCTGAGATTCGTTTTGACTTTGGTGGACGTCTTGTTTTTTGTGGCTGCTACAAGAGCCTTACCGTCGGCTGTTAAGTAAATAAACTCAGGCATTCTTCCAGAGAACAAAATATCTCCGTTTTGCTCTTTGAAATCTATGCCAGCATCTTTAATTAATCCATTGGCTTTGAGATCATCCATTATTCTACTGAATTCAGAAAAATCGAGTTTAATTTCCTTAGCGAAAGCTACCAACTGTCCGGACGGCACAACACCATCATTTTCATTGATATACTGTAATATTTTATAGATAGGGGTACCCATGCAAATTTTTAAAAAGCTGAAATTGAATGCACACTGACTAAATATAGTCAACTAATTACTCTTTTCCATAGTCTGTTGACCTACTCGTTAGCTATAACTTTAAGTTTGTGCATATTGGTGTTTTCTCGATTAAACGGCCCCCTTCGCCACACCCGTTACTTAGGATCACTTAGTGCACCAAAAAAGAAAAAGGCCCTTGAACTTCAGTTCAAGGGCCTTTTTAGTGTGGTCTAGAAACAACTTGAGGGATCGGCAAAGCCACATCCCCCAAGATCTTTTCAACCAGCTATGGAAAGAAAGACTTATCCATCTTTCTGTATCAAATGTATGCTTTTCACCTCAAACAAAATTTTCGATTAGATGAACCACCCAAATTCTTCGATGAATTCTGTAGATTCACAGATCAACGTTTTTTCCTTTTGTTCTTTTTGGGTGTTGGCTTCTTAAATTGACCTTTCGGATGCTTCTTGTCATGAAAGGCACCTTTGAAATCCGGGTCATCTTTTCTTTTCTGATGATCCACTTCCCTGGCCATGTCTTGCTGCTCTTCGAAAGGGGTTTCTTCAATGATCAAATCTTTCGGCAAGCGGTGTACGGGAATTTGTTTTCGGATAAGCTCTTCTATTTTTCGAAGGTGATATTCTTCAGCAGGGTTAACAAAAGTCCAGGCTGAGCCTGCCTTGTAAATTCGCCCTGTTCGTCCTATCCTGTGCACATAATCTTCGTACAGCACAGGCACATCAAAATTGATAACATGGCTCACCATGCTCACGTCGAGGCCTCGTGAGCTCACATCCGTAGCTACCAGGATTTTGCTGTCGCCAGCTTTAAAGGCCTCAAAAGAGTTGATTCTGGCATTCTGGTCTTTGTTGCCATGAATCACCTTTACAGATGGATTGATTTTTCGGTGTATAAATTTATAAAGGTTGTTGGCAGTGTCTTTTGTTTTGGTGAATATGATGACTTTGTCGATGGCTTCTGTTTGATGCAGAAACCAGTTGAGCATGTGAATCTTCGTCTTGAAGTTAGGTATGAGATACACCCGCTGTTCAATTGTTTCGAGCGTACTCGACTGAGGGGCTACTTCAACTGTTTGAGGAAACTCCAGAAACTCCTCTGAGAGCTTCACTACTTTTTCGGGCATGGTGGCAGAAAACAACATGTTTTGCCTCTTGACGGGAATCACCTCCAGTATCTTCCTTATCTGCGGCATAAAGCCCATGTCCATCATTCGGTCAGCTTCATCCAGCACGAGTGTTTTAATTTGGCGTGGATGAATTGCCTCTGCGTGATAAAGCTCGGTGAACCGACCGGGGGTGGCCACGATCAAGTCCACACCTTTTTTCAACTCTTCGATCTGAAGCTTTGGCCCTTTTCCCCCATAGAGGCCCACTACCCGAAGGTCGGTGTAGGTAGCCAGCTTTCGGGCATTCTCCTCGATTTGCATTACAAGCTCCCGGGTGGGTGCCAGAATGAGTGCTCTCGGGTCGTTGCCTTGCGCATACTTGATTTTCAATAGAATGGGAATCAGGTAGGCCGCTGTTTTGCCCGTGCCCGTCTGCGCTATTCCGAAGAGGTCGTGGCCTGCGTTCGCCACAGGAATGGCCTTGGCCTGAATAGGAGTGGGCGATTTATAACCCAAATCGGCGATAGCGTTCAGGAGCTGCTTATTCAGCTTGAACGATTCGAAGCCAGCCGACTCCTCCATAAAATTTTTGTTATCTATCATGCCAGAGCCCCCTGTTTGGGTATATAAATGTAAATTTGCACATCAAATAGTCCATCCTATGAAGACGAAGCTGATTGTAAATGCAAATATAGTGAACGAAGGCAAGGTACGTGCCGCAGATGTGTTGGTGAAGGGGCAGTATATCGAAAAGATAGGTTCGCACCTGACCGATGACGCTGACGAGGTGATAGATGCCGACGGCAAATACCTGTTGCCTGGGGTAATCGATGACCAGGTGCATTTTCGTGAGCCGGGACTCACTCATAAGGCTACCATTTATACAGAGGCCAGGGCGGCTGTGGCCGGCGGAGTCACATCATTTATGGAAATGCCGAACACAGTGCCCAATGCATTGACTCAGCAGCTGCTGGAGGACAAATATGAAATTGCCCGGCAAACATCTCTGGCTAACTACTCTTTTTTCATGGGAGCCAGCAACGACAACCTGGAGGAAGTATTGAAAACAAATCAAAAGAATGTGTGCGGCGTCAAGGTGTTCATGGGTTCTTCCACAGGTAATATGTTGGTAGACAATGAGAAGGTGCTGGAAGGACTTTTCAGCAAGGTAGACATGCTCATAGCCACGCACTGCGAAGACGAAGCCACTATCAAAGCTAACACCGAAATATTCAGGAATAAGTATGGTGAAGATGTGCCTATTGAATGCCACCCTCTCATTCGGAGTGAAGAAGCTTGCTATCTCTCTTCATCCATGGCAGTTGGCTTGGCAAAGAAGCACGGCACCAAGCTACACATCCTGCATATTTCTACGGGAAAGGAAACGGCGCTATTCGACAATTCAATTCCTCTGGCAAAAAAAAGGATAACGGCTGAGGCATGCGTTCACCACCTTTGGTTTTCGGATGAAGACTATGCGAGTAAAGGAACACTTATTAAGTGGAACCCGGCTGTGAAAAAGGCAAGCGACAGGGAACAGATATGGAAAGCTTTGTTGGAAGACAGAATCGACGTGGTGGCTACTGATCATGCGCCCCACACCTGGGAAGAGAAACAAAATAGTTATTTCAATGCACCTTCCGGGGGGCCGTTGATTCAACATTCGCTCGTGGCCATGCTTGAAAAGCACCGGGAGGGTAAAATAAGCATGGAGCGGCTGGTGGAAAAAATGTGCCACAACCCAGCTATTTTGTTTCAAATAGAAAAGAGGGGCTTTATCAGAGAGGGCTATTTTGCTGATTTGGTGATTGCCGATACTAGCTCAACCTGGATGGTGGAGAAATCAAATATCCTGGCCAAATGTGGATGGTCGCCTTTTGAAGGGCAAATTTTTCATTCAAAAATTGACACTGTCCTTGTTTCGGGGCACAGAGCCTATCACAAAGGCCAATTGGATGAAACTAAAAAAGGTGAAAGATTATTATTTACAAGGGACTAAGTGCTTTGCAAAATTGATGAATGCCATTAACTTTGCAGTCCCAAAATTACATGGTGGTTGTAGCTCAGCTGGTTAGAGCGCCTGATTGTGGTTCAGGAGGTCGCCGGTTCGAACCCGGTCTTCCACCCTTGTGAAATGAAGAAGCCCTCGCAGAGGGCTTTTTTTATGCTCTATTTTTTCCCAACGAGTCAAATATCATTTTTCGTTTCCGGTTTCAATGATTTACTTGACATGACTTTAACCCGTTGTGCGATGAAAAAATTGATCTTTTCTTTTCTTCTCAGTTTTTTGGCAATCCCACTGGTGGCTCAGCCACAAGCATGGAACATTCAACGAGAAGTGGTCAAAATTCCCATGAGGGACGGAGTCAACCTGGAGGCTATTCTGTATAAGCCAGCAGGAGAAGGCAGGTTTCCCGCCATTGTGTACAGGACGCCCTATGGCAAAGATGAGTATGATGGTTACGCCATGTTTCCGCTTGCTGCAGCAAAAGAAGGGTTTGCCGTCTTTCTGGTGGACGTTAGGGGGCGTTTCGGGAGCGAGGGGGAATTCAGAGCTTATCATCAGGAGCGGCCCGATGGCTATGATTTAATAGAATGGGTGGGCAAACAGCCCTATGTGAACGGAAGAGTCGGCACCTATGGGGGCTCCTACCCGGGCATTGTTCAGTGGTTGTCATTGTCAGAGGCACCCGGGGCGCTTAAAGCTGCGGCACCCGACATGACCCCTATCAATAGCCACTATTTTTATTATTTCGGCGGAGCCTTTTCTCTTGTTTGGCTCGACTGGTTTATGCCGTTCATAGTCCCTGACCTTCGTAAAAAAGCCAATGACACCTCTGGCCCTTGGCTGGATAACGACGCCTACGAACCGTGGGCGAAAGACCGGGATCAATGGTACAAGTACAGGCCTCTGGCTGAAATGCCCTTGCTTCAGAAGTACGCCCCATATTATTACGATTGGCTCTCGCACCCTGACAAATCAGACTGGTGGGACTTTGCCTCGGTAGAAAAAGACTTTGAGAAAATGCAGGCACCTGCTTTGCTTCTCAGTGGCTGGTACGATGCTGCCTATGGGCCCCTAGGTGCTATTCAGGCTTTTCAGGAAATGAAAACAAAAGCCGCTACCGAGGTAGCCAGAGAACAAACCACACTGATTCTTGGCCCATGGAACCACACGTCGGTAACCGTGAGGAAGACAGATTTCGGAGAAGTCAGCTTTGGGCCGTCGGCTGGCTTTGACTTCGACAGGGTTTTGATCGACTGGTTCACCATTCAATTAAAAGAAGAGGAGGCTCCCATGCCTGACCCTGTGAGTGTTTTTGTGATGGGCGCTAATGAATGGAAAACGTTTAGCGACTGGCCCGTACCCAATATCGAAAGCACCACGTTTTATTTGGTCGCCGGTGCCAACAACAAAAGTGGTGAACTTGTATTGCAGCCGTCAAAAAGGGCGAAAGCCATGTCTTACACCTTTGATCCAAATAATCCCGTGTATGATAAAAGTTTCGAAAAAAGCTATCCCTTCGACCAAAGAGCAATCGAAGCCCGGGAGGATGTGTTGGTGTTTACCTCTGAAGTTTTGCAGGAGGACATCGAAGTAATCGGCCTGGTGGAGGCTGCGTTGGCGGTTAGCTCATCGGCTAAAGACACTGATTTTCATATAGTGCTTTGCGATGTCTATCCCGACGGCAAGTCAATTAACCTGAGTGGGCTGGATGCGGGCTATTTAAGGATGCGCTACCGGGAAGGGTTTGACAAGCAGGTGTTGATGGAGCCGGAGAAGGTTTACCCAATATCTATCGACAACATGGCGACGGCTAATTTGTTCAAGGCGGGACACCGTATCAGGCTGTACATTACCAGCAGCAGCTTTCCGCATTACGACCCGAACCCGAACACAGGAACTAATATTGCCACAGAAACAAACCTGATTCCGGCTGTCAATAAAGTCTATGTGGGTGGTAAGAATACTTCCAAATTGATCCTGCCAACAGTGAAAAAGTAGCCGCTGCGCTTTTATTTTACTCTAAGCTGAAAGCCGACGCTGTGATGGTTCTCAATTTGAACATTCGGATCGTGTCGGAGATACTTTCTGAGACGTGATACAAATACGTCAAGGCTTCTTCCGGCAAAATAGTCGTCGTCGCCCCAGAGCTGTAAAAGAATTTCGTCTCTTTTCACCAGCTGATTTTTGCGACACACCAGCATGAAAAGCAAGTCGTTTTCTCTTCGGGTTAGCTTGGTCTCACCGTCTTTGAATCGCAAGCGGAGCGTGTCGGTGTCGAGTGTATACTCGCCAATGCCTAGCTGCTGAGAAGTTGGCCTTTCTTCGGTAGGCGTGGTTCTTTTAACAAACACAGCGACACGAAAAAGCAACTCCTCCATACTGAATGGCTTGGTGATGTAATCATCTGCTCCAATGGAGAAGCCCTTCAGCTTGTCTTCCTGAAGCGAGCGGGCTGTGATGAAAAGGATTGGAACGGATGAATTGGTCGCCCGGATGCTTTTTGCCAATGTGAACCCGTCTACTTTTGGCAGCATAATGTCCAGAAGGCATAGGTCGAAAGTGTTGGCTTTAAAAAATTGCTGAGCATCCAGCCCGTTTGTGGCATGAACCACCTCATAGCCACCTTGCTCCAGATTGTCCTTTAGCACGAAGCCCAGGCTTGGGTCATCCTCTACCAACAACAGCTTTGGCCTATTTTTCATGAACCACTGGGATTTTGATTTGAAAAGTCGTTCCCCTACCGTGTGTTGAACTTACTGTAATGTCACCGTTATGGGCTTTGACTATTTGCTTTACGTAAAACAGGCCCAACCCGAAACCTGAAACGTCCTGCACATCCCCATTTGGCACCCGGTAAAATTTCTTGAAAACGTGTTTCAACGATGGAGCAGGAATACCCCTCCCCTCGTCTTTAAATAAAAGAAGTACGTCGTGGTCAGTGTCGGTAACATCAAGTGTGATGACGGGGGCGCCCTCGGAATACTTAATGGAGTTGTCAAGCAAATTGCCCAGCACATTTTGAAAGTGGAGGGCGTCGGCTTTTATCTTACTGTCATTGCAATCGCATTTGAGCTGCCATTTGCCGTTAACGGTTTGCATTTTTTCGCTGGCAGTTTGGTCAAACTCCTTTAGCAGGTCGGCTACCGACTGTACCTCCATATGCAATTGCAGCTTGTTTTTTTCTACCAACGCTATTTGTAGCACCTCTTCCACATGGCTTTGCAATCTGTCGGCCTCTTTTTCGATCAAAGAAGCGTATTTGTGAAGCCGTTCTTTCGAGTCCTTTTCATTGGCCGACCGGATTACTTCTGCCGACAGCTTAATGGTCGACAAGGGAGTCTTGAACTCATGTGTCATGTTGTTAATAAAGTCCCGCTGAATTTCTGAGAGTCTTTTTTGCCTTGTCATCACAACCATGGCGTAGGCGAAGAACCCTATCACAAGCAGTAGCCCTCCCGAAGAGTACACCAGAAAGTCCATCCTGCCCAGAAGGTACCCTTGTCTTGAAGGAAACAGCACCCCAAAATAATACTGGTCTTCTTTTAGTGACGGGAAGCTCGCCTTGACCAGTTTCCCTTTGTTTTCTGAAACCTGATTTCCATATACCATGAGTTGCGACTGGCAATCGTATATGCCATACTCAAAATCGGTGAAAATATTTCGCTTGTTCAATTCGGCTTTCAGGAAGTATTCCAGGGTTCGGGGCTGTAATACCTGCGAAGTTCGTACGATATAGTAATTAGCCGATATCTGCTCAATGGGATTGTACGCTGGCACATCAAGGCCATCGGTTTGGCACAGCGACTCGACAACATTGCGTAGTGCGAGATGAAGATTATGGTCGAAAGTTCTGGATTCGGCAATGTAGGCCTGCCTGATCCAAAGAAATTGAATCAGCAGAACCCCGGCTACTGAGAGTGCTCCGAGTGAGGTGATAAGCCTGATTGAACGAGTCCTCATGATTCAAAATTAAACAATCCATTGATGAACAGTGTGTCATTAACATTTCATTAACACTTGTTATGCTTTCATTAACAGCCTTTTAAAGCTTCAGTACGGACATTTGAATCATTATTTATTTTTTCACTAAAACACATTAATTATGAAAAAGAACATTGTTGCACTAGCAGGGCTCTTCATCGCCTTTATCGCCCTTTCAAGTTTTCGTCCAACCGCCGAGTCATTGTCATTCAAGGCAATGACTTACGACTTTGGTAAGATCGAAAAGGGAGCTCCCGCAAGCCACAACTTTGATTTTACGAACCCCTCCAGCGAGTCAATTACCATCACTAAAGTGACAGCATCTTGTGGATGCACCGTAACGGACTATACGAAGGGTAGTATTGGAGAGGGTAGTGAAGGGTTTGTGAAAGCTACTTATAATGCTGCAAAGACAGGGGCTTTTAGTAAGACTGTGAGTGTCTATCACAGTGGATCCGAAGCCCCAATTGTGCTGACCATTAAGGGAGAAGTAGTAGAATAATAGTATAAGGGTATAGTCGCTGATTTCTGTTTCAGTGCTATACCCGTCCATTTTTTAACCTGACCTTGAAAGACGAAGATGGTAAGCAAGAAGCCCATGAAGTACTTTACCAACCCAAAAGACCTGCCTACAGGAATTCGCAATGCATTGACTATAGTGGCCGTAGTCGTAGGAGTGGCGGTGGGCATAACTGCCATTTTCGAAAAGCCCATCATCAAGGCAGCGACCGACTTTTTTAGCGCTTGCTAATCCGACCTCCCCATTTAAGCCTTTGTTTATTTCGAATTGTTTCTCAAACTTTGCTGGCTAGCAAGTCGCACGTTGCAGCTTCGATGTGTCATTTGGGAAGTTAGCTCAGTTGGTTTAGAGCACCGCCTTGACAGGGCGGGGGTCGCAGGTTCGAGTCCTGTACTTCCCACCAATGCAGCCGATAACAACCCTGGCTTCCAGAATACAAGTTTCCACCCCGCCTATCTAAACAAGGTTTTGATGTCATTTAGAATCGCTTTTTATGCCCTTTGCTTTATAGCTTTGGCAGCTTGCCATGGCAAAAGCGATAGGAGTGACTACGCTGAGGAAAAGGCGAGAGCACCCTTCGAAGCAGCTACCTCGATGGGAGTCATAACAGAAAGTAGCCTCGACGAAATTTCAGGGATAGTAGCCAGTCGAAAATACCCCGGCTTTTATTGGGCGCACAACGATAGCGGAGGCAGTCCTTCTGTTTACCTGATCGACAGCATGGCTCAGCTCAAAGCTGAAGTAAGGTTGCAGGGAGTGATCAACCGTGACTGGGAGGATATCGCCATTGGCCCAGGACTGGACGAAGGCTATTTGCTTTACGTTGGTGAAACTGGTGACAATAGAGCTGCTTATGGCAATTATTCAATCTATTCGTTTCCGGAACCTGAATTGAATATATCCGAAGGCGTTCAATCCCTCGGTATCAGCGATTTTTCCACATATCAATTTCAGTATCCTGATGGTGCCCGGGATGCGGAAACCTTGCTGGTCGACCCCACCAATAGTGACATCATTGTTATATCTAAAAGAGGGGACAATGTTATTGTTTATCACTGGCCTTTTGCGGAGCAGACCCCCGAACCCTATGTGCTGCACAAGGTGGGTGGCATCCCGTTCTGGATGATTGTGTCGGGAGACATATCGCCAGATGGACAGGAGCTTTTACTTAAAAACTACGAATCGATATTTTACTGGAAGAAGGAGCCAGACGTTCCCTGGCTGGAAGCGATCAAGGCAAATCCACATCGGCTTCCCTACCAACCCGAACCGCAAGGGGAGGCAGTTGCGTTTACAGTAAACGGCCATGGCTATGTTACCTTAAGCGAGGGAAAAAACTTTAACGGCCCACAACACTTCTACTTATACCACAGGAAACAGCAGATTAAGTAGCATATTGTTCAAATCTGACTAAAATCAGGTTTTCTGAATATTGAGGTCATGTCAGGCGGAATCGGGATGCTTTAAGTTTACTCTTAATTAGCAACCTTGTAATCCTACAAAGACATGAACATCAAAAACATACTTGTACCGACAGACTTCTCTCCGTGTTCAAAGAACGCCGTTAGAATTGCGGTAGACCTTAGCAAGAAGCTGGGTGCAAAAATCCACCTTATTAACGCCATTCATGTGCCAACGCCCCATATGGACATTGGTGGCCAGGCCATGATTGAACCAATGCTGGAAGAGTACGAGGAGGAAATAGACAAGAAATTCGACGCTTTGGATGAAGAAATTCCAGGGTTGAAGGATGTTAAGCATGATCATAGAGCGTATATATCTTTCACCATTGACGCTATTTATACGGCGATGGAAACCAAGAAGATTGATATGATTGTGATGGGCACAAAAGGCAGTCATGACACGCTTGAGAAGCTGCTCGGCGGGGTAAGCAGCGAAGTGATTCGAATTGCTGATGTGCCAGTGCTGGTGGTGCCTGAAACTACCAAACAATTCAAACCGAAGAAGATAGTATTTGCTGCTGACTTCAATAAGATAGAGTCAATAGGAAGGCTAAGTCCGTTGAAGGATATTGCCGAGCTTTTCGAAGCTGAAATCACAATAGTCAATGTTACTGAGGATGACAAATTTCCATTTAGCCGCCTGGTGGAGAGCTTCAAAGTCGACAAATTTCTTAAGAACATTAAGCACTCTTTCGAGACTACAAAGAATGATGACGTAAGGGCCGGGCTTTTTGAATTTGCCGAAAAAAACTCAGCTGATATGATTGCCATGATGCCAAGAAAGCATTCTCTATTTGAAAAGATTTTCAAAAGCAGCGTTACGAAAAAAGTAGCCATGGGTGTCAAGGTGCCTTTGCTCACCTTTCACGAGTAACACAATATAGATGGCTATTTGGCATCAAGACCCTGGGTACAAGCACTCAGGGTTTTTTATTGGCCTTTGAATACAAAACCCAGGGCAAAGCCAATAAGAATTATAATGGGGCGAGGCATTTTAGTGAACTGAAGCACCAGAAAAGTAATAATGATCACCAGAATATTGAGGAGGTTTTGCTCCAGGGGCTGGTAAAGCAAAAAAGCCGCTGCCACTACCATGCCCGCACTGGCGGCGTTGATCCCCTCCAGTGAGGCTTTCACAGGCCGGTATTTTTTAAGCTGATCCCAAAATCTGGATACGAAGAAGATCAGGAAAGTGCCTGGGAGAAACACACCTACAGAGGCGATAACCGCACCCATTATTTCACCGCTTGTCCCCCATTCTCGCATCGTCAGCGCACCAATAAAGGCACTGAAGGAAAAGGTAGGGCCGGGAATGGCTTGCACCAGGGCGTAGCCCGAAAGAAACTCCTCTGAGCTGAGGTAGCTTTTAAATTCAACAAACTCTGTATAGAGAAATGGAACAAGCACCTGTCCCCCACCAAAGATGAGGCTTCCGTTCCGATAAAAGTTCTCAAATAGCCTTATGGGCAGCGTAATGGCCTGGTACTTTGTAGCTGCGCCAAGTAGGGCTGCAAATATCAGCACGCCTGCCCAAAGGAAAAAGTTGGCCCATACGATGTTTATCTTTTGACGCTCTTCTTTTTCGTGCCTTTTGTATTTGGTGGATGAAATTACCCCACCTGCAAGTAAGAGTACAGGGAACAAATAGGGAGAGCTGATAAAATAGGAGATTACTGCCGACCCAATGGCTAAAAAAATGCTGGTTCGGCTTTTTATCACCTTGCCCCAGATAAGCACGGCAGAATAGGCAACGAAGGCTATCGCCATGGGCTGGATGAACCGGGTAAAATGGAGGCTGAGCTCTTTCACCTGTAGGCTGTTGATCAGGATGGCGGCCGCCGTCATGATAGTCACAGCTGGCAAAATCCAAACCAGCAGTGTCAGATATGCCAAAGGCGGCCCTCCCCTTTTGAAGCCTATAGCGGTAATTGTTTGTGTAGAGGTGGGGCCGGGTAGCAGGTTGCACAGCGCATGAAGCTCTATCAACTCCTCTTCCGTTAAATATGCCCTGAGCTTCACCATCCTGTCGAGAATGATGGCAAAATGTGCTTGAGCACCGCCAAATGAAGTGATGGCGAGGATGAAAACGTCTTTGAGAAAGATGAAATTGCGAATATTGCGCATGGCAATACTATTTCTTGAGGCCTATTTCAGCTAACCTCTGTTGGAGGAAGGCTCCAGCTGTTATGTCATCGTATTTTTTAGGATGTTCACTATCAACACAGCTTTCCAGGCAGGTGAGATCCATATCGGACCGGGGATGCATAAAAAAAGGAATCGAATACCTTGACGTATGCATGAGCGCTCTTGGTGGGTTTACTACCCGGTGGATAGTGCTTTTAAGCTTGTCGTTGGTCAACCTGGCGAGCATGTCGCCAACGTTCACAACCAACTGCTCAGGTAGTGCGGTAATTGGAATCCACTTTCCGTCCCGCCTCAAAACCTGGAGGCCATCGGCACTGGCTCCCATCAAGAGCGTAATTAGGTTGATGTCACCATGTTCGGCTGCCCTTACCGCATCGGCCGGAATGGCGTCGGGATTCTCAATCGGAAAATAATGAATCGGTCTCAGGATACTGTTCCCATTTTTTACCCTTGATTCAAAATAGTCTTCCTCTAGCTCAAGATACAATGCAATGGCTCTCAGCATCGCTCTTCCTGCATTTTCAATAGTTCTGTAAGCTGTCAGGGCAATTCCTTCGAATTCTGGATTCTCTTCAGGCCAAATATTGTCAGGGTACTCCTCTTTGATCGGGTCGTTGTCGGTTACTTCCTGGCCGATATGATAAAACTCTTTTAAATCGCCGGTCGACCTTCCCTTCGCATGCTCCTTTCCCTTGGAAATATACCCCCTTTGACCAGCCAGCTCCGGCTTTTCATATTTTTGTTTTACTGCGTCAGGTTCGTCAAAGAACTTCTTGATGATACTGTAGAGCTTTTGCTGTAATTCGTCGGTCAAGCCGTGATTTTTGATAGAAACAAAGCCTATGTTGTTGTATGCTTCCCCGAGTTTCTCAACAAATTCTTTCTTTTTTTCAGCGTCTCCAGAAGTGAAATCAGCCAAATCGAGAGAGGGAACCGCATCAAATAGGACCTGGGCCATAGTTGCTTGTATTTTGTATAATGATAGTGAAAAACGAAAAAAAAAGCCACCATACTAACTTTCAAGTCACGTTGACTAAGTATGGTGGCTTTTTAGCTGTTTTATAGAAATTACTTCACGGTAATCTTGATGCTGGCGGCCATGTCAGGTCCATACGATGTGTGTACTCCATCAGCAAATTGCAGCGAGATAGTGTAGTCGCCTGGAGCAAGCTCAAGCTGGGTGTCAGTCTGGCCTTTGCCAAAATGAATGGTTGAATCACTGGCGGGAATTACCTCACCTTTTGGCCAAAATTCCTGATTGATAAGTATGTGATGATGGCCAAATCCTTCTTTTACCTGTCCTGCTGGTTCAACCTGCATGCCTTCCACACCCATTTCCACAAATACAGGGCTGCTTACCGTGGCTCCGTCGGCAGGAGATTTGAAAAACACCCGGGGCTTAACTGCTTCGGCAACAGTTTCTGTTGCTTCCGGAGTGCTGGCCGTCTCTTCTGTGTTTTCTGTTTTTGGGCTAGAGCATGCATATACACCAAATGCTACCATAGCTCCTAAAAGAATTTTTCTCATAATTGACAATTTTTGTTGGTTCGTGTAAAATTATAACTCTTACCACGAAATAACCATCATAGTAGCAAATAGATTCGTGAGGAGACGCTTAATGAAGAATTTGTCGCAATACCTCCACCGACTTGAGTGAGCCCAGGGTGCCCAGGTGGTGATCGTAGAAGCTGATGACATTTTTCAAGGCCTCTCTTTTAATTTCCAGTGTGGCTTTCATTTCATGATTGTAAGGAGCGTGGTACAAAAACTCAATGAATGCCAGGACTTCCTTTGAGAGCACATCACTTTTCGTCAGGTGATAAACTTGCTGGTACAGGTCTTCAGTGTTCACCAGGTCAAAACCCAGGTACTGTGTAAACTTAACAAGGAACTGTAGGTGAAAGCTTTCGAAATTGACGCTCAGCGTGTCGAACTCTTTGAGCGACTTGGCCACAAAATCAAACTGACCAGCATGATCATGCTCGTTTTCCCTTACGATCTTGCTCAGTACCTCACCCAAAAAGATGCCGATAGTCGTTTTTCGTATTTCAAAGGGAATATGTTGATACGGATAAAAACACTTTATTTCTGAAATACGATTGAGTTGCGCTCCGTCTTTATGATAGATTACCAAATCCAATAATGTGAGTGGCTGGTATAGCGCCATCTTTCCTTTTGATTTGGCCGACCTTACTCCATTAACAATGTAAGACTGCAAACCAAAATCCTCGGTATAAATGCGGGAGATAATCGACGTGTCCCGGTATTTGATGTAGTTGATAGCGATGCCACGGGTTTTCTGTAGCATGGCTCTAGTTGATTACAGCGATTTTTCCGACCACTGATTGACTGCCGTCTCGTGTGGCGGCAAACACAATGTAAATGCCGGAGGAGACTCTGGCTCCATTGTAGTCGGCCAGGTTCCAGGTCGCTGTTCCGCCTGTGCTGACCATTTCTCTGACCAGGCGACCTGCTTCGTTGGTGATTTTCACTACTGCATCGTAGGCGAGACCCTCGATGGCCACCACACCATTGAAGCCAGGCCTCACAGGGTTTGGGAAGATCTTTGCCTTTTGCATGGCCTTGCTCGGAGCTGTTGCCGTTGTTCTGTACGACACCAGTCCACCAGAAGTAAGCACGAAGAGCTCACCCGAGCTATTATTAATTGTCAATTGCTGCACATCGTTGCTGGCTAAAGGGCTACTTTCTCTGGTAAAAGAGGTCAGAGTTCCCGCCCCATACTCATCGAGAAGGAACAAGCCTTTGTCTGTACCAATCCACTTTCTGTTTGCTCCGTCAATTTCTATCGCCTGAACGGCTTCTTCGTTCAATACAAAAGCGTTCTCTGCCACCGGATAGGAGATCAAAAGGTCAACTGGGTCGAACACTTCGTAGGTGTTGGCTACAATGGTCAAGCCGCCTGATGTTGCCAGCCAGGTATAGTCATCTTTGTCGAAGGCGAGGTCAGCCACCGTTGACGAGTTCAGACCCGATCCAGTATTGATGATTCTGTATTCTTTCGAATCGATGTTGAAAACAATGACTCCGCTATTTGACGAATGTGGCAAAATGCCCCAGAAATCGCCAAAGCTGTTTTGCTGAAGAGATACGGCTGGCGGTGCTGTATTGGGAATAAAGCTAAGAGGTTCCCAGCTGCCATCGGCAAGCATCATCATGTACTTGTTGCTGGCCTGATTGGAGGAGATAATCAGGTTGTTATTTTGATCTACGGCCATGGATGTCACAGGCACAAAGCCGTTGGTCGCCTGAATGAGGCTGCCCGGCGTTTGGTGGTCTATGAGCTTACCGGAGCTGTTTTGAATGATGCCTTTTCCATAGGCCAGGACATAAAAATCGTTGGAGCCACTTGTAGAGACAACGGATGATGCGTCCTTGAAAACAGAAAGATCTCCGGGCTGAACGTTCGTCCAGCCTTCGGTGCTAAAAATCGACACGGATGCGTTTCGGTTAAATGGAATAAGGCCATTATACTCAAAACCGCCACCGAGGCTAAAAACTGTATTGCCGATCGCCGAAACATCGGCAATGGTACTTTCGAACGGGCCATTCAACAAATAGTAGGCGATTCCCTCTGCGGTAGACTGGCCCAAACCATTTTTTTCATCTGCAAACCAGATGGTTCCACCGTCGACAAAGGCGTCTGCCACCACTGAGCTGTTTCCCAGGGTAAAGGCAGAGGTTTGCCCATTTACAGATCGTTTGGAGAGTTGGTTTCCTTTTCCATACAGCAACTCTCCATTTTGGAGCGTGAGAAACTCGGGTTTAGTAGTAAACGTGATTTCCTCCCAGCCTCTTCCTTCATTTACCCATAGCCGCCCCTGCGTGCTGGCAGCGTAGGAAATTTCTTCGGAAACTTCAATGAGATCAATTTGACCTACCCCCTCAAGCGATCGCTTCCAATTACGGAAGTCAAGCAGGTTAGCATTGGTTCGGTGGCCTGAAATGATGCCGGCTGTGGTAGCAAGCACAATGCTGTCTCCTTTAATGCCTCCGTCCAGAATGCCTACGGTCGTTCCGTTCCTTCCCAGCTCCCGATAGTCATTCACAACCTGAAATGAGTGCAGGTCAATTTCCAGCATGCCAAAGCTGGTAGTAGCGAAAAAGGTTTCTTCCCCGACGAAGATATTGTTAATGACTTTACTGGAAGTGATATTGGCACGCATCAGGTCGTTGACATTAATAGTCTCTGACTCTTTGAGGATATCAATATTGCCATTGGCATAGCCAATGAGAAGAGAGCTGCTTGACTCATGCGCCGCAAGTGCTGTGATACCCACATCGCTTAAACCATTGGCTTTGGTGATTTTTCTGATAGCCATGTTTTCACCGTCAACCTCTATCAGGCTATGAAAGGCGTTGCTGTAGATTTGTTCCTTTAGCTTGACTACTCCATATCCCTGGTTATAGTTGAAGTGCGTTCGCCACTGCCCCACAGGTATGTCGTTTTGCCCTTGGGCAACAGCGGTCAACAAGAGAAGTGCAAAAGAGACTAGCGAGCTTTTTCTATTTCTTGTCATTACCCATAGCTTCCCAAAAGCATTTGCGGCACCTTGCTTCATAGGCTTCTTTTTCACCGAGCATTATTTTATTGTTTCCCAACGAAGTACGATATGAGTAGGAAGCAACGTCGCCACAGTTCATACATATTGCGTGAATTTTTGTCACAAATTCTGCGACAGCCATTAGCTGTGGCATACAGCCAAATGGCTTGCCCATAAAGTCCATATCGAGGCCAGCCAGTATCACTCTCTTGCCTTTATTTGCAAGTGCTACACTTACGTTAACGATTTCGTCATCAAAAAATTGAGCTTCGTCTATGCCTACCACCTGGCTCTCTCCGGCCAGCAAAATAACATCGTCGGCAAATTGAACAGGGGTTGACCGGATGCTTCGGTCGTTGTGCGACACCACATTTTTGTCGTGGTATCTTTTCTCAATGGCAGGTTTGAATATCTCCACTTTCTGTCCAGCAATTACCGCCCTGTTCAATCGCCTGATGAGCTCTTCTGTTTTACCCGAAAACATGGAGCCACAGATTACCTCAATCCAGCCCGACCGACGGCTTTCCCTTCCCGACCCTTCTAAATGTGGCTCTATTAGCATTCTTTCCTTTATCCTGTGTAGTCAATATGCGGGAATTTATTCTCATCCGCTACACTTATTTCAATATCGTTCGAGACCCGGCACTGGCAGGCAAGTCGCTCTTTGCCTTCCAGCCTACCCATTTCCACATACTTTTTTTCCGCTTCGGTCAGTTCACCAAGCAATGCCAGCCCTTCATGAACGATCGCCTTGCAGGTTGTACATCGCCCTTTGCCGCCGCAGGCGTGCATCCAGTCAATGTAGTTTTCCTGCAAAATAGAAAGGAGGGTTCGGCCACTATTTTCGCTGAATAGGCGTTTGTTATTCAGGTTTTGTATAACGATCTTGGGCATAAAACTAGCTTTGCAAAAGAAACAAAATATATGCGGGAGAGCAAACTGAATCATGAGGCTATAGAAGCGTTTGCTGAATTGTTTACAAAGAGAGCTTGTGATTCTTTCTTTGAAGGCACTGATACTATTTCGGGGAAGGAAATAGTGGATTTAACTCCTGTAAAGCAGGTGAATTATTTTGTGTTGAAAATTCTTTTTCGCAAATGGCAAAAAGAGACGCTGCGCCTGCAGAGCCCCTATTTTAATTATAAAAATGAAGATGTTCGTAAGGCTCTTCTATCATTTATGAATGCGCTTTCCCAGCAGATAAAGGTTAATAGGGTGAACTTTGAGCCTTTGCTACAGCAAGCTACCAGGGAAGCAATTTTACTGATTGTGACTCCCTACGATTTTTTCAGAGAGGAATTGACCGGGCACGAAAGCGGCAAGCTGAATGACAAGTATTTGAAAAACAGTTCAAAATACATTAAGGTCAATCAAGAAATTTTTGAAAGCTATGTAGCGCTTTTTGAGGAGAAAGCGGAGGGCGAGTTGTCGCATGACGACGCTGTTGTTTTACTCGATGAGCTTTTTGCTGCTGGAGACCTCTCCATGGAAAACCGCCAGGAGTATGAGGAGAGGTTTAGCGAAGTAGCACAGGTTGATTTCTCAACTTTTGTAGAGGAGGAGGATTCGTCGGAAGAAGATGACGACGACAATGATGATGATTTTGATGAAAATCCGGAAGAGGAAGAGAGTGAAACCTCAGAAGACGAGGAGGATGATAGCTCAATGACTGTGGAAGACAGAGGCCCAGCCGAAACGGCAGAAGAGGACGAAGATGATGAGTTGATACGTTTTGTTGACGAGGAGGAAGGCGACGAGGAAGACGAGAAACCCTCCTATGATGCCTTGGAAGAAGTGCAGGAAACGCAGCCAGAGGAGGAGGTTAAGGGCAAGGGTTCATTTGAGTTTTTGGGAGATGAAGAAAGCGATGATGACGCTGAGCCGGATGCTGCACCCTTGAACAAGCAGTTTTCGTCTGAAAAAACGCCGCTCCATGAGCAGCTAAAAGCCGAGCAAAGGCCTTCTTTGGCTGAGGTGCATCAAAGTCAAAAAATTGATAGCATAGCTGGCAGCATCACGGTTAATCAACGCTATATGTTTGTTAACGAGTTGTTTGATGGTGACAGCGACGTTTTTCTGGCCGCAATGAAGAAAGTGGAGGGCTGCGATAGTTTCGACGATGCTGTTGAACTCCTTATCCAAACCTATTCCAAAAAACTGGAGTGGGACATGAACGCTCCTGAGGTAAAGGAGCTCCTTAAAATTGTCTTCAAAAAGTTTCGCTAGCC